>JAWUYA010000045.1:0-83691 GCA_034111045.1 Colwellia sp. | reverse complement strand
GTAGCAATCACTGGATTAGCAGTCACCATTACAGATGCAGCGACAGGGGCATATACAGTAGAGGGAGATTTCGATCACCTGGCACTAGGCGAGACAGCAACCGTTACCTTTGATTATGTAGCAACAGATGATTCAGCAAATACAGCTAATAATGCCTCGGATCCTAAGACAGTAACGTTAACCGTCACTGGTACGAATGATCAGCCAGTTGTTGAAGCGGCGGATGTGACAGGTGGCGTGACTGAGTTGTTGACAGCGACGGGTGATTTAACGGACACGGGCACGATCAGCTTTACCGATGCAGATATCACAGACACGCATACGACGTCAGTGACGGCGACAGGCACCGGCACTACGGCGCCTTTGGGCGAGTTGACGTCCACGGTTGATGCGGCTAACGGCAAGATAGACTGGAGCTACAGCGTTGCGGCATCCGCGGTTGAATACTTAGCAGCCACTGAAACTAAAATAGAGCAGTTCACTATCACGTTGGATGACGATAATGGTGGCCAAGTTGAACGCACTGTGAGTGTAACGATTACGGGTACCAATGATGTGCCGGTTGTGAGCGAAGCATTGACGAGCGCTACCCTCGAAGGCGATGACGCTTTTGATGTGGATCTGTTAGCCGGCGCAAGTGACGTCGACAACGGCGAAACCGCGACGTTAACGGTCACTGGCGTCAGCTATGTGGTTGACGGTGGAACTTCGTCAACGACCGCGCCTGCCGGCGTTAGCTTGGAGTCTCATACGCTGACGGTCGATCCGACTCATACGGCCTTTGAAAGCCTCGGGGCTGACGACGATAAAGTCATCACGGTCAGCTACGACGTGACCGATGCAAAGGGTGGTACGGTGGCACAAACCGAGACCATCACCATCGAAGGCAGCAACGACACACCAGTGATCACCGCAGAAGACTTGTCCGGTTCAATTTTCTTTTTACCTCCCAATAATACTTCCGAGGTATCGCCAGTTGGCGCCGCTTATTTGGCGGCAGGGAGTGATTTGGTAAATACTCTAGGTGGAAATAAAGGATTTGGTGAAAATACTCTGGGGGCCAATGATGATGGCAGTAGTGCTCGAATTGACCTTACCGGAATATTTGGTGAGTCGGGCATCAACTTCTTTGGTGAAAATCACACCTCTTTATACGTGAATAATAATGGGAATCTTAGTTTCAATGGGTCCCTTAGAAGTTTTTCGCCAACGCCGATCAATCCGTCCGAGGCATTGATTGCACCATTTTGGGGTGATGTGGATACCCGTGGTGGGACGAGTACGTCAACACCCGGCGGCAATTCGATGGGTTCAAATCTTGTGTATTGGGATATTGATAAGACGAATGGGGTGTTTACCGCAACTTGGGATGATGTTGGCTACTATAGCCGAAACGATTCATTACCTAACGCTTACCAGGTTCAATTAATTGATCAAGGTAATGGTAATTTTAATATCATCTATAGATATGAGAACATTAACTATTCTGGCGGAGGGGCTGCGAACCCATCAGGTGCAGCTCGTGCAGGTTACTCTTCAGGGAATGGTATTGATGCCTATGAGATGCCGGGGTCTGGCAACCAAACGCCTATGTCAACGTTGGACAGCACGTTAGGTAATACGGGTATTGAAGGTGTGTACCAATTCGATGTCACAGACGGCGAAGTCAGCACACCTACTGTGGCGGTTCTTACCGAAACTGGTATTATTCAGTTTACTGATACTGATCTGAGTGATATACATCTGGTTTCATCCAACGGTACTCCTATTGGTAGCGTGCTAGGGGCTCTTACTGTGATAGAAAGCGACGGCCAGTTGACATGGAACTACAGCGTGCCGGAGAGCACGGTTCAAAGTGAATTGGCAGTGGGCGATACCAGAGTTGAAAGCTTCACCATTATGCTGGACGACCAAAACGGTGGTGTTATTACCAAGGTAATAAATGTGACTTTGGGAGCTACCACTCTTGTTGGCACTGAGGGCAACGATACACTTGTTGGGACCGCCACTTCTGATATTCTGACTGGTCTGGCGGGCAATGACACGCTCACTGGTGGCTTGGGAGCTGACACATTCTTCTTCAATCCAGAAGGCGAGGATGAAACCGACACCATCACCGACTTCGCAATTGATGAAGACGTGATTGACTTGAGTGCATTTGCAGGTATGGGTTATGACAACCTAGGCAAAATCATTTCGCATAGTAAGCAAACAGACGGTGATGTGAACATCGATCTAGGTAACGGTAACTCGGTCACCTTGGTTGGCGTCGATTTGGACAGTTTACATGCAGATAACTTCATTTTTGGCTAACGGATAGTCGGTTACCTTACATGGCCTGCAACTGATATTTGCAATTCGTGCAATGCAACAGTATTTTTATCAATGGCACCGCCACAGCGATTATTCAGTGTTGTGGCGGTGCTGTAATAAAATGACTAAGGCATTGCCATAAGGCATTTCATAAGGCCTTTCAATAAGGCATAATAATACTGTAACATTGTATATTGTTTACTCTAAGATCAACTCTCTCACCTCCTAGGCCAGTTACTGTGAAATACCCATTATCCCTACCTGAAAGCGAAATTACCGATGTGCTGTTGTTGTTCAAGGGCGCATTTCGCACTATCGGTATCTTTAGCGCTGTCATTAATTTGCTGATGTTGATGCCATCGCTGTATATGCTGCAAGTGTATGACCGTGTATTGCAAAGCAGCAATGAAATGACCTTGTTAATGCTGACAGTGGTGATGCTTGGTGCTTACTTGATGCTTAGTGCCTTGGAATTTGTCCGTAGTTTTATTCTTATTCGGGTGGGCAGTAAGCTTGATCTGCAGATGAACAAGCGCGTTTACACCGCAGCTTTTGAGCAAAACTTGAAGTGCGAAGGAGGCAATGCCGGTCAGGCGTTGCAAGATTTAACGCAGATAAGGCAGTTCTTTACCGGCAACAGCTTGTTTGCCTTTTTTGATGCGCCATGGTTTCCCATTTACCTGCTAGTGATCTACCTGTTTGATGTCTGGTTAGGTTTATTCGCTACCTGTGGCGTACTTATGATGGTGATTCTGGCTTTTGTCAATGAAATGGTGTCTAAAAAGCCACTAGAGGAGGCAAACGGACTGTCAATTGAAGCGAATAATATGGCGACCAATAATTTGCGTAATGCCGAAGCGATCGAGTCGATGGGCATGTTACCAAACCTGATATCGCGTTGGTTCAAACTGCACAGCCGCTTCCTACAATTACAGGCACAGGCCAGTGAAAAGGCGGGCATAGTGACTGCGCTAAGCAAGTTCGTTCGCCTTTCCATGCAGTCATTGATGCTCGGTTTAGGCGCGCTGTTGGTCATCGAAGGCAAAATATCGCCCGGAATGATGATTGCTGGGACGATTTTACTTGGCAAAGCCACTGGGCCTATAGACCAGTTAATTGGTGTCTGGAAACAATGGAGCGGTGTGCAGAGTGCTTACCGACGTTTGAATGTATTGCTGTCAGAAAACCCGCCGCGGGAGGCTGGCATGGACTTGCCCAACCCTTTGGGTAGCGTGTCGTTCGAAACGGTCACGGCGGCGGCACCCGGTAATACTGTGCCGGTGTTAAAAGGGTTAACGTTCGCCCTGCAGCCCGGCGATGTACTGGGTGTTATCGGGCCTTCGGGCGCCGGAAAGTCCAGCCTGGCGCGCTTGCTGGTCGGCGTATGGCCAGCACAAGCGGGCAAGGTGCGCCTTGACGGTGCCGATATTTATCAATGGAACAAGGATCAACTGGGGCCACACATTGGCTATTTGCCGCAAGACATCGAATTATTTGCTGGCACCGTAGCCGAAAACATCGCCAGGTTTGGTGAGGTGGATGCAGAAAAAATCACCACTGCGGCTAAACGTGCCGGGGTTCACGAGATGATTTTGCGCTTTGAACAAGGCTATGACACCGAGCTGGGCGTTGCTGGGGCAGGTTTGTCAGGCGGCCAGAAGCAACGGCTTGGGCTGGCCCGCGCAATGTATGGTGATCCGTCGCTACTGGTGCTAGACGAGCCTAATTCAAATCTTGACGAGCTGGGCGAGGAAGCGTTGTTATTGGCCATTAATGATTTACGTCAGTCTGGCAAGACCATTGTGCTGGTCACCCATCGCACCTCTGTTCTGCGTGCGACCACCAAGCTGCTGTTGTTGCGCGAAGGCGTTGCACAGTCTTTCGGCCCCCGAGATAAAGTCTTAAAGGCCATTGCCGAGGCCAAAAAAGCGAATACGACAAAGGTGTTGACGATGGCGGCACAAGGTCAGGCCGAGCCTCAGAACAATGCCAAAGGTGTGGAGCAGGATAAATGATCAATAATTTTTTTAACAAGAAGGAGGCCGTCAATGCTATGGAGGGCCATGATGACGATTTTCTGGAATTAAACAGCGACGCCTACACTAAACTCGGCTGGGGTATTATCTTGCTGGGCGTGGTCGGTTTCTTTTTATGGGCATCCTTGGCACCACTCGACAAAGGTGTACCGTTGAGTGGCAACGTTGCAGTCGCCTCTAGTCGCAAGGTTATTCAACATCAGACTGGTGGTACGGTCGATGAAATTCTGGTGAAGAATGGCGATCTAGTTGAAACCGGTCAGGTATTACTCCGGATGAATAGTGTCGGGGCTAGTTCGGCTGCCGAAATTAGCCGGGTGCAATGGTATACGGCGCAAGCTAGTCAAGCCAGACTTCAGGCCGAGAGCGATAGCGCAAAAAGCATTAGCTTTGCTCCTGAATTACTGTTGGCAAGCGCTGACCCGCGTGCGGTAAGCAGTATTGCACTGCAACAGCAATTGTTTAGCTCCCGGCAGTCTTCCCTGCGCAATGAGTTGGCTGCCGCCGACGAAAATATCGCGGGGCTCAAAGCCCAGTTGAGCAGTCTAAAAGACGCTATGCTCAGCAAGAAAAAACAACAACAGTTTCTCAAGGAGCAACTTGGCGGAATGCGCATCTTGGCCAAAGAAGGCTATGTAGCAAACAATCGTCTACTTGAGCTGGAGGGAAGCTTCGCTCAGGTCAATGGCGGTATTTCCGAAGATATCGGTAACATCATTCGCGTCGAACGCCAGATTATTGAATTTGGCTTACGCAAGTTGCAGCGCCAACAAGATTATCAAAAGGAAGTGCGTTCCCAATTGGCCGACGTTAAACGCGATGCCGAAGCGTTACATAATAAACTAACGGCCCTCGATTTTGATTTGAAAAAAATATTTGTCAGGGCACCCGTTGCGGGTACAGTAGTGGACTTGAAGGTATTTACTGAAGGCGCGGTGGTTGCACCTGGGGGAAGTTTGATGGAACTGGTGCCTAAGGATGACACCCTAGTCGTGGAGGGCAAGTTACCAGTGCAACTTGTCGATAAAGTGCATCAGGGATTAGCAGTGGAATTAATTTTTTCTGCTTTTAACGCCGCCACTACACCGAATATTCCTGGCATAGTGACCCGAGTTTCGGCTGACCGGACAGTAGATGAACGTACCGGAGAAGCCTATTACAAAGTGAGAGCGGCAGTGGCGCTGGAAGGAGTGAAGATGCTCGCTCATTTGGAAATTCGTCCCGGTATGCCGGTAGAGCTGTTTATCATAACGGGTGAACGCACTATGATGAACTATCTACTTAAGCCGGTGTTTGATCGAGCTCAATCAGCGATGGCAGAAGAATGACTTTTATCAATTTTTTCTCCATGGTGGTTAACCGTGCAGGGTTTACTCTAACACTGGTGTTGGCTGCTGGGCCTGTTTCAGCAATGGGCCTGCTGACAGCTTATGACGCAGCGTTACTCCATGACCCTGTTTATCTGTCGGCTCTTGCTGAGAACCAGGCCGGTCAGGAATACAAGGTCATCGGGCGCGCTGGCTTGCTACCAACGGTGGAATATAGTTATGGCAACAGTAAAAACAAGGCAGAGCAAACCAAGCCAGGTATTACCGGCTTGCCGGTCAAAACCCATCCCGACTATACCAGTATTTCTAACCGCATCACCCTACGGCAAACGGTATTTAATCTTGAAACCTTTGCCAGTTATCGACAAGGCATTGCCGAAACAAATTTGAGTGATGCTCAGTTCGACGGCCGTCGACAGGATCTGATCATACGCCTAGTGCTGGCGTATACCGAGGCTAGCTATGCGCAAGACAAGTTGGCTCTGTTGGTTGCGCAGCGGGATGCTTTTGCTGAACAAAAGCGTGCCAATGATATGATGTATAAATATGGCGAGGGTAGTAAGACTGATGTCTTGGAAACCGGGGCTAAGCTCGATGTGGCTCAAGCCGAGCTATTTGCAGCGCAAGACCAGCTGACCACTGCCCTAAATACGCTGAATGCGATGACTGGCGAAAATTCGGCACACCTCGACGGCCTAGTTGATGACTTTACGGTGGAGCCCCAGGCTTTGAGTGTGTTCGAAGACTGGCAAGCGATCGCTAGTAATCATAATGCAAAAATAGCCGCTGGCCAGTTTGCGCTGGTTTCGGCCGAGGAGGAAATCAACAAAAGTTTGGCCGGACACGCGCCGCGGGTCGAGCTCAATGTTACCTATAGTCGCAGCAATGCAGAAACCCTTAATACCTATCAGCAAGATTCCACACAAAGCAGTATTGGCCTGCAACTGGTGGTGCCTTTGTTCTCGGGCGGTCGGGTGAGCGCCGTTGCCCGCCAATCGGAGGCGAACCGTGACAAGGTCAGATTCGATTTACAGGCAACTACCAGTAAAGTAATGATCGAGCTACGCAAGCAATTCAATGCCTCGCGCAGCAGTGTTACCCAAATGAAAGCATTGCAAAAATCAGTCAATTCCGCGACATTGCTGGTACAAGCGACAAAAGAAAGCGTCAAAGGTGGGATGCGTATCAATCTCGATGTGCTGAACTCACAACAACAATTGGTGGCTGCTAAGCGCGATCTGGCGGAAGCACGTTATAATTACCTGATGGTTTTACTTAAATTGCGCATGGCCGCAGGTATTCTTGACCTTGAAGATTTACGTGCTGTAGCCAATTATTTCAGCACTGACGATTGACCTCGCCTGACCTCTGGCGTAGTTAAATATAAACCACACTTGGTTCGTCGCCAAATAATATCTTCCATCTTGGTCGCCTATTATTACTGGTATATTTTGGTAGCCATGGCGATGCTTGCAACTTCTCCAGTGAATACTTTAATGTCATCAAAATTACTAGCGAGTATAAATTATTACTCGCCAATAGAATATAAAGCCCTAGGGACATGGAAATAAATGTGTCGGTTTTATCGGTGCAAGTTTACATTTAGGCTATGAGCATCTTCGCTCAAATAAACAGCGGTAGCGTTAAAAGCAAAATAAAGGATAAGATCAACAACACTGTTCAAGTATGTTGTTGATTTTAAGCTAAATATATTTTTTAAGCGACTTCAACTGCTTTGACTAATTTAGGTGTTTTTCGGGCAACAGTTATTGGGTGGGTATTAATATAGTGTGCTATTTCTTTGACCTCTGGCGTCGTTAAATATAAACCACGCTTTGTTCGTCGCCAAATAATGTCTTCTACGTTGGTTGCCCATTCGTGCTCAATTAAAAAATCAATTTCTTGCTCAAATAAATCAGCACCAAAAGAGCGGCCAAGTGCTGAGATGTTAGATGAATTGTTTAATAATGCAAATAGGCGTGTTCCATAACTCCTAATAAATCTTGTTCGTATTTTTTTTGGTAGCCATGGGTAGGCTTTTTCAACTTCATCAGTGAATATGTTAATATTTTCAAAGTTACCACCAGGTATTGGGCTTTTTGCTGTCCATTGAGGACCGATATTTTTAAAATAGGGAATAAGTTTATCTACAGCGGCTTCAGATAACTTTCTGTAGGTTGTGATTTTTCCACCAAAGATAGATAAAATTGGGGCTTTGTCGTTAATGTCTTCTATCTCCAAAGTATAATCGCGAGTCACTGCTTGTGCATCAACCGACTCATCATCTAATAAAGGTCTTACCCCTGAATAAGTGGTGACAATGTCATCCCGACAAATTTTGTTTTTAAAATACTGATTCGTAATGGTGAGTAAATATTGAATTTCATCTTCCGATATTTTTACCTCTGAAGGCTCACCCGTATATTCCACATCGGTGGTGCCGATTAAAGAAAAATCTTCCTCAAAAGGAATAACAAAAATAATACGCTGGTCAGCATTTTGCAACATATAAGCTTGAGGTTCGTTATGAATACGTGGAACGACAATATGGCTACCTTTAATTAAGCGGATGTTTTGCGGGGATTTCAGGGCGAGTGCTTGTGAAAATAATTGTGCAACCCATGGCCCTGATGCGTTGACGACACTTTTAGACTTTACGGTATAGGTTTCCCCCGTTAAGTTGTTTTTTAGGGTAATTAACCAGATATCATTTTTACGTATTGCTTTAATACATTTAGTTTGAGTTTTAATCGTTGCGCCATTATCTTGTGCCGCTACTGCATTTAAAACCACTAATCTGGCATCATCAACCCAGCCATCTGAATATTCAAATCCTTTGGTAATGTTGCTAACAAGTGGACTATCTTTAGAAAATTTAAGCCCTTTTGATGCGGGAAGCGTGACACGCTTGGCCAAATTGTCGTAGAGGAATAATCCAGCTCTGATCAGCCAAGATGGTCTAAGGTGACGCTGATGGGGTAAACGAAAAGTGAGCGGTGTGATAATATGAGGGGCATTTTTTAATAATACTTCACGTTCAGTTAACGCTTGTCGAACTAATTTAAACTCATAATGCTCTAAATAGCGTAAGCCACCATGTATTAACTTACTGCTATTTGAAGATGTTGCGGAGGCCAGATCGTTTTGTTCACAGAGAAATACTTTTAGCCCTCTACCTGCTGCATCTGCTGCGGTGCCGGTACCATTGATTCCTCCACCAACAACAACAAGGTCAAATAACTCGTCTGTTCCATTCATTTGCTTTCCTGTTGATAATATTTTATATGATAAATAAGATGTTCGATTTTTCATTATAATGTTCGTATGCTTTCGTTTCAAGTTAAAAATGTTCTTTAGTTACAGGTTAGATCGTTTATTGAACACTATAAAAGGGCCTACTTAATTGTTATTTAGTAGGTTTTGATCAATACATTGCATTAAATAAAGGTCAAAAAAGCGTATGATTTTATGCAGAAATGATATGAGTTGAGATAGTGTTATGGGCAAGTATCTCTTGTATCTCGGTTGGAGGGTGTTGATCTGTAAATAAATGGTTAATTTGGGTGATATTGCCTTGTTTTATCATGGCGTGCCTACCAAATTTTGAGTGATCAGCGGCTAGCAATACATGGGTTGAATTATTAATGATGGCTTGAGCTACACGTACTTCTCTAAAATCAAAATCGAGTAAAGAGCCATCGTTACTTATGCCACTTATACCGATAATGCCAAAGTCCATTTGGAATTGATTCATAAAATCACAAGTGGCTTCACCAATAATACCACCGTCTCTGTGTCTCACTTCTCCTGCGGCAATGATAACGCTGAAATCTTCTTTAGCTGAAAGAATAGTGGCGACATGAATATTATTGGTGACAATATTTAAGCCTTGGTGATTAAGTAATGCCCGAGCAATGGTTTCTGTTGTTGTGCCAATATTTATAAATAATGACGCACCATTAGGGATCATTTTGACTAATTCATTGGCGATTTGTTCTTTGGCGTATAGGTTTAAAATTTTACGAGACTGATATGGCGTATTTTCTGTCGTTGAGGTGCTACCGGCACCGCCATGATGACGAGTAATAATGTCAGCCTTAGCAAGTAAGTTCAGATCTCGGCGAATTGTTTGCGGGGTCACTTTAAAATTTTGTACTAATTCATCTATAGTAACAAAGCCTTTTTCATGCACTAATTCAACAAGTTCTGTTTGGCGTTGGTTCAGTGCCATGGGTATAACCTTCCCTTAAATATTAACTACCAGATTAAATTATCCCACAAGTGATCAGCTGACAAAAGATATTATTATTGAGATGATGTTCGAAAGTGAAAAAAATATTGCCAATAGTAAAAATTCTGTGCATTATCGTTTAAATAATTATTTGAATAAATAAGATAAATAATAAAAATGTCAACCTATATTTTAGCCATTGATCAAGGCACAACAAGTTCTCGAGCTATGCTTTTTACTAAAAAAGGTAAAGTACATGCCATCGAACAGCAAGAATTTGAACAACATTTTCCCCATGATGGTTGGGTTGAACATAACCCTAATGATTTATGGCAAACCGTGCTTAGTACGTGTCAAAAGGTATTAGCGAATAATAAGGTGGCAGCATCAGAAATATCTGCCATAGGGGTGGCTAACCAACGTGAAACCACCTTAGTGTGGGATAGAGAAACAGGCGAGCCTATTTATCAAGCCATCGTTTGGCAAGATAGAAGAACCTCAGAGTATTGTGAATCTATTAAGTCTCTTTATATCGAAGAGCTTATTAACGATAAAACCGGTTTATTATTAGATCCCTATTTTTCCGCCACTAAAATTCGTTGGATACTTGAAAATGTAGCAGGGGCAAAAGAAAAAGCGGCAAAGGGCCAATTAGCTTTTGGTACCGTTGACAGCTTTTTATTATGGCGCCTCACGGGAGGTAAGGAGCATCGCACCGATGCAACCAATGCCTCTCGCACTATGATCTTTAATATTCATACCCAAGAATGGGATCAGCAATTACTTGATTTATTTAACATTCCTATGTCGATGTTACCTGAAGTGATGGACTCTTCGGCTGATTTTGGCCAAACACAGGAGTCACTATTTAACGGTGAAATTGCTATTTTAGGGATGGCAGGCGATCAACAAGCCGCATTATTTGGCCAAGCTTGTTTTGATCAAGGTATGGCAAAAAGCACTTATGGTACCGGCTGTTTTTTAATGTTAAATACCGGCGATAAGGCGTTAAAGTCAAAAAATAAATTACTCACTACCGTCGCTTATCGGTTAAAGGGTAAACCCACCTATGCTATTGAAGGCAGTATTTTTATGGCAGGTGCTACTATTCAATGGATCCGAGATGGCTTAAAGTTGATTAATAGTGCCAGTGAAACAGAAGCTATTGCTGAAAATATGCCACTTGATCATGGCGTATTTCTCGTTCCTGCTTTTACCGGATTGGGAGCCCCTTATTGGGATTCTAATGCCAGAGGGGCTATATTAGGATTAACCCGAGATTCAGGTATTAATGAAATTGTCACTGCGGCATTACAGTCGGTGTGTTATCAAACCAAAGATTTACAAAAAGCTATGGAGAGTGATGGCCTAAGACCATCATTGATCCGTGTTGATGGCGGCATGGTGACTAATAATTGGCTGCTGACTTTTCTTGCTAATATTTTAGGAGCAACGGTCGACCGTCCTGAAATTATTGAAACAACCGCATTAGGTGTTGCTTATTTAGCGGGCCTGCAAGCAGGTATTTATAGCTCAACAGATGAACTAGCGGATATGTGGCATTGTGATCAACGCTTCACTGCACAAATAGATAATAAACAACGTAATACTCTGTATGAAAAATGGTTAGATGCGGTTCATAAAGTGCAAAGTTAAAGGATATTCATCTCTATTAGTGATACTTAAACAGGGGGGAATGCCTTCATCGGTTGTCAATACGTTTTGCATCCCCTCGCCAATTTAGCCGTTATCAAGCTTCACACCCATAGTGAACATTTAAAGAGTAGACTATGATAAAGCGTGCTAAAACTACGTACTAAAACTAGGTGCTAAAAGTATGGCATCTCCCCCTAGTTTCCTTTATTGACTAACCGCGAGATAGGTTTTAAATAGTGTTTTTTCTCTAGTTTTGGGTAATAAAACATCAAATTTATTACTAAAATAGTTGAAAATTTTACATATTTAAGTTATTTATATGATAAATAGGTTAAGTTATAAGTTATAACTTATTTTAACTATATGCACACAAGGCGTAGACAAGCGATTAAAAAAACAAAATAAACACACTAGAATGAAAAAACTATAATAAAAACAGGGGAATAAAATGTCGAGTAATTTATTACAAACGTTTGGTAAGTACACCGCTACTGCTATAGCAGTAGCGGGCGCATTAGCAAGTGTTAATGCTATAGCAGCAGAGAGTGCTGCTATAGAGAAAGAAAAAGAAATTGAGGTGATTGTTGTTTCTGGCATTCGTAGCAGTTTGAAACAATCAATGTTAAACAAAAGGGAAGCCATTAATGTATCAGATGGTATTACCGCTGAAGATCTCGGTAAATTTCCAGACCAAAACGTGGCAGAGTCACTTCAACGTATAACCGGTGTGTCAATCGATCGCAGTGGTGGTGAAGGTCAGTATGTATCTGTTCGTGGTTTTGGCCCACAATTTAATATGGTGACTGTTAACGGTCGTCAAATGGCCACAGAAAATGCAGGTCGTGAATTTAGTTTTGATACCTTAGCCGCTGAATTGATTACCGGTGCTGATGTCTATAAAAGTCCGACAGCATCTATGCAAGAAGGCGCTATCGGCGCAACGATTAACGTAAAAACAGCCCGGCCTTTCGACTTTGACGGTTTTAAAGCGGCGGGGTCTATTAAAGGGGTATACGATGATTTGAGCGGTGAAACATCGCCACAAGCGTCTGGTTTGATAACGAATACCTTTATGGACAATCGTTTAGGTGTGCTTGTTTCTGCTTCGCATCAGCAGCGTGAGTCACAAACTAACATGATGGAGACGCGTTATTATCGCCCCGGTGTTAACTTTACCGCACAAAATGGCAAAGAATTTAGTAATGTCAATGTACCACAAAACTTTGATATAGGTGTTGATGAGCAAGAGCGCACCAGAACAAGTGGTACCGCTGTAATTCAATATGCACCCAATGATGATTTAACCTTAACATTTGATGGTTTAGTATCAAAATTTGAAGTTGACTCTCAAGCGACCAATGCTGGTCATTGGTTCTCTGAAGGCAACTTTATTGATGCTGAAATCGATGAGAATAATACCGTTGTTTATATTGATAATTCAAATGCCGGTGCAACCGACTTTATTCGTCGCTCATTTGGCCGTGAAGTTAGCATGAATGCGTTTGGTCTTAATGCGGAATATAGCATTAATGATGCATTAACCATGACGGTTGATCTGTCACGTTCCAATGCCGAAGAGAATAGTGGTGGTGAAGAGTTCTTTAATGTTATTGGTTATAATAATGCCTATACATGGGATAACCGCGCAGGCGGAGATGCGCCAACACTAACTGTTGCTGGTGGCGATGCGGCGTTATTAAATGCAGAAGCCGGTAAAGCCCATTATAACGAACGTAATGGTTGGGATCGTGATGATGAGCTCAGTGAATACCGTGTAGATTTTAAATGGCAAACAGACCAAGACACTTTCACCCAAATGCGTTGGGGGCTTTATTCTCAAAATCGCACCAAAGAAGCTTCGCGTCTTTTTGCCAGTGATTGTGGCGTTTATTGTGGTTATGGTACTGATGTTTCAGCCGATTTATTAACACAATATACAGCAAATGATTTTTTTGCTGGCGTACCTAATACCTGGTTAACTTACGACCCAGCAGCATACGGCGCATATCGCGCATCATTAGACCCTATTACTGGTGAAGCTTATAACAACCCAACAAGCCAGTCTGATGCTTATATTGTTGAAGAAGATGTCGTTAGTGCCTATGTAGACTTTACTTTTGAAGGTGAACTAGGAGATATGCCTTGGACCGTGAATATGGGCGTTCGCTATTCAAAAACAGAGGCCGATTTAAGCGGTATTACCCGTGAGCTTATTGACTTAGAGCCGATCGAAAATGACCCTTCTGATTTAAATGAAGTGTATGCCGCAGGTGATAATGGTACGCCAGTAACGTCAGCTAACGAATACACCAATATTTTACCGAGCATGAACTTAAAGCTAGAGCTAACCGATGAAATGCTGTTTCGTTTAGCCTATTCTGAAACGTTAACACGACCAACAATGGATGCATTAAACCCAGCGGTATCGATAACTAACTCACGTCCTAATAACAACCAAGCGACTGGTGGTAATGCAGATTTAAAACCTTATTTGTCTACAAACTGGGATATGTCTTACGAATGGTATTATGCTGACACCAGTAGTTTTGTGGTGGCGGCCTTTAGTAAAGAAGTGGATAGTTTCATCCTTAGTACGGTGGCAACCGAAACCTTTAATTTAGAAAGTGGGGCTTATGAGTTTGATGTCCGTCGTCCTCGCAATGGTGACGTAGTACAAGTTAACGGTGTAGAACTCGCATGGACACACACCTGGGAGTCAGGTTTTGGCTTACAAGCTAATGCTACTATTGTTGACAGTGATGCAAAAATTGACGATAGCGCTGCAGAATCCTTTGCTTTAGAAGGTTTAGGTGACTCACAAAATATCATTGCATTTTATGAAAATGGGCCCTTCCAAGCGCGCGTTGCTTATAATAAACGTGATGACTTTTTACAAAATTTAGTGAGCCCATTTGGAGGCACAGAGCCACTTAATACTGAGTCATACGCTCAGTGGGACATCAGTGGTAGTTATGATATTAACGAGACAGTAACGGTTTTTGCTGAGGGTGTTAATATTACTAACGAAGTAACACGTCGTCATGGCCGTTACGATAATCAATTTGTCCGTTTAGAAGATACCGGGGCACGTTGGTCAGTGGGTGTTCGCGCCAGCTTTTAGATAAGGCTGTTTGACACACATTTTATTGGGGGGTCTATGACCCCCTTTTTTATCGCTATTATTTTGTTAATATAAAACGGTGAATAATTATTTAGGAGATAATATGAGTGACCCGATTCAACGTATTGTTATTGTCGGTGGAGGAGCGGCCGGCTGGTTAACTGCCGCGATATTAGCCAAACAGTTTCAAAGCCAAACTTCGGCAATAAAGATAACCTTAATAGAATCAAGCGATATTCCTACGGTAGGTGTGGGTGAAGGCACTTGGCCGACCATGCGTAATACGTTGCGTAAAATAGGTATTGATGAAAACACTTTTTTTCGCCAATGTAACGCAAGCTTTAAGCAAGGTAATCAGTTTATTGGTTGGTACGACGGCAAAGCAGACGATAAGTACTATCACCCATTTTCAGCGCCACAAGGGCATAATAAATTTGATTTAAGCCCCTTTTGGATACAGGGGATGCAACAGACTAAACAAGACTTTGCCAGCAGTGTCTGTTTTCAACCCAAGCTGTGTGATCTCAATTTGGCACCTAAAAGCATTACCGATAAACAATACCAAGGACAGGCGAATTATGGCTACCACCTCGATGCTGGAAAGTTTGCTCAATTAATTAAAGAACATACCATCAACACCTTAGGTGTAACGCACGTGATTGATACGGTTGAGCAAGTCAAAGTAGATGCACTGGGCAATATAGCGCTGATTGAGCTTAACCGCACGGCAAGTATCTCGGGTGATTTTTTTATTGACTGCACCGGCTTTTCAAGTCTATTGCTAGGGCAAGCATTGGGAGTGCCTTTTATTAAAAAATCAGCTTGTTTATTGGCTGATAGCGCTTTAGCGGTTCAGCTACCTTATGCCAATAATGAGACCCCGGTTGCCTCCCACACGCAATCTATCGCACAGTCTTGTGGATGGATATGGGATATTGGTTTGAGTAATCGCAGAGGTGTGGGTTATGTTTACGCCAGCGAATACACCACCACAGCGCAAGCGAAACAAACGTTAGCTGATTATATTGGCGTTGATAGTGCGCAACTCAACGCTAAAGAAATCACCTTTACTGCAGGGCACCGTGAAAAATTTTGGCATAAAAACTGTGTGGCTATTGGACTTTCTGCCGGTTTTTTAGAGCCCTTAGAAGCTTCAGCCTTAATGTTGATTGAAATTTCTGCTGATTATGTTGCCCAGCAATTACCTGGATGTAAAAGTTTATTGCCAATAGTGGCTAACCGCTTTAATCAAGATATGACCATTCGTTGGCAAAAAATCATTGAATTTTTAAAGCTGCATTATCTCCTTAGTAAGCGCGATGAACCCTTTTGGCAGGCCATGAGAGCGGCTTCTTCAACCCCTGAGTCTTTACTACAACAGCTCAAATTATGGCAATATCAACCGCCCCATGAATATGACTTTTCAAGTGCAGTGGAAACATTTCCGGCGGCAAGTTATCTTTATGTGCTCTACGGCATGCATTTTAAAACGGACTTATCTCAACGCGACCATTTACTTTCTCAGCCACAAATCGCAGAAAAGCTGTTTCAATTGAACGAACAAGCAAGGGTGCAGCTCAGTCAACGTTTACCTGAGCACAGGGCCCTGCTGACAAAGCTTCAGACACATGGTTTTCAAAAAATTTAATCAAGATAACGGGGTTATATGACCACATTTACACCACTTAAACAGGTATTACAGCAAACAATTACTCTGGGTACTGAGCTAGATTGGCAAGATATCAGTCAACAAAACCAAGCCCTCATTAGTGCCGCCGAATTTGTTTCTGCATCGTCAAGCTATCCGATATTTTTAACAAAAAACAGTCACAATGGCAGTTTTTCGGCTATTGCATTGCTTGGCCTACAACAAGATAATATTTTTTTTAAGGGCCAAGCATCAGACAACATTGCTTACTTACCTAAAAGTTTATCTATGTTGCCATTCGGACTCGGCCCAGACCCTGAAAATGAACAACAATTAATCACCTGCATTAATGTTAACAGCGAACTGGTTAATCAAAGTGGGGCAGCGCCTTTGTTGAGTATTGAAAGCTCAAGCGGTGAACGTTTAAGGCAAATTAACCAAGAATTATCAGCGATTTTTCAAGAGTATGTCAGTACAGAACATTTTATTGCCGCCCTACTCGAACATCAATTGTTGCAGGAGTTAGCGCTGAACGTCAATGGTGATAATGGCGAAACTACAACCATTAAAGGGCTTTATAGCATTAATGAACAACGACTTAAGCAGTTAACGACAGAGCAAAAATTGTTATTTATTGAGCGTGGTTATTATCCGCCTATTTTGGCCATGCTCGCATCATTGGTGCAAGTTAATCGAATGATAAAATTGTATGAGAAAACCCCAGGGGTAACTGTTCAATCAGTGAATATTAAAGTGATTT
Source organism: Colwellia sp. (assembly GCA_034111045.1). GTDB lineage: Bacteria > Pseudomonadota > Gammaproteobacteria > Enterobacterales > Alteromonadaceae > JALJPB01. The sequence goes on along the minus strand of JAWUYA010000045.1, from coordinate 66,598 downwards.
AAATTCACTGCCAAACGCTAGTGAGTTCGGCGTGTAAAAAGAAAAAAGCCATTCAGAGGAATGGCTTTTTTTATATGGTTACAATAATAGTTATGTCGCTACTGTGTCTTGGTTGGAAAACGCTAAACTTGCTTTATTTTTAAATATAAAGCGGTTCACCAGTAGTGCAAAAGAAACACAAGAAATTAAGGTGATAAACATTAAATGAATATAATGTAAACCAAAGGGTGCATGAAAAGGTGAGAACTCAAAGGAGAGTGAACCATAAAGTAATACACCAAAAAATACCGCGGCTATACCTGCGTTAGCATGTACTCCTTTAAACAGTAAACCAACAATAAAGATTGAAAGAATAGGCATACTAAATAACCCCCACAACTGTTGAAGTAAGTTTATAATACTTTCCGCTTGTTGATAGACAGGGACTAACGCCAACGAAATAATAGTGAGTGCGACGGTGATCCATGCACTTAATTTAGGAACGTTAATATCTTTATTAATATAAGGTTCATGGATATCACAGACATAAAGTGCGGTTGCTGAATTTAAATTACTATTATAGGTTGAGAGCACTGCCGCAGCCATTGCTGCGGCAAAAACGCCAGAGAGCCAACCTGGCAGTAAATCACCGACAATTTGTCCGTAAGCGGTATCACCTATATCGCCGTAAAGTTTAAAAGAGACGATACCTGGGATCACAATAATAGCAGGAACGATGATAATTCGAATGATGACCGCCGCAAATACGCCTTTTTGAGCTTCTTTAAGACTGGGAGCCGCCATTGCGCGCTGAGTAATAACTTGGTTTGTTCCCCAATAGAACATTTGAATAAAAATCATCCCGGTAAGTAAGGTATGCCATGGAATTGGCGAGTCATTATCACCGATAAGGGTGAGTCTTTCCTCTGGAATGCCTGAAAAATCATAATCTATAGCATTTAAAGCTAAGAATAAAACAACCAATGCCATGCCTAAAAGTAATACACCAGAATAAGTATCAGAGACGGCAACCGCCCTGAGCCCACCAAAGATAGCGTACATTGCCCCTAATGTGGCAAAGGCAGTGGCGATATACATCAAGGGAATATCGACTTTAAACATGGTTTGCATGAATAACGAACCTGAATAAATAACGGCAGGACAGAATATTAAGGCGCTACTAAGAAAAAACATAGCGCCGATAACTGCGCGAATGTGTTTGTTATTATAACGTTTCTCTAATAATTCTGTGGTTGTGGTGCAGTTGTATTTATAATAAACGGGTAGAAATACTTTGGCGAGCATGATTAAACCGATCACCGCGGCAAATTCCCACCAGGCCAACAAGGCCATTTGTGTGCCATTTGACCCCACTAACTGATCGGTACTCAAGTTAGTGAGTGTTATTGAGCCGGCGACAAAATACCAGGCCAAGCCGCCACCGGCTAAAAAGTATTCTTTATTTTGTTGATCCTTACCTTTGCCTCGACCATGTCCTCTACATTTTAAATAGGTTAAAAATGCGATTAACACAGTGATAAATAAAAAAACGGCTATTTGAATATTCACGGATTCTCCTTGTTCACTTTTGCGAGTTAATTAACAATCAATAAGGTGTGGTTAATGATTGAGTTTAATAATGGCGACGTCATAAGGAGCCATGTGGGCTTGCCCTAATAGGTATGTGCCGATGTTTTTCGCTGGGAAGGTTTGTGCATGCCCAGCATAGTTAAAGAGATAAGCGAGATTGCCTCGATAGACAATGCGCATGTCTTTAGGTAATTTAATGGTGTCAATATTGAGTTCATTGGCTAATTGAGCAAAAAATTCAATTAAGAAGGCATCACAAGTCAGGGTGGCGATATAACTGGTCTTGCCGAAACGTACTACTGCTGGAGATTGGTCATGGTAGTGTGCATCAACCATAATTTCCTGACTTATTGCTAGCTCTTCTCGCCAACAGCGGCTTTCAAAGGTTCTGCCGTTATAACTCAACGACTCACTGCAGTCAGGGCGAATTGTTTCTGTAGAAAGTACTTTTATTGGCAGCAAGCTTTGTAGTTTACCTGGCGGCAAGTTAGGGGCTAAAGAAAGTTCATCGGTTTTTCCCCCAGAACGAGGACCAAATACGATGTGCGCCTTGGTGTGTTTACATTTTGTAATAAAGGCGTCATCAACAATAGGTAAGCAAGGAGCCACAATTAAGTCGTATTGGTTGAAATCATGATCAATGGCAATAAAATTGACCACTAAGCCTAACTGCCGAAGCGCCGAATAATAAGCGAACTCTGTTTGTTGATGATTATAACTATCCCCTTGACGTTCTATTTCACTGACCCATTGGTTAGTTGTCCCTGATATTATTGCCACCCTTGTTTGAACTTGGTCCTCGATAGAAAAGTTGACGGCTGTTAACTCATCACGCATTTGTTCAATTTCAGCCCATGCGGCTGATTTTGAATTGTCATTGCGCTTAACGCCTGCGTGCATTTGTTCTTGAGCAAAGGGAGCTTGGCGCCATCGAAAATAACAGACACAATCTGCACCGTGAGCAAACGCTTGCCACGACCATAAACGTACCATGCCTTTTTCGGGGCGAGGGTTATGGTGTGCCCAGTTAACTGGCCCTGGTTGTTGTTCCATAATCCAAAAATTATTTTTACTGATACCGCGGCTTTGATCAAAGTCGTAACTGGCAAAGTCAGGATGACCGGTACGCATATAAGGTTTAAATAATTCAGCTGATTTATTGGCAAAAAATAAGTCGGAACGGCCGAGGGGATAATTGTCGTAACTGACAAAGTCTAAATTTTCAGCAAGGGCATAATTATCGGTTTGGGTATCCACCATAGGAATAAAGTTGTGAGTGACAAATCTATTGGGGGCATAACGGCGAATAATTTCGATCATCTTGTTGTGAAAAGTTATCACTTGATCTGAGCTAAAGCGGCGATAAGCTAGCTGATGAGCCGGGTGAGTTTCTGTCACTGCTAATAGAGGGAGTTCAATTTGATCGAAGCTTTGATATTCCATCGACCAGAAAACAGTGCCCCAGTCGGTATTGAGTTTTTCAATGGTTTTATAACGGTTTTGACACCAAAGGTGAAAGGCGGCTTTGGCCGAATTTGAACCACTATGCGTGGTGTCATGGCAGGCTATTTCATTATCCGTTTGCCAGCCACATATTGCTTGATGTTCGCCATAACGTTGGGCCAGTACTTCGGAAATTCGCATTGCCTCACGAAAGTAATTAGCACTGGAAAAGTCATAGTGTCGACGTGAGCCAAAACCACGGGTTGAGCCAGTATTAATATCAACAGGTAAAATATCAGGATATTTATCAATTAACCATTTAGGCGGTGTTGCAGTAGGAGTGCACATGATCACTTCTAAACCGGCAGCCGCTAAGGTTTCAATTGCTCGGTCTAACCATTCAAAGCTATAAACACCCTCGCTAGATTCAATTCTTGACCAAGCAAATTCACCAATACGCACGTAACGTAAGCCAAGTTCACGCATTTCTTGGGCATCTTGTGCCCACATTGATTCGGGCCAATGCTCAGGATAATAACAAACACCTAACATTATATTTTTTCACTCTTTGGCTATTATTCTATAGATGTGACCGCTATGTGTTAGATTTAAGCAAACCTTACTTTTGTGGGGTTATCTGTAGTTAAAATTTATGTGCATCTATATTAACGCCATTTGTATGATATATACTATTACTTTTTAATTAACACTAAGTAAATTAGCGAACATTGAAAATAAGTTCAATTGAACGAGCCAGTTAAAGGTGATTGTTAGATGAAACCCTTACAAGATGTTATTCAACTCCATAGTAAAAACAATAGTCTACTGATCGATTGTCAACATAATACGCCAGCCATTAGTTACTACGGGAAAAAGCTTTCTCAATACACCTCAGCACAGATGATAGGGTTATTGGCGACCCGCCAAGAAGCTAAATGCTCTTTGGTGATTGAAGCGCCTATCTCTCTTTCTCCTTTACTCGGTCAAGGGTTTACTGGAGCGCCGGGACTTGAAGTACTCAATAGTGAATTTGCCTGGTCTACGGGGGGGGAATTACAGACTATTTCACAAACAAAGCACAATCGTGTCGTTTTTGAAAGTGTTGATTCTATTCGCCAAATTAAGGTGATTCATACCTTAGAATTAGATGTAAGCAGTGATGTTTTATCAGCTTCAACAGAAGTTATTAATTTATCCCATACCCCTTTAATTATCAATTGGTGTGCTGCGCCTACCATACCGCTTCCTGATCACTTAACTAAAATTATGTCATTTGGCGGGCGTTGGTCGAATGAATTTCAACGCCAATCATTGGATTTGTTTTTAGGAAGTTTTGTCCGTGAAAATCGTAAAGGCAAAACCTCCCATGATAACTTCCCCGGGTTGGTAATGCATACACCGCAAACCAATGAGCAAGCAGGGGAATGTTACGGTTTTCATTTAGGGTGGAGTGGTAACCATAAAATGCGTGCAGAATTATTACCCGAAGGGCGCAGTTATGTCCAATGTGGTGAATTGTTATTGCCGGGAGAAGTTGAGTTGTTAGCGCAGCAATCTTATCTTAGTCCTACACTTTACATGTCATATTCTGCCAAGGGCTTTAGTGATTTATCTGCGGGATTTCATCACTTTGTACGGACAAAGTTATTATTAGCGACAACAAAACAAAAAGCACGTCCTGTTCACTATAATACTTGGGAAGGCATTTATTTTGATCATAATGTTGAGGTATTAAAGCAGTTAGCTGAAAAAGCGAGTGCGTTAGGAGCCGAACGATTTGTGTTAGACGATGGCTGGTTCAAAGGCCGAAGAGGCGATTTTGCTGGATTAGGAGATTGGACGGTCGATAAAGCAATTTATCCGCAAGGGTTATCTCCTTTAATTGAACACGTTAACAAACAGGGAATGGAGTTTGGCTTGTGGTTTGAGCCTGAAATGGTGAACCCGGATAGTGACCTATATCGTGCTCACCCTGATTGGGTATTAGCGACAAAGGGAAACGAGCAGTTACCCTTTAGGAATCAATTAGTATTAGACTTAACTCGTGAAGAAGTTGTTGATTATTTATTTAAGGCCATTAACGATATTTTGAATGAGTACCCTCAGATTGTGTACATTAAATGGGATATGAATCGAGATATTAATCATGCGGGTAATGCCATAGGTAAGCCGGCTATACATTTACAGACTCATGCTTTGTATCAACTTATTGACCGTTTAAGAATACAGCACCGACATGTTGAAATTGAAAGCTGTTCATCAGGAGGCGCTCGGGTTGATTATGGTATATTGGCGCATACCGATAGAGTGTGGACCTCTGACTCAAACGACGCCTTAGATAGATTGGCTATTCAACGTGGTTGTTCATTTTTCTTTCCTGCAGAAGTTATGGGAGCACATGTCGGACCAAAAAATTGTCATATTACCGGCCGTCATATAAGCATGGACATGCGCGCAGCAGTGGCCTTTTTTGGTCATATGGGTATGGAGATGGACCCGCGTGAATTAACTGAAACAGAGCAAAAAAAATTATCTCAAGCGGTAGCGTTACACAAAAAACATCGGCAATTAATTCATAGTGGTAAATTAATGCGTCTTGACTCTGATGGTGATGCCATTAACTTTGGTATAGTTAACCAAGAAAAATCTCAAGCGCTGTTTGCTTACAATAGCGTTAAAGAAACACAACGGACTACACCACCCAAATTTAGGTTTGTCGGTCTTAAAGCAACAACAACGTATCAACTAGCACTTATTTGGCCCAGTGTTGTTGATGAGTATTCACCTTCAATATTAGCAAAAGTCGACGGACAGCAGTTTACCGGTGAAGTGCTAATGCAGTTTGGCATGCAATTACCGATATTGTTTCCACAAAGCGCATTAATTTTTGAGTTGAATGCGCTAGAATGAGCTTTTTCAATGAGTGGTTAAAGTCTCTGCTTTATTGAAGCATACTGTTAAAGGTTTTATTTGATATGAATACTTAGTTTTATAGTGTGTGGTCAATACACTATAAAACTGAGCAGTTTAAGCTACATTGAGGCTAACTAGCTCTCTACTAGCCTTCTAATTGAAAGGTTAAACCGGCATTTTCTTGCAAGCGGTCAATTAATAAAGTACCCATTGCTGAAGCCGGTGTCCAAATACCACCACCGGCGGCATCTAAATTTTTCAGCAAACAAATCGCACTTTCGCTGATCATTTTACAAGTTGAACCGTAACCTGGGTCTTTATCACCTTTAACACTGGCCATTAAGGTATCGCCATGACTGTTAGAGCCCGCGAATAATACATCATAAAAACCGGTATCACGCGATTCTTTTGACGGACCTTCACCCGGTTGCATCGGATCGTTGGCCATTGATTTATCTGCAGCGACCATTTTGGCCATAGCTTCACCTTGCTCTCCTGGGCCGGTAAGCATCATTTCATCATAGACAAAATCATCACCATAGTGGTGCGCTAATAAGTAGTTGCTTCGGTGGATGTTTTTGGTGTTTATTGTCGCCATAACAAAGGGCGCCGACCAACTATTTAAGTCTTCGTCAAAAATCGGGGCCATCCCTGAGGGTTGTTTGGGGCCGGTAAACGAGCCTGTTAAGGCAAATGGGTTAGTCAGTACTTTGATTAAACCTGGGTTTTTAGCGGCAGCTTTCATCGTTAAGCGAAAACTTTCTAAAGTCCCCCCAGAAAAAGTACCTTTCATTGCCCGGACACGACCTTTCACACGTGAAAGCGGTCGATCGAATTGCGCCATAGCAGCATTTTGTAAAAAGTGAATACCTAAGTCAAAAGGTACTGAGTCAAAACCACAAGAAAACACAATGCGTGCGCCACTCGCTTTTGCTGTTTCAGCATGGGCGTCAATCATTTCATGCATCCAAGCAGGTTCACCACATAAATCAACATAATCAGTGCCTGTTTCACTGCACATACGCACTAAATCTGAACCATACTTTTGATAAGGGCCAACCGTGGTTAACACCACTTGCGTACTTTCAACCATCGATTTTACTGATGCTGGTTGGTCCGCATCAGCGATGACAAAGGGCACATCATCTGAAATACCCATTTCATCGCGTACTTGAACGAGTTTTTCTTGGCTACGACCAGCCATTGCCCATTTTATCTCACCATTGACCCCATATTGCTTATTTAAATACTCACAAACTAATCGTCCTGTATACCCTGTAGCGCCGTAAACCACCACACCAAATTGTTTATTTGAAGACATGTTGTTCCCTTTTTATTTGACTCTAAAAAATGAAGTTAAGGGCATCAGTTTTGCCCCGTTTTTGTACATTGGTTAATTGGTAAATATTGCAATTTCTTCGTCAAGAACACTGGTTAGTAACGGACTTAACTCGGCACGAGCAAAAGCATCATCAATGGCTTTAAAGCGTTTTTGTACCACTTTACGGTAGTTAGGGTGCGTAAATATATAGAGTTCTTTATTGCTAACCGCTTCAACCACACGTTCACCAACAACGTCGGGAGACAAACCGTTATCAATAACTTTCTGCATATGCTTAGCCGTAGACGAAGGCTGCATTTTATTGGCATTTTTTTCTTTTTCACTCTTAAGTTCGACAGGTTTGTTTCTATTGGATAGATTAATACGCGTTTTAACAAAAGCAGGACATAGAACGGATACTTGAATGTTGTGTGGTTTTAATTCGGCATACCAGCTTTCCGACATACCGACTACCGCTACTTTAGTTGCCGTATATGCACCACCTTTAGGCACACCCATCATTCCCGCCATAGAGGCGACGTTAATTAACCAACTTTGTTCGCCATGTTGCTTCATTAAAGGCACCATGGTTTGTGTACCATAAATAACCCCCATTAAATTGACATCAAGCACCCAACGCCAGTCTTTATCATCTGTTTGCTCAATAACCCCTGGGTTACTACCAACACCTGCGTTGTTCACTAACATGTGGATTTTTCCAAAACGCTCAATAGCTTTGTCAGCTATGTTTTGCCATTGGGCAAGATCGGTGACGTCCATTTTAACGGTCAATACTTTAATATTTTCGTTTTCTAATTTTGTTTGAGCAATGCTGAGTTGATTAGTATCTATATCTCCTAATACAACATTCATTCCTTGTTTACCCATAGCGCGAGCAATAGCAAAGCCAATACCTTCTGCGCCACCACTAATGACCATTGTCTTACCTGAAAATTGATTCATGTTATCATCCTTTTTTATGATTTTTTTTGTAGCTGAAACCATTATTAAGGCATCAACTAGATGGAAAGTGCAGAGTAAACTGCCTATTACGCTAGCAAGTTCAGTAGAAACTAAGGGTTGAATCTTAGTGTCAAATGCTCTTTGTTACTCTGTGAGTTGTTCTGACTTGGCTGTAGCACCAATAGCCATTGTTCTTACCAATTATATAATCTATACCGAGTGTTATAGCTTATCTTCCCATATCAAATATCAAAGCAGAAATTCTAATTTTGAATACACAACTATAAGTCTTGTTAATAATTCTTTAGAGTCATTATCTATTTTGTGTATATTTATTCAGCCGCTTAAGGGGCTACTTACTCTGAAACTATTATCTTGATTGATAAAAGGAATATCTTTTTATTGGTTATAGGTTACCCATAGCGCCGCTTAACTATTTAATTAGGATGAGGTTTATTTGCGCTGTAATGATAACAACATGGTATCAGCGGCTAGTTTTGCCCAAAGCTGATAGGTATGTATCGATGGATGAAATTGATCTTCAGCAAGATATTTTGCTTTAAAAGGAAGATTTAAGGTCAGCGTTGAGCATTGCTGATTATTTTCAATGACTAGCGATAGCTGTTGATTAAAATTTTTGGCTCGTTTACCCAGCCACCATCGAAGAGGTTGAGGAATAGTGCTAAAAGAATGTATAGGTGGAACGTTAGAAAATAATACTTTACTGGTGGTAAATTTAGTCTTTAATAGTTTAACTAAAATATTCACATTATTATGCCAATCACTTTCAGTGGTTACACTGATGACATCATTAACCCCTACCGATATCAATATATAATCGAAGGGTTGTATCGGTAATGCCTTCAATTTTTCTATAAGATCGGCTGAATTTAGGCCTGTTTGAGCAATTAAAGTCCAATTCACTCGGTGTGTTACTGATAGGATTTTTGATAACTGCCCTGCTAGCGCATCTGTTTGCTCACTAACGCCAACCCCCACAGCCGCTGAATCACCAATAATCAGTACATTTATTTGATCCCCGGAACCACAGTGCCCCGAACGCTTACCCTCGGGCTCTGGCAGCTTTAACGTTTTAAATCGAAGCCAAAATGCCTGTAGCAACAAAAGAGGCATTATGAGTACATTAATGATGATAATGCTCCTTAATTTGCAATGTCCTCAACAGAAATTCGCATTGACACTGTCATTTTTTCTTGAGGTTTTAAATAATTAATGCCGGTATTCTTCAAACCCTTATTTGCCATGTTGATGGCATCAGTGCAATGAGTGACCGGTTCGAAACAAAAATAGTCTTCCCCGTCAGGGCTGTATATCACGATAAATTGACAGTTGGATGAAGTGGTAATATTGGCTTTTGCTTGCCACTCTGGCCAAGTGATGGTTGCCTCCCCAGCAAAGCCAGTAAATACATTGTCGAGCTTGCTACCGGCTATTAATAAGCCCTCAGCACTCTTTATATTTTTAGGGGGACTCACCAGTGATGTTGGCATACTTTCGTCATCTACTGCCCACATTTTATCGACAGAACATTGAATTAAGGTGTCCTTGGTTAAGCTGAAGTAAGGGTGTAAACCTAAGCCTGCAGGCATGTTATTATTGGCGGTGTTAATAATGGATAAAGTAATGTTTAAGGTATTATGTTCAAGTATAAAAACTTGTGTAGCACTATAAGAGTAGGGCCACTCAGCTGTTTGATAGTGATATTGCAGTGTTAAGCTAGTCTCTGTTTTATCGATGATTTCCCAAGGTAGTTGCCAGCCGTGTCCATGAATACTATGTTTTTCAGGAAAATGATTGAGGGGCAGCGTAATTTTTTTCTCTAGATAAGTAAACTGACCATGTTTGATCCGGTTAGAGTAGGGTACCAAAGGAAAACAGCTGCTTTCTAGTACCGTTTTGGCTTGGTTAGCCTGTCTTAAAATAGGCAGAAATTCACCTTTAATTTTTGCCTCATAAGCCAGGATTGCGCCACCTAATGAAGGCGCAATTTCTATTTTGGCAATTGAATTACTTAAATGGATAGATTTCATTTTTTAATCTTATTTATATGATAATTTAAGTAAACCATTAAGCTATTATCTTGTCTAGTGATATGTACCTTAAATTAAGTGTTCTCAGGATTTGGTGCGCGCAATAAGGTAGAAAAGCTTGGTGTTGCTTGTTAACGCTAAATAGTGCACTTGGGCTCAATTAGAGCGCTAACGCCTTTTAATTGATAGATAAAAACGTTACCCGCTAAGGATTCAGTGGATAACTTGTGCTCAGGTAAGCCGTGCTTTGCGGTTGTTACCATTAACCAATCTAGGTTAGGCCCTCCTAGAGCAACGCAAGAAGGTTGTGATACTGGCAAAGTTATTGAGAGATCAATATTCCCATTGTTATCATATCTCACGACTTTACTACTGCCCCATTGCGCATTCCATAGGTGATCTTGAGCGTCTACCGTAGAGCCATCAGGAAATGTGGCCTTGTTGGTCATGGCAAATAAGCGTTTATTAGTGAGAGCCGCGGTTGCTTTACAAAATTCATATTGAAAAATTTTATGTGTAGGGGAGTCAGAATGATAAAGGATATTTCCTGATGTATTCCAACATAAGCCATTAGAAATAGTTAAGTGGCTCATTTTTGTATCACAGCTAAGTTGATGATCAATACAATATAAATAAGCTTGCTGATCTAATGTAGATGCTGTTTCCACCATAGTTCCAGCCCAAAAACGTCCTTGTTGATCGGCTCTTCCATCATTGAAGCGATTACCGGTTATATGATGCTCTGGTTGACTGATCCATTCCAAATGCGATGATCGTAAATTATATCGAGCAACACCTTGTTCAAAGGCGACAATGATTTGCTCATCTATAGGGGTGAAGGCAAAGCTGCCTGCACGCTGGGGTAAGGTAAACTTTTCTATAGCCTCTGTGGCAACAAAGTATCGGTACAAATGACTTGTTTCAATATCAAGCCAATAAATAGCCTGTTGTTCTACATGCCATAACACTGATTCGCCTAGCTGACATTGACAAGGAATAACTTTCAATAGTGTAGCTGTTACAGGTTTAATCATACGGGTAATTATTCATGACCAAGAGGATTACTATTGTATGTGTTATTTAATTTTATAATATTGGCTAGCATCACATCAAGTGCCTTTACTTTTTTGGGGAGGGCAAGGCAATAATTTGCTGATAAATTGCGTTAAAGCCTAATAAGGTCATTTCAGTCACTTTGCATATATTGGTCTTGATACCATGTATTTTTAGCACTTGCGAAAATTGATGACTTAAGCGCTTCGCCCCTATAATAGACACTTCACCTAATTGGGATAATTGCCATTCCTCGGCATTCATTGCGGCACGGACATCACTACCAATAAGTAAACCTGAAAGATATGAGGTTGCTTGTGAATTGGTTAACTCGCCAAAGAGCTGTTTGCTTCGGACACTAAATAGGCCATGAGTAAAACTGCCCCGTTCGCTTTTTAAGGTAAAGTCTGCCCCTTTTTGAAAAGAGGGTTGATCAAATAGGGCATCACTTTTTTGAATTAAGATGCTGTGATTGGTTAATAAATCGAATAATTCACCTGTCATCGCTGTTTTAAATAATTCAATCTTACCTGCTTTAATCAATACCCATTTAGTATGAGTGCCCGGTAAACAAATCAAATGGGTGCCAATAAAATGTTGAGGGTTTTGTTGTAACCAGCCTAGAACTTGTAACTCTTCACCACGCATAACATCATAATTATCATTACTTAAGTGACAACTTAACCCAGGAATAATGGCTATTTCATGTCCAGCACAAGAAAAATTTACACATTGTGATGCTATGTCGCCAAGCTCAGTAGGGCAAGGGAGGTAGTTTGTTTCTTTCCAACCAATACTCGAGCCAATTTGTCCCATCATAAAGATGGGTATTTTGCCATATTGAACAACCCAAGGCGCAATACAATCAAAGAGCGTTTGCTCAAAGCTATTAACGACCTTGTTCACCCCCAAACTAGTCGCTTTGTCACTTAGGCAGAGGGTGTTATCATTATTGACTTGACATAAAAAAGCACGTAAATGGCTGGTTCCCCAATCAACGACAACAACATATTCATGACGTTGCAATTATGTTCTCCCGCCGTCAATTATCATGCTTTGCCCGGTGATTAATGCACTGTCGTCTGAGGCTAAAAATAGCGCCAAATTCGCGACATCTTTTGGCGAAATTCTTTTTTTCAATGCCATCGACTCCATCCATTTTTCTTCTTCTTTTTTAGTTAACCAGCTGGACAGTTGACGGTCAGTGGCAACCCAGCCAGGAACAATGGCATTGACTCTAATATTATGCTCACCAAACTCCTTCGATAGTGCTTTGGTCATCCCCATTAATCCTGCTTTGGCAGTAGCATATGCGGTCATATGCTGAAGACCTATCAAGGCATGGATGGAGCTGAAATTAATGATGCTACCAGAAGCATTTCTCTTCATTATGTTGTAGACGGCTTGTGAAGCAAAAAAAGCAGGATCTAGATTAACTTGCATACATTTATGCCAGTTATGAGCAGAGATTTGTTCAATATCTTGACGACTGTCATTACCCACATTATTGACTAATACATCTAAGCGTCCAAAATGATTTGCTGCCTCAGATATTGCCTGTTGCAATGCTTCTGATTTTGTTACATCGATGGCTTTAAACCAAACGTTACTGGTGGCTATTGATGATAAGCTAGCTATTAACTTCGCTGCTATGTTTTGGTTTAAATCAACAAATGCTACTTTTGCTTCTTGCTCTACAAAAGCTGCTACCATTGAGGCACCAATACCACTAGCGCCGCCCGTAATAAATACAACTTTATTTTTCAAACTTTTATATTGAGTTGATAAACCCACATCAATACTCCAACAGATAACATACTAAAATTAACCGATCTATTGTTAACAAAAGACAACAAAACATATAGTTTTTTTGTATTATTATTATTCTTTAGCTAGATAAAGTTATATCATAATAGTAGGTCATTAAATACTATATAATATTTTAATTAAATGAAAACGGAACTCAACTAGATGAAGCCTTCTCCTAGACAAAATTTAACACACCAACTGACCCATGATTTAGGAATCGCGATAGTAAAAGGCACATATCCGATTGGAGAAGGGTTACCATCAGAAGCGGAAATTTGTTTGCTATATAATGTCAGTCGAAGTTCGACTCGCGAAGCGGTAAAAATGCTTTCAGCAAAAGGCTTGATTTCTTCTCGTCCTAAACAAGGTATAAGAGTGTTACCTGAAAGTAGCTGGAATATGTTTGATACCGATGTTTTAACCTGGATCTTGAGCAGTAAACCCTCGTTGGCTTTATTAAAGGAATTCACTCAAGTAAGACTTGCGATAGAGCCAAAAGCAGCGGCACTTGCTGCGACAAATGCCACATCTGAGCAATTGGAAAATATTGAATTGGCGTTAGCGCGCATGATTGAAGCCGACCAAGGTTTAGATGATCCATTAGATGCGGATATTGCTTTTCACACCAGTATACTGGTAGCTAGTGGTAATCGATTTTTTATTCAACTGACCGAGTTTATTGGTACAGCACTAAAGGTCAGTATTCGTTACACCAATAAAATTAAAGGTGTTCCCGGAGCTGATGTACAAAAACATGCCGATATTCTTAATACCATTAAATCCCGCAACCCTGAAAAGGCACAAAATGCGGTTACTGCCATTTTGGATGAGGCTTTGGCGCTGATTGATTCTCAACTGTGATGCGTTGCTGTTGAGCATTCGTTTATTTGAGTGATTATTTGCATCGCCAATGAGTATATCCCATTTTATTGATGCCCTCTTTTGTCAAAACATTGTCAAAGCATTGTAGTATCAATCGTCTGGTTAAGCAGACATCAAACGTTAGTCCCATTCTTCATATTTTCAAGACCAACCTAACCTGAATAAATAGTGCATCGTCAATCTTCAATTTATTGTTTCGACTTTTATTTTAGCGTTATTTAACTACACTATAAACTATGTCGCTGTCAGTTTTTTTTACACTATGCGGCAGTGGATAAATATCACAATAATTAATTGTTAATCAAATCAAGAGATTTATGACTTTGGTTTGATTCTTGCTTTTCATCAACATAGGCAGGAAGTTTATAGCGTTAAACAAATCAAGGAGGTTATTTTGCAATCAAATCAGGGGAATAGTCGTCGTAATTTATTAAAAAAGGGTATTGTGGGTGTGCCCGTGGTTACACTGCTTGCTAACAAACCTGCCTTTGGTGCAGTTTGTACTTTATCTGGTTTTCAATCTGTAAATCCATCAGGAGTAGAACGTCACGCCGATGAATGTCAGGGCTTTAGTCCTGGGGGCTGGAAAGAAAATGGCTATAAATTGAATGGCGATGGTAACCGTAATCAATGGATAGCTGCTGGGTTTTATCCCAATCCCAGGCTATCAACGTCATATGGGTATCAAGGTATTCAGATTCAAGACCCTGAGGGAACACTCTTTTTTGATGCTATAGCGTTTCAAGGTGCTTTCACGACATGTGCTGTATCATCGACAGAGACCTTACATGATGTTTTATTACAAAATCCAGGCAGCTTAGAGTTTCATGTTATTGCTAATTTTCTCAATGCGCATTATTTTGGTTGGGGTGATGGCGATGGTAGAATGGCAGCAGAAGACATTGTTGGTGTTTATTTTGCCTATACTAACTTAGATGCCAATTATATTACTGTCTCTGGTACATCAATTGATCTTAATGGCTTTGATTTGCAAGCCTTCTTAGAGCAGTTATATCACTCAGGCTAACTATATTTTGCTTTATCATTTATCACCTTCGCGGAACATTTATTATTATATGTGCCCCCCAGAAATTGTTATCTTTGATAGTTTAACTAAAACAACCTTATTGTTACCTGCGGCAGAAGCAAGGTTATATGCTTGTTTTGATAATGATAAAACTCAAAGTTTTACAGAAGAGCAATTGAAAGAGGCAACCAGTTTTTTTTCAGAACAGACTGATTCATATACTATTTTCTATGATAGCCTATCATCCTTAGTTCAACTCAACTTAATTGAGCCTATTAAGTGATGGTGCAAGATTTATCTTTTTCAGACCTATCACTATGTTTGAAAACAGAGGGTTTATCTTTTAGAGCAGGCTGTTTTACGGTTAATCTTCACTCAGATATAGCGAATGTTGTCAGCGGATTATCTACACTTTATAGCGATAGTGAAATTATCACGGAACCGTGTGACTTTACCATTACTGTAGAAAAAAAAGCAGGATTACGTCAATATATCAAACCCCAAGTACAATTTTATTTTAATGGAATTGAACCCTTTACTCCTTTGCCATACGGACAAGCATTGCCCTTATTTGAATGGGGATTAAATTGGTGCGTAACTAATCATTGTCATCAATATTTAATCATTCATGCGGCTGTGGTAGAAAAAAATGGTTTAGCGTTAATCATGCCAGGGCAACCCGGTTCTGGAAAAAGCACTTTATGTGCAGCCCTAGTGGAAGTTGGAGGTTGGCGCTTATTGTCGGATGAATTGACTATGGTTCATTTAGATGGTAAAAAAATTCAGCCAAACCCTAGACCGACAAGTTTAAAAAATCAATCGATTGATTTCGTTAAATCATTTACATCTGCAGAACGTTTTACCCCAACAGTTCATGATACTTTGAAAGGCTCTGTTGCCCATTTAAAACCTTTATCCATTAATGTTAATCAGTTCAATAAAACAGCTGCCCCCGTACTCATTGTTTATCCTAAATATGAACAGGGTGTTGACTCCACATTAACTGAATTATCAAAAGGTGATAGCTTCCTTAGGTTAGCTGACCATTCGTTTAATTATTCAATATTAGGTGCTGCAGGGTTTGATGCGTTAAGTAAACTACATGATAAGGTCGGTTGTTATGAATTTCATTATAATGGCGACATTGTTCAAGCTATTGCAACTATGGACTCATTACTTTATTGAACATATTATCTATGCCAATAATCATCTTACTGTGCCACCCACAAAAAGTTAAAAAGTGGGAAACACATCAATGGGATGAATTACTTCAACAAGCCTATAGTACCGGTTTAGTAGGGCGAATTTATTCTATTTTGAGCAATGCTGAATTGTTTGCTTTTGTGCCTGATTTGCTTCAATGGCATTTTACTTCAGCTCATACTGTTTTCTTAGCTCATAAGCACGATGTTTTATCTGAGATTGGCTATATTGAAAAAGCCTTAAAGCCAGCCGGTATTCATCCCGTCTTTTTAAAAGGTAGCGCTTATATATTAGCTGGCGCGAAATGTAGTCAAGGTCGATTATTTGCCGATATTGATATTTTTGTTTCTAAGAAAGAACTTCCTGCCACCGAAGAAATACTCCGATGGAGCGGTTGGGCAGGTAAAAAAATGGATAAGCACGATGAAAAATATTATCGTGACTGGATGCATGAAATCCCTCCTATGACCAATACTCGAACGGGCATGACGATAGATGTACACCACAATTTAGTGCCTGTGGTGAGCCGCATGCGCTTAAATAGTGAAAAAATTTTTTCAAATGTAATGATAGATAACAAAGGGGTAAAAACATTATCTGCTGAAGATAAAGTTTTACATAGCGCCGCCCATCTCTTATTAGATGGGGAATTTAACCATGGCTTTAGAGACTTGCATGATGTTTATTTACTCATTGTTGAATACACAGCTAAAGACCCAATATTTTTGTCGAGGTTACAGCAAAGGTCCATTGATCTGGGCTTTGAATTAATCTTTTTTTATTGTCTAAAACTTCAGTGTTATTTCTTTGCTTTATCAGTAGAGGATAACTTACTAGTTGAGTGTGAAAAAAGGTTGAAATCGGTAGTTATATCGCGCCAAATATTAAAATTGTTTATTAAGGTATTATCACCAAATATTACAAATCACGGTAGTCAATCGTATAAAAACGCTCTGTTTTTACTATTTTTACGTGCACATTGGCTGAAAATGCCAACACATATTTTATTGCCACATTTACTCTATAAAAGTTTTGTTGCTCCTTTTAATAGACGCAAATTCGATACAATAGATGAAAGTAAAGTCTAGTATTTACTGAGTTAAATCATTGTGAAGACTTTATTAAATTCATATGATAACAATCATTTATTATTTATGGGTCAAACCATTTGGAAACCATTGGCTTATTAGGCTATTTTTTTGCTAGCTGTGCCTACTTGATTTTTGTTTTATTGCTACTTGCCGCCGGAAATAAAACATTATCAGGACGGTTAGTCTCAATTAGCAGTATGCTAATTCTTTTTAGTTCTCTGTTCAGTGCACTACAAATTTATAGTGGCATTTCCTTACAAATAGCATTTATATTCGAAACTTTAAAATTGGCACTATGGTCGATACTCATTTTATCAACTCAATATAGCGTGCAATCGACTCAAGCATTGTTTACTCACAAAAAAATAAAAAGTTACCTGCTAACCTGGTTATTACTATCAGCCTCTTTTTGGGCAATAGCCCTTTATAGTTCAGGTGGTAGTAAATATCTATTTTTACTGTTTTTAACACTTAACCTATGGGCATTGGTTTTGTTAGAGCAGTTATATCGAAATGTTGATGTTAAAGCTAAGCGCGCTATGTGGCCACTTGTTATCGGTATTGGTACGGCGATTGTTTTTGACTTTGTGATGTTTGCTCAAGCGGCAATGGTCAGTCAACTTGATTTTAACTATTGGTATGCAAGAGGCTTTATTGTCGCCTTAGGGATGCCTTTTATTTTAATCAGTACTCGAAGAATCAAAGACTGGTCAGTGAATGTTTTTATTTCTCGAGAAGTCGTTTTTTATAGCTCATTATTAATTATTTCTGGTGGCTATTTGTTGTTATTGGCCTTTACTGGTTATGTTATTAATTATATTGGTGGCGAGTGGAGTGAAACCGTTAGTGTCTCTTTTTTTATTTTAGGGGGCGGCGTGTTAATGGCTTTACTCATGACAGAAAAGCTCCGCAAAGAAGTTAAAGTTTTTATTACTAAACATTTTTTTGCTAATAAGTACGATTATCGTGTTGAATGGTTAAAATCGATTAAGCAATTAGAAATCAGTGACAGTGATTATTATAAAACAGCTGTTGATGTTATTGGTTCGACCTTAAAAGTCAAAGAGAGTGCTTTGATTAAAAAAGAGGCTGAAGGTAGCTTTTGTTGTGTATATAGTCAAGGTATGGTTATTAATCAGTTACACATTAACAAAACACTTCCAGCCGTAGATAGCTTCTGCCAAAAATATCGTTGGATAATTGATGTTAGAGAGTATCAAGAAATTGAAGGCAGCTACCCGGATTTACTACTTGATCTTGATTATTGTCGTCAATTAAATATTGATATTTTAGTACCGCTTTATATTGAAAAGTCTTTATATGGCTTTTTTTTACTTGCACTCCCTTCGCATGACGGCATTTTAAATTGGGAGGACCGAGATTTACTTTTTGCACTTTCTAAACAACTGAGTAATTATTTATCACTTAATGAAGCTAATGCGCAACTGTTAGAATCTAAACAATTCGATGCTTTTAATCGAATGTCAGCATTCTTAGTTCATGATTTAAAAAATATTCAAGCTCAACTTACCTTAATTCATAGTAATGCTAAAAAGCACCGTGATAACCCTGAATTTATTGAAGATGTATTTGACACTATTAACTCAGCTACTTCTCGATTAGAAAAGGTGCTTACCCAACTACGCAATAAACAAGTTGTTGAAGTGGCTAAAAAACAGGTTGATATCGAGTTACTCATTAATAAAGTGGTTGAACAGCGAAATATTAATTTACCTCACGTAACGGCAGTAATTGAAGACAATATATCTATTTCTGTTTCTATCGAAGAAGAAACTTTGACATCCGTACTTAATCATTTAATACAGAATGCTCAAGACGCAACAAATCGAGAAGGCTGGGTTAAAGTTACCACCTCTTTGTTAGACCAAGTATTACATCTTGCTGTGGTAGATAATGGCTGCGGGATGACAGACGAGTTCATTCAAAAAAGGCTATTTAAACCTTTTGATACAACTAAAGGAAATGCCGGCATGGGTATTGGTGTATATGAAGCTAAACAGTTCGTGGAGAGTCTAGGTGGCAGTATGCAAGTAACAAGTTCTGAAACTGAAGGCAGTATTTTCGAACTTATTATACCCATTAATTAGCTTTTTAATTTAGGGTTTATCATGGCGCACTAAAGATAAGTTTCTAGAGTTAAAGCAACAGCTTAAGGATTGGAATGTTAATGGAAAAATTACTCATTGTTGATGATGATTTAGGTATTCAAAAGCAATTAAAATGGAGTTTAGCTGATTATGATGTGGTGTTAGCTGCTACTCGAGAAACTGCAATTGCAGCTGTTAGACGTTTTGAGCCTAAAGTCGTTGCTTTAGATTTAGGCCTTCCCCCTGATGAAGCAAACGCCACTGAAGGCGTCGCCGTCATAAAAGAAATACTGACTATTGCCCCATACACTAAAGTTATCGTTATTACCGGCAATGATGACCGAACTAATGCCCTCAAAGCTATCGAGATGGGTGCCTATGATTTCTATCAAAAACCGGTCGACTCAGATGTTATAAATATCATCGTATCGCGTGCTTTTAGTCTCGCTAATATTGAAATTGATAATCGCAATATGAAGTCAGCAGTCGGCTCCGACACCGGAATTATTGGTAATAGCGCTAGTATTGAAAGAATGAAAATGATGTTGCAACGTATTGCACCAACTAATATTACTGCCTTGTTACTAGGAGAGAGCGGCACTGGTAAAGAAGTCACAGCAAAAGCTATTCACCAATTAAGTAATCGTAAAGACAAGCCTTTTATTGCAATTAACTGTGCCTCAATTCCAGAGTCCTTATTAGAAAGCGAATTGTTTGGCTTTGAAAAAGGGGCATTTACTGGGGCGCATAAAACAACCATAGGTAAAATTGAATGCGCCCAAGGCGGTACATTATTCCTGGACGAAATAGGTGATATGCCTTTTAACCTACAAGCTAAGCTGTTACGTTTTTTACAAGAAAAAGTGATAGAAAGGTTAGGGGGGAGACAGGAAATCTCTGTTGATGTTCGAGTGGTCTGCGCAACAAACCAAAATTTAGAAGGTATGGTTGCTGATAAACAATTTAGAGAAGATCTGTTTTATCGCATTAGTGAAATTACACTCAACATTCCACCATTAAGAGAGCGCGAAGAAGATGTGTTAATTTTGGCTCAGTTCTTTTTGCAGCAATATGCTTCTGAATATAAACGAAGTGCCAAATCATTTTCTGAAGAAGCCTTAAATGCAATAAAAACGCATCAATGGCCTGGAAATATTCGCGAGTTACAAAATAAAGTTAAGTCGTCAGTCATTATGAGTATGACAACCCAAGTTACAGCTTGTGACTTAGGTTTCTTTGATGCTGAAAGTTCAGAGTTTCAACTTTCTTTAAACCTGCGGATTATCCGGGAGGAGGCTGAAACTTCCGCAATCCAAAAGGCGTATGCTCTTACAGAAGGGAATATGTCTAAAACGGCAGGATTGTTGGGTATTACACGACCAACACTTTATAGCTTGATTGAAAAATATCATATGAATATAAATACTTAATTGAAAGTTATTTATTAGGTGTAAAGTCTAGAATATTGATATTTTCTAAAGCCGGTCAACGTCAACGTTTTAAAGCCTTATTACAATGTTGTTAGTGGAGGATAATTCCTTCACTTTAGGGTGATATTGTCCTTGGTTTTTGTTTAGATCATGCTAAGTGTCTTTAATTTGAGACTGGGAAAATGCTCGGTTTTTTTGTTTAAGTAGTTTATCGATATATTTAGTCATTTTAATTTTTTGTTTGATTGAAGTTTCTAATACCTCTTCTACCTCTCTTAATGTTTCTCTTATATTTTCAATGCTTTGGCTTGATATTAATGCTTCTGGACGGTTTTGAGTATTTGATGGTTTTTCCTTATGTAAAGATCCCGTTAGCTCAGTTTCCATTTCTTCAGCAACATTATTTATTGCTTCTATGGTGATTTCTGACAACTCTTCTAAAAAACCAAACAATAAAATACGATCAACAAATATATTAATTTTTCTAGGCACACCTAACGTTTTTTGATGAATCAAGTCAAATGAACCATTAACAAAAAGGTTGTTTTTCGCGCATCCTGCTTGATTTAGTCGGTGTGATATATAGTGCTCAACTTCAGCTACAGATAAGGGCTTTAAGTGTGTAGAAGCGATAATTCTTTGTCTAAATTGCTCCATGTTGGGGGCTTGAATAATATCTTTTAGTTCTTCTTGACCTAATAAAAAACTTTGAATTAATGGTTTATTTTCTAATTGAAAGTTAGACAACATGCGTAATTCTTCGACAGTCTCAATAGGCAAGTTTTGCGCTTCATCAACTAATAATAAGGCTCGTTTACCTTGTCGATGCAGTGAGATAAGGTAGTTTTCAATACTGTGAAGGAGTTCGGCTTTACTATTACCTGTATAGGGGATTTTAAATTCCGATGCCACAAGTTCTAATAGTTCATGCGGTGATAGTTTTGTGGTAACGAGTTGAGCAGCAACAATATTATTATCACCTATACTACTGAGTAGGTTACGAGCAATAGTGGTTTTTCCTGTGCCTATAGGGCCAGTTATAACAATAAAGCCCTCACCTTGGTCAAGGCCATATTGTAAATAAGACAGGGCACGCTGATGATGCTTGGTAGCAAAGAAAAAACGAGGGTCTGGGCTTAATTGAAAGGGTCTTTCGGTGAATCCATAATAACTTTTATACATGTTAAAAATCTTTCGTTATATTAATGACGGCTCGCACTTCATCGTAGACATATCTGTCTATATTTGAAGTGCGATTTATATATCGTAATGTAAAGTGAGAAGATAAAGTAGAAGCGAGTGCTAATGAATAAGTTGACGAGATCGTACGATAATAATCATCTTGTCTAGTACCTTTGGGATTGGTTTTATCAAATAACGAATGCCTAAACGTGCTGGAAATGGAAAGTTCACCCCTGACACTTGTTTGTCTAGAAAAAGAGAGTTCAAGATCAACATTATCATCAACAATACCGCTTTCTAAACCTTCACTTTGACTTGCCTCGACTTTGAAAGTAAAAGCGCTGCGAGACAGTTGTAATTTTGATGACCAAAATAACTTCTTGTGAAGAAAAAATTCATTGCTCTCAATTAATTCTATGCTGGAAAAAGGAATCAATAGGTCATAAATCTGGGGATCTTGAGGATTGTCTTCCTGAAAACATTGCTCTATATTGCCAGTGAAATTTTCTGATGAGCACCAGTAACTGCCTAAAGGGACATCTTGATAGTTACTGCGATCGAAAACTTCTAACGATTCATTATATGAAATATTATTGGTTAAACGTCGAGTTCTATGTTGAAAATTTAAGCGATAAGAGTTACCAAAAAAACGTTGACTAAAACTGGCTTTAAGTGACGTTTTACCTGACGGTTGCCAATCAATTGACCCCGCCAAATAATCATCATTGACGGCCTTGTCGGTGATAAAATTGTACGATAAGTCAAGAATAACATGTTCAGAAGCGAGCCATCTCGTCCCTGCGCCCCAAGATGATATCTTATACATATTTTGTACGGTATTACCTTCTACATTTTCATCATAAAAACGAACAAAAGGATTAAGATGAATAGGCGTTATAGCACCAATTAAAAAATTTAAAGCATACTTCTCAGCCTCGTTGGTTACGTTAGGATTGCTATTAGTGTGATTTTTTTGTGTGCGTTTAGCATAACTACTATTGAGCTGCCAATAAAGGTGGCGAGCTGCATTAGTACTAGCACTATTTAAAATTGCTGTATAACCATCACTTTCACCGATATTATCTTGTGCTCTTAAGGTGTTGTATATAAGCGAAGACTGCACTGAATAGTGAATATTACCTACATTAAAGGCTAAACCAGAAGAATAATTGGCTGACTCTACAGTATCGCCTGTGATGATATCTGCGAAGCTATTATTTGCTTTATTTCGGCTAACATTTGAAATATTAGCATCGGCAATAAGTGTTAATTTTTTACTCCAAAGAGCTAATGACCCCTGAGCTTGTAATGTGCGATAGTCATCATTAGATTTACTGTCATAGCTGTACAGGGCATAACCTTGGGTGCCGGAAAATGTCAGTTCAGCTAAACTTGATTCATAATTAATATCAAGCCCAGCAATGAGCTGACCAACAAAAGTAGAAGTAGCCTCTATTGATGTTAATTTTACATTGTCTGTGTATGTTTCTTCTAATCCTAAGTTAGGTTTCACAGTCCATTCTCCACTGTGTACAAGTGATGTTAAAAGCATCAAAGTAACGACCAACAAGCTTTTATAGATTGTTTTTACCGTATCCATAGCCATAATAGCCATAGCCATCCTTTTTAGTATTGATTGTTTTATTCATTACAAAACCAACAGCGATGTCTTCGTTTAATAGACTCGATGCTTTTTTAACTTCATCGAGCTTAGTTTTTGATTCTTCTACTACTATGATCGCTTGCCCAACTAAATTTGATAATACAGGCGTTTCAGTAACACCTAAAATGGGGGGGCAATCAAAAATAACGATGCGATCGGGGTAACGTTCAGCTAATTCTTTGGCTAGAAGTTCCATACGATTACTGGCTAGGAGTTCATTGGTTAAATAATGGGGTTTTCCTGCTGGAATAATTTTTAAGTTATTTAAATTAGTGCTGTAAATAATGTCTGATAAGTCATCAACTTCAGATAAAAGGTATTCAAGTAAACCTTCTGAACTTTCAAACTCTAACTCACGGTGCAAACTCGGCCTTAAAACGTCGGCATCTATTAACAATACTGTTTTGTCCTGTTCTAAAGCGATACTTAAGGCCAAATTGATGGAAATATAAGTTTTACCTTCGTTAGGATTGGTACTAGTGACCATAACCAAATTACTTTGACTTAATGTTTTGGCCGCGGGGCCAAATGCATTGTTAAGTAGTTTGCGTTTAATATGGCGGAATTGTTCTTGGATATGATGAGTACTATTAATACCATAAATAAAACCACGTTCAGCCAGTCGCTCACCATTGAGAGTGATCATTTTAGAGGTTGAGGGTAAAGAAGTACTTACATCGTTTTGTTTCTCGCCTAAAAGAGTGAAGGGGCTTGACGTTGCGATATGGTTCTCAATAATAACGCCAGCAGAAGCTATTTTACTCGATTCTACATTGCTATTAAGTGTATCATTTTGTTTTTTTTGTTTAGCCAATGCTTTTTCAATAGTGGTCACGATTAAAAGATCCTTTTTAGTGGTGATTGAATGGCATCAGGAAATAAGAAATAACTGATAAATATAATTAATAAGCATAAAAGTATTGCATTTGATAGCATAAATATAAGGGTTTTTTTTCTGTTCCAACTTTGAAGTCCTAAGTTTTCATTAGCGGAGACCACACCAAATACAGGTATCCCCGTTGCTTTTGATAATTGAGCTGCAGAGGTAACAATAGGGTTTAACTGACTTGTTAATAATGAGATGCCAATGCCAAGACCAAGACCAATAACGGTCACTACAGCAAAAAAAACAAAACGAGCAGGGCCTGTTGGTTTGGTTGCTGCACGAGGTGGGTCAATCACCTTAAACTCAATTCTATCAGTTGTTTCATCAGCTTGTTGAGCCAGCATTGCTGTTTCTTTACGCGCTAATAAATCTTCATACTTCTTCTTAGTAATACCATAGCCTCGATTGAGGGCTACTAACTCTCCTTCTATTTCAGGCATGGTGTGCACTTTACTTTCTAGTGAGTTAACGCGATCTTGATAGTTGTTTACACGAACCGTTAACGAAGCGGCTTCATTCTCCAAACTGTTTACCTGGATTTTCATTTCTTGGTAAACAGGGTTTTTGTCAATAGAAGTAGTGTGTGATTGTGAACCCACATCAGAAGGTTTCATTGACTCAAAATATAAATTGATTTCAGTCGTTCTTTTTACGTTTAATCCGTCTATACGCCTTGTTAAAGTAACAACATCAGGGTGTTTATCTGTATACCTGAGTTGTAGTCGATCTAATTGCTCTTCTAATTGAATAATTCTAGAGTCATAGGAGGTGGTGACAGAGTTTTGGCTTTGTACTTTATTTGAAAACAATCCGAATATAGGCTCCTCCCCTAAAAGTTGTGATTTAGCAGAGTTTAAACGTGTTTCTATTTCTTGTAATTGCAACAGGGTTTGCTCTAACCGACTTTTCTCTACCTTCAGTGCGCTATAAAAACCACCGGAGTCACTTAATAATACATCGCCATATTTTTGTTTGAAATTGGTTAAGCGGGCTTCATCGGCACTTAGTCGACTCTCATATTCTTTAATTTGAGTATCTAAAAATTTTTGAGCACTGTCAGAATCACTCCGATTTTCGCCTAAAGTGTTTTCGGTAAATACCGTTAAAGTTGAATGCACTACAAGTCGAGCCATTTCAGGGTCTTTATCTTCGAATGAAAGTGTGTAAATATTCTCTCGACCAGCACTGGATATTTTTATGTTACTCTTAAGACGAGCTATGATTGCTTCATATTCTTTGCCGTTTCTTGCTTGTACATCTAAATCTGCCATACGGGAGATTCGTTCAAGGTTATTACGGCCAAATAAAGTTCTTACCATCAAACGAATTTGTGTATTGGGATTTGTTTCTACAATGGCCCCCCTTAACAAAGGACGCAACAGAGATTGAGTATCAACATATACTCTGGCGGTAGATTGATAAACATCAGGCATAGTAGACACTGCATACCATCCTAATGGGCATATAAGCCAAGTAGATATAATAATATAACGTCGTTTTATCCAAATTCCCTTCAGATTATCGAGTATTTCTTGAAGTACTTCTTGCATTCCTTGCCTCTAAATTACGTTAATGTTTATCCATCCATTTATACGGTTTAGTTGTCTTTACTCTGATTATTGATGTTATGCCACCCAACTTACGTGTTTTTAATTGTCAAAAACTAACGTATATTTAAAACCATGCTTCAGGTATTATTATAATATCGCCAGGTAACATATCAACATTAGCGCCAATATCACCGTCCTTTAATAACTCATCAATCGCTATGGTGTACTGCTTTTGTTCACTATCCTCTACTCTAACCAAAATCGCATCGTTGCCATCAGCAAACTCAGTTAAACCACCCACTTTAATCATTACATCAAGCAGTGTCATATGCTGGGTATAATTAATGGCTTGCGGTTCCACAGCTTCACCAATCACTCGTATTTGTTCACTAAAAGGTCCGATAAAGGTATTGACGGTCACGGTAACAACAGGGTCACGCAGAAAGGTGGATAAAATTTCCTCAATTGTCCGCGCCAAAGCTGTTGGGGTTTTACCGGACACAATAATATCTTCAACTAATGAGGTGGTTATCATGCCGTCAGGACGAACAATAAATGTACCGGATACTTCAGGGTTACGCCAAACAAAAATATTGAGGACATCACCTGGCCCAATAAGGTATTTATAAGCATTTATATCAGCAGTATTTGATGAATGAATAGTAGCCGTTGTTAAAGGAATAGGAGAGTTACAAGCCGTAAAAATTTGAATAAATAATAATGTTATTGCTATTTTAAAAGCATGAGCTAAATTTTTTTCCATGGTTGTACCTTAATTCGCATTATTTATTATTGCACTTATTTTGATTACATCAATTGTATGTCCTTTTTTTAAATCTCGCCAATATTTTACTTATGAAAATTCTCAGCTAATCTTATGCTTACAATCTCTTTATAACCGTAAGTAAAGTAAAATGTGTTAACGGTGTACTGTTTCGTTGCTGTGTACTTTTATTGTCATGGTCGTGCTAAAACGTTGAGAAAAAATCATAAGAGGAAGGAGCCTTTAATTATATGCATACCCCAGCGTTTCAAGATTTATCTTCGGGAATAAAATCGTTACTGATCATTGAGTTTCTAATTTTTTCTGGGGCATTATTGCTAGCAATAAATGCGAATAATTATCTTTATTTTGTAGAAGTCAATGTCATTCCAAGTGATATTTTAGTGGTTTTTACTTTAATTTTTGCGCTTGTTGTTCAATTATCTTCTCTATCTCTTGGTCTTTATAATTCTAAATTGAGAGAAAGTTTTCGAGGGATTATTCACCGTTTGCTACTGGCTATTACTATTGGCTTTTCAATTACTTCTTTACTGAATTCTCTTTACAGTGAGCAGCCTATAGTACTTGAAGTATTAGTGGTCTCTGCTGTTTTTAGTTTTTTCCTTGCAGGTTTTTTTCGTTATTTGACGTTGCAAATTGATTTTTTTGGTTTTAATAAACGAAATGTTTTAGTGCTAGGTGCCGGTGAGCGGTCTTCTATTATTGAAAAAAAAATGCGCAGAGGTGTCGACCGGCAACGCTTTTTTGTTCATGGTTTTGTTATTATGCAAGGCGATTCTGATAATAGTATTGTTAATGAGAAGCAAATTACGCTAACTCAGTCATTAGTGAGTTATGCACGAGAAAATAACATTAATGAGATTGTAGTTGCTAATGATGAAAGACGAAAAACCTTACCAATAGATGAATTGTTTGCTTGTAAAATACGTGGTATTGAAATTACTGAAATTCTTGATTTCATTGAAAGAGAAACAGGACAAATCGCTGTAGACCTCATTTACCCAAGCTGGATCATTTATTCTAACGGCTTTGAATCGGCCAATTACCTAAGAAATGCGTTAGATTGGGTTTTTAATGCAGTCATGGCTTTTGTGCTATTTATGCTCACTTGGCCGATAATGTTGGTCACGGCTCTGTTAATAAAACTCGATGAAGGATTAACAGCACCTGTTTTTTATACTCAACAACGAATAGGTCTTGATGGCGAACCTTTTAATATCATTAAATTTCGAAGTATGCGCTTAGATGCAGAAAAAAATGGTGCGCAAATGGCGAGTGTAAATGATAACCGTATAACTACAATTGGACATGTCCTAAGAAAATACCGCATTGATGAGCTACCACAAATTTATAATGTCATTAGAGGACATATGGGGTTTGTTGGCCCAAGACCTGAGCGCCCAGAGTTTGTTCAGCAACTAATCAAGCTCATCCCTTATTTCAATGAGCGCCATAATGTTAAACCTGGCTTAACAGGTTGGGCACAATTAAGGTATCACTACGGTGCCACCAAAGCTGATTCACTTGAAAAACTCAAATACGATTTATATTACATTAAGCACCGCAGTTTTGGACTTGATATTCTTATTTTAATTAGAACAGTAGAAATCGTGTTGTTTGGCAAAGGTCGTTAATGCTTAATTATAAAAAAATCAACAATGTAATGACCGTGGATGTAGAGGATTACTTCCAAGTATCTGCATTTGAAAATACTATCGCTAAAAGTGATTGGGATAATTTGTCGCTTCGTGTTGAGACAAACACCTATCGCTTATTAGCATTGTTTGCGGAGTACAATGTGAAGAGTACTTTTTTTACTTTGGGCTGGGTGGCTGAACGTTGTCCTGATCTGATCAAAGCGATTGTTGAGCAAGGACATGAACTTGCTAGTCATGGTTACTCTCATCAGAGAGCTACTGAAATGACAAAGTCACAATTTTGTGAGGATGTCGCTAAAAGTAAAAAAATTCTTGAAGATATCTCAGGTCAAAAAATTAAAGGTTATCGCGCACCCAGTTTTTCAGTGAACGATGGCAATACTTGGGTTTATCAAGTGTTAGTCGATTTAGGTTTTGAATATAGCTCAAGTACCTATCCTATTGAGCATGATCTTTATGGTGTGCCAACTTGGCCGAGGTTTAAGTACCAACGTCCAGAGGGAATTATTGAAATTCCGCTGCCAACGATAAGAAAAAACAGTGTTAATACCGGCATAGGTGGCGGTGGATATTTCCGTTTATATCCTTATTGGCTATCGAAACAGCGCATAGATAATTATCTAAAAGCAGAACAACAACCCTATAGTTTTTATTTCCACCCTTGGGAGATTGATCCCGACCAACCTAAGGTTTCAGGTGCACCCTTTAAATCTAAACTGCGTCATTATTTAAACCTTTCTCGTATGGAAGGTAAAATTGTTCAGTTATTAAAAGATTATCAGTGGGACACCATGGGAAATGTGTATTTAAAGTAACTATTCCAACAGTCTGCTTGACTGGAATATACGAAAAACCAACAACAAGAGAACGGAAGCTTGAATAATAATTACCAAATAAAATCACTCACTCAGTCTGATTTTTTTCGCTGGGATGATTATGTTAAATCACATAATCAAGGAAGCTTTTTTCATTTAAGTGGTTGGCAAACCGTTCTTGAAAATAGCTTCTCACACAATTCCTTTTATTTATATGCTGAACTTGACGATAAAATATGTGGTGTTTTACCACTGGTTGAAGTTAAAAGCACACTTTTTGGTCACGCACTAATATCTACACCTTTTTGTGTTTATGGCGGTGCAATTACCAACACTGAAGGGATCACTCGTCAATTAGAGCAGCACGCATGTGTCCTTGCGGAAAAGCTTAAAGTGGATTACCTTGAATTAAGATATAAAGAGCAACAAAATTCTCTACTTTTATTAAAACAAAGCAGTAGTATTTTTGGCTGTCACCTTGGCGATGATGCGGAACAAATATTAGCGAAAGTTAAAAAAAAACAGCGAGCCGTTATCCGACACTCATTAAAAAACGAGTTGTCCTATACCGTAACTAAGCAGAATAACGACCACACTTTTTATTATTTCTATCACATTCTCTCCACAAGTTATCGAAATTTAGGTACGCCAATTTTCAGTCTAAAATATTTCCAAGAACTGGTTAATGTGTTTGGTAATGATATAGATATTGCCGTTATTTTCGATAAAGAGCATCAGCCATCCACTGCGGTAATGAATTTTTACTTTAATAATCAGGTTCTCCCTTATTATGGTGGAGGTAATCATGATGCTAGAGATCTTAAGAGTGCAGATTTCATGTACTATCAAGTCATGTGCTCAGCACGGGAGAAGGGGTATACATGGTTTGATTTTGGTCGCAGTAAAAATCATGGTGGTCCCTATAAATACAAGAAAAACTGGGGCATGAAGCCACAAGCACTTTATTATTATTATCATTTAGTTAAAGCTGATATTTTGCCAAACCTAAGCCCTAATAATCCTAAGTACAAATTGTTTATCAGTTTATGGCAAAAGCTACCCCTCAGAATAAGCCAGCTTATTGGACCATTGTTATCTAAGTACTTGGGATAGAAAAATGGCATCGTCTAAAGAACCATTATTATATCTTTGCCACCGTATCCCTTTTCCTCCTAATAAAGGCGATAAAATACGTTCATTCAATATCCTAAAAAAGCTCAGTGAAAATTATGATATTCATTTAGGTTGTTTTATTGATGATCCGTTTGATAAAAAGTATGCAGAAGATCTCATAAAACACTGTTGTACAGTTTTTTATTTAGACCAAAATAAAATCATGGCTAAAGTTAAAGGGCTCAAAGCCTTTGTCACCAATAAACCTATAACCCTACCTTACTACTTTGATAAACGTATGCGCGAATGGGTTAACACAATGATAACTCAGCATCGGATTAATAAGGTTTTTGTGTTTTCTTCTTCAATGGCGCAATACTGTCAAAATGAAATAAATAGTCATAACGTTGTAGTCGATTTTTCAACATTGATAAGAGTTATAGACTTTGTCGATGTTGACTCTGATAAATGGCGCCAATATGCAGAGAGCAAAAAGGGTTTAGCAAAATGGGCGTTTAATCGAGAACACCGTTTATTAGCTAAAGTAGAAAATGAAATTTGCCAACAATTTGACTATAGTTTATTTGTTTCATCTGACGAGGCTGAGTTGTTTCGTCAACGCCAACCTAGAGAACGACAAAATAAAGTTTATGGCGTATTAAATGGTGTTGACACCACGTTTTTTGACCCCCTTGCAAAATTTTCTGACGAAGCTTTAGTGCCTAAGGTTGATTTTATTGCTTTTACGGGTGCTATGGATTATTGGGCTAATATTGATGCAGTACTCTGGTTTGTAGAAAAAATTTGGCCAACAATTTTACTTAAAAAACCACAAGCACAGTTTATTATTGTGGGTGGAAATCCTTCCGCTGACGTTAAAAAACTTGCTCGGCAGCAAGGAATTATCGTTACAGGCAGAGTCAACGATATCAGGCCTTTTATTACCAAAGCACAATGTGTTGTTGCTCCAATAAGAATTGCTCGCGGTATTCAAAATAAAGTACTTGAAGCTATGTCGCTTAACAAGGCTATTATTTTAACAAGCATGGCGATGGAAGGCATTAATGCACCAGATTCAGACGGTATACATATACTCGATGAACCGCATAGTTTTGCCGAACAGTGCATTGCTTATTTATCTGACAAGAAAGCAAAAGAAAAAAATAATAGAGAGTGGATATTAACTCAATTTACTTGGAAGCAAACGTTACAATCCTTGGAACAGTATTTCATATAAAAATTTAGGTCAGTTATTTCTCTGGTGGTTAGGAGCGACTTTATAATAATAGACAGGAAAAGCATGAAAATAACAGACCGCCGTTTTATAGCATTGTTTGTTTTATTGCTCGTCAGCTGGGCACTCGTTTATCAAGACGCTCTTCTTGGTATGGAAAATATTTGGAGGCGTTCGGATACCTTTGCTCACGGTTATTTTATATTGCCAATATGCCTTTGGTTGATGTGGCGCGATAAAGAATATTTACTTTCAACCCCTGTACAAAGTTCATGGTTACCAGTACCCATATTATTTGGATCATTGTTTGTTTGGTTATTGGCTTTTGCTGCAAGTATTAACGTTTTAGGCCAGTTATCTGCTGTGGTTTCTTTTATTGCACTAATCTCTATATTAATAGGTAACCAACTTACATGGCGGTATAAATTCCCGTTAGCGTATTTATTATTTGCTGTGCCTATGGGTGAAAATCTTATCCCCATTTTGCAAGAAATAACTGCTTGGTTTACCGTTTATTTATTAAAACTCACTGGTATGCCTGTATTCAGTGATGGTTTATATATTCAAATTCCCAGCGGGTTGTTTGAAGTCGCTGTAGCTTGTTCTGGTATTCGTTATTTAATTGCTTCTATTACCGTAGGAACCTTATTTGCTTACCTCACCTATAACAGTACAAAGAAACAAATTATATTTATATTATTTTCAATACTGATGCCAATTGTTGCTAATGGTATTAGAGCTTATGGCATTGTCGCAATTGCTCATTATTCAGAGATGAAGTATGCCAAGGGTTTTGACCATCTTATTTATGGTTGGTTATTTTTTGGCTTGGTGATTATGTTCATGTTTTGGGTTGGTGGTAAGTTTGCCGATAAAGAGGTTTTAACAACATCAGAAACTAAATCGTTAAAGGCATTTAAAAATAATGACTTTTTTGCTATGAGTGCTTTGTTTATGCTCATCAGTATGCTTTTTATTTTAGATGGCGTGGAAACAGTAGCTCAACCAAGGCTTCCAACGCCTTCATTAACCGTCACCGACAATATTACAAAAGTTGATCAATCTGATTGGGGGATTACTTTTGAACAGGGTCTCCAACGATCTCATGTGATCAACGCAGATAAATTGGAAGTATTCAGGGCTGTTTATGCAAACAAACAAAGTCAAGGTGAGTTAATCAGTGGGAATAATGCACTATTTGACGCCAAAGATTGGTCAATCATTCAATCAAAAGAGATTGATTTTGTCGGTGCTACTGCAAGGTATATTTTATTAAAATCGCCTACAGGTAAAGAACGGGCGGTATTATATTGGTTCAGCGTTTTAGAAAAACACTTAGTTGACCGAGCAAAAGTGATATTAATGCAAGCCTTTGGTGTTTACCGTGCCCCTGAGTCAACAGCAGAAATTATAGCCTTTTCTCTGAAAAATTTAACAGAGGAAGAAATGATAGTGATGATTGCTAAATTTTTACCAATACTGGCTGAAATTAAGATAAATCCGGGAAATATTCGTGAAAGAGATAAGTAAAGAACCTTTGCATATTGTACACGTTGTTTATTCTTTCGCCACTGGCGGTTTAGAAAATGGTGTTGTTAACATTATTAATCATTTACCTAAAAAGCTTTATCAACATAGTATTATCTGTGTCACTGGGCATGATGAACTGTTTTTTTCTCGAATAAAAATCACCAATGTAAAAATATACGATCTAGATAAACCTCAAGGTCGCGATGTTTTATGGCTATATCGATGTTGGAAGTTACTTAAAAAGTTGAAACCTGATATTTGCCACACTCGAAACTTAAGTGCATTAGAGGCGCAACTACCTGCGTGGCTGGCTAGAATACCTATGCGTATACATGGTGAGCATGGTTGGGATGTATTTGATCTCGGAGGCACAAATACTAAGTATCAGAAAGTAAGAAAGGTATTTAAACCACTGGTGAATCAATATGTCAGTTTATCAGTAGAGTCAATTGAATATTTAATTAATAAGATTGAGGTTAAACCAACGTTAATTTCGCATATTTGCAACGGTGTCGACATTCATCAATTTTGTCCCCAAGCCTTAACCGTAAATTTACCTGAAGGATTTAAACAACCAGACTCTATAGTCTTTGGTACGGTCGGTCGACTGGCCGAAGTTAAGAATCAAACCTTTCTTGTGGCTGCATTTTGTCACCTTTGGCTTAAATATCCAGAATTGCAACATAAGCTGCGTTTGATCATTGTTGGAGAGGGTGTTTTATTGCCAAAATTAAAGCAAGACATCAGGATAGCTAATGCAGAGTCTGGCGTCTGGTTAACCGGTCGTCGTGAGAATGTTAGTGAGTTAATGAACGCTATGGATGTCTTTGTTTTACCTTCATTAGCTGAGGGTATTCCAAATACAATGCTAGAAGCGATGGCGTCGGGCTTACCTGTTATTGCCACTAATGTTGGCGGTAACTCAGATTTGATTCTTCCACAACACAGCAAGTCTCATCTTGTTGAAGTGAACAATATAAAACAATTATCTGGTGCGATGGAAATATATATAAAGTCTAAAGAACAGCTGGCCATTGACAGTTTATTA
This sequence comes from Colwellia sp., assembly GCA_034111045.1. Lineage (GTDB taxonomy): Bacteria > Pseudomonadota > Gammaproteobacteria > Enterobacterales > Alteromonadaceae > JALJPB01. The sequence goes on along the minus strand of JAWUYA010000045.1, from coordinate 32,272 downwards.
GTCAGGCAGCATTGCGAAGATAATTTTGGTATACAAGTGATGGTTGATCACTATCATCATCTTTACCAAACGCCGTTTAAATAAAGGAATATAATAAATGTGTGGTATCGCAGGTATTTTTCATCTGACCTCTAATCATCAAATAGATCCAGGCGTTATTTCCACTATGAATGATCGCCAGTTTCATCGTGGACCGGATGCGGGTGATTACTTTTTTGATCCAGGTATTGCTTTAGCCCATAGACGCCTTTCTATTATTGACTTAGCAGGCAGTCCGCAGCCAATGATGAGTGCGTGTCAAAGGGCATTTATTGTTTTTAACGGTGAAATTTATAATTTTAAAGAGCTGCATAAAGACCTTGCGGATAAAGGTTATACCTTTAACACCCATGGTGATACTGAAACCATTCTTAATGCGTATTTAGAATGGGGGCAAGATTGTGTGTATCACCTGCGCGGTATGTTTGCATTTACTATTTGGGATAAAAAATATCAAACCTTATTTATTGCTCGAGATCGACTGGGGATTAAACCATTATTTTTTAGTTTATTAAGAGACGGGCACTTTGTCTTTGGCTCTGAACTTAAAGTATTAACTGCGCATCCATTATTTGATAAGACTTTACGCAATACCGCCATTGAAGATTACTTCACTTTTGGTTATGTACCTGAACCACATAGTATCTATCAACACGCGTATAAACTACCCCCAGGGCATCGTCTATTGCTCAAAAAAGGTGATAGTAAAATTCCGATGAGCCAAGAGTATTGGGACGTACCCACTCAAAATCTGAAAAAATTAAGCGAGTCAGAAGTTCAAGAACAGCTAGTGTCGCGCTTAAAAGAAGTGGTTGAAATGCGCATGGTTGCCGATGTTGACTTAGGCGCATTTTTATCTGGCGGCGTTGACTCCAGCGCAGTTGTGTCATTGATGTCGCAACTTCAACAAGAACCAGTAAATACCTGCTCTATCGGTTTTGATGTTAAAGAATTTAATGAAACTACATATGCCAGGAATGTTGCCAAGCGTTACCAAACAGATCATCGAGAAAAAATTGTTGGCCAAGATGATTTTGATTTAGTGGATAAGCTTGCCTCTATTTACGATGAACCTTATGCAGACAGTTCTGCCATGCCAACCTACAGAGTCTGTGAATTAGCAAAAACACAGGTCACAGTAGCGCTTTCTGGTGACGGTGCAGATGAGATTTTTGCTGGATACAGTCGATATAATCGTCATTTAGCGGCTGAAAAAAAACGTAATTTATTACCCTTGCCCTTTCGCAAAACTTTGTTTAAACCACTTGGCAAAATTTACCCCACACTCAATTGGGCCCCAAAAATTTTTAGAGCAAAAACCAGCTTTCAAGAAATGGCGATGGACACAGTGGAAGGCTACCATAATTCTATGTCTATATTGCGCCAAGACGAAAGAGAACTTTTATTTTCAGACGGTTATAAAGCATCATTAAAAGGCTATTCTTCGTTACAAGTCTTTAAACAATATGAGCATAAATATAAACACTTAGACTCACTAAAAATAGCACAATATCTTGATCTTAAAACGTATTTGGTGGGAGATATATTGACCAAGGTAGATCGGGCAAGTATGGCGCACTCTTTGGAAGTGAGGGTGCCATTTCTTGATCATAAATTTGTAGAGTGGAGCTTTACAGTGCCATCCTCAATCAACATCAACAATGGTATAAGTAAATATGCCTTGAAGAAAGCCATGGAGCCCTATTTACCTCATGATATTTTGTATCGTAAAAAAATGGGATTTGCTGTGCCGCTTGCTGATTGGTTCAAAGGACCATTAAAAGAGCGTTTATATGACGGGTTATTATCAACACAAATGAAAGAGTGTGGCTATTTTGATCAACACCAAATACGTCAATTAATTGATCAGCATATTAAGGATATTCGTGATAACAGCTCTATATTATGGACATTATTGATGTTTGAATCATTTTTACGACAACGAGTAACAACATAAAATGAAAATATTACATGTGCTCGACCATTCAATTCCCTTACAAAGTGGCTACACTTTTCGTACACGGTCAATCATCAAGCAGCAACATGATTTAGGCATTGAAACCTGTCATGTGACTAGCCCAAAACATGGTAATTGTGATGCTGGAATTGAAGAGGTCGATGGATTAGTATTTTATCGCTCAGCGCCTATATCAGGTGTGATGATTAAATGGCCTGTGTTAAAGCAAATAGCCCATATTAAGCCTATGGTAAAACGCATCCTTGAGGTAATCAACATTGAAAAGCCAGATGTTATTCATGCACATTCTCCAGCACTTAACGGCTTAGCAGCACTAAAAGCAGGGCGTAAAGCAGGTTTGCCAGTCGTTTATGAAATTAGAGCTTTTTGGGAAGATGCGGCGGTTGACCATGGCACATGTCAAGAGAGAGACCTTCGTTATCGATTGACTCGTCAAATGGAAAACCATGTAGTGAAACACGCCGATGCCGTCACCACTATTTGTGAAGGGCTTCGAAGCGATTTAGTCTCAAGAGGGTTTCCGGCAAACAAGTTTACAGTTATCCCAAATGCTGTGGATATTGATAATTTTACAGTTATCAAGGAAAAAAATAATGCATTACTTGAAAAACTAAACTTACAAGAGTGCAAGGTGCTAGGCTTTTTAGGCTCGTTTTATGCCTATGAAGGCTTAGATTTAATGATTGCGGCAATGCCAAGCCTTATTAAGCAACAGCCTAATATTCGACTTTTATTAGTGGGGGGAGGTCCTCAAGAACCCACCCTCAAAGCACAAGTTAAACAATTAGCATTAGACCAATACATACTCTTTACTGGGCGTGTACCTCATGAAGATATCAGTGTTTATTACTCCTTAGTTGACTTACTGGTCTACCCAAGAAAAGCTATGCGGCTTACAGAGCTAGTGACTCCGCTAAAACCTCTAGAAGCCATGGCACAAGGGAAAATTTGCTTAGCATCAAATGTAGGTGGGCATCATGAGTTAATAAAAGACAGAGAAACTGGTTTTTTGTTTAAAGCGGGTGATGTTGAAGATTTAGTTAAACAAGTCGCTGAAATTTTAGACAACAAACAGCACTGGAAAGATATTGTTATCCAAGGTCGACACTTTGTTGAAACAAAAGGAAATTGGCGGAAAAGCGTAAGTAAGTACTTACCTATTTATAAGGCGCTAATGAAAATATAAACATGACTGAGATTAAAAGAATTGCACTTATTGGCCCACTACCTCCACCTGCAGGCGGTATGGCTAATTTAACACTTAAGCTTACTGAGTTGATTACACAACAGGGAATAACGGTGGATCTTATTCAGCAAAATAGTCCTTATAGGCCCTCTTTTATTGAAAAATTCAAAGGTATTCGCGCTATTGTTAGATTGGTGCCTTATTTTTTTTCATTATTTCAAAAAACTAAACATGCAGACGTTGTGCATATTATGGCTAATTCAGGTTGGTCATGGCATTTCTTTGCGTTACCAGCAATTGTTATTAGCAAAATGCATGGTAAGCCGGTGGTTGTTAATTATCATGGTGGAGATGCCCAACGTTTTTTCAACAACGCTTGGCCTTGGGTAGCTAAAAGCTTACAAAAAGTACAATACATTATCGTACCCTCTTGTTTCCTTCAAAAAGTGTTTAACGGCTATGGTCAACAAACCACCATTATTCCCAATGTACTTGATTCAACAATTTTTAGACAAAGTAGCCGTGAATTTGAACAAGGGCGTCTACATTTTATTGTGACCCGTAATTTAGAGAAAATTTATGGTGTCGATGTTGCTATTGATGCCTTTCGCAACATAGTGAATAAATACCCAACCGCTAAATTATCTATTGCGGGTACAGGTACTGAATTAAATTTATTAAAGCAGCAAGTTAGTGATTTGATGTTATCTGACAATATAATTTTTACTGGCTGTCTACCTCCCAATGATATGGCGTCTTTATATAACAGCGCAGATATCATGATAAATGCTAGCACTATTGATAATGCGCCTAGTTCAATTTTAGAGGCTTTAGCGTGTGGGATCCCCGTGATCAGTACTAATGTAGGTGGTATCCCGGACATGGTGAAGCATGAATATGATGCTTTGTTAGTAGAAAAAAATAATGTTTCAGCAATAAGTGAACAAGCATTTCGATTAATTAATGATCATACACTAAGGCATCAATTAGTGAGTAATGGCTTAAAAACAATTCAGCGTTATCAATGGCCAACTGTTTGGCGGCAATTATTATTTTGCTACCAGCAGGCACAACAAAAAGTGGGTAAGTAGTTATGTTCAATAATATTTATACAAAATTTGTCACGAAAATATTATTTCCTCTTCATGAACGATTAAAAAAACACCAAACGGTGAAAATACATAAAGCGTTAGAAAAGTCACAATGGCTTTCTACTCATCAACTTATTAAACAGCAAGAAGTGAGACTCAATAAGTTTATTTTGCATGCCTCAACACATGTTTCTTATTATAAAAAGATACTGCGGGAGTTAAACATTCAAGCAAAAGATATTGTCAAGATTACCGATTTACAACAACTGCCCTTTTTATCAAAAGCGGTTATTAAAGATAATTTTAAGGCGTTGAAAGCGGATAACACTGAAATAGTTAAACCATTCACCACTGGCGGCTCCAGCGGTACACCGTTAACATTTTTATTGGGTAATGAGCGTATTAGTCATGATGTTGCACAAAAGTGGCGAGCTACACGCTGGTGGAATGTTGATATCGGTGATAAAGAGATTGTCGCCTGGGGCTCTCCTATAGAGTTAGGTGCTCAAGACCGAGTTCGTAGAATACGTGACAAACTATTCCGTTCTCAGCTAATGCCGGCCTTTGATCTTACAGAAAACAATATTTTGAGTTTTATTAGCGAAATTAAATCTTACCAACCCAAAATGTTATTTGGTTACCCATCAGTTTTTTCATTAATTGCTAAAACGGCTCGGCGACATAATATTGATATGACTCAACTGGATATTAAAGTGATTTTCGTTACGGCTGAACGTCTTTATCCTTATCAACGACAGAGTATTGAAAGCACTTTTAATGCGCCAGTAGCTAATGGCTACGGTAGCCGTGATGCTGGCTTTATTGCGCATCAATGTCCAGAAGGTGGTATGCATTTGTCTGCTGAAGATATTATTGTTGAAATAATTAATACAGAGGGAGAAGTGGTGCCCGATGGAGAAAAAGGAGAAATAGTGGTTACTCATTTAGCGACTTTAGATTTTCCCTTTATACGTTATCGTACTGGTGATATCGCGGTAAAATCGACAAAAAAATGTCCCTGCGGACGAGGTTTACCTTTATTGCAGGATATTGAAGGAAGAACCACTGATTTTGTCGTCGCTGAAAATGGCACCCTAATGCATGGTTTAGCACTCATTTATATCTTAAGAGAATTAGCAGGCATTGATGAGTTTAAAATAACCCAAGAAAGCCTTGAGTTGACGAGAGTTGAATATGTAGCGCAGCAACCATTACCTGAACAAATAGTGTTAGAGATAACGTCGGGTTTCAAAGCTAGATTGGGAGAAGGGGTAACGGTTAAACTAGAGCATGTAAAACAAATAGCGCCTGAAAAATCAGGTAAATTTAGGTATGTTATTAGTAAGGTTGAACAATCATAAAACAGCAATAACAGGTATCAACCAAGTGATGAATAAAGTGATAGGAATGAAATGGAAACGTTAATTTTATTAGCTGACATCGCCGGTATGTGTGTATTGGTTATTGTATTGTCCAAGATAGATGGTGAATAACGAATGAAAGACTTATTGTTTATAACTGTATTCATCTCTTTGTCTATGTTTATCTTTAAACGCCCTTATATTGGTGTGTGTTTGTGGGCTTGGACGGCCTTATTATTTCCCAATTATTTGTTGTGGGGCTTTGCTTCAAATATAAGATTTAACCTTATCGTCTCAATAATAACTATCTTCGTAGTATTCTTTAGTGCCTTTAAAGCTAAAAATCTCAATAATGGCGTTTTTTATTGGGTGTTACTGCTTTTAATTTGGGCCTCATTAAGTACAACTTTTGCCCTGGCTGTCCCTGAATTAGTTTTTGACAAGTATATCGACTTTGTAAAAGTCATCTTTTTGTTTACGATGATCTTACTAACGATCACTAAGAAAATACACGTAAACGCGCTTGTTTTATCGATTATATTAGGCATAGGCTATTATAGTGTAACTGAGGGATTAAAAGTTGTGGCGACCTTGGGAGGTCATCGAGCATGGGGACCTGGTTCATCTATCATTGGAGATAATAATCATTTTGCACTGGCTATATTGGTCATTATCCCCTTTGCGATATTTGCGTATCGAAATATATTAGTCAATCGTTATCTCAAGTGGGCTGCTTTAGGGTTTACCTTCATTTCTTTGATGGCAATATTGGGAACATACTCTCGCGGGGGGCTAATAGGGTTAGCTTTTCTATCTTTTTTGTATGCTACTGTTTATAAAAAGAAAGCTTTTGTGAGTACGCTGTTTTTGGTTGTTTCGTTATCATATGCTGCCTTTGTTCCGCAGCAATGGTTAGAACGCATGGATACTATTAAAAGTGCAGATCAGGATAATTCTTTTATGGGCAGGGTTATCGCCTGGAAACAGAGCACATTAGTTGCTCTAGATAGGCCATTTATAGGCGGTGGCTTTCTTGCGATACAAAATTTAGCTACTTGGACTTTGTATGCTCAAGATTTTGACAAATTGAGTTTTGTTCATACCAAACAACCTGATCGTCATTATGCTCATGCGGCCCATAGTATTTACTTCCAAGTGTTAGGGGAGCATGGATTCGTTGGCTTGTTTATATATTTAATGATTATGTTGAAGTCTTATTCAAACATAATCAGTACCAATAAAATATTGAAAAAAAATAAGGTTGATGAAGGTTGGTATCAAGAGTTTTCAGACTGTTTATTGCTTTCTTTATCATTATATTTAGTTGTTGGTGCCGCATTAAATATGGCGTATTTTGATATTTTGTTCGTTATTATTGCCCTTACTCAAGTGTTATATCGCTTAGTAAAAAAAACGGAAAGTGCGACTAATGAATCCTAATGTCGTTAAAGGTCTATTAATTTTTCTTGTGGTTTTAGATCACAATGACTTTTTATCAGCTGAAATCCCTTTTTATTTAAGGCCTCTAGGCTTTCATGTATTATCTTTTCTGGCGATCCCCTTTGTGTTAGAACGGGATTCAACAACGTCAATGCTTGATAAATCCTTTAGATATTTTTGGCCTTTTGCCCTATTTCTAACAATATCTACACTGCTATATCAAGTCATATTAATAGGGAATACCGACCTTTTAACCATTGTTAGAGTTTGGGGGGTTGCTTTAATAACCGGATCTGGAGCCAATGTTAAAGCCGCCTCTGGATTATATTTGCTTTGGTTTTTACCTTGTATTATCAGCTTGTTATTAATCAAAAGTTGGCTGAAAATTTCTCAGGATGTTAAACCAATCACTATCATTATATCGGTGTTTGTTGCCGTTGGTATTTTGTTTGTTCCTGAAAACTTTCGTGCTAATACCCCTATGCAATTGCCTTTGGCAATGTTTCTTCTATCTCAATGCCTTATTATTTCATGGGCTTACAGGGTAGTTCTTGCTTCTAAAATGTATAAAGTTTTAACTATATTGATCATGGTCATTGGTGTGGGGCTATATCTTTACTGCGTTAAAAAAGGGATTAGAATAGAATACGCTCGATTTTTATTACCGAGTAGCTCTATTAACCTTATTATCGCAGTATTAGCTAATCTTTTATTGTCAATTTCACTCTTTTTAATCTGCACAGCGAACTTTACAGAAAATATAATTACCAGGGGATTTAAAGCCATAGGTAAATATTCACTTTCTATTTACCTGATACATAATTTTATTTATGTGGCCCTACGCATTTTTGGTACATACACCTTTAGCAGTGTATGGCTTAACACTGTGAAAGAAATATTGTTGATTATTTTTGTATTAGTCATCAGTTACATTTTTTCCCTGATTATTTTTAAAACAAAAACGTTAAAAATTCTTATTTTCCCGAAAGGATATCATGAGTTGGTATCTTTATTGTTAATTCGACAATCAGTGAGAGTACCTAATGAAAAATAGCATGAGATATATGAATTTATTTTTCGCATCTAGCTTTGCCTTTTTTGCTAGCTATGCCTTTGCTTATAATTTCACACCGACTAAGCAAGAATTTAATGCCTGGAGTGTTAGGTGCCAAAAGCTCTACTTAAGCACGGGAGTGGGACGTCGTTCAGAGTTTAGGGGACGTTATTCTTCAGCAAAAGTAGAACAAGAACGATTATTGTCAAATCTAAGGCATGGCGGAGGATGGCACTATTGTACGTCGATTATTTATATAAAAAGAGCAAAGCTTGAGACTGTTAATGAGGACGTACGTAACTACAATCTAAAAAAAGCAATGAATGAAATAAATTATACCGTTAGTCGAATAAATAAGCGTGACCCTTGGTATGCTGAAATTGGTGTTACTTTAGGTAACTTGTTTAAAGCGTTGGGTTTATATGAAAAATCAGCCATTGCTTATAACGAAGTGATTGAGTCTTTTCCGACATATCATCAAGCCTACTTGGGGCAATCATTATTATACAGAAAAATGGGTAATACAAATAAAGCCATTGCAATATTGGAAAACTTAGGCAGTGAAAATATTACTAAGTCGGTCGAAGTGAGTTATTTTTTGGGTATTTATTATGTGGAAGAAGCCAATATAGAAAAAGCCAATTATTATGCGAATATTGCTTATAGTTTGGGTTATCCGCTGCCGGGTTTGAAAATCAAATTAAAACAACTAAAAACCAAGTTAAATAATAAATGAGTGGTCAATAAGAGTGATGCTGTATTTTACTTTGATGACGTAACTGAAAACCTCAATAACATCATATTTGAGCGCATGTTATAAGAAAAATAGAGACATCATATGATCAAACAACTAGCCCTAAAAATAATCTTAAAAATTATTCAGCAAAAAGATGTCCAGCAAGCCATAAATCAAATTCAAACAGAACTTCCTTTACATTATCCAAGTGCCGAAACTATAGGTTATAGCGGCAAATTGCTCAATGACTATATCGACTTAGCTCAACCAATGAGCATCACTGACAATGTTGACGAAAATGCACCCATTTTTATTTCCGCTCGTTTCCGCTCAGGCTCCACCTTCCTTTGGAATATATTTCGTCAACTAGACTCATTGCATTGTTATTATGAACCCTTAAATGAAAGAAAATGGTTTGATGAAGTTGGCCGAGGCAATACAACAGATGATTCACACCAAGGTGTTAATGATTATTGGAAAGAATACCAACAATTTGATAGCTCAAACATTCAATTTGAAACAGATTGGACCTTCAAGCGATTATGGTTAGATCAACATAGCCACGAACCCGCCTTAAAAAATTATATAGAAAGTTTAATTGAGCAAGCGCCTGCGCGTCCTGTATTGCAGTTTAACCGAGTGGATTTTCGATTACCTTGGCTAAAAAAGCATTTTCCTAAAGCCAAAATAGTTCACTTATATCGTCACCCTAGAGACCAATGGATTTCAGTTACTCGTAACAGTATTGAAGTACCACTCAATTATAATGGACATGACCTGTCAAGGTATAACCTTTTTTATACCGCAGAGTGGGCTGACAACTTAAGTTACAGATTTCCCTTTTTGAAAATATCTCAAGGCAAGCATCCTTATTACTATCACTATTTACTCTGGCGACTTTCTAACATGCTAGGACACAAGCATGCAGATATTTGTATTGGCTTTGAGTCGTTGTGCCATCAGTTTGACTCCATTATACCATCGGTTTTTGAATCATTAGGTATTACTGGTTATGATTTAAAAACTTTGTCAGCATTGAGAGCACAGCAAAACGGGGGGAAGTGGAAACAATATGCAGATAATAATTGGTTTACTGAAATAGAAAGCGAATGTGAATTTATACTTAATGTATTTTTTGATTTGTCATCTCAACGATGAAAAATTGCTTATACTCCTTGATGTAAATACCTTCAACGGAATTGAAAATTTAATGACTAACCCCCCTCATAAGCTTTCTTCTATGCATTATATGGTAATGATATATTTTGTTTATTTAGGGTTTTGTTACATCATAAAGTTTGGTGATTTTAATAATATTAAAGATAATATGGCTTATATGGTGGGAGTGGTCAGTTACTTTTCTTTAGTTGCGACTCTTTACATATTAATGACGTTAGCCATTCGTCAGTTGTTTAAACAAAGTCGTTTAATTGATTCAATTCTTATCATAACAACCATGTTATTAATCTTATTTACTTATTTAGATTTCAAAATTTATTCACTATCAGGTCTCCATGTAAACTCTTTCCTTTTGGAATTTTTGTCTCAACCTAACGCAATGAAGCAAGCGGGTGTCTCGGCTCGTTATGTGTTTGTTGCTTCATATCCACTCGTTATTATTTTTGTCGTGGCATTATTCATTAAGAAATTTTCAGGTAAAACGCCATTTTCAATTTCTTTAACAAAAGTTGTGGGTGTGCTTACGTTTTTTTCCTTCTCGACGTATGGCATCTACTCTATTCAGATGTTTAGTGGAGGACAATCTGGATGGGTTATGAAGAGGAGTTTGCCCTATTTTTTGACACCGAGTAACTATTCAATAAGGCGAGCGGTTAACCTTATTTTACCCAATGCAACTATGGAAAATGTGTCGAAATCTCATTATCAAGATAAGTCACATGCACCAACACAGAATATCCCAACGCCCCAAGTCATTACTCCATATAATATTGTCATAGTCGTCGCCGAAAGCTTTAGAGCTACTGACATGGAATTAAGTCCTGAGGTAACTCCTAATCTATACCGTTGGAATGACTCGGGTACTTTATTTGTAAATAACTATAGTGCATCTAACTGTACGCACTTTAGTATATTTTCTATTTTAACGGGGAAATCGCCTATTCATTACAATGATTTTCGAATAAACCAAAAGCAACCGCTTACTATGCGTATATTAGACGAAGCTGGATATACTGTGACTACATCAGAGTCAATCTCACTTGATTGGTATGACTTAGCTAATTTTATTTTTAATGACAATGTTCAACGTAATATCATGGGAGGTAAATTAGAGATCATAAAAAAAGCCAATGAAGAGGGATTAAATGAGTCCATTTATGCCGATATCGCAGTAACTAATCATGCAATTTACAGTGCGATAAAGCATAAAGAGTTAGCTAAACCATATTTTAATTTGGTTTATTACAATTCCACTCATTTTGATTATAACTACATGGAAAATGATCCTACATTCACTCCGTCATTAAAAGGTTCTATCGATCTAAGTAATATTACCACTCAAAATGAAAAACTTGAATTGGTCAATCGTTTCAAAAACTCTTTGCACTTCGTTGATAGTGAATTTGGTCGCCTTATGGACAACCTCCACCAGTTAGGAACTTTGGACAATACGATTGTAGTATTTACTGGTGATCATGGTGAAGAGTTGTTTGAAAATGGAGTGATTGGACATAATACAAAAATTAATAAATTTCAAACGCAAGTTCCATTATTTATTCATCTACCCGCTAAGTTACCAAAATTGGTATCTAACAACATACAGTCCCATTTAAATATAATGCCAACGATTTTTAATATTATTAGCCCTAGCTTCCCAGCTGATTATTTTATGGGTTCTGATATCTCTACTGAAACATCAGGGCAAGTATTTATATCAAATTGTGGACCAGGTTTTCCAGATGGATTTGCTTTGTTAAATAATGATCAAAAGGTAACCTTTGAATATCTCGACGGTTATTTAGAATTAGAACCCAATCAATCGGTTCCTTTAGCGCATAAAAACAGGATGTTGCAACAGCTTATTTCTATTCTCAATAGCGACAAATAAAGACCAGCTATGGATTACAGTGTAACTGCACCTTGATGCTAAGTCATTGCTCAACGCCCAATGACGCAATGAAATATAAGCAAATGTTTCTTGTATTACAACACCATAGTAAAAATAAAGAGTGAGCTAAAAAAAATGAAGTTATTAAATAGCCTACTGAACGTTATACAATCTCCAGCACTAAACAATACCTAGAAAACTAGGGAGGTATTATTGCTGTGATACCGCGCTTAGGGATACTATTCAATTTTTGTTTACGGCCAAACTTAGTAAAAAAAGGTGGTGAAACAAATTGCTGTATGCCTTCAATATCATCAAGTAACGACTGAGCATAGTGCTGGTTTATGTCTTTTACATTATACCCTAGCGTCCATAATATGGTTGGAAAGATATTTAAATGACCTGACTTATCATAATTACGCTTAGCCGCGTCATAAAACAATTGATGTAATGCTAAATCATTCGTAGCGATCACTAAAGGGACTAGGCCTTCAAAAGGAGAAACCATGGCAGTATTACAATGAGTAAAGAAAGAGGTGTTGTCCTCAGACTTTAGCTTTTGACCATGATCAGAGGTATAGAATAAAGCAGTCGAATGTTTTAATTTCTCAGAAAAATATTCCTTGAAAAATATACCAGTGTTCCATTGCACTGAATTTTTATAAGAATTAATTACCAAATCAGCGCGCTCATTTACGGTGTTTTGAGGTGAAAATACAGATCCCTCCGACATATGAGGACTGAAGATAGCTTGATGATCGGGATACCTGCTTTCGTAAGGGAAATGAGAACCTCTTTTGATGACATAAATTAATTTATTGTTATTACTCGCATTAATTATTTTTTTTGTTTTCCTCGCTATTTCATAATCGATAAGGTTTGGGTCATCATTGATTAAATCACCATTTGTGGTGACATAATCAATATGATTATAATCTATCCACTTGTTATCATCAGGTGTAAGTTTTTGTCCGCCAATGAAATAGGTTTCAAAGCCAGCACTTTTAGCGTAGGCCCAAATAGAAGGCTTTGTGCGGATAATATTAACCGTTGCCTTTTTATTTCCGCCATACATTAATCCTAAGTTGCTATATATACTGCAACTTGTAGAAGCAGATGACCAGCCAAAATTAGCTATATGGTTACTGTTGGATAACCCTGTATCTACACCCTTTTTATTATCATTAATTTTTAAGTAATCAGCCCTAACACTTTCATCAACAACCAATACAATATTGTTAATTCTAGGTTGCTGATAAATAGAAATGGACACTTGCTCTCTAGATGGGTTTTCTTGGTTCAATAGGTTATCACCCATATAAACAGAAAATGTTGTCAGAGGGATTAGTTGAGATGGTAGTCCTCCAGTTCCTTCCCCCCCCCTTATAAAGATAATAAAGCTAATTAAAATAATTGGAGCTAACGGAATAAGCCCAGTAAATTTAATAGGTTTTTTATTTATTGTACTTGGAATAATAATGCCTATTAAACCTGCAAAACTATTAATAATCGATTTGATAACGATAAACTGATACAGGATTAGTGCATCGAATATATTACCTTTTGCATCCCATATCGGAGCTATGGTGTTAAATGATAAATACTGGCCACCGGAGCTTTGATAATAAATTGAACCCAGAACAGCTGAAAGTGAGAAAAATAGGCCCCAAAAAATGCGAGCATTTAAGGTTCCATAAAATGAAACAGCAAAAATGCTTAATATGATTAACACCCACAAAGCAAAAAATAACAGGAGATTTAAATTTACCCCTATTTGCTCTACCCGCTGCTCCAAACCAAAATTGGTAAAGATCAAAAAATAGGTTATTAGCAATATTTTGATAGAAATCACTGTCATTATGTTTTTCTGGTTCCATTGTTAATTTAACGGATACTCACAACCCCAACCTATTAATTACACTAGGCTTACCCTACGTTTTTTCGAGAGAAACTGCTCCACTTTTAATAAACCCCAGGCAACAGCAGCAGAAACAAAAACAAATAACAAACAAAAAATCAGTGTTAACAACCAGTGGTTATAGTCTTTTGCCCAGCTAATAAAAGGCTCTCTTAGAAAACCATTGACTAAAAATAAGGGCATTGATAGGTAGCCAAAAAACATCAAAAACTTTCTCAAGCGAGCCCTGGCATGAATTTTTGGTATTAAAAGACTAAATACCGACAAGGCGAGCACCAGAAAACTTATATGATTCACATACCAAAAACTTTTATTTATATTACCAGCAAGGAAAATAAGTAGCGTGGCGAATATTAAAATAGTGGGTATTTTAATCCCATCACTCTGTTTTTGGGCTAAGTACATTCCTAAACAAAATTCAGGGAGGTGCCCAAGAATTGTAAAATATATATTGAGGTTTCCTATTTTTCCTTGTAATAAAATCGTTAAGGCAATACTCATAATGGCGATAACTAATAATATTTTTTCACCAAATTTATTATATAAGCGATGCAAAATAGGAAAGGCAAAATAAAATTGGAAAATAAAGGGGATGAACCACCATGGACCTACAACTTTAAGCGCGTTTCCAGGAATAAAGTTAGAGATTAACAGTAACTTATAGAGTAAGTTTTCAACATTCCAATAGAGTATTTTTATTGGGCCAAAGAAGCCATGCCCTCCGATAAACCAGCCAGTAATTAAAAGCCAGGTAACAATAGCCAATAAAAACATAGGATAAATTTTTAATATCCTGTCTTGAATAAAAGGAAGCCATTTAAGTTCACTAGCAGAATATTTTTTTGCTAAACCATAGGCGCTTAAAAAGATAAAAATTTGAACGCCAAAATGACCAAAAAAAGAAAAGGACCCTCTCAATAAATTTTCGGGTTCATTTGCTAACAGCCAAATAAAATCGAGTGTTCTATTGAGATTAAATTCAAATTCGTTCTGCTTAGGCTTGGGAAACAAGTGCATGAAGTTATGAATTACGATAAGTAAAATCGCAATGCCTTTATATAAATTGGTGTCAACCTTATCTAAACACTGCCAATGCATGATAGCCTTTCCTAACTAATTGTTAATAAAGAAAAAATTCTAGTGATCACCTCAACTCATGCGATTTTTAAGCTTATTAATTAAGATGTAAAATGCTTTTTTTTCAAAATATTTTGTTTGATTGGATAAGCCAGGTATACACATGAAAAACAAGCTAGATATATAGGATAAACCGCCTAATAATATAAGAAAAAGCAAATTAAAGATCGCATAATCGATTTTAATTGATTTACTTTCTTCGATAATTAAGACCATTGTGATACTCGCAATAACAGGTCTGATCATATAGTTAATAAGTTCACTAAAGGTTACGCTTATCTGTTTGGCAATGAATATCAATATAGCTAAAAAAACAATAGTTTGTACAATAAATTTTACTTGGGTCAAGGTAATATAGCTGCCATCAAAATAATAAACACCGAGTAAGGTAAAAATGAGTGAAAGGAATAATAGGCTATTATATTTTGCAAACACACGAACCTTGCCAATAGCGACAAAATAACTATTAAAATATCGAAACAAGCATTCGCCAATAAAGCCTAAGGCTAACCATCCGAACATTTCCGATGCTATTGCCCATTGTGGACCAAAAATAAGTGGGAACACTATCTCACCTACTGCGAACATACCTGCACATAAAGGAAATATAACAACACATAGGGTTGAAAACATTTCTAAACATTGCGTTTTAGCAAAACTTTCTTCATTACGGGCCAAGTGTTTAGAATATATGGGGATCATAGCGCGGTTCACTGGAAAAACGACTTCAGAAAGCACCATCGAACTTAATTCTTTAGATAAATTTAAATGCCCTAATATTGAGGCACCCCATGTGCGAGCGACAAACAAGTCGTCAATTTTGTTTTGCGCATACCGCAGAAAGTTATTAAGAAACTCCCACATTGAAAAACCGATAAACTCCTTACTACCTATTAGCGATAATTTAGGGCGATAAGGGGCCAGTATAAAGCTCAGAAGTAAACTTGCTATCGACTTTAGGACAATTGCATAAGCAATGCCCCAATAATTGCGATAGTATAAAACCAATATTATGGTAATAATCACACCTAAAATTTTTTCTATTAACGTATAGTTAAACTCCTTTTTAAACGCTAAGTGTTTTCTGAAATTAACAACACCAATATTCTTAAAAGCACTAATAAAAAAAGCAATAGCCATTACTTGCAATAAATTTAATAACCTTGGATCATCAAAACCACTTGTGATCAACGGTGACAAAGCCACAACAAGCATTCCGATAATAAGTTTTTGAATTATTTGTAAAGTCCAAACCGTATTGTAGTCTTGATCTGTGGTGTTTGTTTTTCTGATAAGGGCATTTTCTAAACCAAACATGGATAGTAAATCAACAAAACCAATAAAGATCATTGCTGTTGCTATTAGACCAAAATCTTCAGGCATTAATATACGGGCAATGACCACTGTGCTAATTAAGCCAAGAAGCCTTGCTATCCATTTGGCCAGCACAATAATTAATGAACTTTTAATTGACTCTTTATGATTTAATTGGCTCAAAATTTCCCTATAGGATTTAACTTTTAACTTTTAACTTTTAACTTTTAACTCGATGAGATGAGATGATGAATCGAGAGGCCGTCATGCTAGTTTAGATATTATTAAGCAAGTTGCGTACATTTTTTAAAACGTTAATTTTCGATAACTTCTTGTAAATTTTGTTGTTCAATAAGTTAATGAAAGGCATGGGATCTGACCAACGAAAAAAAGCATTTTGTCGTTTAAATGAAGTATCCAATTTTTGGTTGTAATCTTGCTGTTTTGCCCATTTTTCTACACTAGGGTCAAACCATAATATTGATTTTTTGTTCATTTTTTTTCTGACAATATCACTCAAGTTAATCTGATCTAAATAAGCTTTAAAAGGCATGTTTTCATTATTTAAAGTGGCAATTTCTTGTTGAAAATCTGTTCTTCCTACTGTGGGTTCAATCAGGTACAAATCTTGTCTATTTTTATCGTATTTAAATTCAAGACTGCAGAATCCTTTAAAGTCAGGGATGGCATTAAAAAAGTCAGTGGTCAGTTGCTTTATTTTATCATGAATAGGGCCATTATAAGGGGCGCAAGAGCAGGTTCTTCCTGTATCCCTTGGCCATGATAATATTTTTCGTCCAACAAAAGATGAAAGTAGCTGATTATCGACACTGCGGTATTGTAAGCAAAAAAATAGCAATTCATCGCCACCTAAAATAAACTCTTGTATCACTAACTTCATCTTTGGAATTTTGAAAAAAATGGTATCTATGTATGTTCGCATTTCATCAAAATTTTTTGCTATTTTTGCTTTTTGAAAATGCTCAGCAAACTCAATGCTGTTGTCATCTGGTTTTATAATGCACGGATAGGTCAAACTCTTTAATTTTTCTCGCGTATATTGATGGTCAACATATGCGGTTAAAGGGATGTTGAGTTTGGCTTTATTTGCATATTTTTCGATAAAATATTTATTTTCAAGTTCGGCTAAGTGCTTTTCACTTGGCATATTAATGAAGGCGATATTTTTAAATTTTTTTCTGTGTTTTGACAATAAGGTGGCGGGAATTCTGATGGTGGTAAAAATGACCGGTTTGTCATCAAGTGATTGACAAAATTTGATTAAATCAACAATGAACTTGTCTTCTTTTATTGTTTCAAATTTAACCTTGGTTCCTTTATTAGTTTTCATTTCAGGCGTTGTTAAGTCAGTGTCAATACAATACACCTTAACCCCCCTCTTTGCTAAGGAGCGAGTAACACCTAAACCACCTAATGCCATCCCTATGACAATAGCGGGATGTTTGAATTTAGACACAATATAATCCTTCCTTAATTTTTTATTATGTATTTTTGCTCAGTGAATTACAGACCTTATTAAATTTTAACGCACAGTGTTCAAAAGAGGCATCTTTGGCCAGTTTAAGGCCATTATCGATTAGGTTATTACGGTATTTTTCATCGCTAAACATTTTAATAATAGCCTCACTTATTTCGTCAAGGTTAAAACCATCAACGGATATGCCATTAATGCCATCTTTAACGGCTTCAATCGCACCGCCAGCACGTCCACCTATCACAGGCTTACCACATGCATTAGCCTCAAGAAAAACCAATCCAAAGCCTTCAGTGTCGCCATCAGGCATTGTTCTGTTGGGCATAATAAAGACATCGGCTACTTGGTAATGGGGTGCAAGCTCTTCTTCGGGTACACGACCAGCAAAGGTGACATGTTTTTCTACTTTATATTCTTTGGTTAATGCTTTTAATTCATTTTCATAAGGGCCTATACCAACAATGACATAATGTAGGTCGGGTATTGCTTCAATAGTTCTAGGGAGTGCCTTAATCACATTATCTATACCCTTCCTTGGTACTAATCGTCCTACTGTAGTGAGGACTTTCTTATGACTTATTTGATAGCGGTCAATTAATTTTTGTGATCCTTGGTTGACAAAAAAGTCCTGCAAATCAACACCGTTGGCTATTAATATGACTTTTTCTGGTTTGACTCTAAATCGATTGATTAGGTAGTCACGGGTAAAACCACTGACAGCAATTATAGCATCCGCATTATTGATGGCGGCACGTCTATTTCTGTTATAACTGCGGTAAGTGGCTTCTGTTGTTATCTCTTCCCCATGAATATAATTAATAATTTTTATATCGACCACTTTTTTAAGCCAAGGGCCAATCCAGCTCAACGAATTTAATTCTCCAATGCAAATTGTCTTAATGTCGTACTTTTTAATCAGTGTGAGTACCACAAAAAAAAGTTTAACTCGTAAAGGGAAATCGACAAAAAAAAATAAAAAAATGGAATGTAATAATGAGGTTGATTGAATTAATTGAGGCCGTAGAAGGTTTATTCTTTGTACAGGATAATTAGCTTTTTTGTCATGTGTTTGCCAACCATCTAATGCCTCGCCGGTAGCACAGTGATATTTAGGCGCAAGCACCACCAAAGAACCGGGTTCGCCATATTTGCAAAGTTTTTCATACACAACCGCAGACCCCCCATTGATCGGTGCAAATATGCTAGTCACGAGTAAACAACTCATTATGCAAATCCATTTATTAAAAATTATTATGCTAATATATTAGCACTTTTTTTAAAAACAGAAAGAAAGTCAGATGGAGCAAGTCAGATGGAATTAAAACTTAATCAGGTGTTTAAGTATTTTTTATTTAAGGACAGTTACTTTTTTTGCTTATTGTTAAAAGTAGTGGCACATATTATTTCTCCCTTTGGTGCAAGCACTAAAATCACTGTATTAATTTATCATCACGTACTAATTGGGAATAACTTATTCGACAATAACAGTGTTGATAAAGCCTGTTTTCGCTGGCAAATGCGATTAATCAAACGCATCTTTAATGTCATTACCTTAGATCAAGCGGTTGAGTTTTTAAACCAGGGTGTTATTCCTCGGCGAGCAATAGTTATCACCTTTGATGAGGGCTATACCGACAACCTCACTCATGCACAACCGATACTGCAAGAATATGACTTACCTTGTACCTATTTTATCACGGGCGCGGCAATTACTTCGGGGCATCTATGGAATGAAGATATAAATCATGCCCTTGAATATACCCATAACACCTCATTAGACTTGCAGATGTTTGATCTTGGTGTGCTGTCAACCTTAACGCATGAAGATAAAAGAAGCACAGCCAGTATCATTATTGAAAAATTCAAGTATCAAACACCTTCAGTGCAAGCTCAATGGGTCAAACAACTGATATTAATAGCCGGTAGCCCGTCAGCTCCTCGTCAATTATTAACAGCACAGCAATTGCTTGAGTTATCAAATTGTAAAGGAGTAACCATAGGTTGTCATACCATGACACATCCTATGTTTAGTTATATTTCGGCGGAGGTTGCCAAGCAAGATGTTTTAGACTGTAAGCAGTATTTGACTGAGCTTGTTAAAAAACCTATTGAACATTTTGCCTACCCCTATGGCGAATATGGTAAACATTTTCATGCCGAACATATGAACGTGATCGCCAGCCTTGATTTTAAGTCGGCGGTAACAACCGATGAGGGTGCGGTAGAGCAGCAATCGAGTTTTTATATGATAAAACGTTTCACTCCTTTGGATAAAAAACCGATTCAATTTTTTATGCGTTTGTGCCTCAATTTTAATAAATAGCCTTACATTATTGACTGGCATGATGGTATTTTAATGGTATTGAGCGATGAAACACTGTCAAATAAATTGATGTGGATACCTAATATTGCACTTATTGTTGCTATTGCTGTGGTTTTACCCTTTGGGGACTATACTCAATTGCCTATGGTCTTTGTAATGTCAGGGCTTATTGCCTTAGCAATCACTTTAGTTTGGGTTTTAGTTTTGGTTTTGATTTCGATGGTGTTAAAGATACGGTACATTTTTAGTTGCCAAGTGCTGGCGAGCAGTGATCGCTGCAATGATCATGGTGCCTTATTTATTGCGAGAGACACCTGAAAATATACCAGAGCAATTATTATTAAAAAATGGCTAAAATAGCCAACCATGTAAAATGGTCAACAATGTCAAATAACGTAAAGAAGATGTTGCTGACTCATATTATCATTAGGGATGAATGGTTAACATGAGTGAGAGTATAGAAAAGGATTTTGTTAGTGTTGATTTAGCCGACATGGCATCTAATGAGCACCAAAAAGTGCAGTATATTGAAGAAGGTAAGGTAACCATTATTGTTTATGGTGATATTCTTATTGATGAGTCTTTAGCTGATATTGGTAGCTTACCTCAGTTATATAATTTATCGCTAGATCTGTCTTCATTTTATCAACAGTTATCCGGGTGTTTTTGGTTACTCGTTGTCGATGCAGCTAAGCAACGAGTTACCTTAGTTAATGATCAGCTGGGTATGCAGGCTTGTTATTATGCTAAGCAAGCAAACAAGCTCCTCGTTTCATCTTCGTTAAAAACATTAAAAGCTAAGGCGTTAGAGCCGTTTACCTTATCAAAACAGGCAATTTTCAATTATATTTACTTTCACTGCATTCCATCACCAAGCACAATTTATCAGCAAGCAGCTAAATTAGAGCCAAGCAAGGCGCTAATATTTGCCAAGGGTAAGCAACTGAGTCAAACCTTGTATCGCCCTAAATTTGCAAGCCATAATATCAACATTAGCGCGTTACAAACTCAATGTTTATCAGTTATTGAACAAGCGGTTAAAGGCCACATCACCGACAATTGTGGTGCTTTTCTCAGTGGCGGTTTAGACAGCTCAACCGTGGCTGGCATGTTGGCAAAAAGTAGTAAAAAAGCCAAAACCTTTTCTATCGGTTTTACTCTTGCAAGTTATGATGAAACACCTTATGCCAAATTAACGGCTAAACACTTTAATACCCAACATAGGGTGCTTTATTTACAGTCAGAACATGCCGCCGACGAATTTGTAAAAGTCGCACAATATTTTGATGAACCTTTTGGTAACTCTTCCGCTATGGCCGCTTATTTTTGTGCTAAGTTTGCCAAACAACAGGGTGTTACTACGTTATTAGCAGGTGATGGTGGCGATGAGTTATTTGCCGGCAATGAAAGGTATGCCAAGCAAAAAGTTTTTGAGGCCTACCAAAAAGTACCCTACGGTTTTCAAAAAATAGCCAAAGGCATCATTTGTCATACTCCCATCGCAAAGCTGCCCTTATTTAACAAAGCCGCCAGTTATATCAATCAAGCAGAAATAAAATTACCCGAACGATTACATAGCTATAATTTTGTCAATCAATTAGGGCATGAGGCTATTTTCGAGGATGATTTTTTGGCAGAAGTTGATAGTCGCCAACCTATAGAACAACTGCAGTCGCGTTATGATGATTGCACCAGTGATGATCCCGTTGATTGTATGCTCTATTTAGATTGGAAATTTACCCTCGCAGATAACGACCTGCTCAAAGTCAATAAAATGTGTGAATTTGCAGGTGTCAAAGTGCGTTATCCTTTGTTAGATAAAGCGGTAGTCGATTTTAGTTGTAAAATCGCAGCGCATGAAAAGCTTCCCAGAAGTACGCTAAGGAAATTTTATAAAGACAGTTGCCGGGGCTTTCTAGCCGATCAAACCTTAACTAAAAGTAAACATGGTTTTGGCTTACCTTTTGGTGCTTGGATGAAAGAAAACCGAGCATTAAAAACGTTAACGCTTAATACGTTAAATGCCTTTAAAAAGCGTAATATTGTTAAAGATAGCCTCATTGATACCGCGTTAAATGCGCATCAAAATGTTCATGCCGGTTATTTTGGCGAGTTAATCTGGATTTTGGTGGTATTAGAATTGTGGCTGCAAAAATATGAATAACATCATTTCTCTCTAGCTATATTGAACTACTTCTCCATCCTATATTTCTCTAGTTAAGGGATAATCTAAAACTACAAAAAAACACTCCTTTGCCATGGCTGCCTTATTCTAAAGATGAACGAGCTTTTATTTCCGCCCTAAAAAAGTCAGCAAGCTATGGCTAAAATAATGAGTCAGCACTACTGTACTCAGCGACTATTATTTAAACCTTCTGGACAAAATTTCTAGGTGGCAAGATGAAAATTGCTGTAAGCACCATAGATGCGGGCGGTTTTTTAAAAAACAGTGTGGCTAGTAGCATAAAATTATTATCGAGTTATTTATTTACCTAAGCAGACAGACTGACCACTTTTTAATGGGAAAAGCTGTGGTCGAGTAATATAGTTTCATACCAAGTAATAAAAATTCATACTGAAATTGCTAAAAAGGTCGAAATCATCGGCCTTTTTTGTGATCACTTAATGCACGTTGCGGAAGTATCAGAGTCACAACCGCTAAGGTCTTCTTGAAGCTCATAACAGTCGTTGATACACAATCGATGAACGCTAAATAGTGCCACATTGGTGATGTGGCACTTAGTATATATTTTCTCTTTAATACGGTCTTTTAATCTAGAAAACCGGACATGAATTTTTCTCTTTCATAGACGCTGTGAATACTTAACTCCCCAGACTTTATTATTCGACCAGTACCTACATGAGCATTTTATTAACCTATACTAATTTATATGGACATGACTATTATTCTAACCTAATATCATTTTCTATAAAGGTGATAATAATACTTTAGAATATACAAGGAGGCTCATTTAAAAGGTTGTTATTAAAAGACAGTGACAATATAACACCATTGATTAACAGATATTTGGAGCGCTAATTGTAATGGTTAAAAATATCCAAAGTGGATTGAAAGTAGTTAACAGTTTGGCGGAAATCACAAGCTATAAAGATAAGCATCTCCTTGAAGATAGCTTAGTAAAAACTATTCAAGAACTTCTTCCTGGAGGAGGTCAGCGACTATTTAGTGTTACGTATGAAAATAAAGTATTATCGATTAAACTTCGTGCTTATTCTGAGTCGGCAGATGTTAACTCAACAAATGCTAAAATCAATGAAAACCTCCTAATTACGATGTTTAAAAAGGTAATTAAGACTAAAACCGTTGAAGTATTTCCTTGTGAAGACAAGATAAACTGGCACATTGTTTATCCTGAATTTGATGCAAATAAAAAAATTTTCGCAATACTTTTATATACTTGTAAAAATCCAAACATTACTACTCAACAGACATTAAATGGCATTTTTCGCGTCTATGCAAACTACCTACGTTTATTAGATAAATCAGAGCGTGATAAACTCACGGGATTGTATAATAGAGAAACACTAGACAATCAAATAATTAAAGTATTGGTTAACGGCACTGAAGAGAGTCAAACGCCTACTCAGGAGGAAGAAAGAAGGGCTAGCGATCAAAAATATACGTTTTTAGGAATAATAGATATTGATCATTTCAAATCAATTAATGATAATTTAGGTCACCTTTATGGTGATGACATTTTAGTTTTAGTGGCTCGTCTATTGACCGAAAGTTTTACTCGAGAATGCGATTTGGTATTCCGCTATGGAGGGGAAGAATTTGTCATTTTAATAACATCTTCATCAACGGAAGAAGCATTAAAAGCATTTGAGCGTTTACGCCTCAACATTCAAAATTATCAATTCCCCCAATTAGACCAACTGACCGTAAGTATTGGCTTTGAAAAGATAACTCATCAAATTTCACCACATGATGTTATCGCAGCGGCAGATAAAGCGTTATATTTTGCCAAAGAATCAGGTCGAAATAGAACTGAGTTTTATCCATCATTAATTGCTGAAGGGAAGTTGCTTCCAGATAAAGAAATTGACACTTCTCCCATAGTCTTTTTTTGATAGTTATTGTTTTTTTGGCAAGGAAAATAAATAAAACCACAAAAAACTATCGCTTTATTAATAGTAATTAGTATATTTTTTGCTAACTAATGGATGATTAAATAGAAGTTGATTCATTAAAGTACCTACAACATCGAAAGCAAAGCGGAAATCATCGAAATGTTGAGCGCACAATATTCGTATATTGCAGGCACATCATTTGAACACATTAATTATTGTGGCATTCAGACTAAAAGGACTATAAAGCTCACAAAGTTATCGTTACAAGTTTAACAATGAACGACCGCTGTGGTGGCTAAGCGGACTATTTATTACGATAAATATTAGTCTAAATTAGTTCAGCTTTGTGGCAAAAGTGAATGTTCAGATACGAGTCGCCAACGGCAGCTATGAGCTTGAAGCAGCCTGTCATATTTAGTTAAACCCAGATATTTAAAGCGTCAACTCAAATATGAACTGACACTTTCGTAAATAGTTTTTATTAAACCTGACAGTCTTAAAAGCCAAAGCGGTCGTTCGCATAATTATATTGGCATGACTTGAACGTGTGCTAAATTAGACTAGAAGCTTTTCCTCTATTGTCTATTAATTATTAACCTCTATTACTTCAAGGTTATGGGCGTAACTTTAAAACGTTATCAATATCCTCAGCCGAATGACGATTTGGCAATTGTTCCCACTCTTCGCCCCACGAACAATTTACTATACGTCCTCGTTGTACAGCTTCTCTTTTTGCGATCAATTTTGCCCAACGAATAACATTCGGATAAGTTTGTACTTGCAGGAACTCAGCCGCATCATAAAGCTTGCCAAGCACCAGATTTCCATACCAAGGCCAAGTAGCGATATCAGCAATCGAATATTCATTGCCAGCCACAAAGGTATTTTCTGCAAGTTGCTTGTCTAATACGTCTAGTTGACGTTTTGCTTCCATAGCAAAACGGTTAATTGGGTATTCTTGCTTCTCATCGGCATAAGCATAGAAGTGGCCAAACCCGCCACCTAAGAAAGGTGCTGATCCTTGCGCCCAAAACAACCAGTTAAATGTTCGAGATCTTGCCGGTCCGTCTTTTGGTAAAAAATGACCAAACTTCTCTGCTAAATGAACCAGAATCGAAGCTGATTCAAATACATTAATTTCATCATCACCTGATTTGTCTAATAAAGCAGGGATTTTTGAATTAGGGTTAACACTAACAAAGCCTGAAGAAAATTGTTCTGATTCCCCTATATTCACTAGGTAAGCATCATATTCAGCTTCTTGGATTCCAAGTGCTAAAAGCTCTTCTAAAAGTATCGTAACTTTTTGACCGTTGGGGGTAGCAAGAGAATAAAGTTGAAAAGGGTGATTGCCTTCAGGCAATTCCTGTTCAAACCTTGCACCAGCTTCAGGGCTATTAATATTTGCCCACTTGTTACCACTACTTGCTTCATTTTTCCATATGTTTGGCGGTGTATATTTATTTTCGCTCATGGTTTATCCTTTAATGTTAATAACTTACTAACCCGTTGAATGCATATAATAACTATCAAAAAAAATGACACTCTAGCATTTTTTTTGATTCTTACTGTATGTGTAAGTCGTTAGTTTTTAAATCTAATGGATATTATTACTTTTTGAAGTCTTATTATTTTTATGCGGATATTGACATACGTGCAAGTGGCCAAAACCACCGCCGAGATAAAGGAGCCGAACCGTGCAGCCAAAAGAGCCAATTCATCGCCAGGATTACTTGGTAGAAAAGCATTGAATTTTTCAGCAAGATACAAAAGAATTGCCGCCGACTCAAATACTTCTAAGGGAGTATCACCTGAGTTATCTAGTAGTGTGGGGATTTTCGAGTTCGGGTTTGTCGCTAACAGTTCTGCGAGCATTATGGTGACTTTTTGACCATTGGGTGTGCCCAAAGAATAAAGCTGTAAAGCATGCTCACCCACAGGAAGCTCTGCTTCATCTGTTGAACCAGAAATTGGGCGATTGATTTTAGCCCACTCACCGCCTATTGCTTTATCAAATGTCCAAATTTTTGGTGATAAATATTTATTTTCCATATTAACTCCCAATTCAGTTTTGCTGATGACTACCAGATATAAAAGAGTAAAAGATAATATCAGCTAACGGCTTCATTATTCAATTAGCCTAACACTCGACTTAGTTATCGCTTTAGCTATCTGCCAGTACCACACAAGCGAGGTGATAGTTTTAAACCCTAGGAGGCCCTTTTATCATTAAAAAAAGTCTTCTGGATAACCCACAGCATACAATTGAGCTAAGGCTTCATCGGATAATGATAACAAATCCCCTAATACTATATACACGGAGACAACAAATAATGGATACTGAAACCGCACAGAAAGAACCAATGAAATACCCCCGTGAATTAAACTAGAATTAAGTGATAAACAAAAGTCACTATCGAGGAGATTACCATGCATAAAATTATTGTCTTACTGCTTCTTTTTGTTGTAGGTGTGCCATCAACTATGGCCGCCAATATTGACATAAAATGGACTGATCCCGATAGCTACACGGATATTCGTCCAGGTAACAATAACCGTAAACATTTTAGAGAGCATACATTCAAGCATTTTGAAAAACACTTTATTAAGCTAGCGAGTCAATTACCTGAAGGCCAACAATTAAACATTGAGGTGATTAATGTCGATTTGGCAGGTAGTACTTTTTATGGTGGCATTAATAGAATTCGGGTGGTGAGTGATATGCACCCTCCGCGCCTTTATTTTTACTATCAATTACTCAATGTGGATCAAAGTATGATGGTTGAGGGTAAAGCCACACTAAAGAACATGGGCTTTATGAGGAGCAAAGCGCTGAGATATAGTAATGATTCCTTAGGCCACGAAAAAGCGATGTTAGATAAATGGTTTGCTCACACATTTAGCTCATTATTAGACCATAAATAACCGTACCATAAGCAACGGTCCAATAAATAGTCGATAAATTAGGTAACAGGAATGAAAAATAATTAATTAGCGATACTTTGCTCGAAGTTGCCTAAAACAGTAAATAAGTGCTCAATTTTTTTCACAAGCGCCACCAATATTTCTTTAGTTTCAGTTTTTTGCCACTGTAATAAATCGTCGGCAACTTCTTCAACATAGGGTTGAAAAGTATTGGCGGTACAGGTAAACCCCGCCTCTTTTTTAAAGATAGTTTCAAAACTCGCTTTTTTAGTTTCTCTTAAATCAGCTAAAGTGGCGTCGGCACTGAGTGATTTTTTTAAAATAATTGAAATATTATCGATTAGTTGTTTGTTAATGTTTTTGGTCATCAGAATTCATCGTTACACTAGGTTGGTTACATTATGCCAAATTAATAGGTGTTTTGTTAGCTTCACCAGCAATTTCACGTACTAATTTAGGCACTAAAAATCCGGGTAATAGCGCCATCAGCTCTTTAACAATAATAACGGCCTGAAGCTCAGTTACATCAAAATGTGCCGCACCTTGTACAGGGTCAAACATGTGTAAGTAATAGGGTTGAATACCAGTATCAAAGAGTTTCTCACTCAGCGCTGCTAAAATCGTTGCACGGTCATTTATTCCTCTCAGTAAAACACTCTGATTAAACAGAGGAATTCTAGCTGCCCTTAACGGCTCTAATGCGTTAACTAGGGCCTGGTTTATTTCATTACCGTGATTGATATGCAATACCATGGTCGCTTTTAAACGTGTTGCTTTAAGCATGTCAACTAAGGTGGTGGTTATTCTTCTTGGAATAACCACAGGCAAACGGCTATGTAGTCTTAAACGCTTTACGTGAGATATTTTTTCTATCTTTTTGATTAACCAAGCTAAGTGCTCATCACTGGCCATCAAGGGATCACCACCACTGAAAATAACTTCAGTTATTTGATTGTTTTGTGCGATGTAGTCAAGCGCATACTGCCAACGTTGCTTGTTAGGGCTATTATCAGCATAAGGAAAATGACGTCGAAAACAATAGCGACAATTGATGGCACACCCTGCTTTTACAATCAATAACACCCTGTTTTTGTACTTATGCAACAAGCCTTCTACTTTACTTTCATGCTCAGCTAATGGGTCAGTGACAAATTCAGCGGTCATTAAAAACTCATCTGACAACGGCATGACCTGCTTTAATAGGGGATCGTTAATATCCCCTGGTGTCATTTTTTCGATAAAGGGTCGGGGTACTCTTACCGGAAATAACTGACGGGCTTTGAAATGCTGTAAATATTGTGCTGGTTCAATGCCTACCATTTGTAAAAGTTGTTTGGGATCAGTAACCACATTGGCCAATTCTTTTTGCCAACTAAGGTGCATTTCATCATCAATATGGGTTATTATTTGCGGAATTTCTAATTTCAATTTAACTCTCTGTGTTATCTATTCTAATTTGGTATTGATAGCTAATAAATGGGAGAACCTACCATAGGTAAGAGAATAAACTATTATGGCAACTTTCAGTACAAATCAATTTAAAGCCGGTCTTAAAATAATGCTCGATGGCGAGCCTTGTAACATTCTTGAGAATGAACTGGTTAAACCCGGTAAAGGGCAAGCCTTTAGCCGAGTGAAAATCCGAAAACTTGTTTCAGGTAAAGTGTTGGAAAAAACGTTTAAGTCGGGTGAGTCTGTTGAAGGCGCTGATGTTATGGACGTAGAATTGGCGTATTTATACGCTGATGGTGAGTTTTGGCACTTTATGAACAACGAAACGTTCGAACAACTAGGGGCTGATGAAAAAGCCGTGAGTGATCATGTTAAATGGTTAGTTGAAGGTGATATTTCTACCATTACTTTGTGGAATGGCAACCCCATAGCCGTATTACCACCTAATTTTGTTGAAATTGATGTAACTGAAACCGACCCTGGTTTAAAAGGTGATACCGCAGGTACCGGAGGTAAACCGGCAACATTGGCTACTGGCGCCGTGATTCGTGTGCCTTTGTTTGTACAAATTGGTGAAAAAGTGAGAATCGATACACGCAGTGGTGAATATGTATCACGTGCCTCAAAAGCCCAATAGTTAAAATTCGTCATTTACCCCTTTATTTATATAGCTTACCTAGCTTGAGGTGCTGTTATGCAATATGCCCTAGAAATTTCCCATTTAGAAAAAGTTTATAAAGGCGGTTTCCACGCGCTAAAAGGTATTGATTTAAAAGTGGAGAAAGGAGACTTCTTTGCTTTGCTTGGCCCCAATGGCGCTGGAAAATCTACAACTATTGGTATTATCACCTCCCTAGTGAATAAAACTAAGGGAGAAGTGAAAGTGTTTGGTCATAATATTGATCAGCAACTTGAGCAAGCAAAAACCTTTTTAGGCTTGGTGCCCCAAGAGTTTAACTTTAACCAGTTTGAGTCTTTATTAACCATTTTAATCAACCAAGCGGGTTATTATGGCGTTAATCGTAAACTCGCTTTAGAGCGCGCTGAAAAACAACTTAAGCAATTGGAGTTATGGGATAAACGTAACGACAGTGCAAGAATGTTATCAGGGGGGATGAAACGCCGTTTAATGATCGCAAGAGCGTTAATGCACAATCCTCAAGTGTTAATTTTAGATGAGCCGACAGCGGGTGTCGATATTGAACTACGCCGGTCAATGTGGGACTTTTTACGTGAACTCAATCAACAAGGTATCACGATTATTTTAACCACCCATTATTTAGAAGAAGCCGAAATGCTGTGCCGTAATATCGCTATTATTGATAATGGTGTGATTGTTGAAAATACCGACATGAAATCTTTGTTGGCAACCTTAGATATAGAAACAGTTATTTTAGATATAAAAACCGATAGTGCTAAAGCAAAACTTAACGGTTTTGTGGTACGACAAATTGATGATCACACCTTAGAAATAGATGTTAAAAAATGCCAAAGCCTGAATCAAATGTTTAGCCAGTTAACTGAACAGGGCATTGAGGTCGTTAGTATGCGTAATAAAAGCAACCGCTTAGAGGAGCTTTTTGTTCGTCTAGTGAACAAGGGCAGTAACGCCTCCGCCAATGTTGAAGCCGTAGGAGCAAACTAATATGCAATCAGCAGTTAACCGTATTGCTTTACAGAGTATTTTATACAAAGAAGTGCATCGTTTTATGCGTATTTGGGTGCAAACTTTAGTACCACCAGCTATTACTATTAGTTTATATTTTGTTATATTTGGCTCGTTAATTGGTTCTCGTATTGGCGAAATGGGCGGCATTGATTACATGTCATTTATTGTGCCGGGTTTGATTATGATGAGTGTGATTACCAATTCATATTCCAATGTGGCTTCGTCTTTTTTTAGTGCAAAGTGGCAGCGAAATGTGGAAGAAATGTTGGTTGCGCCTGTGCCTAATTGGGTGATTGTTGCCGGTTATGTTGGTGGTGGTATGATCCGTGGTATGTTGGTGGGGCTAAGTGTTACCATCGTTTCATTGCTGTTTGTTGATCTGCAAATTCATAATATTTGGGTGATTATTGCTACGGTTTGTTTAACCTCCGCTGTGTTTGCGTTAGGGGGATTAATCAATGCCATTTTTGCTAACAGTTTTGATGATATCTCTATCATCCCTACTTTTATTTTGACGCCATTAACTTATTTAGGTGGCGTATTTTATTCTATCAGCTTGCTCCCTGAATTTTGGCAAGGCGTATCACAAATCAATCCAATTGTTTATATGGTGAATGCTTTTCGCTATGGGTTTTTAGGAATTAGTGATGTTAGCTTAACGGTTGCTTTTTCAGTATTAATTACGTTTATTATTGTGCTTTACACCATCGCAATGACACTTATCAGTAAAGGTATAGGGTTAAGAAGTTAATGACTGAAGAGAGTATGAGTGGTACTGGTGACTCTAAAGTAATTGTGACTAATCAAACGGGTATTCATGAGAAGCTTGGTGATATTGTTGAAAAGCATTTTTCCCATGCTTTTCAAAAACCTTATCAAGCACATACCAAAAAGGCTTTTGATGATATTAATGCGATTGTTATTAATTTTTTACTGAATAACCCTGATGGTGACGTAATTGTAGACTCATGCTGTGGTGTGGGCCAGAGTACTCGATTGTTGGCTCAACGCAACCCTCATGCTTTAGTTGTTGGCATTGACAAATCCGCTCATCGGATTGACCGTAATGTAGAGGGATTTGAAGCTTCTACAGGGTATCAGGCCAATAATTATCATCTTATTCGCGCCGACCTTAATGACTTTTATCGTTTAGTTAAAGCGGCTAATTGGCCAGTAGCTAAACACTATATTTTATACCCTAATCCTTGGCCAAAATCAAAACATGTGCAGCGCCGTTGGCATGGTAGTGCGGTGTTTCCGACACTCATCACTATTGGTCAGCAATTAATTTTAAGAAGTAATTGGCGCTTGTATTTAGAAGAATTTCAATTTGCTGCTGATATCGCTGGTTTACAAGGAAAGATAAGTGACGTTGACGACAGTCAGCCATTAACGCCGTTTGAAGCGAAATATCAAGCTAGTGGTCAACCATGTTGGCAATTACAGATATCTGCTGCAACCTATGCTAGTCAATCCTAATTATCTAACCTATAGCTCTGTTATTAGCTAAGATGAGCTAGCGGTAAGGGCTTGTTGAAGCGACAAGTGGGTGGAAGAAAAGTTATAGGTGTAGGAGAAAAAAAGTTTTTTACTAGATAATAAAGTTATTTACTCAAGCTGTTTTATTTCTTTTTCGGAATTTCATTGGATTTTCTTCACAATATTTTAATGATCACTTTGTGCGCATTGCTGACTTTAAAGATAAGTTTTTTGCGATATATTTTCTAATGAATTATTCGTGTCTTATTACTGAGAAGTCTCAGTAATAATCAGAAAACACACCAAATAACATTCAACTAACTGAAAGTATTGATAATAATAGAACACCTTGTTTGTAAGCAGCTAATCAATCGCCTTGTTGATATTCCAAGGCAGTAATGCCTCTATATCTTCAAGTGTTTTTGCTTGGGGTAATAACGTGAAGACTGTTTTTAAATAAGCTGATGGCTCAAGGTTGTTCGCTTTGGCGCTTTCCACCAAGCTGTATAAATT
>JAWUYA010000044.1:0-87831 GCA_034111045.1 Colwellia sp. | reverse complement strand
AAAAGTATTTATGCAAAAGCGGATGAGCAAGGCTATGAATATTAATCAGTTAGTTAGTCTGGTGTTGATTTTGTAAGGAGTGTAGGGTTTAGATGGTTTTTTAATTTAACACAGAGGTGCTAAATTACTGGCTCAGCTAGGTATTAGTTAGTGATAAAAAAACGCTAACATCTTTGTATAGGTTAGCGTTAATTAAGTTAGTCACTATTATGACCACCAGGTACTTGCAGACATTTCTTTTATTTCAATGTTAGCCGCAATAGTATTTTTTATTGGTGCTTGTTTAAATAAGTTTTTTAATAAGTTTATCATTTCTTGCTCCTAAACTCGCTCACCGCGTTTACGGCCAACTTCTTTAATATCTAAAATTTCAGAATTAACACGTTCACCGCGTTTACGACCGACTTCTTCAAGTTTTAATGTGTTTGATTCTGCCATTATTACTGGTGAAGTTGTCATCATTAATGACAATATAATTGAACTTAGCATTAAATTTCCCTTTTTTTAGTTGTTGTTATTAATTAACAATGTTGTTAATTAATATTATTAAAGCAAATTTTATGCCGGAATTTAAAGCGATAGAGGATGTTGAGGTGCAAAGGGGTCGAGCTAATGATGTTAATAGAGGGGGCACAGTTAAATGACCGACTGCCAAATGTTTGACAGTGGTTAAAGCTATAGTTTATTGTCTGTTATAGCGTACAGGAGTCTCTTGATTAAATTTTACTAAAGGCAGTTGATTTATCGGTAATTTGATGGGCAAGTAAGTACTTAGTGAAATCGCTTTCTGTTAAAGGTTTACTATACAAGTAACCTTGAAGTTGCTCGCATTTTAACCCCGAAAGAAAGTCAAGTTGTTGATTGGTTTCAACACCTTCGGCAACAACATGCATATCAAGGTTATGTGCGATGGTCACAATAGTTGCTACCATATTCCGTCCTCGTTCCGAATGTTCAATATCATCAACAAAAGCTTTGTCGATTTTTAGGGTGTTGAGTGGGAATTTCTTCAGATATGCTAGAGATGAGTACCCTGTTCCAAAGTCATCTAAAGATAGGTGAATGCCCATCTCTCTTATTTTTAACATGGTAGCTATTGCTTGTTGTGGTGATCCCATGACCGTACCTTCAGTAATTTCAAGCTCTAAATATTTGGCAGGAAGCTTACTTTCAACGAGTATTAAGGCAATAATATCAACGAGGTTAGGTTGAGTAAATTGTACAGCAGATAAATTAAC
This sequence comes from Colwellia sp., assembly GCA_034111045.1. GTDB lineage: Bacteria > Pseudomonadota > Gammaproteobacteria > Enterobacterales > Alteromonadaceae > JALJPB01. The sequence goes on along the minus strand of JAWUYA010000044.1, from coordinate 86,593 downwards.
GGCAACCCGGCCATTAAATAAGCCTGCATCTACCCATTGTTTAGTGGCAAAGCATGATTTTCTTAATACCACTTCACCTATGTCAATTATTTGCCCAGTTTGTTCAGCGATTGGAATGAAGACAACGGGGCTGATCAAACTTTTATTGGCTGTTTCAAATCGAACAAGAGCTTCCATGCCAGCTATTTTTCCTGTGGCTATCTCGATTTTAGGCTGATAATAAACAGAAAACAAATCTTCTTTTAGGCCAATACGAATCAAACTTTCAATTTGTAAAAGTTTAAGTGCCTTCTTTTTCATTGAATCATTGAAAAATTGATATTTATTACCACCTAAACCTTTGGCATGGTACATAGCGGTATCGGCATTTTTTAATAATTCGTGGGGTGTGGCCCCATCTTCCGGATAAAGTACTATGCCAATACTACCGTAAAGCACAATTTCTTGATTTTTAAGTTTTAGTGGTTGAGCGATAGCTTTTAATATTTTTTTTGTTAATGAAGTTATGGTATTAATGTCATTAGTGTTGTCGATAATAATACCAAATTCATCGCCGCCAAGACGATAGACGGTATTTTGACGACTACTAAGTTTTACAATGCGTTGAGCAACTCGGCATAACAAAGCATCACCTACTTGATGGCCAAGTGAGTCGTTAATTTTTTTGAAATTATCTAAATCAAAAACTAAAAGAGCATGAGGCGTTTTATTTTCAACCAGTTTACTCTGATTGGCTTGAAAGTATGCACGATTAGGCAGGCCTGTTAAGGTATCACTATTGGCTAAAGTTCTTAGCTCTTTTTCGGTTTCTTTTCGTTTAGTAACGTCAGAGAATACGCCAACAAAATGAGAAATCTCGTGGTTTTCATCACGAATAACATCAATATTAATATCGGTTAAATAGTACTCTCCATTTGCTCTGGTACTTTCAATTTCACCGTGCCAGCTGCCATTATTAATTAAGTGACTTTTAATGTTTTTGCAAAATTTTTCTGGGTACCGATGAAAGGTTAACGGTTTGCCAAGCATTTGATCTTTAGTTTTACCGGTAATGCGCTGGAAAGCCTTATTAATATCTACAGTAATAAATTCTTTATTATAGATAACCACCGCATCAGAAATATTTTCAATACATTTTGCAAACAGTTTAAGGCGCTCTTCGGTTTTTTTTATTTTGCTAATATCTTTTAGGGTACCTGTCATTCTTGTTGCTTTGTTTTCGGCATCTTTTTCGACAACCTTTCCTCTGTCTAGTACCCAAATCCAATTGTCATTGATATCTTTTACGCGATAAGTAACTTCAAAATGATCTGTTTGGCCTTCAAAGTGATCTGCTAACGCTTTGGTGACTCTTGGCATATCATGTTGATGTAAATTGGTTTTTTTATCAGCTTTATTACGGGTGCCGTCTTGAGGAAATTCTAAAATCCCCCAAATATTTGAGCGAAATATTTTACCTGTTGTAATATTCCAATCCCACATTTCATCGCCGCTGCCCCAAAGAGACAATTTTAAGCGCTCTTCACTTTGTTGGATTTGCAGGTTGTATTTACGTTTGTGACGAATTTGTTGATAAATATACATTAAGAAGGTTAAGCTTATTAGGACATAAATAAAGATTGCTGGTTGAGAAAGCCACCAAGGTGGCATGACTCGAATTTTTATAGTATTCGAATTTACTATTTTGGGGCGATATAAATCATAAACTTGTACTTCAAAGGTATATTCACCTTGACTCAAATTTGTATAGGTTGCTCTCAGGTAGTTTGGATCTGCTTCAATCCACTCTTCTCTAGCGCCTAAAAGTCGGTACTTGTATTTTAGCTGGTTAGGAAGTGTTGAGTTTGGCGTAATAAACTCGACACCCAAGGGAAATTGGTTGTACTGTAGCGTCAAAGTATCTAAAAAATTGACTTGTAATGGGATAGTGAAAGTGTTAGTTGTTAGATCATCTTTGCCCACGTTTACTTTTTTATTGGCAATAAAAATATTTGTGAATATCGGTGGTAATAATACTTGAGTTATTTGTAAAGCTTCATCAGGATTGAATCGATAAAAGCCATTACTACCACCAAAAAACATGGTGTTATCTGATGCTAATAGCGATGAAAAAGCTAAAAACTCATTATCATCTAAAAGTGAATGATCTACGCTAAAGTTTTTGACCTTTCCTGATGATGGAGTTATAACAGAAATGCCCTTATTGGTGGAGAGCCAAGCATTCTCATTTTCATCGATGAGGATGTCAGCAGTAAAGTTATTATTTAATTGGTTGTTTTCATCAAAACGCATCACTGTTTTGTTAGCTTTATTAATTAAGGTAACACCTTGAGAGAATGTTCCTAGCCACAACCAATGATTTGAAGTTTTAATGATTTTAGTAAGTTTATAATTATGGTCTTCATTGGTGACAAACTCTATAAATTGAGCCTTATTTAAGTTAAATTTAAATAACTTATTGGTTTTTGAGGTTAACCATAAGGTTTTATCATCAGTTGAGTTACCTGTATTATCAACCCCTAACGCAGTGAATGTATGGTCTTTAATTAAATGTTGAGTAAAAGATTTTAATTGCGTATCAAAAGCTATTAAGATGCCACTTTTATTAATAAACCAAATGTTATTGTTGATTTCTATCAGTAAGTTGGTAACTGGGTGTTCAGCATGGGTAAACCACTCTGGAATTTCAATCGTTTTATTGAGCTTGACATCGTAATCATAAAGTCGATTATTACCCGTTCTTAACCAAATATTACTCTCAATATTAGTATCAATATTACTATTATTCTCAATCTTTTGAATAAATTGCGAAAAACCACTGTTGATATTGGGTATTTCAGTAGGGGTAATTAAATTTTTATCATAATTGAATATATTGCCTTGCTCTGTCGATAATAAAATTAAATCGTTGATTTCGACAAGAGATACAATACTTATTTTATCTGTCGAGCTATTATCTTGCGATATTTGATTAAATGTATGTTGAAAGATTTTTGCTAAAGGGTTGTAAACATTTAATCCGCCGCCATAAGTGCCCAGCCATATTTTACCTGATGTGTCTTTATAAATATCATTAATCCAATTTTCGGATAAAGAACTCGAGTGAGAATTATGTGTAAATTTTTCAATGGAGTAATCTAAAAGACTGACACTATTTAGACCATTCATTCCACCAAGCCACACATGGCCATCATCGGTTTGTTCTATAGCTTTGATTTTATTTGATAAAAGCTCACTGGTTTTATTTTTTATTGATAAGTGCTTTTTTATTTTATAATTATCGCTAACAATAAAAACGCCATTATCGGTAGCTAACCAATACTCGCCCTCAATTATTTTTACATCGTATAAACCCTTAGCCGGAATATTTATATCCCATTTATTCTTGTCTGCTAAGGAAATCGCATAAGTGAGGTTTTCATTGACTATAAAAATTCCTGAGTCATATGTACCCATCCAATAATTTTTTTGTTTGTCTTGAAAAATAGTTTTTACTTCAACTAACAGGTGTTCATAACCTTTAATTTTAATACGAGTGAAGTGCTTATTGATTGCGTTATATATATGTAAACCTTGAGAAGTTGACACCCATATATTATTAGCACTATCTTGGTAAATATCCCATATTTTATCATCTTGTAAGGTGTTTTTATTGTTGGAGATATGTGTGAAATTGTCAAAATTATCAAGTTGTCTATTATATTTGCTCAGCCCGTTTTCAGTCGCTATCCATAGGGTGTTTTTTTTATCAATATAGACTTTTCGAACGAAATTATCGGCTAAAGAATTTTCATCAGTTGCATTATGACGATAATGAACAAAAGACTTTCCATCGTACCTATCTAGACCATCTTCAGTTGCAAGCCAAATAAAACCCTGCTTATCCTGAGCGATACTAAACACATAACTTTGAGCTAAGCCATCAGATGTAGTTAAGCTACTGAATTTTAAAAGGTTTACAGGAGTCGGTTCGCGACTAATTGTTGACTCGACGGCAGATGCAGACGTTAAAAGCAAGCAATTTGTCAAAAATAAAAGCACTAGTCGTTTAAAACACGGCAACAACATACTAAGCGATAAAATTAGGTGTTTATATTTTAACGTAATAAAGGCAAATAAAGATAATAGCAAAACAAATCCTTGCGCTAAAAGCAATCAATAGGAAATTATTATAATTCATTGAATATATCATTAAAAATCAAGCTTAACACTTAGTCAACTGTTCTCTCATTCAAAAGTAAATAAAAGCAGTGAGTTTATTGTTAATCATTAATTTATTATAGATTATATTGTATCGGCCAATTTAATATTTTCTTTGACATTTTTCAGAAAAACAATTGATATTATTGATGATTGTTTGATTTTTATTGACTACTCATTTTATTTCTGTGGGGCTTGACACCAAAAGCAATCTGTCAGGTAGTGACTGCACCGCCAAACGCTCAGTTATAAACACTTTAATTTCATTTGATGTTATTGATAATATTGAATTTACTAGTTTTTTTCTATGATTGAACTCGAAGTCCTCATTACAAAGTGCCGCCCAGAAACGTTGGCTTTTAATGCGTAAATTGCTGTCTTTTTCTTGTAATTGACCACTTAACCCCTGTAGTAAATGCTGCCATTCTTGAGAGCTCATTTGTTCAATTACCGTTATGCTTGAGTTGATAAATTCATCAATAGCAAGGGTTAACTCTGTGGGAGAGGTGTGTGGAGACTGAATATAAAAGGCAATCCCGGGATATTGGTTGATTGGCATGTATCCAACGCCCACTAAATAGCCATATTGTTTTTCTGTTCTCATTTGTTGAAAAAACAAAGGGGATAAAAGGTGACTGGTAACCATCACTTTGGTGATGCTTTTAATATTTTTATTTGATTGAGGGTAATAAATAATACAGGCATGGTCGTGCTTAGGTAAAGTGATTGGAATGAATAGTTCACCTTTGGATTTTATGTCTAATACTGGGAATTTTATTTTATTCTTAGCGCTATAAAGTGAATAAAAAGTATGTTTGATTACTGTACTAATTTGTTCAACATGATGAACAAGCCAATTACCATGAATCAATACCTCTAATGTGATTTCACTAAACACTGTTTGGCTAAAATTAACAAAGTGATTAAAGTCTATATCAATCAACGCCTGCTTAAGTTCAAAACTGCTAGGGGTTAATGGTTGCATCATCGTACTGAGGGTTGAAAATAGCTGGGAAATGGACTTGCTAGTATCAGCATTTTTCCAATGATTAAGTAGCTGTTGTTTTAACAACTCAAAATGCGCTTTATCAAGTTTATGTACTTTTAAACTTTGGAGTAATTTAGTCAATAAAGACCCTTGTTTTTCGCTCATACCTGAAACTTGTAGGGTTACTCCGCCCTGATGCGCATATAAATGATAGTGTATGCCGGCTAGCTCAGCATCATAATTTTCCTCAATTAAGGTATCACTATATAAATCCACTAATAAGCGGGTCATAGCAATATTTTCAATACTAGTTGTAGATTGTGGAGCATCAATGCTGATGTATATGTAGCCTTTAGGAACTTTAAATATGGTGTCTTGTTTAAACCAAATGGTTAAACCGTCTGATTTTTCAAACACTGTAGGGATTTTAGTTGTGCCATGGTCTTGATATACCGCTGGTTTGCTAACAATATATGGATTAGCTAAAGGTAATGAGAGCAATGGAAATAACTGAGGGTTTTTCCATTGTTCAAGTTTATGTTGAGCAATTTTTTCAACGTGATAGGGAACTTGATACCAATAACTTGTTTGATCAAAGTCTGTTTTCATATTTTTTTTATTATTGTTATAAACATTTGAATTTATTTTTTTGCTAATATGGACTACACGCATATTGTCAGCTGTTAAATAACTTAGAAGTTTTTCAACAGTTTGTTTACACATTCCTGCCATAATGTAATCGCCAAAAATATAATCTTCTTCTGGATAGTGTTGCATATTGATCACTAATTGACTCACAGAGTCTAGCGGTTTCAATTTTTCTTGGTAGGTGAATGAAAGTTCAGACATGGTCTTTTTTTCTAAATAATAAAATTCAGCAATCGGTTGATTCTTTAGTAAGGTTAGATAGCTAAATAAAATGTCAACAATGTCATCAATATGGTGCTCGCCTTTCTCGGTCAAAGAAATACTGACATTAAAGTCTTTAAAATTAGATCCATTAATTCCCGAGCCTGCCGTTAGTCCAAGCGCCCATTGTTTATTTTTTAAAAATGATAAAATACTGCCAGTACCTTCATGGCCAATAACGTAAGCTAAAATAGTTTCTGGTTTATGACGATAAAATTCATCAATACTGGGCATCGCAAAGCTAATAATTAATTGATGATCATTTTTTACTGGTTGAACATTAAGGTAAATGCTTTGATGTTCAGGTAAGTATAAGGGAGAGGTTATTTTAGGTAAGGCTTTATTTGTACTAGGAATACCGGTAAACAATAATTTTGCTAGTGTTAAAAGTTCTGTTATTGGTTGAGGACCTTCAAGTGCCAAAGTCATATAATCAGCACGGTAAAATTCATCGTAAAACTGTTTCAACTCTTCTCTTACATTTTTTCCATCGCTATCAGCTAAAGTATCAATATTACCGACAGAAAATTGTGAAAATGGATGCTTAGGATTAATCGTTTCTTTATGAACATCATATAAACGGCGGATATCATCTTTGAGTTTTAATTTAAATTCAGCATCAATGTTTTCTCTTTCTTTACAGACAAACTCCTCAGAAAGTAAAGGGGAAGTAAAAAATTGACTAAAACGGTCTAAAGCACTGGCAAAGTGCTCTTGCTGGATATCAAAATAAAAGCAAGTATGTTCTGTAGCTGTCCAAGCGTTATTGCCACCACCATGTTGGTTGATAAATTTTTGAAATTCACTACCATCAGGGTATTTTTGAGTGCCTAAAAATAGCATATGTTCAAGAAAATGAGCTAAGCCCTGACGATCAGCAGGATCGTTAAAATGACCAACATTGACAGCAAGTGCAGCGGCAGATGTATTTGTTTCATTATTTTCAATTAACAAAACACGTAAACCATTAGTTAATGTTAACGCTTGATAGATTTTTTTATCATTTAGGCTGTGTTTCAATGTTTTAAAACCCCTTAAGCTGTTTTAGTGAACACAGGTGTATATCTACATTATATATTGTTAATCAATATATGACTGAAAGCTGTTGTTATAATCACTCTTAAATTACCTTTAGGATTATATTTACTCAAGGCGTTTAAGACATTGACACAGAGTGATTTTTATTAAGTTTTATTAGCTTAAACTGTGTTAACTTCTCCTGCATTCTATTACTATAGACTCAAATTTTATTTACGACCGTCTATTTTTATTTGCGGAATAATCTATGCACCTTTTTATTATGCGTCATGGCGATGCAAGCTTGGTAGCTTCAAATGATGTTCAAAGACCCTTAACAGAGCAAGGGAAAGTTGAAGTAAGCTTGATGGGAAAATGGTTGAAAGGCTTAGGTGTTAATATCGAACATCTTCTTGTGAGTCCTTATTTACGGGCTCAACAAACATCCTCCGAGTTATTATCTCAGCTTAACTGTCAACCTAAAGTAAAAACTATTGATATTATTACTCCTTCAGGAAATGCAGCACGAGTACATGACTATATAGATGGCTTTATTGAAGTCAGTCATTGTCAGCAATTATTAGTGGTCACTCATATGCCGTTGGTCAGTTATTTAGTTGCACAATTGACCGTTGATCAAAAGTCTCCAATTTTTCAAACAGCAGCAATAGCCGAAATTGATTACGATACAACAAAAATGAAAGGTGAATTGGTTAGACTAATTTCACCCTTAGATCTTTGTTAGGAAGTTGCTACGCTTATTTGTTCATAAATTTATCTTTTAATTGGATTAACACTAAAAGTGCACCATTGCCTCCCCATTCAAGTGGTGCTTGATGAAAGGCCATTACGTCAGGGTGTTGTACTAACCAATGGGGAACTTTGTTTTTAAGTACTTTAGCGCCAATACCATGAACAATACAAACACATTGAGCGTGTTCCTTCTGACAAGCATATAACAAAGCTGCTATTTCTTGCTTAGCCTGATGCTTATCTAAACCATGTAAATCAAGAATTAAATCAGGTACATATTGCCCACGGCGTAAATTTTTCACTTCAAAACTATCAACATCATTTCGAATGTATTTCATTGGGCCTTTAGTAGTGAGTTGAGGTTCAAATTCATCAGAAAAATGAAACTCAGCGATTTGTTTAGCATTTTTTTCTTTTACAGTTTTGGGTTTCTGCTTGATGCTTCTATATACTGCGTGTATGGTGTCCTGCACCATAGGCTTGACCTTGCCAACAGCTTCTTTAAAGAGCATTTTTTCTTGATTGGTAAGTTGATCTTTTAGTTTCATATGCGTAGTTTATCATTTGTTTACTGCGCTTAGTAAAGAAGTTTTTATTAGGAGAGAAATGTGGGTACCACCCAGTTAACTTCAGTCAGTCAACAACTTCAAACCATCGGTGATTATATTAGGTTTGCTAGTAGTCAGTTTAATCAGGCCGATTTATTTTTTGGCCACGGTAGTGATAATGCATGGGATGAAGCGGTAGCTCTTATTATGTTCGCTATACATTTACCGGTAAACGTTAGTCAGCAAGTATTGTCTTATCAGTTAGTTGAAGAAGAAAAAAACACAATTATAGCGTTAATTGAACAACGCATAAATAAAGGTATTCCAGCCGCTTATATTACCAATCAAGTGTACTTTGCTAACCTACCATTTTTTGTTGATGAAAGAGTATTAGTACCTCGATCGCCCATTGCGGAGCTTATTAAAAAACGATTTACTCCTTATATTAATGAACTAACTCCGCCCTCACGTATTCTCGATTTATGTACAGGCAGTGGCTGTATTGCCATAGCATGCGCCATTGAGTTCCCAGATTCAGACGTTGATGCTGTAGACTTAAGTATTGATGCATTGAATGTTGCACAGATTAATATTGAAAACCATGGACTTAGTGAACAAGTTATTCCAATACACTCTGATGTTTTTAGTGGGGTTGAAAACTTAACTTATGATTTAATAGTGACTAATCCTCCTTATGTTGATCAAGAAGATATGGCTTCATTACCCCTAGAATATACCCATGAACCTGAAATGGGCTTAGGTAGCGGTGTCGATGGATTAGATGTTGTTAGACAAATATTGGCACAAAGTGCTCAGCATCTAAATGATAATGGTATATTAATATGCGAAGTGGGTAATTCTCAAATACATGTTGAAGCCTTATATCCGCACGTTCCTTTTATTTGGATTGATTTTGAAGATGGGGGGCATGGTGTGTTTATGTTAACTAAGGCACAATTAGAAGAGTTTTCATCCGTTTTCCAACAATTAGTGTAACTAGTGGTTACTCATTCGTTTAATTAAAGGTAAAAATTACAATGTCCGGTAATACATTTGGTAAATTATTCACAGTTACATCTTTTGGTGAAAGTCATGGGCTAGGGTTGGGGGCCATCATTGATGGCTGTCCCCCTGGAATTGAACTTTGTGAAGCCGATTTACAAATTGACTTAGACCGTCGTCGTCCCGGCAAAAACAGATATACCACGGCCCGACGAGAGCCTGATCAAGTTAAAATAATGTCAGGCGTATTTGAAGGAAAAACTACAGGCACACCAATTGGATTGATAATTGAAAATACCGATCAACGTTCTAAAGATTATGGCAATATAGCGCAAAATTTTCGTCCGGGTCATGCTGATTATACCTATTGGCAAAAATATGGCTTACGTGATTATCGAGGTGGTGGCCGTTCTTCCGCACGTGAAACTGCCATGCGTGTTGCCGCTGGTGCGGTAGCAAAAAAATATCTTCAACAAAAATTTGGTATGACAATTCAAGGCTGTGTGACTCAAATTGGTAATGTTGCCGCTGAAAATGTTGACTTTGCTACGCTTGATTGGCGGAAAGTTGAAGAAAATCCATTTTTCTTTGCTGACTCTACTAAATTAGAGCAATTAGATGAATTACTTCGCGGTATTATCCGTAAGAAAGACTCTATTGGCGCAAAAATAACGGTAGTTGCAACTAATGTTCCTGTTGGTTTAGGTGAACCTATCTTTGATCGATTAGATGCAGAAATAGCCCATGGCATGATGGGTATTAATGCGGTTAAGGGCGTTGAAATAGGTGATGGTTTTGCCGTTGTTAATCAAAAAGGCTCTGAACATCGAGATGAATTAACACCAACAGGTTTTTCAACTAATCATTCTGGTGGTATTTTAGGTGGCATCTCCTCAGGACAAGCTATTGTAGCTCACTTAGCCTTAAAACCAACATCGAGTATTGGTGTCAGTGGTAAAACCGTTAACTTACAAGGTGAGGCGACTGAAATTATTACTAAAGGACGACATGATCCCTGTGTAGGTATTCGTGCTGTACCGATCGCTGAAGCTATGATGGCACTAACTTTGATGGATCATTTTTTACGTCATAGAGCACAAAATGCTGATGTAGTATGTATTACACCTATTATTACTGAAAAATAATTTATCAAGTTAGTTTTTACTCATAGCTAATCTACTAAGGGCTAATATTGTCATTGTTTACACAGCTCTCTACCAGTTACTTTTTTTATTTTAGTATTCTTGGTTTAGTTGTACCTTTTGTGGCGGTTTTTCTTGATGGTAAAGGCTTCTCATCAACAGAAATTGGTGAAATTCTTGCCATTGTTACGGCAAGTAAAATTTTTGGCCCATCACTATGGGCTGTTTTAGCCGATAAAACAGGTCGGCAACTTTCCATTATTCGCCTTGGAGCATTGCTTGCTGCCGGCTGTTTTTCTTTTCTTTTTTGGTTAACTAATTATTGGCCAATCACTTTTATTTTAGCGATATTCAGTTTATTTTGGACAGCAATTTTACCTCAACTAGAGGTTATGACATTAAACTCTGTCAGGCGCAGCCCTAAAATTTATGCCCGAATTCGTTTGTGGGGCAGTATAGGTTTTATTGTTATGGCCGTTTTAGCTGGAGATTTCATTGAACGTTATTCTCATGATGCATTTACTGTTTTAGGTTTAGCTGTGTTGTTAGCGCTTTATCTATCAACATTAGTATTAAAGCAACCTAAAATCCATTTATCTCAGATCACCGCAACGTCAACAATAAAAAGTAAAGTACTCGACTTTTCTTTTATTGTATTTTTTGTTGCAGGCTTGATGCTGCAGATCAGCTTTGGGCCTTATTATAACTTTTTTGCCATGTTTTTACGTGACCAACACTATTCAGGCATTGTTATTGGTCTATTGATTGGCTTAGGGGTTGCTGCTGAAATTATCGTTTTTATTTATGCGGGTAAATTATTTAAATTATTCACTATTAAAACTTTATTGGTCTTTAGTTTATTTATCACTGCTATTCGTTGGACGTTATTAGCGCAGTCTGGCGATAATTTTTGGGTTTTGATCTTTAGCCAAGTAATGCACGCCGCTAGTTTTGGTTTATATCATAGCGCCTCAATTGCTTTTATAGGGCATCATTTTGATGTGAATCAGCAGAGCCGAGGGCAAGCATTATATGTCGGATGTGTGTACGGAATTGGTGGTGCAATCGGCGCTTATCTTGCTGGGGTATTATGGTTTGATGGCTTGGGTGCGCAACTATCCTTTAACTTGGCAGCTGTAACCGTATTGGTAGGTATGATTTTTGCTTTATTTATTCGTTCCTCTGCGACACATACCGTCAAATAAATAATAACTTTGGGTTGAAATTTATAACCCAAAGTTATGACAAAAATTTAGCGTTCACTATTTAACTTCTTCACCAGCGGCTTGTTTATCAGCGTGGTAAGAGGAGCGAACTAAAGGGCCACAAGCGGCGTGCTCAAAACCCATAATAATGGCTTCTTTTTGATACATGTCAAATACATCTGGGTGGACATAACGCTCAACAGGCAAGTGATGTTTGCTCGGCTGTAAGTATTGTCCGATAGTTAACATCGTTACGCCATGAGCACGGAGGTCGCGCATAACTTGTAAAATTTCTTCATCTGTTTCACCTAAACCAACCATTAAACCTGATTTAGTCGGTACTTCTGGATTACTTTCACCAAATTTTTTCAGTAAATCTAAAGACCACTGATAATTGGCTCCTGGACGCGCTTTAATATATAAACGTGGGGCTGTTTCCAAGTTATGGTTAAAAACTGCAGGAGGCGTTTGATTTAAAATTTCAAGTGCTTTATCCATGCGACCTCTAAAGTCGGGTACTAAAATTTCAACTTTAGTATGTGGTGCATGGATACTGATTTCTTTAATACATTCAGCAAACTGATGTGCACCACCATCTCGTAAATCATCACGGTCTACAGAAGTAATTACCACATACTTTAACCCCATATCTTTAAGTGTTAATGCTAACTTTTTAGGCTCTTCAGGGTTAGTGGCTAAAGGGCGACCGTGCCCCACATCACAAAAAGGACAACGTCTAGTACATATGTCACCCAAAATCATAAAAGTAGCCGTGCCATTATTAAAACATTCAGACAAGTTTGGACATGAAGCTTCTTCACATACAGAGTGCAAGTCATGTTTACGTAATGCCGCCTTTATTTTATCGATTTTCTCTGAAGTGCGAGGCAGCTTTATACGCAACCACTTAGGTTTACGTAATAGGGTTTCACGAGTTGACTCGACTACTTTAATCGGAATATGAGCCATTTTATCGGCATCACGCATTTTAGTACCTGGAGCAACACGGGTAGATTTAGTTGTCATTTATTGTCAATCCTGTGTGGAAGCTAACATCAGTCGCTTCTAATAATGGTATTAAGTGTTTAACTAGTGCATTGCCTGCACTTACAATATCTTTTGGGCCATTCATATCTGCAGTTTGGACCATTTCAAGACCGGCATAACCACATGGGTTAATGCGTAAAAAAGGTGATAAATCCATATTAACGTTCAGCGCTAACCCATGGAATGAACACCCTTTTCTTACCCGCAAACCTAATGACGCGACTTTTTTTTCGTCAACATAAACTCCAGGTGCATTAGATTTAACGTAAGCGTTAATATTATAATCTTTGAGGGCCGTAACAATACTATTTTCAATCAAAGTGACTAATTGCCGTACACCAATTTTTTTACGACGTAAGTTAATCATAAAATAGATAACTTGTTGACCAGGACCGTGGTAAGTCACTTGACCTCCGCGATCAACTTTGACCACTTCAATATCACCAGGCATTAATAAATGCTCTGCTTTACCTGCTTGTCCTTGGGTAAATACTGGAGGATGTTCTACTAGCCATAATTCGTCAACAGTATCATCATTACGATCATCAGTAAATTTCTGCATCGCCTGCCAAACGACCTTATAGTTCATAGTGCCGAGCTGCCGAATAATTAACGAACTTTTCAATCTTAACTCTTAATTAATTTTACTTGTGTTTATTATACTCAATAATAATTGGTTTACACCCTGTAGCCTATGTGGGTATTGGTTATTTAAGCGGTTATAATACGTAACGAACTTCGTCAATCGCATTTAGCGTTTTATAAATAGTTTCTATATGATCTTTACTCGTAACGGTTACTGCGACAGAAACTGAGTGATAATTACCTTTTGCGCTCGCTTTAATATGGGGTGAGTAATCACCAGGTGTATGTTTTTGCAACTCAGTAATGATCAAACCGGGTAACTCTTCACAAGCAACACCCATTACTTTAAAGTTTAATACGGCTGGGAAGTCTAGTAATTCATCAAAATGGGTTTTCATTTAGTTTCTCTATAACATGGATAATAAGCTGTTTTTGGCAATACTTAACATCTTTGACAAGAGGGATATTTTATTACCGAAACAACTCTCAGGACTGATATCAAATGATGCTGACAGCTGTTGACTATTCAAATGCAAGTATCATTTAATAGGGAATGTTAAATAATACTTATAAGCTAAAAAGATCAATTCAAGACCGGATTGTTATTATTTAATTTTTTAAAACAGTTGGTTAGCTAGTTAATAAATTTAAGTTTAACATAATCAACTAATTGACTAAACATACCCCCTTCATTGATTTCTTCTAATGTAACCAGCGGATATTGTGCGATATCTTCACCATTGAGTTGTAAAAATAAGTTGCCGACAATTTCTCCTTTTGCTAAAGGTGCTTTTAATTGACGAGCTAATTCAAAGTTTGCTTTTAAATTCTTACGTTGACCACGAGGAATAGTAATAGGTGTATCTAATGAAATACCTAAGTCAACTTGTTCCTTATCACCCATCCATACACGGTTACTGAGAAACTTTTCACCAGCTTTGTAAGGAGTAATAGTTTCAAAAAATCTAAAACCATAGTTGAGTAACTTTTTACTTTCTACTTTACGAGACCGTTCGCTTTCGGTACCCATAACAACAGTGACTAAGCGCATATCACCTTTTGTTGCTGACGTCACTAAGCTGTAACCTGCTTGAGAGGTGTGGCCTGTTTTCATACCATCAACATTTAAACTTTTATCCCATAACAAACTGTTGCGGTTGTATTGTTTTATGTTGTTAAAAGTAAAAGATTTTTGCTTATAAATCTCATACTCTTTAGGCACATCTTTAATAATAGCAACCGCTAACGTAGCAATATCTCTGGGGCTAGTGAAATGATTATTACTATGTAAACCATGACTATTCTCAAAATAGCTGCTATTCATTCCAAGTTGCTCTGCATGGGCATTCATTAAATCAGCAAAAGCACTTTCACTACCAGCAATATGTTCTGCCATTGCCACACATGCATCATTACCAGAGGCAACAATAATCCCTTGATTTAAGTCAGATACACTAACCTCAGTACCTACTTCAATAAACATTTTTGATGAGTCAGGAAAGTTTTTTGCCCAAGCATTCTCACTGATCATCACTTTGTCGTTATCGGATAAGTCGCCATTTTTCAGTTCTTTACCAATGATATAGCTGGTCATCATTTTAGTTAAGCTCGCTGGAGCTAATTGCATATCAGCATTGCCTTCAGCAATGACTTTACCGGTGCGGTAATCAATCATAATAAAACCTTTAGCATTTATTTTAGGTGCATCAGGTGTAATGGATAGAGCATAGGTTAATGATGATAAGCTAAAAGCTAGTGCACCCATAAGGGTGATTATCTTGGTTTTGGTGTTCGGCTGTTTAATCGCCATGAGGTACCTTTGAGAAGTAAGCGAAGAAATTTACGCTTGTCAAAATGAAAAATAGTACATTTTTCACGTTGAGTATATCACCTTTGCCCTTAGATGATATGGGCATTAAAAGCAAATATTGAGTTTAGTGTTTTTATTATAACAATTTACGGCGATAGGCTTTGGGATAGCCGGAGGATTGTAATAAGGCTAAAATTTTGGCTAATTGATTTGAGTCAGCAATAGGCCCAATTTGCACTCGAAAAATACCCTTATTAATTGGCCAAATGACGTTTTGTTGATATTGCTCTGCTAAAGTATTAGCGGTGCTTTTTGCTAAGTCATGATTTCGTGTTGCAATCACCTGAATATATTGTTTTTTTTGCGCTATTTTATCAATGTATTTTGTTGTTAAAAGGCTTGTTGTTTTTATAGAACTGTTAAAATCAGTAATCGTTTGGATTTTGACTTTTGCCGTACCTGTTTTTAACATGTCTAGTTGATAAGCTGCGCTATAGGACAAATCAATTATACGGCTTTGATGAAAAGGCCCTCGGTCATTTACTCTAACAATAACCGATTTATTATTCTCGACATTTGTCACCTTTAAATAAGTAGGTAAGGGCAAGTTCTTATGAGCCGCAGTCATACCATACATATCGTATATTTCACCATTTGAAGTCAAATGACCGTGAAACTTCCGACCATACCAAGATGCTGTTCCTATTTGTTGAAAATTTTTGGCGTCTAATAAAACGTTATAGTTAATCCCCCTAACGTTATAATTTTTATTACCGCCTCTACTCTTTTCTTCCTCTCTTGGTATTGCATTTTTTAACTCTGCAGCATTAGGAGGTCTTGCTGGCGTACTATCTTCTTTATGTTGATATCGACCTGTAGCACATGAAATAAGACATATGAGGGCAAAAAAAATAATTATATATTTTCGCACAATAACTCCAAAATTAAACATGAAAACGTCGATGGGTGCTAATGGACATTAAAATACCAAAACCTGCTAGTAAGGTCACTTTTGAAGTACCGCCATAACTGACTAAAGGTAAAGGCACACCGACAACAGGTAAAAGCCCTGACACCATTCCAATATTAACAAATACGTAAACAAAAAAGGTAAGTGTTATGCTACCCGCTAATAGTTTGGTAAAAGCCTGCTGGGCATTGACTGCAATCCATAAACCACGAACAACAATGAATAAATACACCAATAATAAAACAGAGACACCAATTAAACCAAACTCTTCACTAAATACAGCGAAAATAAAATCAGTATGCCGTTCAGGTAAAAATTCAAGTTGAGATTGAGTGCCTTGCAAGTACCCCTTACCTTGTAGACCACCAGAGCCAATAGCTATTTTAGATTGAATGATTTGATAGCCTGACCCAAGGGGATTTTGTTCTGGATTCAAAAATGTAAGTACACGCTGTTTTTGATAATCTTTCATCAAAAACATCCACAAAATCGGTAAAAAAGCTGAAGTTAAACCGATACACGTGGTGATAAGTTTCCAGCTCGTACCGGCAAGAAATAAAACAAAAACACCTGAGCTGGCAATGAGTAATGAAGTACCTAAATCGGGTTGTTTTGCTATCAATAATGTGGGTATTAAGACTAATATAAAGGCAATGATGATATTTGAAAATTTTGCTGGTAGATCGTATTGACTAATAAACCAAGCGATCATTATAGGTACAATAAGCTTCATTATTTCTGATGGTTGAAATTTGGTAAACCCTAAATCTAGCCATCGCTGTGCCCCTTTACCGACATGACCAAACATTAAAACGGCAATAAGCATTAATAGACCAAAAATAAACATAGGCACGGCAAATCTTTGATATATATGAGGTTTAATTTGAGCGATCGCCAACATAACCATTAACGCTATACCTGAATGAATAAATTGTTTGATAACAACATCTATTTTTTGGCCACCTGCGCTATAAACAATAAATAAACCTAAAGTTATTAATAATAAAAGGCCTATTAAAAGGGGTAAATCGATGTGTAGACTTTGCCAAATACTTCGTTGTTTTTGTTGGTTTTGCCATGAACTGCGCATTAATTTTCCTCAAAAGTATGATCAATCATGATTTATCGTCTATTTTTCTGGATATAAGGTTTTGTGTGGTTGGGATGACGAGATTCATCAATACTTTCAATCACTCTATCACCAAAATATTGATTCATAATTTGTCTAGCAACAGGGGCTGCATTTCTCGCGCCACCCCCTTTAGCAACGTTTTCTATGGCAACGACCACTACAATCTCTGGATTTTCATAGGGAGCAAAAGAAAGAAACATCGCATTATCTCGCTTGTTCTCTGTGGTTGTTTTTGCATCATATTTTTCATCTTGTTTAATACTAGCAACTTGCGCTGAGCCTGTTTTACCTGCAGCATCGTACTTAGTGCCGTGAAAAGGTGTATAGGCAGTCGCACCAAGTCTTTGTACGGTGTTATGCATAGCATCAAGCACGATATCCCAATGTTTTTCTTGTTTTAAAATGATGGGTTTTTTTTCATCAATGGGAATGTCTACTGAAGTAACTTGCCTTTCAAATTTAGTGGCAGTTTCTACTGTAATCAATTGACTTTGTGATTGGGCTTTTAGTAAATGTGGGGTTTTAATTTTGCCCTTGTTGACTAAAATAGATGTTGCCTGAGCCAACTGGAGAGGGGTAGCTGTGAGAAAACTTTGACCAATACCTACAGAAAGTGTTTCTCCTGTATACCATGGCTTATTATAGCGGTCTCTTTTCCAAGCGATGCTAGGTAATATAGTCCGGCCCTCTTCGAGAATATCAATACCGGTGTAATCACCGAAACCAAATTTTTCTAATATACCACTCATTTTAGTAATGCCAAGTTTAAACGCTAGCCCATAAAAATAGACATTACATGACTCTTCAATTGCTTTGGTCAGGTTAACCCAACCATGCCCCCATGGTTTCCAGTCTCGAGATTTATTTTCAATGCCTTCAAGTTGGTACCAGCCCGGATCCCAAATTTTACTATTGGCAGTGATCACTTGTTCTTCTAGACCGAGTAGAGCAAAAAAAGGTTTAATGGTGGATGCTGGAGGATAGCCTTGAACAGAGCGGTTTATTAGTGGTAAGTCTTTAGATTGTAATAATTTATTATAGTTTTTACTACTGATACCATGAACAAATAAATTACCATCGAAACTAGGGTTAGAATACATTGCTAGAATCCCACCATCGCGTGGATCAAGAGCAACTATTGCGCCTCGTTTGCCTGACAAGGCCCGTTTAGCAACCATTTGTAATTCAATGTCTAAAGTGAGTGTTAAATCTTTACCTGGTATAGGAGGAGTAAAATCTAATGTTCGAATAACACGGCCTCGAGTATTTATTTCTACTGCTTGGTGACCAATACTGCCATGCAGAATATCCTGATAATATCTTTCAATACCTAACTTGCCAATTTCGCGAGTAGCTGCGTAATTTTCTGATTTATTATCACGCTTTAATTTTTTTAGATCTTTTTGGTTAATACGGGCTACATAACCAATATTATGAGTGGTTAATTCTGCAAAAGGATAATATCTTTTTAGTCTAGCATCTATGTATACCCCCGGATATTTGTGTTGATTAACGGAAAATAAGGCTACTTGTTGATCACTTAATCTCGATTGTAATTCAACGGGTTTAAAACGACGATGACCATGAATATCGTCAAAAAACTTTTTTTGACGTTCAATACTAATGCCAAGTAGTAAACTGACATCGGCAATAGTATTTTTAATATCTTTTACATCTTCGGGGATGATCTCTAAGCTGTATATGGCTTTATTATCAGCAAGTAAAATACCGTTTCTATCGTAAATTAAGCCTCTGTTTGGCGCAACAGGTAACAATTTGATTCGATTACTATTCGACTGAGTTTGGTATTTTTCAAAGGAGCTGACTTGGAGGTTATAAATATTACTAAATAAAATTAACACCATAGTAAGTACACCCGCTAATGTAATAAAGGTCCGGCGGGCAAATAAGTTTGCTTCAGCGGTTTTATTTCTTAAGATGACGCGTCTAGAGGATGCCATAGTTATTCTCTATGGTAAGGGTGGTTGTTATTAATACTCCAAGCTCGATATAAGCTTTCGGCAACAAGTACCCTAACCATAGGATGTGGTAAGGTTAGTGGCGATAATGACCATTTTTGTTCTGATGCTTTAATACAAGCAGGCGCTAAACCTTCAGGGCCACCAATTAATAATGCCACGTCTCTAGCGTCAAATTGCCAGCGTTCAAGTTGTGTGGCAAGTTCAGGTGTGTCCCAAGGTTTGCCTTCAACCTCTAAAGTAACAATGCGGTTTCCTTTGGGAATAGCGGCAAGTAGTTGTTCACCTTCTTTTTCTAGAATACGGGTTATATCCGCATTTTTACCCCGTTTACCAGGCGATATTTCTACCAGGTGAAATGACATATCTCGAGGGAAACGGCGGCCATATTCTTGAAATCCTTGAGTGACCCAACCCGGCATTTTAGTGCCAACAGCGTAAAGAGTTATGCGCATTTAACTTGTCTTTTGGCAGGTATAATGGGTTTAAGACCAGAGCTCTTCAAGTTGGTATTTATCACGTTGTTGATCAGTCATCACATGAACAATGATATCACCAAGATCCACTAATGCCCATTCGCCAACATCATTACCTTCAATACCTAAGGGTAAAATACCTTCAGCACGACACTCGGCTCCTACTGATTGCGCTATAGATTTTACGTGACGGTTAGAGTTTCCTGAACAGACGATCATATAATCAGCAAAATTAGCTTTCCCTATGATATCCAATGTAATGATATCTCTACCTTTTATGTCTTCTATTTTTTCAATAACAAATTTCTTTAATGCTTTGCTTTGCAAGGGGGTATTCCTAAATTTTTTGACAGATGTTACATAATATCATTAATTAAATAGGCAGGCTACTTTCAAATGCAGATTACAGCTTAATTGGAACAAGATAAATTAGCGATAAAGTTTGTGCTCTTTGATGTAATTTAATACGCTTGTAGGCATTAAGTTATCACAGCTCTGCTGTTCTTTAATGTTATTTCTGATTAATGTTGAAGAGACATCAACAACCATTTCTGGAGCAAAAAAAATATAACCTGCTTGTTTATTGATTAATTGAGGGCGAATATTTTTATCTAATTGGTGCCGTTTTAATAATAATTGAGTGTCATTTGATAAATTTTCTAAAGGGTAATTTTGGCGACAATTAACCACTAAATGGCATAACGTCAAAATTTCTTGCCAGTGATACCACTTTGTAAAAGAGAGCAATGAGTCCATACCTATGATAAAAAATAACCTTGTTTGAGGTTGTTCTTGTTTAATTTCTTTTAAGGTGTCAAAGGTATAAGAAAGACTTGTCCGCTTTAACTCGCGTTGATCGCAGACCAACAGCGATTCGCTTTCACAAACTAATTTAACCATACTTGCTCGTTGAGATGGCGACGCCGTTACGGTGTTTTTGTGAGGTGGAAGATGAGCCGGCATTAAATTGACTTGGTTAACGCCTAGCCATTTTGCAACATGTTTTGCCGATAGGATGTGACCATTATGAATGGGATCGAAAGTCCCTCCTAAAATAGCAAGGCTTTTAGGCATATTCATAGTCGAGAGGGTATTTTACCATTTGTTCACCATGATATAGGCTCAAGCAGACATCGCTAAGTAAAATATAGGGATTAAAATCGCTACTCGACTTACTAATTAAATCCAGTTGAGCTATTCGAGCCATAGAACGTCTGCAGTTAGCGAGCGTTATATGATTAATGGCATGTTGATATAACGGTTTTCGTTTATCCCATATGCGATAACTTTTAAATATTTCATTTATACTAATGCCTTGCTCTTTCTGCTCTAACATATCATACAGCTGTTTTATTTCTTTATGGATAAACCAAATGAGTTTACTTACCGCAGTACCTTCTTGCTGAAGTTGATCTAAGATGATGATGCATTTGTTTAAGTTGCCTACTAATAAACAATCAATTAATTGAAAAGGATTAAACTTCGCTTGATTGATTACCAGTTGTTCAGCATCTTCAAGATTAATCAATTGGTTACCAAATAGTATCGACAGTTTTTGCAATTCTTGCTCTAGTGCTAGAAGGTTACCTTCAAAAAGTTCAATTAATAAAGGACTGACATCAGAAGATAAGTTTACCTTGAGTATTTTTGCTTGACGTAGTAACCACGGGCCCAAAGCTTTAGTCTCAATATCATACAGCGGAAGGTAACAGCCTTGCTCCGATAGGCTTTTAAACCACTTTCTATTGGTTGTTGGGGAATCTAATTTAGGTCCATGAAAAATTAATTGTACATCTGGATGAAAATTTTCGATCAAATAGAGGATCGCCTTAGCGCCACTATCACCGACTTTACCAGTGACAAGTTCCACTTCGATAATGCGTTGACTAGCAAATAAGCTTAATGATTGATATTCAGCAAGCAATAATTGCCAATCAAATTTATCATCAACACTAAAACGTATTAACTCACTAAAACCTTGTTTTTCAGCATGAAATTTAATGTTTTGTAAACTATCATTTTTTTGCCAAGGCTCATCACCAAAAACCAACCATACGGGTTTAAATCCTTGATTTAGAGTAGTATTAAGTTGGTTATGATAAATTCGCATTCTATTTCTATTTCTATTTCTAATTTATTTGATTATTTTTCAATTTTTATACTGGCCATTTCTCTTAATATCTTATCAGCAGCTTGTTGTCGCATTTCACTTAAAAATAAGGTTAATTCCCGACTTTTTGCTAAAGCAATATTAGGGTCATCTTCATAATCGCGATAGAGTTCAAAATTGAAGTTTTTAGGGTCTTGATTAGGCAAACGTAATTGATAATTGATGGAATAAATTAATTCATATTCAGCTACTTGTCCATTTGGAAAAACGGATAAAGTACGACGTGATAAATTATCATTGAGCAAATGTAATTCAGGGTATTGAGTTGAGAATTTTTTCATAACGGTAACTTTGTTTAAACTCAAGTGTCTTTTTACTATGCGTGCCAGCTCGCCATGGGTATCAACTGAGCTGACATACAAGGTTTGTAATTCGGTTGCTAATAGATAATCTCCTCGTAACCTAAAACCACATGAACTTAGCAAGGAGATAATAAGACATAAGCTCAAAAAGTGCTGTAACTTAATAGCAATTTTTTGTGTTAGTGTAATTTTAATCACGTTAACGGGTGACCTTTTTGGTTATTTTTAAGTTATGTTTAAATTATTTTTTATTTATTAGCATTTTGTTAGCTAGCATTGATTTTCAGTTAACCAGTTTTTTGGTAACCACATACTAGCCAACAAAATGATAAAAATTAAACTAGTTAGCAACGATGTTCAATAATTTACCCGCTACGTAAATTATTTTACGTACGGTTTTACCTTCAGTGAATTTATTCACTTGTTCTTGCTCAAACGCTAATTTCTCAATGCCTGCTTGATCCGCATCTGCGGCAATCGTTATTTTAGTTCTAACTTTGCCATTAACTTGAACAATAATTAGCTTTTCATCTTCAATTAATGCACTTTCGTCGGCTACAGGCCAAGAAGCCTCTTCAACCGTTGAGCCATTAGCGGTATCTCCAACTAACGACCATAAGCGATGGGCCACATGTGGAGCAATAGGCGTTAACATTAAAATAACAGCTTGTAAGGCTTCATTCATTACTGCTTTATCTTCAGTACTATTTATTGGTGCTTTTGCCAGATGGTTCATTAATTCCATAATGGCAGCAATAGCCGTATTAAAGGTATTACGACGACCAATATCATCCGTTACTTTGATGATGGTTTTATGTAACTCTCGACGTAAATATTTTTGTTGGTTGTTGAGTGTTAAATCTTTAAGAGCAACAATTTGTTGCTCATTAGTGCTAAACTCATAAGTTAACTTCCAAACACGTTTTAAAAAGCGGTGCGCGCCTTCTACGCCACTGTCAGACCACTCTAAAGTTTGCTCCGGTGGCGAAGTAAACATAATGAATAAACGTACGGTATCAGCACCGTATTTTTCAATCACTTCTTGTGGATTAATACCATTGTTTTTAGATTTTGACATTTTACTCATGCCAGCCGATATAACCGGGTCTCCGTCAAGTTTACTTACGGCATGTACAATATGACCTTTATCATCCCGCTCAACTTCAACATCACTCGGTGCGATCCACTCGTGTGCGCCGTTGTCAGCTTCACGATAGAAAGTTTCAGCTAATACCATACCTTGGCATAATAAACTTTTAAACGGTTCATCACATTTGACTAGGCCAAAGTCACGTAATAGTTTATGAAAAAACCGTGCATAGAGCAGATGTAAAATAGCATGCTCAATACCACCAATGTATTGATCTACAGGTAACCAATAGTTTGCCTTGGCGGGATCTAGCATTTGCGTATCATCTGATGGTGAGCAGTAACGTGCGTAATACCAAGAAGACTCCATAAAGGTATCAAAGGTATCCGTTTCACGTAAAGCGTCTTCACCGTTAAAAGTGGTTTTTGCCCACTCAAGATCACTTTTTATGGGTGAATTAATACCATCCATCACGACGTCTTCTGGCAGTTCTACTGGCAATTGATCTGCAGGTACTGCAACTGACGCACCATTAGCTAAATTGATTATTGGAATAGGCGTACCCCAATAACGTTGACGAGAAACACCCCAGTCACGTAATCGGTAGTTAACTTTGATTTTTCCTTTACCGTCGCTTATTAATTTATCAGCAATGGCTTTGAACGCGTGATGAAAGTCTAAACCATCAAATTCGCCAGAATTAATGATAATGCCTTTTTCTGTGATGGCAGCATTAGCAATATCTTCACCTTCTTGCCCAGAGACAACTTGAGTAATTTCTAAACCGTATTTAGTGGCAAACTCCCAGTCACGCTGATCATGACCTGGTACTGACATTACTGCACCAGAACCGTAATCCATTAAGACAAAGTTTGCTGCCCATACAGGAACAAGTTTACCAGTAATAGGATGAATGGCTTGTAAGCCGGTATCAACGCCTTTTTTCTCCATAGCTGCCATACCAGCTTCAGTGGTTTTGCTGTTTTTACATTCAGCAATAAAATCACGCAATTGTGTATTGGTTTCAGCAGCAGCTAAGGCAAGTGGATGTTGAGCGGCTAAAGCGACATAAGTGACCCCTAAAAGTGTATCAGGCCGAGTTGTGTAAATATCAAAGGCTTGATCAGAGTTTGCCACTTTAAAGGTCATATCAACACCTTCAGAGCGACCAATCCAATTACGTTGCATAGTTTTTACTTGTTCAGGCCAATCGGTTAATTGGTCGAGATCTTTTAATAATTCTTCCGCATAATCAGTGATTTTTATAAACCACTGTGGAATTTCTTTACGCTCAACAATAGCGCCAGAGCGCCAGCCTCTACCATCAATGACTTGTTCGTTTGCAAGTACCGTTTGATCAACCGGATCCCAATTAACAGTGGCATTTTTTTTGTAAACTAAGCCCTTTTCAAAAAGTTGAGTGAAAAACCATTGCTCCCATCGGTAATACTCTTTTTTACAAGTGGCAAATTCACGATCCCAGTCATAACCAAAACCTAATGATTTTAGCTGGTTACGCATATAGTCAATATTTTCATAGGTCCACTTTGCCGGCGCTGAATTATTTTTTATTGCTGCGTTCTCAGCAGGTAAACCAAAAGCATCCCATCCCATAGGTTGCATGACATTTTTGCCTTGCATACGTTGATAACGTGAAATCACATCGCCTAAACTGTAGTTACGTACATGGCCCATATGTAAACGCCCACTAGGATAAGGGAACATAGCGAGACAATAAAACTTTTCTTTTTCTGGTTGCTCGGTAGCGGCAAAGGTCTTGTTCTCAACCCAAAATTGTTGAACTTCTTTTTCAATTGAGTGGGGATTGTAAGTGGATTCCATTAACGATTCTCAAACACTGTAGATGTGTGCTTCATGAGGTTTTACTTATGTTTAAGCTAAAGCTCATGCGCCTATTAAAATTTGTTCCATACAATACCTTATCTTAGATAAGCTTAATAGCGGATATTGACACTAACAGACACAAAAAACTGTCTATACTCAAGTTACCATGATTTAAGGGATAGTAAGGAATCTAAAAATGGCTGATAAAAATAATGCTATCGTTGAGTTATATCAAAATATATCAAAATGGATTGAAGAAACAAAGGAACATGAAATCACCCAAATAGTCGATGTAGTGGAGCACGTTAAAGTTTATTTAGTTGCCGCAGAAAGTATTCCAGAAGAAAAAGTTAAACAATTTATTGATAGCTTTATTTACGACTTAAATGAATTTTATCAGCATAATCAAGCTCAAGCAAAAAGCTCACTTTATTTAGGATTGATAAATGAAAGTTTTTGGCAGTTGTTAGCTAGTATGACAGATAAAGCCCAAGTTGAGTGGTCTGAGTTGAACGATGATTTTGAACATGATGGTATCTACCAAGTAGGCGATTACATAGGCTTTGGTGAGTTAGAATGTCAAAGATGCCATCAAAGTTTGTCAATTAATCATTTGAGCCAAGTGAGTGAATGCATTGAATGCGGTGGTAAGCACTTTATTCGACATCCGCTGAATCCTTAAAGATCCTTTGCTAATAGATAAGGCTAGCGTACACTTAAAGGTATTATCAAATTTAATCATTAACTGTTTAATTATTAACTGTTTAATTAATCATCAGTTAATGATGCGACATTCATACTGAGATTCTGCATGAGTAAAACTGTTGACCAATTGCGCCTTAATCCAAATCAATTAACAGCAAATATAACCGAAAAACTTTTCTCTCATTCACCCAAATCTTCACAAACAGAACAAAGTTTTATTGGTCATGAACGTGCTAAAGAAGCATTAGATTTTGGTCTGTCAATGAATGCGGTAGGTTTTAATGTATTTGCTATGGGAGAGCATGGTACAGGTCGGTTAACCTTAATCAAACAAATGTTGACTCGTTTAGCAGCTGATCAAAAAACACCGCCAGAGTGGTGTTATATTAATAATTTTGATGATAATCATGCACCATTTAAACTCTATGTTAGTCCAGGTGCGGGTAAACAACTTCTTGCGCGTATTAATACCTTTATTGATGAGCTGATCGATTTATTTCCAGAGATATTTGATAACCCTGGCTATCAACGAAAAAAAGCGGCCGTAGACCGTGAATTTAATAAAAAATATGATGAGGCAATATCAATTGTTGAAGAAACCGCATTAAAACAAAGTGTCATTTTATTTGAAGAAGATGGTGAAATTGGTTTTTCAATGTTAGTTGATGGTAAGGCATTAGATGATAAAGAGTTTGCGAACCTTAAAGAAGAAGAACGCGCTGACTTTTACCAACGTTTAGCGCTTTTAGAAGACTTACTTTCTGAACAATTACTCGAACTTCCTTTATGGAAGCGTGTGTCATCGGATAAATTACGTAAACTCAAACATGAAACTGCAGAGCAAGGTATCCGTCCATTATTAAAAGAATTAGAACATGAATTCGCTAGTAATATTGGTGTGCTTAAATATTTATCTAAAGTAAAAGAGCATGTAGTTGATTCAGTATTAGAAATTCTAGCCGATGAAAGTAACGAACCGCCAAACGATAAAGATAATCGCAAATTAATGGTTGAACAGTTTTTACCCAACTTATTAGTTGCACGTGAACCGGAAGAGGGATCGCCTGTTGTTTATGAGCAAAATCCAACGTATCAAAATTTGTTTGGTCATGTTGATTTTGCTAGCTTCCAAGGAGCAACTTACACAAGTTATCGCTTAATTAGACCGGGAGCTTTGCACAAAGCTAATGGCGGTTATTTATTATTAGATGCAGAAAAATTGTTAAATCAACCTCTGGTATGGGCGAAGTTAAAACTAGCCTTAAAAACCCAACAAATCACTATTGAAAATCCATACTCTGAATTTAGTCAACCCGGGTCTTATAGCCTACAACCTGAAAAAATATCACTTCAAGTGAAGATTGTTCTACTAGGCGACCCTGAAATTTACTATACCTTACAAGAATATGATCAAGAGTTTACTGAGCTATTTAGAGTACTCGCTGATTTTGATCGACACTTAGTTAAAAATGACGATAATTTAATTGCTTACGCTAATTTAATCAGACAACGTGCTCACAAACATAGCTACCCATTGGTTGCTGATGATGCGGTCGTTGAATTAGTGCGTTATGCCTTAAGGCGTTCTGAACATCAGGATAAAATTTCTTCTAATATTGTTCAGGTTAATGATCTGCTAGATGAGGCTAATTACATATGGACCAAGCAAAGCGTCGATAGCGAGATAACGGCTGAACATATAAATCTGGCACTTAGAGCAAAACAAAGACGGACGGGACGAATGAGCGAAACCTGGCTCAGTGAAATTAAAGAACGACAAGTATTAATTAATACTAAAGGTCAAAAAGTAGGTAAAGTTAATGGCTTAACTGTTTTAGAGATTGGTGATAGTGTTTTTGGCACACCAGCAAGAATTACTGCCACCGTTTATGCAGGGAATGAAGGGGTTACCGACATTGAGAGAGAAGTTGATTTAGGTAAATCAATTCACTCAAAAGGTGTACTGTTACTCACTGGATATTTAGGTCATAAATACGGACAAGACTTTCCTGTTGCTATTTCAGCCAATATTGCGATTGAACAATCGTATGGTCATATAGACGGAGATAGCGCCTCAATGGCTGAGCTTTGTGCACTTATCTCTGCGATAACTCATTTACCAATAGATCAAAGTTTAGCGATAACTGGCTCGATTAACCAACATGGTGAAGTCCAATCTATTGGTGGCGTGAATGAAAAAATAGAAGGCTTTTATCAACTTTGTAAAGATACTGAATTAACCGGTTCTCAAGGGGTTATTGTGCCAATGACAAATATGATCAATTTAATGTTATCTCAGGAAGTTATTAACGCTGTTGAACAAGGCGAATTCTCAATATATGCTGTTGAAGACATTGATCAAGCCTTAGAAATTTTGATGGCAACGCCTGCTGGAATAATTAGTCGAACTGGACGTTATCCAAAAAAATCTATTCATGCAATGGTACTTGATAAGTTAGGTAAATTTTCAGAATTATTAAGTGGGAGTGACGAGTAAACACTTTTAGCATGATTACAGTATTAAGTTCGCCTTCTATAAATACCAGATAACTCTTCGTGAGTAGTTTTACCAGGTGATTTTAGCAAGCTAGTCACAAACTTATTTAGATAGTTAATAACAGTAGTTACATTACTGACAAATAGTTTTCAATAGAGATTCATGACACTATGTTGAAACGAATAACTAAATAACTATTTATTTTTAACCTTCTACACAAATATGCATTAGCAGTATCGGTGTAAACCAATAGTAAAGGCAATTATTGTTTAAGCTTTAGTCATTTAATTTTCATCTTTATCCCCCCAAACCAGCCCCGTCAAATGCAATATAATCATTATAATTTTATAATTTTATAATTTAATCATGCAAAATTAATATTCTTTTCTATAATTTACTCATACGGTTAGTACTTTTGATTGCTCTGTATCAATCAACCCGCGAGTATTTACTTAAAAATAATAATAAATGATGGTGCTAAATTGCATCCAAGAGGTAAATAGCCACCCAGAATAAAAAAACAATAATATAATCTATTACAATTAAGCTGCTTGAGCAGACTCTCCTTTTGTTGATATGTCTGTATTAACACAGATTGCATCACACCAAAAACAACGTAAGTAATTGATTTAAATGAGTAATTGTATTTGCAGTTATTATTTGTTAGGGTGTTTTTAGCATTTTAATAATATATAAACATAAATAATCAAACAATTAAAAGCTTAAGGGGAAGTGCATATGTCTAGCCAAATAGCAGAGCTATGGCCGATTATGGCGTTTTTTATGATTTTAGTCATCATGCTGGTGGGGATGATGATTTTATCTTATATCATCGGCCCTAAAACTAAAGCCCCAGCTAAAAATACCCCGTATGAATCAGGCATTGTTGCCGTAAGTGCTAACAATGAGTCAGTAAAAACACACGTAAACCGCACAGATAACCATTCAAAAATAAACACGAATAATCACACCCGTTTTACCAATCATTTTTTTCTTTATGCCATATTTTTTGTAATCTTTGATTTGGAAACCATATTTTTATTTTCATGGGTTATCGCTTTTGATGAAGTGGGTTGGCCGGGATTTATTGAAGCCAGTATTTTTATTGTTATTTTATTAGTGGCATTAATTTATTTATGCCGTATTGGCGCGTTAGAGCTTAAACATCGTCATTTACCTTTTAAAGAACAACATCCTAGTCATCAACACAAGAGTAAAGGGAAATCATAATGGAGTGGTCATTAACAAAAGCTAAACTTGATGAGCAAATGGGCTTTGAAAAAGCTGAGTTAGAAAAAGAACTTGAACGCAGTGTCTTTGTGGCAAAGCTCGATGACATGATTAATTGGGGACGAAAAAACTCTATCTGGCCATTTAACTTTGGTTTAAGTTGTTGTTACGTTGAAATGGCCACAAGTTTTACCTCTCGACATGATATTGCACGTTTTGGTGCAGAGGTTATCAGGGCAACGCCTCGTCAGGCTGACTTAATGGTGATTTCAGGCACTTGTTTTAGAAAAATGGCTCCTGTAATTAAGCATTTATATGAACAACTATTAGAACCGCGTTGGGTTATTTCGATGGGCTCATGTGCAAATTCCGGTGGCATGTATGATATTTATAGCGTAGTGCAAGGGGTTGATAAATTTATTCCTGTTGATGTTTATGTACCTGGGTGTCCGCCTCGTCCTGAAGCGTTACTTGAAGGTTTATTACTTTTGCAAAATACCATAGCACATCAACCGAGGCCCTTAAGTTGGACGGTAGGTCAGCAAACTATTAAACCTATAGCTAAGCCTTCTTTAAGAGATATTAAGCAAGAACATCGAATGCAAGTCACTAATTTAGACTCACCAGACAACTGCTAAGGATCATTGATGAGCAAGATTAATAGACAAATTGATTTTAGCAAGAGTAATGATTGGCAGATGTTATTTTCTAACTCAATCATTGATGAAATAACAAGAGTTAGCCCTGAGCTAGATCTAACTCCTGTTACCGCTATTGAAAACATAGTTGATGATATACCCAGCTTTTGGGTTGATAAAAATCAATTATCAGTTTTAATGCAACTTGTTCGATTTGAGCTTAGTGACCCTTTCACTATGTGTTTTGATCTTGCGGCTATTGATGAAACCGAACGTCAACATAAAGCCGCTCATGTTAGTGACTTTACTATCAGTTATCATCTTCGCTCACATGGCCGTAATCAAGATATAAGGATAAAGGTTGCCTTAACTTCATCGGATAAAACCTTAGCCAGTGTCTGTCAATATTGGAAAAATGCTAATTGGTATGAGCGTGAAATTTGGGATATGTTTGGCATTGTTTTTGATGGTCACCCTTATTTAACACGGATATTAATGCCAAATACCTGGCAAGGCCATCCACTACTCAAAACTCATCCTGCTCGTGCCACTGAGATGGACCCTTTTACTTTAACGCCTGATCAACAAGATAAAGAACAACAAGCATTAAAGTTTATCCCTGAGGCTTGGGGTATGAAACGTAAAAACAAAGATGATGATTTCATGTTTCTTAATCTGGGCCCTAACCACCCAAGTGTTCATGGCGCCTTTCGTATTGTTTTACAGATGGACGGCGAAGAGATTATTGATTGTGTACCCGATATTGGTTATCACCATCGTGGCGCGGAAAAAATGGGTGAGAGACAGTCTTGGCATAGCTATATTCCATACACCGACCGCATAGATTATCTTGGCGGTGTGATGAACAATTTTCCCTATGTTATGGCAGTGGAAAAGCTCGCAGGGATAACGGTACCAGATCGAGCCAAAGTGATACGAATTATGACCTCAGAAATGTTTCGTATTTTAAGTCATTTACTCTTTTATGGCACATTTGCCCAAGATATCGGTGCATTATCGCCGATATTCTATATGTTTATCGACCGAGAAAAGCTTTTTGCCATTATCGAAGCGTTCACGGGCGCTCGCATGCACCCTAGTTGGTTTCGAATTGGTGGTGTTGCCCAAGACTTACCTATTGGTTGGGATAAGTTAGTACGAGAATATGTAAATTACTTACCAAAACGGTTAGATGAATATGAAAAAATGGTCATGCAAAACTCTATTTTAAAACAAAGAACAGTAGATGTTGGCAGTTATTCTACTCAAGAGGCGATAGATTGGGGCGTAACTGGACCAGGTTTAAGGGCGACCGGTTATTCTTGGGATTTAAGAAAACAAAGACCTTACAGTGGCTATGATCAATTTGATTTTGAAGTACCACTTGGCCACAAAGGCGATTGTTATGATCGTTGTCGCGTTCGAGTTGAAGAAATGCGTCAAAGTATTCGTATTATTGAGCAGTGCCTTAATAATATGCCCGAGGGTCCTTATAAGGCAGATCACCCTCAAACTACACCGCCAGATAAATCTAGAACAATGACCGATATTGATACCCTGATTCCACATTTTGTCAATGTTTCTTGGGGCCCCGTTATTCCTGCCGGAGAAGTATCAATGTTTGTTGAAGCGACTAAAGGCATCATGGGTTATCACCTAATAAGCGATGGCAGCACAATGAGTTACCGTACTCGCATTCGGACACCTAGCTTTCCTCATTTACAAATGTTGCCAGCTATTTGTAAAGGCCAAATGGTGGCAGATTTAATAGCAACCTTAGGCAGTGTTGATTACGTCATGGCAGATGTTGATAGATAAGAAAATAAGAATATTGCACATTAATGAGCTCTGGAGAAATAGAACATATGACTCAAGTGACACAAGAACACAATGTTCAAATCATTAAATCGGTTAACTTAGATTATCGTCAATATTTAACAGATGATGAAATAAGTGAAATTGAACATGAAGTTAGCATTATGGAAACCAAAGAGGCGGCAGGTATTGAGGCGCTAAAAATTGTCCAAGCTGGTCGTAGTTGGGTCAGTGATGACAGTTTATTAGCTATTTCTCAATTATTAAAAATATCAACAGCACAACTTGAAGGTGTTGCTACTTTTTATAATTTAATATATCGCCAACCAGTA
Organism: Colwellia sp.; assembly: GCA_034111045.1. Lineage (GTDB taxonomy): Bacteria > Pseudomonadota > Gammaproteobacteria > Enterobacterales > Alteromonadaceae > JALJPB01. The sequence goes on along the minus strand of JAWUYA010000044.1, from coordinate 54,206 downwards.
GGTCATCACGTTATTCATATCTGTGACAGTATCAGTTGTCATTTATTAGGCTATGCCAAGGTACTTGAAGCCATTAAGTCTCATCTAGCTATCGATTATGGACAAACCACCGCTGATGGAATGTTTACTTTGTTGTCAAATGTTTGCTTAGGTGGCTGTGACAAAGCACCAGTAATGATGATCGCAGATAAACATTACGAGCAGTTAACACCAGAGAAAGCTATTGCCATCCTTAATGAACTGAGCCAAAAGACGCTGAAATCAAAAAATAGAACTTTAGAGCAGGAGGATAAATGATGACAACACATCACAAACCTCTTACTCAATTAATTAACCTTAATAAACCGTTATCCATCGAAGAGTATATTAATAATGACGGCTATCAAGGGGCAAGTATCGCCTTAAAAGACTTAACGCCATCGCAAGTGCTTAATATGGTAAGCGACTCTGGTTTAAAAGGTCGAGGGGGAGCAGGGTTTCCCACCGGTATGAAGTGGAGCTGTGTGCCAATGTTTACTAATGAGGATGGCAGCAAAAAAGACAACGCTCCCGAATTTAAATACCTTGTCTGTAATGCAGATGAAATGGAGCCAGGTACCTTTAAAGATAGGTACTTATTAGAAGGAGTTCCACATCAACTTATTGAAGCAATGATTATCGCTTCATACACCATTGAAGCAAATCGTGCATATATATTTATTCGTGGAGAATATCATCTTGCGGCAAAAAGATTACAACAGGCTATCGACGAGGCTTATAGCAATAATTGGTTAGGACAAAACATTCAAGGAACCAGTTTTGGTCTTGATTTATATGTTCACACCAGTGCAGGACGATATATTTGCGGTGAAGAAACCGCATTAATTAATGCCTTAGAAGGCAAGCGGGCAATCCCAAGAGCAAAACCTCCTTTTCCACAATTTATTGGTTTGTTTGGTAAACCTACCGTGGTTAATAATGTTGAAACCTTGAGTAATTTACCTCACATTGTCAAAAATGGCGCTGATTGGTTTAAAGCGTTATCACCTAATAGTGACCCCGGAACAAAACTTTATGCTGCTTGCGGAAGAATCAAGTCGGCAGGTGTTTGGGAATTACCTATGGGGACAACTATTCGAGAAGTTTTATATACTCATGCTGGCGGCATGTTAGATGGTTTAAAGCTAAAAGGTTTGTTGCCAGGTGGAGCTTCAACCGACTTTTTACTTCCTGAACACTTGGATACGCCAATGGATTTTGATTCTATCGCTAAAGCGGGGAGTCGATTAGGCACTGGCGGTTTAATTGTCCTTGATGATCAAAACTGTCCGGTGGCTATGGTACTTAATATATTACGATTTTTTGCACAAGAGTCATGTGGTTGGTGTACACCATGTCGTGATGGCACGCCTTGGGCTGTTGAAGTATTAACACGGATTGAAATCGGTCAAGGTAGCGTTGATGACCTAGATACTCTAGCCAATTTGTGTGATTTTATGTGGTTAGGAAAAACACATTGTGCTCTTGCCCCCGGTGCGGTTGAGCCTTTAAAAAGTGCGTTAAGGTACTTTCATGATGAATTTGAACAGCATATAGACCAAGGCTGTTGCCCTTACTCCTCTCATCATTCACGAGCATGCTCAATCCATTCGGCTAGTTATGCTAACGCTGCTGTTAAGCAAGGGGAGCTTTAATATGAGTGATAATAATGCCAATAAAGACGATATTAAGATAAAAAGTAAGCAGGTTACCATTTATATTGATGATGTAGCTCACCAAGTTAACCCAGATAATAACCTACTTGCAGGTGTACTATCAGAAAAAATAAACTTACCTTATTTTTGCTGGCACCCATCCATGGGCTCAGTGGGGGCTTGTCGCCAATGCGCTGTAACACAATTTCAAGATGAAGATGATACCCGTGGCCGTATGGTGATGTCTTGTATGACACCAGTAACTGAAGGCATGCGTATTGGGTTAAACGATAAAAGTTCAGAAAAATTTAGAGAGCAAGTCATTGGTGCCATGATGACTAACCATCCACATGATTGTCCAGTATGCGCAGAAGGAGGGGAATGTCACTTACAAGATATGACTGTGATGACAGGGCATACCATACGAGAATATCAGGGCAGTAAACGTACTTTTACTAATCAGTATTTGGGTGAATTAGTGGGTCATGAAATGAACCGCTGTATTACTTGTTATCGTTGCGTGCGGTTTTATAAAGATTATGCGGGAGGTGATGATTTTGGAGTATATGGTTCGGCCAATCATGTGTATTTTGGCCGTCAATCTGATGGCGAATTAGAGAGTGAATTCAGTGGTAACTTGGTCGAAGTATGTCCTACCGGGGTTTTTACTAATAAATTATTTTCAGCACACTATAGTCGAAAATGGGATTTGCAATCTGCACCGTCTATTTGCGCCCATTGCTCTATTGGTTGTAATACCAGTATTGGTGAGCGATACGGTAGTGTTAGACGAGTTGTTAATCGCTTTAACCATGACATCAATGGATATTTTTTGTGTGATCGTGGTCGATTTGGTATTGGCTTTGTCAACAGTGATAAACGCATCCGGCAAACAAAAGGTATTGAATTTAAAGGGGTACAGCTCACTAATTTAGACTTAGCCAAGTCATTAGTGCACTTTCGTGGTCAAACCTTCATTGGTATTGGCTCAGAGCGGGCGTCACTTGAAGCCAACTTTTATTTAAAACAGCTGGTTGGCAGTAGTCACTTTTCTGCAGGGCTGTCAAATAAGGAAATGGCGCTGGCAGCACAGCATCAAAAGCTAATTCAAAACTATCAAGCACCTAGTTTAGCTAAAATAGAGCAAAGTGATTTAGTGATCATTATTGGTGAAGATATCACACAAACATCACCTCGAATGGCACTGTCGGTCAGACAAGCGCTACGAAATAAAAGTGTCGAACTTGCCAGTGCTATGGGGATCCCATCATGGCAAGATGCCGCTGTCCGAACTATTGGTGGGGAGCAACTTAGTCCATTATTTTCAATCAATAGCATGACAACCAAGCTCGATGGTGTCAGTAAGCAATGTCTCATTTTATCTCCTGATACTATTTTACATTGCTTATCTGTTTTTAACGAAATGCTTATGCATTCAATTAACGGCAAAGGTATTAATCTGACTAATGATGGTTTATTAGCGGAAGAGCATTTAGTCTTTGTGAAATCATTAGTAAGGGCTTTGTTAGCGGCGAAAAATCCACTAATTGTTACGGGATGGAGTTTACAATCGGCTCAGTTGTTTGAACAAATCAATCAGTGTATGACCACTTTACATAGCGAGGCCTTCTGCGCGCACAATCAAGATGCCAACAAAGTCAATTTAGCTGTTTTGCCAAGGGAATGTAATAGTACGGGCTTGTTATCAATGATCGATAAAAAGACTTTATCTATTGATGATATCCTTGAAACTTTAGCTAAGGGTTTTGTTAATAACGCTACTAAGAACAAGATAGATGGCATTGTTTTACTAGAGCAAGAGCTGGGTAGTTTGACTGAAAGTCAGACAAAAACACTTCGAGCGCATACCAAAACACTGATCGTTTTGGATCATAGCCAGAGCCGCATAAGTGAATTGGCTGATATTGTTTTGCCAGTTGCTGCTGTGAGTGAAGGTAATGGTCACTATGTCAATTATCAGGGTATTGTTCAGCAGTATTATCAAGTACACCCGCCAGTATTACCTATACAGGACAGTTGGCGTTGGCTTGATTCTTTAGCTAATTGTATTTTTAGTCCTAATAAGACTAATCAAGAAAATGTACATCACCATTCGTTAAAAGAGCTTAATGACTACTTAAATCATGAATTTGAGGATTGGCCAATTAACAGTCAAAATATTGACCAATCAAATGGCGAAGCTAATAAAGGTATTGCCCGTCAAACTCACCGTGCTAGTGGCCGAACAGCACAAATGGCAAACATCAGTGTTCATGAAAGTAAAACAACACAAAGCACATTTGATGACTTTAACTTTTCTATGGAAGGGTTAGCTAATAGTTCCTCTACCACTGATGAAATGCCATTTACCTGGGCACCTGGTTGGAACTCTAATCAGTCCATTAATCAGTATCAAAATGAAGTTGGTGGTACTTTACTAAATGGGGCCGAGCAGTTGAGATTGTCGATTAATGCGAATGAGACATTAATGGATAAATGGTCAGTTAGCCCCGCTGATTTAGATCAAATCAACACCAGTGAAGAGCTGCGTGAAGGTACTATTAATGAAAAGAAAAATCAGAGTAATACGTTTATATTTGTTAACCAAACCTCTTGGCATCATGGTGATTGGCAAACACGTACGGTTCCCGAATTTACTCAATTACACCAAACCAATACTATTTCACTTTCAGAAAAATACCTTGATGAACAAGGTTGGCAAGAAGGCCAATATCTAGCGCTTTCTTTTGAATTAGCTGATGATGTTATTTCTACTTTGGCGATTGTTACATTAGTTGAAAATATGCCAAAAGGTTTAGCATTTGCTCAAGTTTTTGAATTAACTGCAAGGCAAACAAATTTAAATTTAATTGTTACTCTACCCAGTCAAGCATCAATTACTCAACACCAAGAAAAAGAGTTAGCGCGACTTAACCAAGCAAAAATCGATAAAGTCAATGTTCTTCAACAGTTAAAAATAAACGATCAGTGCATTCCCATTCGCTTAGTCGCAGGAGGATTAGATGATGTTTGATTTAACTCCTCAAGTGGTTGATGTTATTTGGAAGTTCGTTGAAATCATAATTATTTTAGTCTTGCTCATTCCCATGGGCGCGATGTTGGTCTGGGTTGAACGACGTATGATCGGAATTTGGCAAGATAGATTAGGGCCTAATCGTGTTGGACCCATGGGCATATTGCAGTCATTAGCGGATTTATTAAAAATTCTAGGAAAAGAAGATTGGGTTCCTCCTTTTAGTGAAAAAGCTATTTTTATACTTGCTCCTTTAATTGGTGCAACCTGTGTACTGCTCAGTTTTACCGTTATACCTTTTGCTCCCGATATTGGCATTTCAAACTTAAATATAGGATTACTATTTTTTTTAGCCATGGCATCACTCTCTGTTTATAGCGTAGTTCTGGCAGGTTGGGCATCAAACTCTAAATATGCACTTTTAGGTAGTATGCGAGCTGCGGCTCAAATGGTCAGTTATGAAGTGTTTATGGGGCTTTCAATGATGGGTGTGGTGTTATTAACAGGAAGCTTTAACCTGAGAGAAATAGTACTGGCTCAAACGAATGGCTGGCTGATACAAACGCAATTTTTAGGTTTTATCGTCTTTTTAATTGCCGGCATTGCTGAGAGTCATCGCCTACCTTTTGATTTACCTGAAGCTGAAACTGAATTAACAGCAGGCTTTCATACTGAATACTCAGGACTAAAATTTGCCTTGTTTTTCTTAGGTGAGTATTTAAGTGTTACCTTAATTTCCGCCATGTCTGTGGTGCTTTTTTTTGGTGGCTGGCTAATGCCCGCTCCTCTGGATACTTGGTTACCACCTTTGGTGTGGTTTATTCTTAAAGTTTTTTCTTTTGTGATGTTTTTTATTTTATTAAGAACATCGCTCCCGCGTCCTCGTTTCGATCAATTATTAGCTTTTGGTTGGAAGGTGATGTTACCTCTGGCATTAGTCAACCTAGTTGTGACTGCCACGTTAAGATTAGGAGGTTTGATATGAAATACCTAATATATAAATATAGGGAGCAATACCATGCTCAATAGTTTATTAAGTGGTACTTATAGCCAATTACGGACAATGTTTTTAGTGCTAAAGCATACCTTTACTAAAGCAGATACCGTTCAATACCCAGAACAAAAACCTTATTTAGCCCCTAGATATAGAGGGCGTATTGTTTTAACCCGTGACCCTGATGGTGAAGAACGCTGTGTCGCATGTAATTTATGTGCAGTAGCCTGTCCCGTTGATTGCATTTCATTGCAACAAACCATTGACGATGATGGACGGAAACGGGCTGATTTTTTTAGAATTAACTTTTCTCGCTGTATTTTATGTGGTTTTTGTGAAGAAGCGTGTCCTACTTTTGCTATTCAATTAACCCCTGATGTTGAGCTTGCTGAGTATGAACGGCACAATTTAGTTTATGAAAAAGAGCACCTGCTCATTGATGGCACAGGTAAATACCCTGAATATAATTTTTATCGTCAATCAGGTATTGCTGTTGCTGGCAAAGGCAAAGGAGAGGGCGATCAAGAAAAACCACCTATTGATATTAAGGGGCTTATGCCATGAACAGCTCAATGAGCAGTGTTATCAACATTGAATTGTTTTTCTATTTAGCAGCCGTTATGGCAATTATTGCCAGCATTAAGGTGATCAGTACTCACAATACCGTGCACGCTTTATTATATTTAGTCGTTTCTTTGCTTGCGGTAGCGGTATGCTTTTACTTGATGGGCGCCCCATTTGCTGCAGGCCTTGAAGTGATCGTTTATGCGGGGGCTATTGTTGTACTGTTTGTCTTTGCTGTAATGATGTTTGGCTTAGGTACAGATGAAACCCTAAATGCCCCACAAGTGAGAGGGATAAGTATTTGGACTGGACCCATATTGCTTGCGACAGCGCTGCTTGTTGAACTTATTTACATCATCAGCCATTCCGGATTGCAAAAACAATTGAGTATAGATGTAGTCGATGCAAAACAAGTAGGCATATTACTTTATGGACCTTACCTGCTCGCGGTTGAAATTGCTTCTTTCTTGTTACTTGCCGGTTTATTAGCGGGCTACCATTATGCTAAACCAGAAGAACATGGAGGGCATTTATGACCGCTATTCCTCTTGAGCACGTACTGATTTTTGCCAGTATTTTATTTTCTATTGGTTTTATTGGGGTGATTGTTAGAAAAAACACCTTGTTTATGTTGATGAGTCTTGAGGTGATGCTTAACTCTGTTGGGGTTGCTTTTATTGGTGCCGGCAGTGCTTGGCAACAAGCGGATGGTCAAGTCATGTTTATTCTTATTTTAACGCTTGCCGCGGCAGAAGTTGCTGTTGGTTTGGCATTGTTGATTCAAATGCACCAACGCTTCCAGTCACTTAATATTGATAAACTCAATAAGATGAGGGGCTAATAATGATCAATTCTTATAGCTTTTTTGAGTCGCCAATTCTTGCGTTATTACCTTTTTATCCTTTATTAAGCTTTTTACTGTTAATTACTTTCGCTAAACGACTGTCTTGGTCACAAGCGTCGTTCTTAAGTATTGGTGCTATTGGATTAAGTGCTTTAAGTAGTGCTGTAATGGTGTATCAATTACAGGACCAAGACTTTCAAATCATTACCGTAACTTTATGGTCTTGGTTTAGTGTGGGGAATGCACAAGTTAATGTGAGTTTTTATCTTGATGCACTTTCATCAGTGATGATGATGGTGGTTTCTGGTGTGGGTTTATTAATTCATATTTATGCAGCAGCTTATATGAAAACGGATGAAAACTTTAGCCGCTTTATGGCTTATATGAATTTATTTATCGTCGCTATGCTGATTTTAGTGCTAGCAGATAATTTAGTTTTATTATATCTAGGATGGGAAGGTGTAGGCCTTTGTAGCTTTTTATTGATTGGTTTTTGGTATCAAGAAAAAGCCAATGTACTCGCTGCTAGGAAAGCCTTTATTGTGACTCGCATTGGTGATACTGCTATGGCGATAGGCTTATTTATGTTGTTCAGCGCCCTTGGCGTTCTTAATATTGTTGATGTCAATCAAATGGCACAAAATAGCTGGCAAGTAGGCAATGAAAGTGCGTATTGGATTGCTTTATTATTACTTGGTGGCGCGGTCGGTAAGTCAGCACAATTACCATTACAAACATGGTTGCCTGATGCGATGGCGGGACCAACGCCAGTCAGTGCATTGATACATGCGGCCACCATGGTTACTGCGGGGGTATATTTAATTGCACGAATGAATGGTCTGTTTTTATTGGCTCCAGAGGTAATGCAATATGTGGCATGGCTTGGTGCCTTCACTCTTTTATTAGCAGGAGTTGCAGCCTTAGTACAAACTGATATTAAACGTGTATTAGCATACTCTACCATGAGTCAAATTGGTTATATGATGTTAGCTCTAGGTGCAGGCGCTTGGTCAGCAGGGGTTTTTCATTTAATGACTCATGCTTTTTTCAAAGCCTTGTTATTCTTAACGGCAGGCTCAGTTATACTTGCACTTCATCATCAACAAAACTTGTTTAAAATGGGCGGTTTATCTAAAAGATTTCCCATTGAAACAGGGTTGTTTTTTATCGGATTAATTTGTTTAGTAGCCCTACCAGGAACCTCAGGTTTTTTCTCTAAAGAAGCCATTATTGCTGAACTTTGGTCGTCGCCAACCGCAGGTGCTGGTTTATGGTGGTGTGCCATCATTGGTGCCCTCCTTACAAGTATCTATAGTTGTCGTTTGTTTTTTCTAGCATTTCTTGGCCAAAATCGAGAAGAAATGCATAAAAATGATAGTGTTGGTGATGAGTTAAGTCGGTTAAGGTTACCCTTGATATTCTTAGCGGTATTATCTCTATTTGGGGGGCTGATTTCTCTTGATCTGTCCTCAGTTTTTATAGCTAACACTAGTATAATTGAACACAGTAAAGAGCCTAGTTGGCTTCACCCCGTTGCCATCACCACGCCTTTTATTGGCATCGTCTTTTCTTGGTTTTATTTTAAGCAATATCGAAGAAATACCGGTAAACCTATTGTTGAAAGCCAAACCGCGTTTGTTAAATTTTGCCGTAATGGTCTAGGTTTTGATACCCTCTATTATTCGTGTCTTGTTAGGCCTTATTGTTGGTTAGCAAAGGTTAATCGTCTAGATATTATTGATCAAATTATCATGCTCAATGCCTGGTATATAACTCTTTGGCATGATGCTTTATCTGCTCTGCAAAATGGTAAACTGCGATGGTATGCAGCCGCACTTGGTTTAGGTGTGGTGTGTTTAGCAGGGGTTTTAATAGGAGGTAATAGCTAATGATAATTACTATCATAATGATTGGACTATTAATTTCAGGTACATTGGCTTGGTTTTCTGAAGGGATAAAAGTTAACAGTGCCCGTTGGATTGCAATTTATACCGTTTTTGGTTTTTTTGTGTTTTTTGTTACCTCTATTATACTCACCCCGTTGAGTTTTAATGAGCTAACTCTATTAACAAGGTTACCATGGATTGACAGTTTGCATATTGAATATGCTATAGCGCTTGATTATTTAAGTATTATCTTAATATTACTGACATTTTTTTTAGCTATTATTTGTATACTAGTGTCATGGCAAGAAATTACCGATAAAAAAGGTTTTTATTATTTTAATTTATTAGCAACCTTTGCCGGCATTATCGGCGTATTTTCCGCTACCGATTTGTTTTTATTTTTCTTTTTTTGGGAAGTGATGTTATTACCAATGACGGCATTGATTGCTATTTGGGGACATGAAAATCGTTATTTTGCGGCGATTAAATTTTTTATCTTTACTCAAATAAGTAGTTTATTAATGTTAGTGGCGATTATTGCTATGGCCTATTTTCATTATAGTCAAACGGGACGGATGAGCTTTTTCTATCCAGATTGGCTAAGTCTTAATGTACCGATAGAAATTTCACGCTATATAATGTTGGGGTTCTTTATTGCCTTTGCGGTAAAATTACCTTCTTTCCCTGTCCACTCTTGGTTACCCGATGCTCATACACAAGCGCCTACTGCAGGAAGTGTTTTATTAGCAGGGGTGTTACTTAAAACTGGCGCCTACGGTTTAATTCGCTTTGTTATTTTTTTATTTCCGCAAGCTGCCACAGAGTTTGCTCCCATAGCCGCTTTACTTGGTGTTATCAGTATTCTATATGGCGCAAAAATGGCGTTTGCTCAAACAGACTTTAAACGTTTAGTCGCTTACAGCAGTATTAGTCATATGGGTTTTGTGATGTTAGCGTTATTCTCTTTCAATACCATAGCTTATCAAGGAGCTATTATAACACTAGTGGCTCATGGGTTAAGTAGCGCCGCACTTTTTTCAATGGCGGGTATGATTTATTCACGCCTACATACGCGAGATTTAAATAACATGGGTGGGTTGTGGAGTAGTGCACCTAGAATGGGTGGCTTTGCTTTAGCCTTCGCTGCCGCAGCATTTGGTTTACCAGGTTTAGCAAACTTTGTTGGTGAATTTTTATCCCTTGTGGGTGCTTATCAGGTATTTCCTGTGACGGTTATTTTTGCCACTTTTGGTCTTGTTGGGTCGGCAATTTATGGCATGGTGTTATTTCAACGATGTTTTCAAGGGCCGGCATCAGAAGAGATTGTTGACTTATCAGCGAGAGAGTTAGTTATATCGGGTAGTTTATTTATTATGTTGGTCATTTTTGGTTTATATCCCAATTTATTATTCTCCTACTTTACTCAAATAGGAATTAACTAGTATGACAATTGAAATGCTATTGGCTATTGCGCCTCAACTGACTCTCTCTTTTGGACTTGTTCTTGGATTATTGATGATTGCTTGGCAACGAAGCCAATTAAACATCCAAATGCTTAGCCAAGCTATTTTAATCGCTGCCTTGGTGTTGAATTTTTCATTATTTACCAGTGAAACAATGCAAGTGACTCATTTATTAAAGGTTGATCACTACAGTGCTTTTGCTTTTATGCTCATTAGTCTTTCATCATTAGTTGTGGTTAGTTTAAGCCGTCGATTATTGAATTCAACAATTGAGGTCCATGATGAATATTACTTATTGGTGTTACTGGTAACATTAGGGGCTTCAATATTAGTTGTTAGTGACCATTATGCGAGTTTGTTTCTTGGTTTTGAGTTACTCAGTATTGCCCTTGTTGGTTTAGTTGGTTATGTTCGCAGTAGTGAACTGGCCGTTGAAACAGGGTTTAAATACTTAATTCTCAGTGCGACAGCGTCAAGCTTTATGTTGTTAGGTATTGCGTTTATCTATAGTCAAACTGGACAATTAAATTTCGCTTTAGTGGCAACACAGCCTAATATCGATATTATACTAAATAGCCAGTTCTATAGTATGGGCATCTTGTTGTTTTTTGCTGGCGTAGCTTTTAAACTTTCATTATTCCCCTTTCACTCTTGGACACCTGATGTTTATCAAGGTTCGCCGACGCCTATAACCTTATTGATGGCTACAGTGTCAAAAGTTGCTATGTTTGTGGTATTAATGAAAACATGGTTTGCGATGAGTTTATCAGGAAGCATTGAATATGATAACTTATCGCAGCTAATATCGATTGTAGCTGTTTTATCGATGATAGCGGGTAATGCCTTAGCTTTATTTCAAACTAATATTAAACGTTTACTCGGTTATTCTTCCATTGCTCATATGGGATATTTATTGATTATTATGCAAATATCATCATTGGAAAGTATTGATTTGGCATGGCATAGTGCGTTGTTTTATTTAACAGCTTATGTGGTTGCCAACCTTTCTATTTTTACTGTGTTGATTGTTCATTCGTCAGCAGAGGAGAAGAATTTAGATCGCTGGAAAGGGATGTTTTGGCAAAATAAACCACTCGCTATGTTAGCTATTATTGCTATTTTAAGTTTAGCGGGTATTCCCTTAACTATGGGATTTATTGGTAAATTTTATCTATTAACCTTTGCAACTCAAGCTAAACTTTGGTGGTTGATTGCTGCGCTAATTATTGGTAGCGGTATAGGGCTGTTTTATTATTTACGATTAATGTTCACTTTGTTTGATAACCATAGTGTTTCGGGTAGTGAAAAACAGGGTTTATCTAAACAGAGTGATTTAAATTTTTCCACCCAATTATTGGTTTTTATCCTGATGTTTTCAGGGGTGTTTTTTGGTTTATTTCCTGATGTTATTAGCCAATGGGTGGTGATGTGATTTAGTATGATTTAAGTCAGTATCTATATTTTTCAGTAACAGTTGATAGATAATTAAGGTGTTAGAACCATTACATATGCTGCTTAATTTAGAGGATGGCTCTGCTGATTTTTTGGTCAAAGATATAAGTAATCAAGTTAACATCCAAGGTGGCTGAGGAGAGTGGGTTGTTAATAATATAGATAGTAATTAAGCATCGATGATGGCTCAGGAAATATTGATGTACAAGACTCTGATAGTTTTATCTTACTCGGAACTAACTCTGTCGGATTACGCATTAAAAATATAACAGGTGAATTTGAAATATAGCCAACTGAGATGATTTTTAAATTTTAATGATAAAGACCTAACTAAACAATTAATTAAGTTTTTTATTTTATTTTAATTATACTTTTATCGAAATAATTTAGCTAATTGAAGTTAAAGTATACGACTTTTCTTGTATATCCAATCAAACTCGGTATAATGCGCGGCTAAATAAAGAGCTCGTCAGATGAGTCTTTGTTTTAATGAGTGGGGTATATACCGCCCAATAGACTTTCCTAAGCTAATATTTCCTATATGTTAGCAGAATGTAGCGTAAGAATACGCTTTGAGTCTTCCTGGTGGTTTCCTCGTATTTGTACGCGGGTTACAGGTTGGCTTTTCTAAATTATTTATTTCTTAATCAAGACGTATTTATCTCTAGTAATGTCGCTGACACCTGCCTTGAGAAGACGAAATTAATTATGACTGATCTAACCAACGCCGCTATCGGCTTTGATGTTTTAGGCTTGCCTGAAAATTTATTAACGGCAGTAACCTCTTTAGGTTTTACTGCTTCAACACCTATCCAAGCGAAAACTATTCCCCTTTTACTTGAGGGTAAAGATGTTTTAGGTGAAGCGCAAACAGGTACCGGAAAAACCGCTGCTTTTGGCTTACCTGCTTTAGCTAAAATTGATACCTCTCTTAAAAAACCACAACTTATGGTGCTAGCACCAACTCGTGAATTAGCAATGCAAGTTGCTGAGGCAATCGAGACTTTCGGTAAAAATATGAAAGGATTACGTGTTGCTACTTTGTATGGTGGCCAATCTTATGGTCCACAGTTTCAACAACTAGAGCGTGGAGCTCAAGTGGTTGTTGGTACACCTGGTCGTTTGATGGACCATTTACGCCGTAAAAGTTTAAAACTAGATGAATTAAAAGTATGCGTACTTGATGAAGCTGATGAAATGTTAAACATGGGCTTTTTAGAAGACATTACTTGGACACTTGATCATGTGCCAGATACAACACAGATGTGTTTATTCTCAGCCACCATGCCTGCAGGTATCCGTAAAATTGCTAATCGTTTCTTGAAAAATCCTGAGCACATTAAAGTTGCAGCAGTGAAACAAGCGAAAGCAAATATTACCCAATATGCTTGGAAAGTAAGCGGTATTAGAAAAATCACTGCATTAGAGCGTATTGCTGAAATTGTTGATTTTGATGCCATGCTTGTATTTGTTCGTACACGTAGTGATACTGTAGAAATTGCCGAACAGCTAGAGAAAGCAGGATACCCCGCACTTGCCTTAAATGGTGACATGAACCAAGTACAACGTGAGCGTTGTATTGAGCAAATGAAGTCGGGTAAATCATCAATTTTAATTGCCACGGATGTCGTTGCTCGTGGTTTAGATATTCCTCGTATTTCATTAGTTGTTAATTATGACTTACCTGGTGATAATGAAGCTTATGTTCACCGCATTGGACGTACAGGCCGAGCGGGCCGTGAAGGTACTGCCATTTCATTTGTTCGACCTCGTGAAATGTATTCATTACGTCATTATGAGCGTTTAACTTCAGGTGTTGTTAATAATTACGAATTACCGAATATTCAAGAAATTGGTAAAAAGCGTATCGAACGTACACGTAATGAAATGGCTAGGATTGTCAGTGATACAGATTTAGTAGCGATGCGTGAAATTGTTGAAACTATGTCTAACGAGTCTGAAATGTCGATGACTGACTTAGCGGCAGCATTGTTATTTAACAAACAACTTAATCAGCCATTACAACCAAAAGAAGATCCAAAACCTCGTCGTGATGCTCGTGAACGTACTGAGCGTAATGATCGTGGTAGCAAAGATAGTGGTAGTAGAGATGCTGGCCGTGGTCGTCGTGATGCTCGTTCAGACGCTCGACCAGAGAGTCGTGGTGGTAGAGATGATCGTACTGAAAGACCGGCTCGTAAACCTAAGACTGTTCGTAATGATATCGACTGGCAAACTTTCCGCCTAGAAGTAGGTAAAGATCACGGCGCTCGCCCTGGTGATATCGTTGGCGCTATAGCCAATGAAATTTCACTTGACAGTAGTTACATTGGTGCCATTAATTTGCATGAAAAACATAGTTTTGTGCAATTACCTAAAGGGATTCCTACGGCTTCATTTAATCAACTTAAAGCGGTTCGTGTTCGTCGTCAAGCATTGTCTATTTCAATTTCTGATGCACCAGTTGAGAGTCAACGTAAACGTTCAGAACGCCCACAACGTCAAAATTAATTGTTATCATCAACTTGATTGAAAAGACGCTATCTAGCGTCTTTTTTTTGAATAAGGATTTGATCAAGCGAAGGCAGGCTATCAATTTTTTTATTCCCACAAATAAAGGAAGGGGTTATGTCGCTATAAAATTCAATATTTAGATGCGGTTATAAAACGTATTTAACAATACTCCTTACGCTCAGTTGTTGTCCTACTATCTATAAAATCATTTGTGTAAAAAATACTATACACCTGTGCGCTAGTACATATATGCGCTACCCCACTATCAACTGATTTTATATTTCTATCCTCGTACATTTTCTTTTACAAAACACTATATATCACTATTACCTTCAAGCTTTTCCTTAGTCGCAAAGACCTAGATAATGATTATATTACAGCGAAACAAGTCCTAAAAATGAGAGCAATACATATGACTGATATTAAAAATCCATTAAATTTATGTGGCATAGAATTCATTGAATACGCAACACCTGATAGTGACTTTATGGAAAACGCATTTTATGGTTTTGGGTTTTCAAAAACAAAAAAGTTTAAAGGTCGCGATATTGATTATTTTAATCAAAATGACATTCATTTTTTATTAAATAATGAACAAGCAGGTTTTTCTAAAGAATTTGCAAAAAGTCATGGTCCAGCTATTTGCTCAATGGGTTGGCGGGTAGAGGATGCTATGTTTGCTTTTGACGAAGCATTAAATCGTGGCGCTAAATCAGCGCAAAATGTTGAAAATAAATTACCATATCCAGCAATTTTCGGTATAGGTGATAGTTTGATTTATTTTGTTGAAAAATTTCCAGCATCGACAAACAACCCCGGCTCAATATATGAAGATGATTTTGAACCTTTAGCGTCACCGGTATTAGAGCCTGATAAAGGTTTTTTACGCGTTGACCATTTAACAAATAATGTTTACCAAGGCACAATGCATAAATGGGCTGACTTTTATAAAGATATTTTTGGTTTTACCGAAGTACGTTATTTCGACATAAAAGGTGAAAAAACAGCTTTAATCTCTTATGCCTTACAATCACCTTGTGGTCAATTTAGTATTCCAATCAATGAGGGTAAAGGGAGTAGTAATAACCAAATCGATGAGTATTTGAATGAATACAATGGTCCAGGCGTTCAACATTTAGCTTTTATTACCGATGATTTAGTTGGCTCTTTAGATAAACTCGATAAAGATATTATTGATACTTTAGACATTGTTCCTGAGTATTATGATGATGTATTTAAACGTATCCCTTGGGTTAAAGAAGATCATCAACGTATTCAAGATCATCAAATATTAGTAGATAGTCAAAAAGAAAATGCTTATTTATTACAAATATTCACTAAAAATATATTTGGCCCTATCTTTATTGAAATGATTCAACGTGTAGATGACAGAGGTTTCGGTGAAGGAAACTTTACTGCTTTATTTAAATCTATTGAGTTGAATCAAATTGAACGGGGTGTCGTTTAGCTTTTATTTTCTATTTTATGAGCAAATAAGTAATGTATTACTTGATGCCGATAATATATAGAGAAGTTGAAATTCTAACTAATTGATATTGGTTGGAATTTTTACTTTTAGGGGCTGATTTTTGAATGTAATTCCGAGGTGTTTGATATATCGACTAATTATTAATTATTTACCGACACTTCCAAGTCTTTTAAAACACCATCATGTAGTTTGTAGATAAAACCGTGTACGGTAATTTTTTGATTATTAGCCCAAGCTCTTTTAAGTATGGTGCTGCTTGATACGTTTGCCACTTGTTCAATAACATTTAGCTCGCACATTAAATTTGCTTTAGCGGTGCTGTTATCAATAGCATCAAGTCTTTGTTGATGAAAACGATAGACATCTTTTATATGTTGTAACCAGTTATCAATTAAACCATGACTTTCATTATCCAATGCGGCACTTATACCACCACAACCATAATGACCACAAACAATAATATGTTCGACCTTTAATATATCAACAGCATATTGAATAACCGATAAACAGTTTAAGTCAGTATGAATAACCTGATTAGCAATATTTCTGTGGACAAAAACTTCGCCAGGCGCCATGCCCATTAAACTGTTTGCTGGTACTCTAGAGTCTGAGCAGCCAATCCATAAATATTTGGGTGACTGTTGTTCAGAAAGGTTTCTAAAAAAATTGGGGTTTTCTCGTTTTACTTTTTCTGCCCACTGTAGATTATTGTCAAAAAGATGTTGTATCGACGACATATAAACCTCAAAAATAACAGCACGATTAATGTTTCAGTTATTGTAGCAAAGGTTGATATAAAGTGTCATCGGACATCTTGAAATTTATACTGTTATAATTAAATAACCATCACGTTATAGGAAAATGAACATGGCAGTTGCCTGTGCATTACATATTTTAGTTAAAACTGAACAGCAAGCCAATGAGATAAAAGAACTATTAGATAATGGTGGAGACTTTGCAAAAATAGCGCGAAATTTTTCACTTTGTCCTTCTAAAAAGAAAGGAGGAGACCTTGGTGAGTTTCGCCCAGGACAAATGGTGAAGGCGTTTGATAATGTTGTTTTTAAAAAGCCGATATTAACAGTGCATGGGCCTGTTAAAACTAAATTTGGTTACCATTTAATTAAAACATTATACCGACGTTAGCATAATTAGCTTTAGGCAGGTAGTTGTGAGTGGCTAGTTATCTTCATCTTCATCTTCTTTTTCTAGCGCTAATTTTCTTTGTTTGATTCTTGTTAATTGTTGCTCAGTTAAATTGAATTTTTTTGCTGATTTTTTTAACACCACTATGCCTGATATTATCATGGCTAAACAAAGCACAATAACGACGAATATAGAAAAAGTCATATTAATTCTCCGCATGAATTGAGGTTGAAGATGTTAGCTTATAAGCTAATGAACTTGCTACTCACTATTGACGACGGGTAAATTAGTGTTCAGCTTTTTGTTATTAATTATTGCTATTAATTTTTGTTATTTCGGATTTTTGCTAGCGCTTGTAATTGTTTAGATTGTTCATGTAAACTGGTTCGTACTAATATTTCACGATCATCTTCTTGAATAAAATGAAAAACCACTTTAATTTGATAACTGATTGATTTTTCAATGGCACTATTGTCTGTTGAGATAGTTTCAATCACTTCTCCCATGCAATATACCGCACTACTGTTATCCTCTAAGAATATTTTTAACTCTAGCATTTGACCGAGTACAAGCGGTTGTTCAGAAGAGAAAATTAAGCCGCCGCCACCAAACTTAAGTCCTTGAAAGCGATTTTTTTCTTCATTTTCTTGGCTAATAATATACCCAATCAGTAAATCTATTTTTTGCGTTTGATGATGTAAGTATTCAACGAGTTGTCCTGCAGTACTGCTACTCACACCTTGTAAAGGTCGCAAGGCAGCTTGATCAATGTGGACAATATCACTGGCTATTTTAAATGCCAATGGCATTTTTTTCATAAATTGTTCAAATGAAGGTAATGATTTTTTATCAATATTTACAACATTAACGTTATAGTTAGATTCAATTGAAAAAAATTCATTAAATTGTATTAACTTAGTTTGTATTTCTGATGTTGGCATATTTACTATCTCTACAAATAATTGATTATGTGAAGAGTTTAAAACGAATTTTTGCATAAAACACCTTTATTTACATAATGTTTATCTGGGCCAATAATCCTTGTGTTATGCTTCTCCCTCATTTTATGAATAAATTCAAGTGTTCTAACGACTTGTGTTATCATTTCGATGTTAAAAAAACCATTTAATCAACCACTTAGCATAGTAGCCTTATTATTCATGTTTCAACCTGTCAGCCTGTTCATCGGTCTTCGTTATAGTCGCAGTCAAAGTCGCTCCGGATTTGTTTCTTTTATCACTTTTTTCTCTATTGCGGGTATATTATTGGGTGTTGTTTCATTGATCACTGTTGTGTCGGTAATGAATGGCTTTGAAGGTGAATTAAAAAAACGCATCTTAGGCTTAGTTCCTCATATTGTCATCAGTAATGAAAAAAAAATGATGCCTTACTGGGCGGAACAACGAAAGTTATTTATGAAACAGCCTCATGTGATCCAAGCTAGTCCTTTTTTAGAGGCAGAAGCGTTAATTCAATCAATTGATTCATTACAGGGCGTTTTAATTCAAGGTATTATTCCAGAGTATGAGACTAACAATATTGTCAGTAGTCATATGGTTGCCGGAAACTTAGCCAGTTTATCTCAAGGGACATATAATGTAGTTATGGGGGAGTCATTGGCACGACAGCTTAATGTTGATTACGGCGATACTATCCGCCTTGTGTTACTCAATAAAACGGTCTTTACCCCTATGGGCCGTGTTCCTGTTCAGCGCACTTTTACCATCACAGGAATTTTCAACGTTGGCTCGCAAGTTGATGCGGCTATGGTTTATGTTCATAGCGATTTTGGCGCCAAACTACTTCGTCGTAGAGGTGATGGCATTAATCAATTACGCTTATATCTTGATGATGCGTTTAACGCCAAACAAGTTGTTAATCAGCTTTCCACAATATTTGATAGTGATTTAGAATTTACCACTTGGACACAAAGCCAAGGGGTGTTGTTTTCTGCTGTAAAAATGGAAAAAAATATGATGTGGTTAATGCTCAGTCTTATTATATCCGTAGCTACATTTAACATTATTTCGGCATTAGTTATGGTGGTTATTGATAAGCAGGGTGAAATTGGTATTTTGCAAACATTAGGTTTAGATCGAACAGGTATTATCAAAATATTTATTACCCAAGGCATGGTTAATGGCTTATGGGGTGTTATATTAGGCACCATTTTAGGAGTGGCTTTAACCTTAAATTTAAATACATTAATCACCACCTTCAGTATGAATTTATTCGGTAACGGTTATGCTGCACAAACTCTGCCGATACAATTAGAAATAAGGGATGTTTTGGTTATTATCCTCTCAGCATTAAGCATGAGTTTTCTCGCTACTTTATATCCTGCGTATCGTGCATCAACAACCCAACCCGCCGAGGTTTTACGTCATGAATAAGCCCGTTTTATATTCAAACTGCAGTATTGGAGATTTACCTCATGAGTAGCGTTTTACAATGCCATCAACTTTCTAAGTCTTATCAACAAGGAAATATAGAAACTAAAGTATTACATGGCCTTGAATTAACGGTTAAGTCTGGTGAGTTATTAGCTATTGTTGGCAGCTCGGGCTGTGGTAAAAGTACTTTTTTGCATCTTGCCGGGGCCCTTGATAAACCTAGTGCTGGTGAAGTATTGATTAATGATGTCAATATTCATCAATTAACAGATAAAGAGCGAGCAAGCTTTCGTAACAAACATATTGGTTTTATTTATCAATTTCATCATTTGATGATGGAGTTTTCAGCGGAAGAAAATGTGGCTATCCCGCTATTAATTCGTGGAGATAAGCCCAAGTATGCGCTACAAGCTTCAAAAGAAATGTTAGAAAAAGTTGGTTTGAGTCACCGAGGCCAGCATAGACCATCTGAACTCTCTGGTGGTGAACGTCAACGTGTCGCTATTGCTAGAGCTCTGGTAACCAAACCCTCATTAATATTAGCTGATGAGCCAACAGGTAATTTAGACTTTGATACCGCAGAACAAATTTTTCAATTACTTAAATCATTAAATGCCACCGTTAATACCAGTTTTGTTATTGTCACTCATGACTTGGTCTTAGCTTCTAGAATGGACAGGCAATTAAAATTAGAGCATGGCACACTAATGCCATTTACAAGCCCTTTGGCACTAATTAAACCCTAGGAAATCATTAATGTTTAAGCCTTTAAGCCTTTTCTTTGCGCTAAGATACGTTCGAAGTCGTCATGGTAATGGCTTTTCTTCATTTATTTCAGCATCGTCTACTGTCGGTATTGCTTTAGGTGTAATGGTGCTTATTGTTGTTTTATCTGCTATGAATGGTTTTGAAAAGGAACTTACTCAACGCCTACTGTCAGTAGTCCCTCATGCGGAAATAATAGCGGTTAATGAGCCTATAACTGACTGGGAAGAAAAAATCAACAAAGTGCTTAACCATCCTCAAGTATTATCAGCAGCCCCGGTGATAAAAATGACGGGTGTAATGCAGCACGGTAATAATCTTAAAGGTATAGGGGAGATCAGAGGTGTTGATGTTGAACTCGAGCAGCAAGTATCGGCAATAACAAGTCTTATGGTTAAAGGACAATGGCAAGGACTTGACCGTGACGATGTGCTCGGTGTTGTTATTGGTGTTGGTATTGCAAAAAAATTAAATGTGGTTGTAGGTGATACAGTACAAATTTTATTACCACAGTCAAAAGCAAGTCAAGATGTTGATCAAAGGAGTATTTTTGCAGCGCCGATAAAGCGTAATGTTACTATCGTTGGTCTTTTTAAATTTGGTGGCACTATTGACGATACCTTAGCGTATATGTCACTAAAAAATGCCAATAAAATCATGTTATATCAGCCAGGGCAAGTACAAGGCTTTAGACTCAAACTGGCTAATGTTTTTAAAGCACAATCCATTGCTCGAGATGTTGCCTATAGATTTGATACTTATGTTTATATTTATGACTGGACTCGCACGCAAGGTCATATTTTTAACGATATTCAATTAGTGCGCATGGTGATGTTTATTGTTTTAGTGTTAGTGATTGCGGTGGCGAGTTTTAATATTGTTTCTACACTTATTATGGCGGTAAATGATAAAAAAGGTGATATTGCAATTTTAAAGACAATGGGCGCAAGTTCGTCGATGATCATGGTGACTTTTATGATACAAGGCCTAGTTAATGGCATGTTAGGTTGTCTGGTTGGAGGGGCTTCGGGGGTCTATGTAGCGTCTAATTTAACCAATATTGTTACCAATATAGAGTCATTATTTCATCTGCATTTTTTATCTGCAGATGTTTATTTTATTGATTATATTCCTAGTCAAGTGAATTTGTCTGATGTCTATATAACACTTACTGCCGCATTAATGATGAGTTTAATGGCTACCATTTACCCTGCATGGCGAGCAACAAAAATTGAACCAGCTAAAGTATTAGGCCAGCTTTAATAAGGTTACTCCTCTTTTTTATATCGATTAATTTATTGAGTTGCTATCGGGCATGCGTTTCAAGTGAAGCTGAGAATATCAGCTTGTCAACTGAAGTGTTACTTCCTACTTCTTTTACGTTTTTGCCACTGTTTAGCAACAGAAAACCGCCACAGTCCTTGAATAACTAAATAACCTAGCATTGAAAATATAACGGCTAAAATACCACACCCTAGTAAAAAAGCCGGTCCTATGGTTGATAAGCTCTCAATCAACCATTGCCAACTGGCTTCAAAGTTAAAGGGTTTCTCATTGGCACCAATGGCCCAGGTACCCACCCAATAACAAAAATAAAAAATAGCAGGCATAGTCAATGGGTTACTGATCCAAACTAGCGCAGCTGATAAGGGTAAGTTAGCATGCAATACAATGGCTAAAGCAGCGGCTAATATCATTTGAAATGGTACAGGAATAAAAGCGCAAAACAAGCCAACGGCAAATGCTTTAGAAACCGAGTGGCGGTTTAAATGCCACAAATTAGCATTATTTAATAAATTACCAAATATCTTTAAGTGTTTATGATTTTTAATGGTGTGATGATCTGGCATCCATCGTTTAATGGTTTTTTTAGGCATAGCTTCTACAATTAATGGGTTACGGAAAACGCTTTTTATATCAAGAGACGAATAAACAAAGAGACACACTATGGATTGGTGGTTATTAAGCTTCTTTATCGGCGCTATTTTGTCATTATTTTTGCCGATAGTACCAGAAATGTTGACAGTATTGTTATTTATTAGTTTGGCTATTGGTTTATTTATCAATAAAAAAAGCAGATCATCAAGTGGCTTATTTTTTGGTGTCGCTTGGATGCTATTTAATGGCTTTCAATATGATAATATTTGGCTAGCTAATCATATTGAGCTGAGTGGCTTTAGCAAGAAAACTCATCAAATTGAAGGGACGATTGTTAATATCCCTACAAGAGTTAAAGGCAACTATCGTTTCAATTTTGAGTTAGAAAAACTCAATGGCAAGCTTATTGATAACCCTTTTTTAATTAGACTTCGTTGGCAAATCAGCAAAAAAAACATATCATTTTTACCCTCACACGGAGATACCTATCGTTTAAAGGTTAAATTGAAACCTGCTCATGGTTTTGCCAATGAAGGAGGTTTTAGTTATCAAAGTTGGCTACGAGAAAAAAATATTGTTGCGACAGGGTATGTTAAACCATCAAAAGAGAATAGCTTATTATCCTCTCAGACTAGCCTTAGGCAAAGTTTATATAGTCAATACGTTAGAAACTTGCCCGAACATCAGCTCTCTCCTTTATTACTGGCATTATCATTTGCTCAGCGTAGCCAAATATCCGTTGAAACTTGGCAGATTTTACAAGCTACAGGTACGCAACATCTTATTGCTATCTCGGGATTACATTTAGGTTTAGTCGCTAGTG
The DNA here is from genome assembly GCA_034111045.1 of Colwellia sp. Taxonomy (GTDB): domain Bacteria; phylum Pseudomonadota; class Gammaproteobacteria; order Enterobacterales; family Alteromonadaceae; genus JALJPB01. Next base: position 31,288 of record JAWUYA010000044.1, on the reverse strand, counting down.
GTAGTTTTATTTTTTTTTTATGGCTAACGCGTTTATTGCCATTAAATCAGCTACTACCCAAAGCCATTAGGCAGCTGTTGTTGCATGTTAATCTGCGGTATCTTGTGGTTTTTCTGAGTTTATTTAGTACTTTATTTTATGGATATTTAGCTGACTTTAGTATTCCCACTACACGAGCACTGGTCATGCTAATGCTTTATTGGTTCACTCGGCTCCTAGGGATCAAACTGACAATAAAGCGCTGGTTTTTACTCACCTTAGCTACCTTGGTTTTGCTCAGTCCTTTTAGTTTGTTTAGCGCAAGTTTTTGGTTGTCATTTTATGCGGTAATGATTATTTTTTTAACCTTATGGCGTTTTTTATTTGTGTTAACTCATCCGGTTAAATTCTGGCGAATAGCTAAAGGGTTGTTAATTATTCAACTGTCGCTCACTTTGTTTTTATTACCCTTAACCTCATTTTTTTATCATCAAGTGTCAACCGTTTCTATTTTTGCAAATTTGCTCGCCGTACCAATAATGAGTTTTATGATTATACCTTTGTGTCTGCTTTCATTGGTTTTATTACTTTTTAGTGAGACTATGGCGAATTGGGTTATGCAGTTATCTTTAACGGTATTGCAGTGGCTATGGCATTATTTGTCCTTTTTAGCTAACCAGTCTAACGCTTTACTGTCCTTGTCTTTATTCCAAAGCCAACTTATTGGTTTTTTTGTCGCTGCCATTGCTATTAGGTGCTTTTTATTACCCTCATTTTTTACCGTTAATCTGTCTGATAAAAACGTTGTTCGGCGAGTAAAAAATGTCAGTGGATTTTTGGTGGTAATTATTATTTCATTCATTGTTTCAAATCGCAGTAGGACACCTGAAAATCCATTACATCATCAGGTGCTAGAGCCGATAAATATTAACCAGCGTCTAGATTGGCAGGTAAATGTTTTAGATGTTGGTCAAGGTTTAGCGATAGTTATTCAGCAAGGCAATAAAGCGCTTTTATATGACACTGGAGGGGCATACCCCAGTGGATTTAATTTAACCGAGGCGGTTATCTTGCCTTATTTGAAATATCATTCAATTAATCAACTTGATAAAGTAATTATCAGCCATAGCGACAATGATCATGCCGGTGGTTTATCTATTTTAAGAGAAAATATTGTCATTAATGAAGTCATCGTCAATGATGATGATATTCGAGAAAGTGGCGATAGCTTTTGTTTATCAGGTCAAAGTTTTAACTGGCGAGGACTCAACTTTCAACAACTTTGGCCTAAAAGTAAAAAAGGAAAGGATAACGACGACTCGTGTGTGATCCTGATAAGTGATGGCACTCATCGGGTGTTACTCACCGGAGATATTTCTAAAAGAACTGAATCGCTTTTGGTGATCAAAGCGCAACAAAAATTGTTAAACTTAAATGCTGATGTGTTAATTGCTGCTCATCATGGTTCAAAAACTTCCTCAAGTATTGCATTTATCCAGCAAGTATCACCAGATGCAGTGGTTTTTAGTGCCGGATTTTTAAATCGTTGGAACATGCCAAACCCTCTGGTTAAACAGCGATTTATTGATCAAAAAACGATGATTCATTCGACCGATGAACATGGCATGATAAGAGTTGACATCAGTGAGGATAAGCTCAATATATTGCAATACCGCCGTGATTTGTCACCTTATTGGTTTTCAAATACAAAAAGAAAATTTAATTAGTTGGTTGATTGAAAAAATAACGCTAAAATAGCCAAGCTAGTAATTTTCAAGTCATTGAGAGACTCCATGTCCGACCTTTTATCCGATAAAAATTCATCAAAAAATTCAGATACTTCATCTAAAGAGTCCAGTCAAAAAAACGCCAGTCAAACCACAACGTGGCAAACCTTTAAAAGATTAATGACCTTTGTTAAACCTTATAAAATAGGTTTTGTTGCGGCAATTATAGGGATGTTAGCCTATGCCGGTATTGACTCATATTTTATTTCTATGCTTAAACCCTTAATTGATGAAGGTCTTACCGGTGTAAACCCTAATTTTATGAAATGGGCGCCTCTTTTCATTATAGTGATGTTTCTCTTACGTGGAACTGCTCACTTTATTGGTAATTATTGTTTGGCATGGGTAGGCAATAATGTTGTTGCGGATTTAAGGCAACAATTATTTGAACATATTATGGGCATGTCAGTTTCATTTCATGACAGAGAATCAACGGGCAGTTTAATCGCTAAGTTAACCTATGATAGCGAACAAGTATTGCAAGCAACAACTCGAGCCTTAACTACGTTAGTACAGCAGGGTGCTTTTGTCAGCGGCTTGTTGATCATTATGTTTTATAACAGTTGGCAATTATCCTTGATATTTTTAGTTATCACGCCTGTGATTGCGGTTGTGGTTGTCTTTGTTTCAGGGCGGTTTAGACAGATAAGTAAAAATATTCAAGGAGCAATGGGGCAAGTTAATAGTGCTGCAGAGCAAGTATTTAATGCCCATAAAGTGGTATTAACCTTTGGTGGCCAACAAAATGAATTTGATCAGTTTAAAAAAATAAATAAACATAACCGTCAACAACGAATGAAAATGGTAGGCACTAAAGCTATCAGTGTCCCACTTATTCAAGTTATCGCCTCATTCGCTCTAGCGGTTGTTTTATACGTCGCAAATTTAGACAGTATGCGAGAGACCTTAACACCTGGTAGTTTTACCACAGTACTAACCATGATGGCTTTATTACTTAGACCATTAAAAACGTTAACCACGGTCAATGGTGAATTTCAAACAGGTATGGCAGCGGCTATCAGTATTTTTAAGGTGTTAGATCAACAAGTAGAAAAAGATCAAGGTAAACTCGTGCTTGAAAAGCCAAAAGGGCAGTTAGCGTTTAAAAATGTTACTTTCACTTATGCCGGTAAAGACACTCCTGCTATTAACAATGTTTCTTTTAGCGTAGAGCCAGGTAAAACATTAGCCCTTGTTGGTCGATCAGGCAGTGGCAAGTCAACGGCAAGCACTTTATTTCTTCGATTTTACAATGCTGAAGAAGGGCAAGTACAAGTTGATGGTGTTGATGTCCAGCAATATCAATTGAGTAACTTGCGTCAACAATTTGCTTACGTGTCACAACAGGTCGTGTTATTTAATGACACGTTGGCCAATAATATTGCCTATGGAAAACCTCGGGCGAGTCGAGAAGAGATTATTGCCGCCGCTAAAAGTGCGCATGTGATGGAGTTTGTTGATAATATGCCTGAAGGACTTGATACGGTTATTGGTGAAAATGGTTCAATGCTCTCTGGTGGACAACGCCAACGTATTGCTATTGCGCGGGCATTATTGTGTGACTCACCTTTTTTGATTTTAGATGAGGCAACGAGTTCGCTTGATACCGAATCAGAACGCCATATTCAAGAGGCTTTACAGCTTTTACAACAAAACAGAACCTGTATTGTTATTGCTCATCGACTGTCGACGATAGAAAATGCCGATAATATTATTGTTATGGAGCAAGGAAAGATTATAGAGCAGGGCGACCATTCGTCTCTATTAGTTAAAAATGGGGCATATGCTCAGCTCCATAATGTCGAATTTAGCTAATTCATTTGTCAATTAACATGATTGAGTAACCCCGTTATGCGCCTAATTGAAAAGGTTTGGTTTAAATCACATCGGGCTAAATTATTAATTGTACCAATATTGCTTCCCTTTACTGCATTATTTGCGTTGTTAACATTCTTGCGACGACTGTTTTACTCGTTGAAAATTTTCAACTCGTACGCTGTGGGACAACCCGTTATTGTTGTTGGTAACATTGGTATTGGTGGTAATGGTAAAACGCCTATTGTTATACTCTTAATCGACATTTGTCGCGAATTAGGATTATCACCAGGAGTCATTAGTAGAGGTTATGGTGGCAAAGCGCCTCATTATCCTTATTTACTCAATGAAACTAGTAGCGCGGCTGAGGCTGGTGATGAACCCGTGTTGATTTATCAACGTTGTCATCTTCCTGTCGTTGTTGGCGGGGATAGAGTCGCTAGTGCCGCATTATTAATTGAACAAGGTTGTGATATTATCTTAGCGGATGATGGTTTACAGCATTATCGGCTACAAAGAGAGTTAGAGCTGATAGTTGTTGATGGTAAAAGACGCTTTGGCAATGGTTTATTATTACCTGCAGGGCCTTTAAGGGAAGGATTGTGGCGACTAAAGCATAGTGACTTTGTTATTGTTAATGGCGGTGTTTCCACTAAAAGCCTTGTTGATAATGAAATTAACATGGAGTTAACTGCAACGCACGTTTGTCATTTACTGAGCGGCGAAAAACGGTTAATTAGCGACTTTATAAGGCAATATCCAAGCATTAATGCTATGGCTGGTATTGGTTCACCCGAGCGTTTTTTTACCACACTAACAGCGTATAAATTCAGCTTGAATGATAGTAAAGGCTTTATTGATCATCATGACTTTAAGCGAGCGGACTTTGACCATTTTGACCATAGTGATGAACCCCTGCCATTGTTAATGACAGAAAAAGATGCGGTCAAGTGTCGGGTTTTTGCAACAGAGCATTGGTGGTATTTACCGGTTGATGCGCTTATTTGTCCTGAGCAAATTGAGCAATTGAAAGCCAAAATCAAACAACTGTGAACATAAACGTGTCTATCGCTTTAGATAGTGAACATAACGTACATAAGTACATAACAAATACAGTTAAAAAACACAAACGAAACTTAGACGAAATTTAGACTAAAAGAGAAGAATATAATGGCATTTGATATCAAATTAATGGAAATTTTGGCTTGTCCCGTGTGTAAAGGCAAACTTGATTACCATAAAGAACAACAAGAGTTGACTTGTAACTTTGACCGCTTAGCTTACCCCATTGAAAAAGATATTCCGGTCTTGTTAGAAAGTGAAGCCCGCAGGCTTTCTTTAGATGAATATAAAGCGTAGGGAAGCTCGTTATGTCATTTGTTGTGGTTATTCCTGCACGATTTGAGTCTTCTCGTTTGCCAGGTAAAGTGTTGGCCGATATTCATGGTAAACCTATGATCGAATGGGTTGTTGAAAAAGCAAAACTCAGTGGCGCCAAACAAGTGATTGTTGCCACTGATAATGATGAGGTAGCAGCGGTGGTAACAGGTTTTGGTGGCGAGGTCTGTAAAACCAGGGCTGATCATCAATCAGGCACCGAGCGTTTAGCTGAAGTGATGGACTTGTATCATTTTTCTGATGATGAAATCATTGTTAATGTGCAAGGCGATGAGCCTTTTATTCCGCCCGAGAATATCGCCCAAGTGGCTAATAATTTAGCCAACCAAAATAACTCATTAGCACAAGCACGTATGGCAACGTTATCCATTAAACTATCTTCAGTTGAGGAAGTGTTTAATCCTAATGCGGTGAAAGTAGTATGTGATAAAAATGGTTACGCTTTGTATTTTAGCCGGGCCACGATCCCCTATGATCGTAACCGTTTTTTAAATCAAAAAAATGTCACTGACATTGGTGGTTTTTACCTTCGTCACGTCGGCATTTATGCATATCGTGCCGGTTTTATTAAAGATTATGTTAACTGGCCAGCAAGCGAGTTAGAACACATTGAAGCATTAGAGCAATTGAGAGTCTTGTGGCATGGTGAAAAAATTCATGTTGATATCGCCAATACTCACGTCCCCGTTGAAGGGGTTGATACACCAGAAGATTTAGAAAAAGCGAGAGCTTACGCAAAAAAATTATAATGTAAACCTCAAGGTTTTAAGCGAGTATATCGACTTAAAATTGAATCGAGGTGATTAGCAAAAGCTTGTCTATCGCTTTGATTTAAAGGCGGAGGACCGCCAGTATGAACACCACTGGCGCGCATAGTGTCCATAAAATCTCGAATATTAAGTCGAGATTTTATATTACTTGCGGTATATAATTCCCCCCTAGGACTTAATGCATAGCCTTTTTTGGTAATCACTTCATCGGCTAATGGTATGTCACTGGTGATCACTAAGTCACTCTCGCTCACTCTTTTAACTATTTCATCATCAGCAATATCAAAACCGGCACTCACCTGAATAAAGTTAATAAACCGTGATGGTGGCGTATTGATGTGATGATTGGCCACTAAAGTGGTGGTTATTTTGGTTCGCTCTGCAGCTTTAAAAAGTATTTCTTTAATAACGACAGGACATGCGTCAGCATCTACCCAAATTTTCATAAACTCTCTTTTGTCAATGTTAGTAAAATTCATTATTGTGCTTGAGATATTAACATCGATTATTAATGTCTCTTGTTAGTTTGAAATATAATATCAAATAGACGAATTAATTAATATTAAATGATTTTTTCTCAAACAATCGGCGCTTTCCTTTACAAGAAGCTATTAAAATTAATGTTGAAATGTTTTTAACTTGTTGATTATTATTTTAAATAATAGAGTGTAACTAGTCTTTTAACAGATTTTTTAAATATGACTTTATAAATTTCACCCATAAGCTATACTGTATAAATATACAGTTTAATTTGTGAGTGAATTTAATGATGAAAGTTGTTCCTATTTATATTGAAGCAGGTATTTCCGGCTTTGAATCACCTGCGGCAGAATATAAAGAGTTGAGTTTGTCATTAGATCAACTGCTTATACGCCATCCTAACGCCACCTTTATTGGCCAGGCGTCAGGTCAGTCTATGGAAGGTGTAGGGATATTTGATGGTGATTTACTCATTGTGGATAGATCACTGACTACTAAGAATGGTGATGTCATTGTTGCCAATTACAACGGTTGTTTTGTTTGCAAATTAATTGATAAAAAACAAGCAAGGTTATTATCTGCTTCTAACAATCATGCTCCAGTTGATATTAAAGCAGAAGATCAATTACAACTTGAAGGGGTGGTTACTCGTTCAATTCGCCTTCATCATAAAGCACCAGAATTAACCGCATGTATGCTTTAGTTGATGTGGTCTCATTTTATGCCAGTGCAGAAAAAGTGTTTGATCCCAGCATACGCAACAAGCCAGTTGTGGTATTAACAAACAACGATGGGGTTATTTGTGCTGTTTGCCCTATCGCTAGGCGCTTAGGTATTCCGAAGTTCACACCCTATTTTAAAATAAAATATTTATTACAAAAACATGGAGTTGTCGTTCGGTCTTCAAACTATGAGCTTTACGCTGACCTAAGCGAAAAAATGATGAACGTTATAGCAAGGTATTGTGATAACCACTATGTCTATTCTATTGATGAGTCTTTCCTTTACTTTGAAAATTACCAATCACTTATTAATGATTGGCATCAATATGGTCACAAAATAAGACGTGCTGTATGGAACGAAACACGATTACCTGTTGGTGTGGGATTTGGTATAACATTAACGTTATCAAAAGCAGCTAACCATGCCGCTAAAAAGCTTAAAGGCTTTGACGGTGTTGCCGTTATTCATAATAGTCAAAGTCGTACCGAAATATTAACACGTATGAATGTTAATGAGGTGTGGGGAATTGGTCGTAAAATATCCCAACGATTAAAGCAGCAAGGGATTGATACGGCTTATCAATTATCAGTGCAAAGTCCTAAAGTTATTCGACACCAATTTAGTGTGGTCGCTGAGCGAACGGTTAATGAATTAAACGGGATATGTTGCTTATCATGGGACGATGTAAAAGAGCCGAAGCAATCAATTTTTTCAACACGTAGTTTTGGCCAACGTATTCATACTAAAGCCACATTGCATTCAGCGCTTGTTACTCATGGCGCTATTGTTGCTAAAAAAGTAAGAAAACAATTATCGCTAATCAAGAAACTGATGGTGTTTGCTTCAAACTCTCCACACGATGATAACTATTATAAACAGGCCATTTTTTATCATTTTCCTATCGCCACAGATAATAGCTGTGATATCGCAGAAGCCATAAGCAAAGTTATTGACTGTATTTTTGCTGATCATGTTAGTTTTTATCGCTGTGGTGTAGGCGCACTGGCGTTAGAAAGTAAAAGATACCAACAACCTGATTTATTTCTTCCTGATCACTCCAACCCTGCACTGATGAACTGTCTTGATACAATAAATAATAGATTTGGCCAAGGTACACTGAAACTGGGTGCCGAAGGGCAATCAGCACAGTGGCAAATGAAACGACACTTTCTTAGTCCACAATACACCAGTCACTGGCGAGACATTCCCAAAATTCTTTGCTAAACGACTAAGTAGGCTATCAGAGGTGTTACTCTCAGTTTTACACTCACAATAGTGTAAGTTATTGTGCATTGCTTTTAGTGCTCTTGCCTGATTTTTAGCGATGTGGCTTAGATCAATATATTGTTGAATATGAATATCGCTAATACAACTACTAGGTGAATATTCCCTATTTAAATGAGCTAAAGCTGAGGGATCAATTTCGATCATTTTGCATTCCCATGACTAATTCTTATGAGTAGTGCTACATAAAAGTAAAATGAGAAGTTATGCGATTACGTGATGTACATTCAATACTCGATTGAAAAGTACCTACACGAGCTAGGTACTTTCAAACAATATTTTAAAACTTACTTTCTAAAACTAATCGCTTTAGAAAGCAAAGTTAATGCGAACAAAGTAACTTGAACCATTAAACCCATAAGGTACCGCTCTTATTGGATATTTTAAGGCACCTTGGGTGATAAAGTCTAAGGCTTCATCTTCACCCAACTCATCAGGTGTTACATCAAAAATATTATCAACACCTGCAACCAAGGTTAAACTATCGGTTAATTGATATGAAATATTCAAATCAACTAACAACGCAGATTCAACAATACTGGTCGGTTTAAATTCTCCTGTTGGCGATAAAAAGCCAGGTAGTCCAATATGGTCATTACCAAAATAAGTAACGTTGGTTTCACCAAAATAATTGGTTCTAAGAACTGAACTCCATTTTTCTCGTTCATAGTCAAAAGTTAAGGTTGCTCTTTCCTTCGGTTGACCGTCTTCCAAGAAACTACGTTGAAGGGCATCAAGAGAAACCTCTTCAGGTATACCTTGTGGACTATTGACTCGGTCGATTTGTGTATCATTAATATTACCAGCAAAAGTAGCAACGAACTTTCCTTGCGCTAAAGTCGTTTCATAGCTCAGAATAATATCAACCCCTTTTGTCGTTGAATCAACTGAATTTGAAAAATAATTAACTTGATCTGCACCTGTTGCAGCAATGGCATCAACCGCTGCTGGGTTAAATGCAACTTGATCGGGGCTTAATAGACTACCTAGTGTGATCCTATCTTTAATTTCTACACTGTATGCATCAACCGTAAGTGTAATTTCGTCTGTTGCATTGAAGACAAAGCCAATACTGGCATTTTTAGTGGACTCTAATTGAAGACCGGTTACACCAAGAGCAGCAGGAAATGGAGAGCCCGCGGTCGCGGTAAATGACGGAGATAGTACTCCACCTGGGCCAAGGTTAGTGGTAAAGGCAGTGTAGGCACTTTGTTGCAATGAAGGCGCTCTAAAACCTGTTGATAAGGATCCGCGCAATGCAAAATCATCGTTTATTTCATAACGGCTTGATAGCTTACCTACTATGTCATCACTCGAGTCGGAAAAGTCTTCATAGCGTAATGCTGCGCCGACATTCCATCCGTCGATGATATCCATTTCCACATCAAAATAAAGTGCATAACTGTCACGGTTCGCATTTACTGCAGCGTTAGGACGCAGGCCAGGATAAGCTTGAAAACCACATTCAGCAAAAGTGGTAGTGTCAATAACTGATGGAAATGAACTACTGGTATTTGCTAAGCCACAAGCATAAGAAGCTTCTTCACCGGGTACTATTTCATAATTTTCATCACGATATTCTGTACCAAATGAGACATATAAATCGTTATTGGCACCGATATCAACAGAGCCGTTGATATCTAAGTTAAATGTCGTTTGGTCAAATCTAAAGCCGCCAGAGTAGCCAGAATTAGGGCCAGAATTTGCGATTATATCTGTGTCATTTGCACTGGGATTATTCGCAACATATTCGGCAGCATAAGAAGCGTTAAGTGTGTTTTTTGAATCAAAATCATATTTATTCCTACCATGTACTAAGGAAACATCAAAAGACCAGCCATCATTAATATCCCCACGGATACCTGCTGCTAAAGACGTATCTTCAGCTTCGTTATCAATACGAGGTAAAAAACCGTCAGGGTAAATTTGAGGTACATTTTGAGAGGCGGAATTAAAGGCTCTAAAAAAACCATTGCCTAAAGCGGTGCGATTTGATAAACCACCAAACGTATAGAATTCCTTACCTTCACTTAGAGGGATCTCCATATTGAAAAATGTTGACACGAATTCAGAAGCCGCATCGCCCATTCCCCAACGTACCTTGTCTGACAATTCTCCCGGCGCAACGGTTGAAGAGCCTGTTCTATCTTTTTGAGCTCTATTAACACCATCATAATCACGATACTCAAGTGATAAATTAATAAAACCGCCGTCGTCTCCTATATCAAAGCCTCGGTTTAGGCCTACAGTCAACTTGTCGCCATCCCCTTCACTGGTACTTCCTGCTTGAATGAATCCAGTAGTAATGTCCGTACTTTCATTTAAGATTAAATTGATCACACCCGCTATTGCGTCTGAACCATACTGGGCAGCAGCCCCATCTCGTAATACCTGAATATTACTTAAAGCGCTAATAGGAATGGCATTCATATCAGTGCCAGCAGCACCTGCACCAACAGTGCCATTAAGCCCAAATATGGCTTGGTTATGACGTCGTTTTCCATTAACCAACACCAATGTTTGATCTGGTTGCAAACCTCTTAGTGTTGCCGGACGAAATAAATCTGAACCATCGGAAACTTGAGTACGTGTAAAGTTAAAAGAAGGTGCTGTTGCTTGTAAACTTTGACCTAGTTCAGTAAATCCACCTTTGGTAAGTGATTTAATATCAATAATATCGATAGGTACAGATGACTCTGTTGCAGAACGGTTTGCTGCTCGCGAACCTAAAATTGAAATTTTTTCAATTTTATCACCTGTTTTATCTTCAGCAACTCCAGCTTGTGCAAATGCTGTTGGGCTGCCAAGAGCAACGGATACTGCAAAAGTTAATGCATGGATATGGAATTGTGTTTTCATAAGTATTACCCTCATTGTTTTATTTTAATTATTTGGAATTGATGAATAATTATTGTTTAAAAATTGAAGTTATTCACTGAAATTAACTCACTATTTTTATAAGCTCCTTATACCATATTCCTAACACAGGGGGCTAAAGGTGATTTGAAATTTACATTTATTTATTGAATATTTTTTGTAAATAGATAACTTTTTTGTATATTAATAGGTGAAGTGCTCAAGTGAAATTGGCCACGATTTTGTAGTTTATCCAGTACTTTCGCTCTGACTCATTTGGGCTTATTCCTACATTGTAAGTATGTGGTCTAGTTTTGTTGTAATAACCCAGTATATAATTAATGATGGTTGTTTAGCTTTATTAAAATTCTTATAACCTACCGTTGGTAGCATGAATTCAACTCATAGTAAGTCACTAGTTTGGGATTTATACCAAAAGGCTTAAAAACTTCCGTTTCAGGAGGGTATTAAGCTTACCGTGAAAGAATTTTCATTTTACATATGGCTCCTTAAAGTCACTATCTTCAGATAATTATTCTTTACCTTCTTATAAAAATAACACAAAATAGTTGTAGGAATTCCCAAAAAAACATAAGCCATTGATTTTATTCGTATGAAAAACGCTAAAATCACATATCAAACACATGGAAATTGGTAGCTAAACTTATGAATTATAAAAAAATAAAATCGGTTTTATTCGTCTGTATGGGCAATATATGTCGTTCTCCAAGTGCTGAGGCCGTTTTTAGGCACAAGGCCTTATCTCAAGGATTATCACTTAACATTGATTCAGCCGGAACCCTTGGTGCTCATGTGCGTGAAAAGCCCGATCACCGTGCTCAAAAAGTAGCCATTGAACGTGGCTACACGTTTGAGGGAATTAAAGCGCGTAAAGTCAGTGTGAAAGATTTTGATGACTTTGACTTGATATTAGCGATGGACCAGCACAATGTTGACGAGCTGATGAAAGTGGCACCGCTCGCTTTACAATATAAAATCATGTTGTTTTTAACCTTTGCACAAAACCATGAAGAAGTTGAAGTACCAGACCCTTATTATGGTGGTGCTAATGGCTTTAAGTTTGTGCTTGATTTAGTAGAAGATGCTAGTGATGGTTTGATGACAAAGCTGATATAGAGGGTCATATTTGAGTTGACAATGTGAGTTGATAATGTGAGTTAAATAAAAAAGCAATAGGTAAACGTATTGCTTTTTTATGTGTATGGTCACAAGTACCTTTGTCAGTTATTGACGTGTTTTAATCGCCTCAGCTAACAAAAATAACATCTCGTCACTGGCCTTTAAGTCAACACAGGCATCAGTAATACTTTGACCATAGACAAGGGGAGTATCAGCTTTTACCGCTTGATTACCGGCTTCAATGAAGCTCTCAATCATCACACCAAAGATACTTTGTTCGCCTTGGATAATTTGTTCGGCAATTGAGCGGGCTACATCAACTTGTTTATTATGATCCTTAAAGCTATTACCGTGGCTACAATCTATCATGATACTTTGTTGAAGCTCTGCTTGCGCTAATCGCTTACAAGTGTCTTCAATGTTTGCTTGATCATAGTTTGGTACTTTACCGCCACGTAAAATAACATGAGCGAATGGGTTACCATGGGTACGATAAATACACATTTGACCACTTTTATCAGGGGAATAAAGGACATGCGGTACGCTCGCCGCTTTAATAGCGTCTAAGGCTATTTTTACATTACCGTCAGTACCATTTTTAAAGCCCACAGGGCAAGAAAGTGCGGAAGCTAATTCTCTATGTACTTGGCTTTCTGTGGTTCGCGCGCCAATAGCCCCCCAGCTGATCAAATCAGAAATATACTGACCAGTAACCATATCTAAAAATTCAGTACCTGCAGGTAAACCCATATCATTAATATCAACTAATAATTGACGGGCAAGGTTTAAGCCTTTAGCAACATGGAATGATTTATCTAAATCAGGATCGCTGATCAATCCTTTCCAACCGACAGTAGTCCGTGGCTTTTCAAAATAAACACGCATCACAATTAACAGTTCATTGCTGTATTTATCACGCAATTTTTTAAGACGCTCAGCATAATCGATTGCAGCCTTAGTGTCGTGAATAGAACAAGGGCCAATGATGACTAATAACCGTTTATCTTCACCACTGATTATTGCTTCGATGGCTTTGCGGCTTTGTATAATAAAATCAGCAGTGGTTTTACTTAGAGGTATTTGCTTAGCTAATTGTGCAGGAGACACTAAGTTTTCAATTAAACTTGTGCGTAGTTCATCTGTTTTGATAGTCATGTGATTCGTTTATTTTTGTTGCTTAATACGAGGCACTTATAATAATAAGCGGCAATAACGCATAATCTAAATTATAGGCGCTAACATAGCTAAATTAACCGCTAATGTGAACTATTTTAACGATATAAATAGTGAAATTTTGAGATCGGTTCTCAATAATTTCTCCGAATTAGTATTTATATCTTTGCAGACCAGTTTCACTTAAGATCTTAGCGGTAATTTCTTCCACTGAAAGTTTAGTGGTGTTGAGATACGGGATTTTCTCTTTTTTGTACAGTTTTTCTACTTCTCTAACTTCCATTCTGCACTGTCTTGCTGATGCATATTTACTGTTCGTCAGTCTGCCATCACGTATATCCATTAATCGTTGAGCATCAATGGTTAAACCAAATAACTTCTTTTTATGTTTTTTTAAAAAATCAGGTAACTTTAATTCGTCCATATCATCGTCAGTAAAGGGATAATTAGCCGCTTTTATACCGTATTGAAGCGCAAGATATAAGGAGCTTGGGGTTTTACCCGACCGAGATACCCCCACCAGAATAACGTCGGCATGTTCAAAGTTACTAACATTAGAGCCGTCATCATTGGCCAATGCGTAATTGACGGCATCAATACGATAATCATAACTGTTTTCGTGAATACTGTGGGTACGGTGTGCTTTAGGTTTAGCCGTTAGACCTAACTCTTGCTCTAAAGGAGCAACAAAATGCTCTAGAAAGTTATAGATGATGCCATTACAACTATCAATAATCTCTCGAATGTCATGATTAACAAAGGTATGAAAAACTAGCGCAGGCTCACCTAAACGTTTAGATTCTCGATTAATTTGATTTTTTACTTCATTAGCTTTTTCTATGCTTTCGACAAAGGGGACAGTGAAGTGTTCAAACTCGGTTGGGAATAAAGACAGTAGGGCATGACCAAAAACTTCAGAAGTAATTGCTGTACCGTCAGAAATATAAAAAGCAGCGCGCATGTGTTGTCCTATATGAAAACTTTAAGTGCTCAAATCATTTTAGTCTTAGCTATTCGCTAATAACTGTTTTTGTTTCACTATTTGGCAGTGTAGAATATCTATCAATATTAATCATTTTATTGGTGTTAGCTTACTCTATTTTTATAAAGTAAAAATAGTAAGTCTCACATTTTTATCTTTTTGGAGATTTTGTTGTGCAAGATTATGTACTTTGGTATGAAAAATTAGGTATGGGTGATGTTGACCGTGTTGGCGGTAAAAATGCGTCACTCGGTGAAATGATTGCTAACTTAGCCAATGTAGGCGTACAGGTGCCTGGTGGTTTTGCTACCACCTCTTTTGCTTTTAATGAGTTTCTTGAACAAAGTGGTCTAAACGACAAAATTTATAAACTACTTGATGATTTGAACGTTGATGATCTTTCAGCCCTTGCCTCGGCCGGTGAGTCTATTCGCCAATGGATTATTAGCACACCATTTTTACCTGATATGCAGCAAGCCATAGAAAAAGCTTATGGCACCTTGGCTGCTGGTTTTGTTAATGATGCTTCATTTGCGGTGCGATCCTCAGCAACAGCCGAAGATATGCCCGATGCTTCTTTTGCGGGTCAACAAGAAACTTTCTTAAATGTTCGAGGTATGGAGGCGGTATTCCTTGCCATTAAACATGTATTTGCTTCGCTTTTTAACGACCGAGCTATTTCCTACCGAGTTCATCAAGGTTACGATCACCGTGGTGTTGCATTATCTGCTGGTATTCAGCGCATGGTTCGTAGTGATATTGCCGCCTCAGGTGTGATGTTTTCTATCGATACTGAGTCAGGTTTTGAAGATGTGGTGTTCATTACTTCCTCTTTTGGCTTAGGTGAAATGGTTGTACAAGGTGCGGTTAATCCTGATGAGTTTTATGTACATAAACCAACCCTTGCTAAAGGAAACCCTGCAGTAGTTCGTCGTAACATCGGTAGTAAAGCGATTAAAATGGTGTACTCAGACAGTGGAGAGCATGGTAAACAAGTCGAAATTGTTGATATTGAGGAACAAGACTCTAACCGTTTTTCATTATCAGATACTGAGGTGCAAGAACTTGCTAAACAAGCCGTCATTATCGAAAACCATTATCAATGTCCTATGGATATTGAATGGGCAAAAGATGGCTTAGACGGAAAATTATATATAGTACAAGCTCGACCTGAAACGGTAAGAAGCCGTGAAAGTGCTAATGTAATGGAGCAATATCAATTACAAACAACGGCAAATATTATTTGTGAAGGTCGCTCTATTGGTCAAAAAATTGGTTCAGGTGAAGCCAAAGTTTTAGACTCACTTGCCGAAATGGATAAAATTAAACCTGGCGATGTGCTGGTTACCGATATGACAGACCCTGACTGGGAGCCGATTATGAAGCGAGCTTCCGCTATTGTTACCAACAGGGGAGGTCGAACTTGTCACGCAGCGATTATTGCTCGTGAAATGGGCATTCCAGCAGTAGTAGGTTGTGGTGATGCTACCAGTAAAATTAAAGCGGGCGATAAAATCACCGTCTCATGTGCAGAAGGTGATAAAGGGTTTATTTACGAGGGTGAGCTTGATTTTACGGTCACTAAATCTGAAATTGACAACATGCCTGAGTTACCGCTTAAAATAATGATGAATGTGGGTAACCCTGACCGAGCTTTTTCATTTGCTCGTCTACCCCATGCGGGTATTGGTTTAGCCCGTCTTGAATTTATCATTAACAAAATGATCGGTATTCACCCGAAAGCCTTGCTTAATTTTGATCAGCAATCAGCTGAGTTAAAAGAAGAAATCACCGATATTATCGTGGGTTACGATAATCCAGTGGAGTTTTATATTGCTAAACTTACCGAAGGTATTTCTACACTCGCAGCCGCATTTTCACCTGAGAAAGTTATTGTTCGAATGTCAGACTTTAAATCAAATGAATATGCCAACTTAGTGGGTGGCGAAGCGTTTGAGCCTGACGAAGAGAATCCGATGATTGGCTATCGTGGCGCGGCTCGTTACATATCTAAAGATTTTAGAGACTGTTTTGCCCTCGAATGTGAAGCGCTAAAACGTGTTCGCAACACTATGGGTTTTACCAATGTTGAAGTGATGATCCCCTTTGTTCGTACTGTTGGTGAAGCCGAAGCTGTTATTGATATTTTAGCTGAGCATGGTTTGAAACGTGGCGAGAATGGTTTACGTATTATTATGATGTGTGAATTACCATCGAATGCTTTATTGGCCGATCAATTTCTTGATTATTTTGATGGATTCTCTATTGGCTCGAATGATTTGACCCAACTAACTCTTGGTTTAGATAGAGACTCTGGTTTAATTGCTCATTTATTTGATGAACGTGACCCCGCCATTAAAATATTATTAGAAATGGCGATTAAAGCCTGTAAAGCCCGAGGTAAATACGTGGGGATTTGTGGACAAGGACCTTCAGATCATGCCGACTTTGCCGCATGGTTGGTAGAGAAGGGTATAGATAGTGTGTCATTAAACCCAGATACTGTCCTACCTACTTGGTTGTATTTGGCTGAAAAACATAGCTAATACTTATTAAATAGCGGTTATTCGTTGTTTGATACAATCTTATATCAGCTGAATACAAAGCCTAATAATAGCGCATTAACACTCTGCAATTTTTATTAGGCTTTTTTTTGCTCTGTCTATTTTTACTCACTTTTAAGGCCAGCTCTGGTATACTGGCAGGCATATAAAAACTGTTAAAAATTAAATGCTATGTTACCTCGGTTAGATCCCCAAAGCCTTGTTTCTGAATTATATCAACAATTCTCAAAATCGTTAACGACTCAACATTTTAGCGGCGACATTAATACCAGTTATGGCGCACGATTAAGTGCGGCTACTGATAACAGTGTGTATCAGCAATTACCGCAATTGGTTCTACATCCGAGAACCAAGCAAGATATTCAAATTATTTGTACGCTGTCTGCTGAAGATAAGTTTAATGAAATTAAATTTAGTGCCAGAGGCGGAGGAACAGGAACCAATGGACAGAGCTTAACGCCAGGTATTATTGTTGATTTATCAAAATACATGAGTCGTATTTTAGAAATTAACGTCGAAGAAAACTGGGTAAGAGTCGAAGCCGGTGTGGTCAAAGACCAACTCAATGATTATTTACGGCCACATGGCTTTTTCTTTGCGCCTGATTTATCCACCAGCAGTCGGGCCACTATTGGTGGGATGATTAGCACTGATGCTTCAGGCCAAGGTTCGTTAGTGTATGGTAAAACATCAGATCATGTATTAGGCCTTGAGTCGGTATTGGTTGATGGCACCTTGTTATCTACTTTTCCATTATCAATTAAAGAGGCTGAGTCTTTAGCTCAACACCAGACAAGTCATGGTAAAATTGTTAAACAAGTACTCAATACCTGTCGGGATAATCGAGTACTCATCTTAGATAAATTCCCTCGTTTAAATCGTTTTTTAACTGGCTATGACTTAGAACATGTTTTTAATGATGATCTGTCCGTATTTGATTTAAGTCGTTTAATCACTGGCTCTGAAGGCTCTTTGGCGTTTGTCTGTGAAGCTAAGCTTAATTTAACTAAAATTGCGAAAGCTAAAACCTTAATTAATATTAAATACAATAGTTTTGACTCAGCACTTCGCCACTCCCCAGCGTTAGTTGAAGCCAAAGCGACCTCGGTAGAAACGATTGACTCAACAGTATTAAACTTAGCAAAACAAGACATTGTGTGGCATTCGGTGAGCGACTTACTCACGGATGTACCCAACAAAGTGATGGATGGCATTAACATTGTTGAATATAACGGTGAGAGTATTGATGCCCTTGCCGAACAAGTTTCTCTGCTGACTAAACAACTCGATCAAGACATTATCGATAGCGAAACCAGTGATAAAGGCGTGATCGGCTATCAAGTCACGTCTGATCTTAGCAGTATTGGTAAGCTTTATGCGATGCGTAAAAAAGCGGTCGGCTTACTGGGCAATACCGAGGGCAGTCAAAAACCGTTAGCCTTTGCAGAAGATACCGCTGTACCTCCCGAAAAACTAGCTGATTTTATTGTTGAGTTTCGTCAGTTACTCGATAGCCATGATCTACATTATGGGATGTTTGGCCATGTTGATGCTGGGGTTTTACATGTCAGACCCGCGCTTGATATGTGCGATGACAATCAAGAGAAATTACTGAGAGTTTTATCCGATAAAGTGGTGGCTTTAACGGCTAAGTACGGCGGCTTAATGTGGGGCGAGCATGGTAGAGGTTATCGGTCAGAATACGGCCCCAATTTTTTTGGTCCGCACTTATTTAACGAATTAAGAAAAATAAAAAGTGTGTTTGATCCCCTTAATAAAATGAACCCTGGAAAAATTTGCACCCCGATAGACTCAACAGAGCATTTAGTGTCTGTAGATGGTCAAAAACGCGGTCATTTTGATCGACAAATCCCGGTGGTAGTCAAAGACTCGTTTAGCTCAGTGCTTGATTGTAATGGTAATGGTTTATGCTTTAACTATGATGTTGATAGCCCCATGTGCCCATCAAGCAAAGTAACTCGCGACCGCAGACATTCACCCAAAGGCCGAGCAGGACTGATGCGTGAGTGGTTACGTTTATTAGAAAAGCAAGGCGTTAATGTTTTAGCCTTAGAAGATGATATTAATGGCTGGTCGGTAAGAAGGTTACTCGAGCGTAGCATTAATAAAATTAAACATACCTTTGATAAAAGTAATAAGGATGACTTTTCACATGAAGTGATGGACGCTATGTCTGGTTGTTTAGCGTGTAAAGCTTGTGCCAGCCAGTGTCCCATAAAGGTCGATGTGCCAGACTTTAGAGCGCGCTTTATTAATTTATATCATTCTCGCTATATGAGACCGGTAAAAGATCATTTAGTCGCTAATGTTGAACTGTTAGCGCCATTATTAGCTAAAGCGCCTACCCTAGTTAATAGTGTTTTAAAGACTAATATTTATGATAAATTCTCTGCTGCGGCCATAGGTTATGTTGATACACCTTTATTGTCTGTGCCAACGTTAAAACAAAGGGTAAAAAAATCAGGCTTTTGCTCATTTGACTTAGCTAAATTACAAGCGTTAACCGCTAAGCAACGTCAGCAATATGTGATGATAGTTCAAGACCCTTTTACCTCGTTTTACGATGCTAAAACGGTTCAGGCTATGATGGAATTAATTGATCAATTAGGATTGATCCCGATTTTGTTACCTTTTAAGCCTAATGGGAAAGCACAGCATGTTAAAGGCTTTTTATCTCGCTTTGCTAAAACGGCACAATCAGCTGCACAGTTTTTAAATCAGCTGTATACCTTAAATATTCCAATGATAGGCTTAGATGCTTCATTGGTCCTGTGCTATCGCGATGAATACAATCAAGTACTCGGTGATAGCCGTGGTGATTTTACCGTGATACTCGCTCATGAGTGGTTAATTAAAGAAATTAAAACTAATGAATTATTATCGAGAAGTCAGTTTAAAAGTAACAAGGTGCAATACAAGTTATTTGCTCATTGTACTGAAAAAACAGCACTCGTACAGAGCGAAAATCAATGGCTTGAAATTTTTGCTAGCTTTGGTTTATCATTAACGAAAGTGCCACTAGGTTGCTGTGGTATGGCAGGCACTTATGGCCACGAAAAAGTTAATTTTGAAAACTCCAAAAGCTTATTTGAAATGAGCTGGCAGGGTAAATTAACCTATTTAGATAATGAACAAATACTAGTCACCGGGTTTTCATGTCGTAGCCAAGTAAAACGTTTAGCTGGGGTGGCGTCTCGTCATCCTGTAGAAGCATTACTAGAGGTACTCACCACTGAGTAGATGTTCTGCGCTGTACCCCATTGATTCGAATATAAAAGGGCTTGTTAAGTTAATTAACAAGCCCTTTTTCAATACAATACTTGTATGCAGCTCTACTTCTTTGGTGAAAGGCTATAAACATACGCACTAAGTACATGTACTTTTTGTTCACCTAAAATATTTTTCCAAGCGGGCATAACACCTGCACGTCCGTTACGAATAGTCTCTTCAATATTTTTTTGTGAACCGCCGTATAACCAAATGTGGTCTGTTAGGTTAGGTGCGCCTATGGCTAAGTTACCTTTTCCCTCTTGACCATGACAGCCAGCACATAGTCCAAACTTAGCTTTACCTGCTTCGGCAAGTTCAGGGTTAACCGAGCGTCCACTTAGGCTAATAACATAAGCCGCCACCTCTTTAACCCCTTGTTCACCGCCAAGGATAGCTGCCCAAGCTATCATACCAACAGCTTTACGGCCTTTTATCAGTGTTTCTTTGATCGCTTCAGGCGAGCCACCGTATAACCAATCGTTATCGGTTAGGTTAGGAAAACCTGTCATCCCACGTGCATCTGAACCATGACACTGAGAACAATTATGTAAAAATAGACGTTGGCCTATTTTAATGGCTTCATCATCAGTGGCTAAGTCTTTAATACTACGTGCCGCATACGCATCAAAGATGGGGGCATATTTTGCATCAGCCTCTCTGATTTCTCTATCGTATTGTACTAAGAATTTTGACACTTCTTTGAAATGCTCTTGGGTTTTAGCTTTTGATTCAGCGAGGTTCATAATGCCTTGATTAGAACTTTTCCATCCTAATAAACCATCCCAGCTCCCTAGACCGTAAAGCGCTAAATAACCAAATGCCCATATGATGGTTAATAAGAAAAACGTACTCCACCATTGCGGGATAGGGTTGTTTAATTCTTCAATACCATCGAAGCTGTGGCCTATAGACTCACCGACTTCAACACCAGTAAAGTTCTTTAAACACCAACGTAGGAGTAAAAAGCAGCCTACTAAAGTGCCAAGGGTAAGCACCCAAATCCAAATATTCCAGAAGCTAGACATTATTATTAGTTTCCTGCTTGTTAATTTTCTCTTTATTGTCTTTGACATCACTTTCGTCAAAAATAGAATTTGCCGCATCATCAAAGTCAGATTTGCGTTTCTTGCTATAAGACCAAACAACAATAATAATAAAAAGTGCCAATATCAGTAGGGCAAAAATCCCGCGAAGCGTACCATAATCAATAATCATTATTTAAGTGCATGCCCGAGAGATTGTAAATAGGCGATAAGGGCATCCATTTCTGATTTACCGGTAACCGCTTCTTGAGCTCCCTCTAATTCTTGTTTTGAATAAAGGGGGATCGCCTTACCGTTTTCATCTTTGTGGCTACGGTTTCTGGTCAAAAAGTTAAAGGTCTTTAATTTTTTTTCTGTTAATTCACCATCAAGCTCATTTTCTTCAAGCCATTTAAATGAGGGCATATTTGACTCAGGTATAACGGCGCGCGGGTCAATTAAATGTACGCGATGCCACTCATCACTATAACGTCCGCCAACACGTGCTAAATCTGGACCGGTACGTTTAGAACCCCAAAGAAACGGATGTTCCCAAACATGCTCTCCAGCAACACTATAATGGCCATAACGCTCAGTTTCCGCTCTAAACGGACGGATCATTTGGCTATGACATACGTGACAGCCTTCACGAATATAAATATCGCGGCCTTCCATTTGCAATGCCGTATAAGGTTTTAAATTATCTACGGGTGTTTGTGTTTCTTTTTGGAAAAACAACGGGGTTATTTCTACTAAACCACCAATACTGATCGCCATAATGGTAAATATAACAAACAAACCAATATTTTTTTCTATTTTCTCGTGGGTATTTTTCATGGTTTGTTCCTTAAATAGCTTCGATAGCTTCAAGACTTTCGTCTGTCGCCTTGATCGTTTTTATCATGTTGTAAAGCATGATGACAAAGCCGGCAACCACTAATACACCACCGAAGAAGCGCATAATGTAGAAGGGGTATGAGGCTGTTAAACTCTCTACAAAACTATAAGTTAGTGTACCGTCAGTATTTACTGCACGCCACATTAACCCTTGCATAACACCTGATATCCACATCGCAACAATATAAAGCACTATACCTGCGGTGTGCAGCCAAAAGTGAATATTAATAAGTCGAGTGCTATACATACGACCTTGATTGAATAATATTGGAATTAAATGATACATAGCACCAATTGAAACCATGGCAACCCAACCTAGCGCACCCGAATGCACATGACCTACCGTCCAGTCGGTGTAATGTGAAAGTGCGTTTACTGATTTAATTGCCATCATAGGGCCTTCGAAAGTAGACATACCATAGAAGGATAATGAAACGATAAGAAAACGAAGGATAGGGTCATAACGCAGTTTATGCCAGGCGCCTGACAAGGTCATAATACCATTGATCATGCCGCCCCATGAAGGAAGGAATAAGACAATAGACATTACCATACCTACGGTTTGCGCCCAATCAGGAAGGGCTGTGTAGTGCAGATGATGAGGACCAGCCCAAATGTATAATGAAATTAGCGCCCAAAAATGGACGATAGATAAACGGTAAGAATAAACAGGGCGCTCCGCTTGTTTAGGGACGAAGTAGTACATAATACCTAAGAAACCTGCCGTTAATAAAAAACCAACGGCATTATGGCCATACCACCACTGCATCATGGCATCAACTACGCCAGAATAAATAGAGTAAGATTTCATCATAGAAACGGGGATAGCCATGCTGTTACCAATATGCAACACGGCAACCGTCAGAATAAAACCACCAAAGAACCAGTTAGCCACATAAATATGAGAAGTTTTACGCTTGACTAACGTGCCGAAGAAAACAATGGCGTAAGACACCCAGACCACAGCAATCATTATATCAATTGGCCACTCTAATTCAGCATATTCTTTACTGGTAGTAAACCCCATAGGTAGAGAAACAATAGCGGCAAGAATAATTAATTGCCATCCCCAGAAGGTAAAGGCGACGAGTTTGCCGCCAAAGAGTGCTGTTTTACATGTACGTTGCACTACATAATAAGAAGTAGCAAATAAGGCGCTAGTCCCAAAAGCAAATATTACAGCATTAGTGTGAAGAGGTCTAAGACGGGAGTAGGTTAACCAAGGCGTTTCAAAATTTAAAGCTGGCCATACTAATTGAGCAGCGATAAGAACACCTACTAGTGTACCAAAGAGTCCCCAGATTACCGTCATGACAGTAAATTGACGTACAACATTATAGTTGTACTCTATCGTTGACGTATTACTTTGAGTCATTTTATGGTTTCCGCAATTATAATGATTAACGTTAAAGGTTTACTTTGAGTGATACTTTAATAAAAAAATTAAAGATCAGGTGCATTTATAGTCCATAATGTATCGATCACCTAGCTACAAAGAAAGTTATACGAATATTAAGTATTAAAGGTTTGCTTTGAGCAAAACTTTAATAAAAAATTAACAAAAGGTGAGTTGATAAACCATCATAACTAAAATACCTAGCTACAGTTAAGACCCTGTATATGATAAATATTTAAAGGGAGAATGTCATTAATCTTTTAGTAAAATATGGATAGTTAGTAACAAATAAATCACATAATATTGGCTTTATATTGAGTAAATGTTACTTTTCTTTTAATTTCAGTAGTTGCAATGTTAATTATGTTTAAAATTTATACACTTTTTATGGTGATCATTGTTAATCTTGCGGCTTGCATTCCGGCAAAAAATAATCAAACGACCTATACCGTCCCTCAGTGCTTAAAAAGCCAAAGTCAATGTGTTGTTCAAACCAAGTATGGCAAAGTTGAGGTGTTATTTAATCGAGATAATGTACTGACGGAAACACCTTTTAATATTTACCTTAAGTTAGATAAGTTAGATAAATTAGAAGAAAAAAATGTCATTAAAGCTCCCTCAAATAAAGCTACAGATGCAAAACTCAATTATAAAATCGCTCAAATAAAGAGTTATATGGAAGGAAAAGAAATGTTTATGGGAAAAATTCCGGTGTTCTTTGCTCCCTCGGCACAAGACAATATTTTGGTTGCTCAAACCCTACTAGGGAGTTGTGCAAAAGAGCAAATGGTTTGGCGTTTATGGTTCACCGTTTTCTTTGAAAAAATTAATGCCAGTACTGCAGAGATTCAGGATAAAAAAAGCTATCAAGACACTTTTTTTATTGATTTTACCAGTAATAGACTGTAGCAAGAGCTAGGCTTTATTTTACTACTATGGTAACCATGCATAACTGATTTTAGTGAAAAAAGTTTTTTGTTCTTTTTCTAAATTCAACAGATCATCATCTTGATAGCTACCATCAGAATAACCTAAGAAAAAGACTGTTTGTGGGTTAAGTTTATAAGCATAAATAAGTTGCGATGATAGGTATTTATCTCTTTGAGAAACATCAACTAACGGGTTGTTATTAACATTTCTATCGATATCACTATAGACTATATTGAGTTTGAGATAACTGTTGATATTAAATTGATAGGAAATACGAATGTCAGTTAACTTGGCGTTATAAACACTACTATTATCAGCGTCAAGTTGATTGTAAGTGTAGTAAATATCAAACTCTAAATGTTTGGTTGCGTTCAAAGTAATATTACCGGTCAATGCAGTGGTTTTTCCGAGGCGATTATTTAGATAGTCGATTTTATCGCCAACGTTTATTTCAATAAAGGTATAGAGATTAGAAAAAGGCTCAAATTTTGTGGCAAAAGTGAGTTGATTTTCGGTAAAACGTGTGGTGTTATTATCTATATCACTGATATTTTCATTGTGACGTAAACCTACTTTTTTTGCATGTGCGAGGGTTAACGTAAATTGAGAAAGTAAAGGGCCGTCTATATCAAAACGGGTATTGATTGATTTAGCGATTAATTGCTGATCAATATTATGTTGTATTTGCCATTGCGTAGATACATTTGCCTCATACCAAAAACTTTCTTCCTTGTTATAGTCATCACCATAAAACAAACGTTCAACCTTTATATTGCTCTCAACAAAGTCAGCTCTTGGCATATAACCCAAATCAGCCCGGAAGTTTTTACCAATATACTGCTGCCCCGCGGTTAAGTTCCAATATTCTGATTGATGCACTAAATCGATTTTAAACGCTTGATCGCTTATCTCTTCTTGGCTCGTGTGGCTATCATTGATTGATGTTTGATAATCAGAGTCACTGTTCAGAGCCTGAAAGAGAATTGAGTTTGAATCATCAACTCTATATTTACTATCTACACCATAAACATAGTTATGATAGTTGTCAGATTTTCTAAGTGTTGAAATGGCCCCTACGCTTAAATTGTTACTGTAATCAAACCTATACCTTAATGCCGTTGATACATTTTGTTCATCAATACTGATAATATCTGAGCTTAAGTTGCCCGGCTTAATAAAGGTAGTTTGGGTATCATTAGCACTAAAAAGTCCGTAGCTGTGTTTTCCTTCTTTACCTGTTAACTTACCCCCATAGTCGGGATCAGCTATATTACGGGTATCAACCAGATGATAATTACTGGTGAAATAGTCAGCATTATCAAGAAAAAACGCCCGTTTTTCATCATAAAATAAAGAGAAGGTTTTATTCACACTTAACTGGCCAGCATCGGACTCTACGGTTGAAAAATCAGGGTTGAGTGTTAAATTTAAAGAGGTATTAGGGTTTATTCCCCAGCGTAAATCTACACCTGCGTCGATATCACTTTCTTTTTGCCATTCGGCTTGTGGATCATAAATATCTAGGTTTTGATCACTAATAGCCACTATGGTAGGTGTTATTTGTATATTTTTACCTATAACCGCATTTTTAAATCCTTTAGCTTGAGGGTATTGGCATAACCGACAAGCGTTATTTCGGTCAAGTGGTACATGAGATATTCTTAATGCTGTGTCTCTTGGGTAAATCCGAAAAAACTCTATTGGCCAAAGTTTATTTTTTGTATTTTCTTTAAAGTTTAAAATACGGTAAGGAATAGCTATTTCTACTTGATAGCCGTGTTGGGTGACTTTTCCATCCGATTGCCAAATCCCATCCCATAAATCATTGTTGAGGCCAGTCATTTCATTATGAATCGAGTCATGCTGAACACCTAAAGGGTTAACGATAAATTCATAATTTAATCGCCGATTATTTTGAGTGTCAAACTTTACACCCACTAAATCATCACCCCAACGACTATCTCTGTCGGCTAAAAACCCCCTGATTTTTTCAGGCTCAGGGTCTTCAGCGATAAAAGCGATGAAGATATACTCACCATTTTCGATAATTTTGGCTTGGGTATTTACCGGACTAGGGAGATTATTCCAGGGGGCGTTAACAAGATCTAATTCTATGGTGAGCGCTTGATGCCAAATCTCATCATTGAGCTCAGCATCTATATTAGCGGTTAATGGTGAGTAAGGAATATCAAGCGAGTTAAGCGCGATCTGTTGTGCAACAGCGATATTAATATTGTATAAGAAAGCTAATGCAGCTAAAAATAGGCTAAAACTGCTTAGCTTTCGCATAAAAGGTCCATTGATTTATCCTTACCTAAAAAGAATGAGTTTTACTGTGTTATTAGATAAATTGTTACAAAATTAATGTATTAACACAATGTTTTCTTTGATTTTATTTAGACTTTTACATTATTTAACAAGTACTTAACAATTGTTAAGCACTTGCTAAATTAAGATAAATCAATTTTATAAAGGTATTGCCTGGGTTGGCGTTAAATAAGTTAATGATTTTTTACTTGGTTTTACCAATATACATCAACATTAATTGTGGGTTATGAGAGTAGCTATATTGTCAATAAATAGGTACTGGATAGTGATAACCTTTATCCTCAGAAACTCAGGTGAAATCATCAAGCATGAACATCAATGGTATCGATAGAATGAATGTCAAGGCTAATGTCAAGGCTATATAGACAAGTTGTCAGTTGGTGCCGTTCAATAGATAAATTAAAAAGGGTAAATTGAAAGGAATGTATGCATAATGATGACTTTGTACCCTTTAATTAAAGTAATAAATGTAAATGCCATTTTCACTTATTGATCTTTTAGCGTTTGTGACCTTTTTTTTAACTTGGTCTGGCTATACTTGGTTTGCTCGACGAAAAGCCAAAACAACCGATTGTATCGCTAGAAGTATGCATCAACATAGAATTCATTGGATGTACGAAGTCATTACACGTGACATACGTGTAGGTGACGCAGCGTTACTGGCAAATTTAGAAAGAAACATTGCATTTTTTGCCTCAAGTACCTTATTGATTATTGCCGGTATTTTAACTTTATTTTCAAAAGTAGCTACATTAGAAAGCGTTATTGCGTCTTTACCCTATGCGGAGACCCCAGTTCACTTTCTTATTCAAATTAAATTAAGTTTGTTGGCTTTTATTTTTGTCTTATCATTCTTTCAATTTACTTGGTCGATGCGTCAATACGGTTTTTTAAATGTGATGATAGGTGCTGCCCCGATAGACTTAGCGGGTAAAAGTCAAAAGTTACGGAGTTATGCAATACAAATGGCTATTGTACAAGACCAAGCGGCGCATTCTTATAATTATGGCTTACGCTCTTACTATTTTGCCCTTGCTGCTATGTGCTGGTTTTTTCATCCGGTGCTCTTAATGTTAATGAGCCTCTGGGTTGTTTATACTTTGTATAATCGAGAGTTTAATTCAAAAACAGTTAAAGCGATCACTGTAGCTCAGAGGCTATTAATAGAAGAACGGCAAAGTCGCTTTGGTGCTGAAAAAGTTGAAGAGTAAACAAAAGAGTAACGACTATAAAAACTATAGCGTAGAAGATTTTGACAAATACAATTGTTTGAAAATATCAATAACTATTTATCTGGTGTTGCTCTTTGTTTTACGAGGCTATTTTGTATGGATTATGTCGGTGACTAATATGCGTGACCGTATCGCTATTATAGAATTTGTTTATCCTGATACCTCATTGTTTTTTCTAAGCCTTTTTTCGGGCGCTTTGGGTTTGATTGTTGTTGTTCTTTTAAGTTTAAGACGCCCCAATGCCAATGCCTGGGTGCAAAAGTTGTGGCCTTATTGCCGAGTGATCATGGTCACGGCGTTAATGTTTGATTTAGTGGTGAGTATTGTTGCTTATAGCTATTGGCAATTATTATCAATTACTTGGCTATTGATACAGGTAAGCATAGTGATTTCATTAATTACTTTATGTGCTAAAAGTCAATCATTGGCTATTAATTTACGAGAATTTCCGGTTTTGTTAGTTGAAGATAAAAAAAAGTAATCAGGTAAATTTAGTATAAGAAGTAATTAGGCAATTAATGTTAAGCAACGTTAGGTAAACAGATGAGTAATATAAGTAATAACGAGACTATCGATTCAGATAAAAATAAGCGTCTAATTATTTTAGATACTGAGACTACCGGTATAAATCCAAGAGAAGGTCATCGTATTGTCGAGATCGGTTGTGTTGAAATGATCAATCGTCAACTTACCGGACGCACCTATCATGCTTATGTCAACCCTAAAATGCACATGGAACAAGTGGTTATTAATATTCATGGTTTAACCAATGAGTTTTTATTAGATAAACCGATATTTTCTCAAGTGGTAAATGAATTTATTGATTTTATTAAAGGAGCAGAATTAGTTATTCATAACGCCAAGTTTGATGTTGGCTTTATGGACCACGAATTTGCTCTGCTCAGACGCAACATCCCGATGACCTCTGACATTTGTACCGTTATCGACACGTTAAAGATATCAAAAGATGAGTTTGGCTCACCTAAAACACTTGATTATTTAGCAAGAAATTACAAAGTGGATAAGCTCGTTGACCGGACATACCATGGTGCCTTAATTGATGCCCAATTACTGGCCTATGTTTACATTGAAATGACACGTAAACAGTCTGCGCTCAATTTAACCTCAGTTGAGGGCGGTGCTAATGCCAATGCTGTCAGGCGATTAGCAAGTAGCCGTGAAAAATTAAAGGTTATCCATGCCTCTGCCGATGAACTATTAGCCCATCAAGAACGTTTAGCGATAGTAGAAGACAAAGGAGCCTCACCTTTATGGTTAAAATAAGTCAATATAACTGGTTATTTAATAGCTTATTTATTTGGTGTTTAATTTTACCAATACCGAGTATGTCTGTTGAACAGGATAAAAAAACACCCCTGAGCATTGAATACTACAAAAATGATAATATCACTAACCAAATTCCTTATTTGGACAATCGTTTTCGCATAGATGCACAAATAGATGAATTAACACTACTGTTTTATCGCAATCTTGGCTCCAAACCCATTATTCTTATTCAACCTGATGGCAGTAAACTTAATGTTGAGACGATAGATAAAGAGCGTATTGAATGGTTTGATGATACGAGGTTTGACCTCATACGAATAAAAAAACCTATGCCTGGACCATGGCAGGCCGTGGGCAACATTCTACCTAATAGTAAAATTATGGTGGTGTCAGACATTAAACTTCAAGTGGAGCCATTACCTCAACTCTTATTGTCGGGTGAAACATTAAAAGTGAAGGCCCAACTATTTAATGGTGGTCAGGCTATTACTAATCCGCTATTTCGTCATGTCATTAAACTCGACATTGAGTTTTATAGTACCAATAACGCTTCCTATGACAATTTTGGTCAAGATAAGATTCAAATAAACTCTTTTCGAGATGATGGTTATGATTTGGATGAATATTCAGGCGATAATGTTTTTACTGGTGAGTTTGTATTAGATTTTATGCCAGGTGAATGGCAACCCATGTATTTTATAAAATTACCGATGGTGACAAGAGAAATCAGGCAAGTACCGGTTATTTTACAAAAAACGCCCATTACTCTCTCTGTCGATATGGCTAAGCATGTAGGGGATTTTCATCAAGTGCATTTTACAATTGATAAAGAGTTTGTTGATGTTGATAGTTTGATTTTTCAGGGGCAAACAAAATTTCCAGATAAACAGTTTAAACCATTTACCATTAATGAGGGTAAAGGCGATAAACGCACTGTTGAGGTGGAATATACTGAACCCGGTATTTATCGAATAAATGTAAATGCTTTTGGCGAAACTATCAATGGTCGTGAATTTCGTCTGGTTGTTGATGAATTTAATTTTAACGTTCAAAAGCAAAAGGCTATTGATATTAATAAGGGCAATGCCAACGGCGAAGAAATTGAGGGCACGCTAAGTGAAACCATGGAAGTGTTAAGGGCCAATGCAAAAAAGCGTTTAGCGATAAAACTTGCTGAAGCCCAACAAGACTTTAAAGAAAAAGAAGCAGCCAAACAAAAAGACAGGTTAATTTATATTGTTGTTGGCAATGTGAGTATTCTTTTTATTGTTTTAATGGGCTTTATTATGGTGCGCTGGCGTAAATCTAAGGTCAAAAATTAGCCTTGTTGCGCCACTAACTGCCATTATTTGGACGGATTTTCGGCGTATTGTTCAGCAAACACACAGACAGCCAATTATATTAAAAAAGAGGTTGACTGAACCTCTCCATAACCGTATTATCTCCGCCGCATTCAATGACTTGTTACTGGGTGTAAGAAAGATACAGCGGAGTGGTAGTTCAGTTGGTTAGAATACCGGCCTGTCACGCCGGGGGTCGCGGGTTCGAGTCCCGTCCACTCCGCCAACATTAAGAAATTATGGGCGTGTCGTAAAAGTACGTCCGTATTTAATTCAGAAATAGAAAAGTTGAGTGAATCATCATGTTAGGATTAATAAGAGATAAAGCATCAGGCTGGATAGCTGGCATTATTGTTGGTGCGTTAGTTCTCTCCTTTGCTTTTTGGGGGGTTAGTTCTTATTTTGGACAGGGTGGTGATGTTAATGTCGCCACCGTTAATGATTCTCAGATTAAGCTCAAATCATTTCAACAGTCTTTCTATACTCTGAGAAAGCAAATGCAGTCAATGCTGCAGGATGATGCTCTAACTTTAGAAGAAGAAGCCTTCGTTAAAGAAGAAACTTTAAAAAGACTGATCGAAACAGAAGTAGTGAATCAGCTTATAAAAGATAAT
>JAWUYA010000043.1:0-27500 GCA_034111045.1 Colwellia sp. | reverse complement strand
AGCCGATGTTTTTGCCTCATACCCTGTATTGCAGCTTTTAACAGAACCGTCGCTACCCACTAATATTCACAGCCCCATTCCTGAACTTGGGGTGGCCGCAGGTATAGCGGGTTTCATTTTTCTTACTTCAGGAGTTACAGTGTTATGCAATCGCAGACGCATTATCAAGGTACTATTGAAGTAAAGTTAATTGTCGGTGCTTTGCTATTCACCTATCCAATATATGCTATTGGTGGGTTATATATCACCGGCTCTGCCCTGGGCTGGACAGTGTTATTTTTGGTGGTACTGAGAGCTTTTATTCAAGGTAAAAACTCTTTTACTCGGCTTCCCATACTGGTTTGGGTATGGGTACTGGGGATGTTAGTTATGTTGTTAAGTCTTTGGGTAGCACATGGGCAATGGGCTTTAGGTAGCACTCAAACCATAAAAAGCACCGTTGGATGGGCAAAGGGCTGGGCATTGCTGGGTTTGTTTCCGATGCTTGGTGCAGTGGTTAAGCTTAAACCCGAAACATTAATACGAGCCGTGTGCGTTGTTGCTAAACATACCGCTATATTTGGCGTGGTCACCTGGTTCCTTTACATGGCCGGATTACCGGGTAAATTGTTTGTCTCTCCGCTGCAAGTGTTGGGAGGCGCCGGGGAAAATTTCTTTATGGTTAGCCTTTACTCAGTTAACCCTGAGACCGTTGCTGGGCGTTGGCAATTCTTTGCACCTTGGGCGCCTGCTGCGGGTTTTCTTAGCTGCCTGTTTGTTATTTTTTGTTTACAGGAAAAAGACAAAAACTTTCGTAATTGGGGGCTTGCAGGCTGTATTGTTATGGCATTATTGTCACAATCTCGTGCCGGCTGGCTTATTTTTATAATAATCGTCCCAACCTTCATGCTTGCCAGCCAAGTTAACAAACCTTGGCTACTGATCTCTATTGGACTGCTGGCACCCATAATGCTGGTCTTAGGTGAACCCTTATATGAGTTGATAATGGATTTCTTTCAACAAGTGAAAGAAGCACGCCCAGCCTCTACCCGGGTGCGTGCTATGCTGGAAAACCTGGCGGTTCAACGTTGGCGTGAAGAAGCCTTCACTTGGGGACATGGCATAGTTGAGGCAGGCCCTAAACTCGTTGAGTTCATGCCTATTGGCTCACATCACAGTTGGTATGGATTACTCTTCGTTAAAGGACTGGTGGGACTGTTGGCATTAGCCGTCCCTATGGTGTTAAGCACCTTGTATTTACTTGTTTTTTCCCATAGTAGCATTCAAGCGCGTGCGGCCCTTTGTATGCTACTGGTCTTTATTTGCTACAGTTTTTTCGAAAATCTTGAAATTCTTGCCTATTTATATTGGCCAGCCTTATTTTGGCTAGGCATGGTACTTAAAAACCTTCAAGTCAGAGGTGCACATGTTTAAAAAATTCAACGCCTACCTTATGGGCTATTATGGGATGAAGAACACTGGTGATGACGTTTTACTTTATACCAGCCGCTGGGCAATACATCATTTATTGCGATGTGACAGCGATTTAGTTAGTAGTGCTACGAGCATTAGCTGTACAGAATTTGGTGATGTTTTGGCATTTCCCACCGCTAAATTTCGAGGCCACCATCGTTTATTGCATTATAGGAACGCGTTATTAAGTGAAAGTATTATCTTTGGTGGTGGCTCTGTTCTACATAGTGAGAAGGACATCCAATTTAAGCGGCATCTTATCGCTTTAACCAAAAGTAAATCAAGCCGGTGTGTTGGTGTGGGTATCGAACCATTTGAATCGATTAGCGCAGAAAAAGCCTGTGCTAAATTCTTATCTGAATGTGGTTTTGTTGGGGTAAGAGATGCGAACAGTCTAGAGATAGCCAAAGCTATTGCACCAAAGGCAAATATCAAACTCACCTTTGATCTTGCGCCATTACTGTTATGCCATCAATCCAATCGTCTAGTGGCAATAGAAAGAAAAGGCGTGATGTTCAATTTTTGTCAGCAGGCTATAGATGCCTTTGGTCATACCAATGCCGACAATGAACGTAACCGCATCAAACTGGCCATTGAAGCTATAAAAAAAACCTGGCAAGAGACTAATGAAGACGTTTACCTGTTAGATTTTAATGGGCATCCGGTTTTTGGTGATTTTCATGTTCATCAGCAAATCATCAAGGGCTTACCAGAGCATATCCCCATTTTCCATATTCCTTATGATCCCAACCCATTTCGAGTACTGCAACGCATGGCCAGATTTAAAGCAAGTGTGTCGATGAGGTTACACTCAGCAATACTTTCTTTTATGGCTAACACACCATCTCTATCCATAACGTATCATAAAAAATGTAAGAGCTGGTGTGAGCAGGTTGGGGTTCCTGAACACTATCAATTTGACGCCGAAGATTTGTGTGTCAACACCTTAGCTGACACGTTAACAAAAGGCCTTGGTCTAGGTTTTTCTCTACCCACGATGAATACCAATGAGGCTATACAGGCCACATTATTGAATTGGAAATAATATGATGAATAAAATACAATTTTCAGTGGTAATACCTTTATTTAATAAAGCAGCGAGTGTTTGCCGTACCCTTGATTCACTTTGTCAGCAACGTTTGCCAGCGGCAGAGATCATTGTTGTTGATGATGGCTCTACTGATGGCAGCGCAGAAAAAGTGTTAGCACTTAATATGCCTTGTGTGAGGTTAGTTAAACAACAAAATTTAGGCGTATCATCTGCTCGAAATTATGGTGTGTCTCTTGCCAAATATGAACATATCGCCTTTATCGACGCAGATGACCAATGGTCGCCCTTTTTCTTACTCGAAATGAGCAAATTGATTAAACGTTTTGCCGGGCACGAATTTTTTGCCAGTAATTACCAGAAAGTGGGGACTCATGATGTTTTTATCGATCCAAAACTTGCTATCGGCCATATTCCCCCTCAAGGATGTGTACTTGACAATTATTTTGCCATTGCTGGACATGGGGATCTACCGTTTATGGCATCAAGTACCGTCATTACCCGTCGTTTATTTAAACAACTTGGCGGATTTCCTGTTGGTGAAAGTATGGGTGAAGACCAAGCTTTATTTTCTCAAGTAGCCCTTTTGGCAAGTATTGTTTACTCCCCTTTAATCCTACTAAAGTATCATATAGACAGTGAAAATAGAGCTTGCGATAGACATCTACCTGATGATTTATTGCCCTTTGCCAAGAGACTACTCGACTGGGTGGCTACTGAGTCTCAGGACACCAGCCTCAACACCTCTATTTTGACCTACTGTGCAGCGCACGTTTGTCAATTGGTCAAGTTAAATTTAGGTGTTGGCAACCTAGTTATAGCGCAGCAGTTATTAAAGTATCCGTGCTGTAAGTTTAAACCTTTTCATCTTTTTGGATATTATCTGTGGTTAACGATGAAACTTATTTCATCCCCGCGAGCTTATTTCACTCAGCTGAAAGGCCAATCTGTCGATGTAAACTCACTTTAGTAAGGCTAATATTATGAAATTAAATGCTATTTGTATTATCAAAAACGAAGTCGACATCATTCTAGAAACGCTGAACAATGCCTTGCGTTTTTGTGACAATATCTATGTCTTCGACAATGGTTCAACCGACGGTAGTTGGGAGCTTATATGTGCTAAAGCAGCGCAAGACTCTAGAGTTGTCATCGCCGCCCATAGTGATGAAATATACCGTAATCAATTCAGAAATCGTATCTACAACATGTTTCATTCGCGCTTTTTAGCGTCTGATTGGTGGTATATTTTGGATGCTGATGAAATGCTGACCGACGACCCACGGCCGATGTTAATTAAGGCTGTGCAAGGTAACAAGAATCAAATGCGCGTATGGCAAGCACAGTTTTATTTCACTGACACTGACTTAGCGGCATATCAAAAAGAAGATAAGACCTTATCGGTTTCCCAAAGACGTCGTTATTATCGGATAAATTGGCGTGAACCACGTTTTTTTATCAACTCGCCTGAGCAAAAATGGCCAGAAGATATCAGTGGCAAGGTACCGCCATTTTGTCGAAAATTGTATCGTCCGTCACCCATTTGTCGTCACTATGCCCAGCGCACTCCTGAACAAATAAAGATACGCAGAGAAAACCGTATTAATAACCCTTTTAGTTTTCTACATGTTAAAAATAAATCAGATGATGACTGGTTAAAAAAGGCCGCCGAATGTTTTTATTACAGCGACGATAAAAAGATGGTATTTCCACTAATGGACAGACTCAGTTTTTATGCGAGTCAGACCAGATACTGGTTGATTTGGCGGGTAAAGAATATGTTATCACTAAAAAATATGATCATTGCCAAGTTTGTGAGGCCTTTATAGCGGTTAGGCCCTAGGGAACTGTCTGTAAAACAGCCACCGCAAACCTTAGATCATAATATTAAACATTTGACCTATTAATTATCGTTATATGGGGCCACTTTATTGCGACAGATAAAATAACTAAAAACGATTAAAATGTTCAATAGTTGGAGAAGTTGAATAAGGTTGGAACCTTCTAAATAAAGATGGAAACTCGAATTATTACGTTTAAGCACCAAAATATCTTTCAAAAATTTTGATTAAACTTTGAAAGAGTTAATTGCTAAAATATCACTCTAAGGGCAGTAGTTTCGACATTGCTGACCCTTTTATTAATTAAAAATTGACCGCAAAACAGTCAGCAAAGATACGAAACCGGACGTTTCACTATTTCGCTTTTATGACTTCTTGGTGCGCATTATAGTTAGCTGTTGGCTATTCTTTAGGTCAGCTCCTAGCCATAAGCTGACATTAGCTTTTGATTTACTAACGGCAGTTCAGAGCTGAAGCGGCCATTTAAGATAATAATATTGATACTATTATTATCTTGTATATATTGTGATGTAAGTAACAAATAACTAAAAGGATTAAAAATGATAAAATACTTATTATCTTTTCTATTCATACTGGTTTTAGTTGGTTGTAATGATAAAGACCCTGAGCAGGTTTCACCCCCTCTTCCTGACCCAGTTGCATCGAGCCTAAACTCGGATGTTAGAGCAATCATTGTTACACAAAATTTGACAGGTGACCCTAGTACAGGAAGATCATTACCTGATATTGATGAGCCTAAAGCTCAGTTAGGTATGAAACTTTTTTTTACTAAAAGTTTAGGTGGTGATCTCGATTCTGCCTGTGTTACCTGTCACCATCCTATGCTAGGTGGTGGTGATGATCTTGTTTTACCGATCGGTGTTGATGCTGAAGTGGTTGATTTATTAGGTCCTGGTCGATTTCATAGTGTAAATGGTGAACATTTTGATGGCGGCCCCACTGTGCCTAGAAACGCACCCACAACCTTTAATATCGCTTTATGGGATAATTTTTTATTTCATGATGGTCGAGTTGAAAGCTTAGGGAAAACACCTAAATTGGGCGGTAATGATGGTTTAGGAATTCGCACACCTGATGTTTCTTTTGGTGAAGTTGATAGTAATGCAGGTGTAAATTTAGTTGTGGCTCAAGCTAGGTTTCCTGTTACATCAAAAGAAGAAATGAAAAATTTCACTTCCTTTGATGGTACAACTAATTCCGAAGTTAGACAAAATTTAGAACAACGTTTAGGGGATTATGGTAATCCTTTAGGTGGTAAGTTAATTGTTAATTACTGGTTAGCAGAATTTAAACAAGCCTTTTCGACTCCTGATGGAACAGCAGAAGAATTAATTACATTTGATAATATTACTGATGCCATTGGTGAGTATGAAAGTTCGCAGGTTTTTGTTAATACGCCCTGGAAAGAATATGTGCAAGGTGATGATTCTGCAATTAGTGATGCAGCTAAACGTGGTGCATTGCTATTCTTTAATACTCGTC
Source organism: Colwellia sp. (assembly GCA_034111045.1). GTDB lineage: Bacteria > Pseudomonadota > Gammaproteobacteria > Enterobacterales > Alteromonadaceae > JALJPB01. The sequence goes on along the minus strand of JAWUYA010000043.1, from coordinate 21,656 downwards.
AAGATGGTGGTGCAAATTGTAGCTTTTGTCACTCAGGAGATTTTTTCACGGATGAGAGTTTTCATGTCATCGGTATGGCCCAGATAGGTCGAGGTAAAGGTGATGGTGACTTTGGCACGGAAGACTTTGGTCGATTCCGTGAAACGCGAGATGAAAAAGACAAATATGCATTTAGAACTCCTTCACTACTTAATGTTACTTCGACAGGCCCTTGGGGGCATGCAGGAGGATCAGCAACACTTCAGCAAGCGATACGCACGCATTTAAACCCACAACAAGAATTGAACAATTATGATTTTTCTCAATTAGATCCAAATATTCAAGCGGTTGATATGGTTACTAACACTCAACGTGCCATTGATAAGCTTGTGTACAACAGATTTAATGGTATAACTAGTATTGAAGATATTAGTTATACCGATACTCAGGTCGAAGAATTGTTGGCTTTTCTGGAAGTACTAACTGATCCTTGTGTTGAAGATAGAGAATGCTTGGGTAAGTGGATCCCTGATGCAACTGACTCAAATCCTGATACATTGCGGATCAATGCTATTGATGCGCAGGGGAATTATTTATAAGAGCATAAAGTGCGGCGAGTTATAAATTCAATAACTTTCCGCACCTAATATCACAAGCTAGTGCATTCAACCTTGAGAATTAAGCTGGAGCCGTTTCCATTATCCCAAGGAGATTTAAGTTGTCAGTTGATTACTATAATACGCACGCTTCAGTCATCACATTAACAATATTAAAGGACTATATTCGTATCATTGAAGAAGGCGTCCATACCTTAAGTTTGAGTTAAATATCGGTTGCTTCCAAAAGCTCAAGCGCATCATCTACTTCAACGCTAAGATAACGAACCGTACTCTCTAGTTTCGTATGCCCAAGTAATATTTGAACTGCTCTCAAATTTTTTTTCTTATAGATTAAAGATGCTTTAGTTCGTCTCATGGTATGAGTGCCATATAATGTGAGATCTAAACCTATACTTGAAATCCATTTTTTAACGATCCTTGCATATTGACGAGTAGTTAAATGAAAATCTTTTTTTACTCTACTGCCAAACAAATAATCACCCGACCTAAGCGATTTTTGTGCTATCCATTCTTGCAGTGACTTTCTAGTTTTAGGGGTTAATTCAAATTGAACCGAACAACCTGTTTTCTTTTGAATAAGCATGGCTCTGGACTGAATAGTAGCACCATGAGCAACATCCAAAACTTTTAGATAAATAAAATCACAGGCGCGTAATTTACAGTCTAAAGCCAAATTAAACATCGTTAATTCTCGCAGGTTATTTGCCAGCTCTAACCGTATCCTAATTGACCATATTTCTTCGAGTTTAAGGGGAAGTTTCAACTAGCTTGCCTTTATTCCAGCAGGTTTTTCGTGAAGTTGATTTGCTGTTATACATAATAGTGCTCCTTTCTTGAAGGGACTATAAGTATGGTTTGATACGCTAAAATTTATTTATAGCAGACATTAAGCGTTTGTAAGAGAAGAATGCTTCTCTTGGCCAAAAGCGGTCATTTGCAATATGCATTTTATGCATATTGCTTTTATCAGCAATTAGCCATAAGCGGAAGTAGAGCAATCATCAACACAGTTCAGGTCATACCACAAAGGCGACCTTAGCTAATATACATGAATCTATGGTTCGGATTAGATTTTGTAACCCTAACGCCTCATTAAAAAGCTAAATTTTTTGCTATAGTCAGCGACGAAGGAGATGTATGGAATCCTCGCCTTAACGGGAGTTTTGCGGTATAAAGTGAAAAGCATTCATTCAAATCAACTTTTACCAGGAGTCTACACAACGACACAATGTAACGTAATTGCTATCGATTTAGCAAAAGATATTTTTCAAGTTTGTATTATGACACCCAATGAAAAAATAACTTTCAATAAAGCAATGAGCCGAGCAAAATTAAAAGAATGGCTCGTTAAACAAAAACTTTCTCTTGTTGCTATGGAAAGTTGTGGCGGGGCTCATTATTGGGGAAGGTTTGTAAACCCCTAGGTCATAAAGTTATGCCTATACGTTAGTTGAGTGCTTGCGCACATTACTACCACAGGCCAGATCTTCTTATGTTGGGCAAGAAACGAATATTTTACTTCGTTTCTTTGGCAAAGAAGACCGTCGCTTTTTTTAATATCTCACGCTTCATTTCTAGGCGTTTCACTTGTGATTTTAAGGTGCGGTTCTATTCTTGCTCAGGTGTTAACTTCCCGGTGTTACTAAAAGTGTGACCATCCTCATTGCCAGCTTCTTTGATCCAACGACCCAACCTATTAGGCTTAATACTTAAGTTTATTGAGGCTTCCGCCTGGCTATAGTTTTGTTCCATCACTAAAGCGATAACATCAAATTTGAATTCTTTATAATATTTTTACGTTTTGTCATTTTCGATTTATAGTTAAGATTGTTACCTGTTAACTAGGTAGTCGAATCCATTAGACCACGTCAGGAAAAATAGAGGCAATGAATGGCAGTGAGATAGAGATTTGAACCCTACGCTAAGGTTTAACGCTACAAAACCTGAACTTAGTTTTTTAAATACTAGAAAGCAAAAATCCGCTAATCTTTCAATTAGCGGATTTTCTCAATGTGGCGGTGAGATAGGGATTTGAACCCTAGAAGGGCTACAAACCCTTGCTGGTTTTCAAGACCAGTGCATTCGACCACTCTGCCATCTCACCACAGTTTTCAAACAAATGCTTGCTTGAAGACGACGCGAATAATAAAGTGTACAAAAACACTTGTAAAGACTTTATTGAACAAAAACGGTTGTTTGCTAAAAAATTAACCATATTGATGCCAATTTATCCAAAAGAGTAATAAATGGAAGACAAAAAACTGTGTCGATGTTCATGGTTAGACATGAGTAAACCAGATTATGTCAAATACCATGATGATGAATGGGGTGTACCGGTTTTTGATGATCATAAACTGTTTGAGTATTTAACCCTTGAGTCAGCACAAGCGGGGTTAAGTTGGTATACCATTTTAAAAAAACGAGAAGGTTATCGAAAAGCGTTCGCTAATTTTGATGTCAATATTGTGGCTTCATTCAACCATGACAACGTTGAACAGCTGATGTTAAATAGCGATATTGTTCGGCACCGAGGTAAAATAAATGCCGCCATTAACAATGCTAAAATATTTATCAGTATTCAGCATGAGTTTGCCAGCTTTAGCAATTACATGTGGGGCTTTGTTAACCACAAAACCCTGGTTAATAACTTTGATAACCATGATACTCCTCCCGCCACTAGTCTAGTGTCAAACTTATGGTGTAAAGACCTTAAAAGAAGAGGATTTAAATTTGTTGGCCCCACTATATGTTATGCTCATATGCAAGCCTGCGGTATGGTTAATGATCACGCCATATCTTGTTACAAAAGAAACCAAATCATTGATCAATTTGATCAGAGTTAGACATGGTAATTATAAAACCACCGTGTCATAATATGTCACAGGTTATCTGATCCTCAGGTTAATTATCTGACTTCAGTTATTAAATAATTAATATTGAATTTTTAGTTACTACCCCCATCTAATGTATATAATTAGTTTTAGGAGAAAAATGTATGCAATCTAATATGAATTTAAATACTGCTAGCCAGAGCTCAGCGATTGAGATTAACAAGGTATTAAAAAATACCTATATGTTATTATCAATGACATTGGTTTTCAGTACGGTTACCGCTGTAATTTCAATGGCAATGAATTTATCTCATATGGTAGCCTTAGTGATGATGCTAGGCGCGTTTGGTGTGATGTTTATTGTTAACAAAAAAGCGGAACAAAGCAGTGGTGTTTTTTGGATATTTGCTTTTACTGGTTTAATGGGCGCTTCTTTAGGGCCAATGCTTAACCATTATGCGGCAATTGACCCCTCGTTAATTATGCAAGCATTAGGTGGAACTGCATTAATTTTCTTTGCACTATCAGGCTATGCCTTAACCAGTAAAAAAGACTTCTCATTTATGGGCGGCTTTTTGATGGTAGGTTTACTGGTTGTTATTATTGCTGGTATTGCTAACTTGTTTTTCCAAGTACCTGCAGTATCATTAGCACTAAGTGCAGCAATTATTATGATTATGTCTGGTTTGATTTTATTTGATACTGGCAGAATAATTAATGGCGGTGAGCGTAATTACATTCGTGCTACTTTGTCATTGTACTTAAGTGTTTATAATATTTTCACCAGCCTATTACATTTATTAGGTGTTTTTGGTGGTGATGATTAATTTCATTAAATTGATTTAAAAAATCAATAAACACTTTATAATAAGCCTCGCATTGCGGGGTTTTTTTTTGTCGAGTTTCTCGTTATTCCCCCCTTTTCACTATATAACTTAAGGATATTAACACAGTGCATTCTCTGGCAGTTATCGTAACAACACCTCCAAGCAGTAATTTAACCGCCACAGCACTTCATTTTATTGAGTCGGCGCTTGCACAAGGCATCAATGTAGTGGGTGTGTTTTTTTATCAAACAGGTGTACTTAATGCTAATGATTATGTAGCCATAGCCAGTGATGAATTTCAAGTAATTGAAAAATGGCGGTTATTGCATGCAAAGTATCAACTACCTTTGCATTTGTGTTATACCGCAGCTCAAAAAAATGGCTTAAGTGAAGAAAAAGAAACAAACAATATTGCCTGTTATTTTACCGTTTCTGGCTTAGGTGAGTTGGTTGAATTAACCAGCGCTGCCGATCGAGTGGTACAGCTATGACCCAGTCAACGGATATAAACACTAAAAAGCAAAAACTTGTGGCCATTGTAAACTCCACAGCCCCTTTTTCATCAACAAATGGACGAGACGCATTAGACTTAGCGTTAATCTTCGGCTCTTACGAACAAGCAACGAGCTTGTTTTTTCAAGGTGATGGCGTGTGGCAACTTACCGATAAGCAAGATGCCACCCTTATTAATTCTAAAGATTACCTCAAAACATTTGCGGCATTAGAATTTTACGACATTGAAAATATTTATGCTTGTCAGCATGCTTTAACTGAGCGGGGGTTAATCGATAGCCCATTTATTATTAATAATGTGTGTGTATTAACTCAGCAAGCATTTAGCGACAAACTTCATCTGCATCATGCTATTTTTAGATTTTAGTCGCCTTAAATCATCTTTTTCACTGTTAATAAGCTTTAAGAGTACCAGTATGACCCTATTACATTTAGTCCGAAAATCGGCCTTTGAAACCTCTGACTTTGAGCAGTGCATAAACACTATCGCTTCTGATGATCAAGTGGTACTTCTTGATGACGGTTGTTATAACCTACGCCATCCTCTGATCAATAAACTCACACAGGTGATTGCAATAAAAACCCATGCCCAGGCGCGCGGCCTTGATATACAAAAAAATACCCTGTACATATCAATGGAAGCGTTAATTGGGCTAACGTTCAAGCATCATAGTGTAATAACCTGGCAATGACCCTTAACTATAATAATCAAGAAATAAAAACTGATCAGCAAGGTTATCTGCTCGACTTTACTGTTTGGGATGAAGGCTTAGCAAAATTAATCGCAAAAAATGATGCGTTTGAACTCAGTGATGCTCATTGGGACGTGATTAAATTTGTCCGTCAGTTTTATTTAACCTATAACACCTCGCCAGCAATCAGAGCCTTAACTAAGGCAATGAAGGCTGAATTTGGTGAAGAAAAATCAACGAGTCGATACTTGTTCAAATTATTTCCTGAAGGGCCAGCCAAACAAGCGACAAAATATGCCGGCTTGCCTAAACCTAAACGGTGTTTATAAGCCCTTTTCACCGCCATCTTAACTTCAACACCCACTGTCACTGACTTAACTCCATCGGTATATTCGATAAAAAAAGACTTGGTGTCGTTAAACACCAAGCCCTTTATTTATATCGCTCACTCAATACTAGGGTATTGATTAAAAATCGTATTTAAGGCCTATTCTCATTTCCCATAACGATGGGTCAGTTACTCGGCTTTGAGGCGTTGGCGTAGTAAAGCTATTGTAAGAGTATTTGCCATCATCAGTTATTGACGACTCAACCGCTCCTTGTAAGAAGTCGCCTTCTTTTAACACACCCCAATCATCATTGAGCATATTACCAACGTTTTCAATCACCATATACACACTCGCTTTGTGCCCTGAAATAAAACCAGGGAGTTGTTGTTCAACACGCACATCAAACTTAGTCCACCAACTACCATCAAGGCTATTACGCCCCATGATCTCACCACGCGTTAAGCCTTCAGATGCAATAAAGTCGTTAAACGCTTGTTGATCAAACTCACTCCCATAAACTACCTTAGCATCACTTTCTGTTGGCACATAAAGTAGTTGGCGAGCATTGTCGTTATAGCCAAAACCACTTGAGTTATCGCTGAAGCTATAACTATACGGCTGGGTTTGGTTTGATTGCCCAAATAAACTAAATTGCGTTTCATAACCGTCAAAGTATTCATGCACATACGTTACGTTAACCGTAAAACGGTGAGGTATTTCATAATTCGATGATGCAAGCGCTGGGTTTTCAGAGTCGGCAACGGCAACACCGTGATAGTTAGAAAAAGCAACAGAGCTTGTCATTGGATGAATGTCTTGAGCATCGGTATAGGCATATGACGCGGTAAACGATAAACCGTTGTCGTAGTCTTTACTCACCGCAAATGAAACGACTGTAGTTTTACCGTCTTTACCTTTTACATTAGTTAGTAAAAAGTCACTGTTACGCCCATGATTGACGCCTTCATAAACCGGACGACCATCAGGTGCGGTAGCTACTTGACCATAGGCTAAGTTTTTGACCACGGCCGAGTCTTGTTTATCGGTATAAAGAAAATCGGCCATTAACAAATATTCATCTGCTGTTACATAGGTAGCACCTAATGAATATTTCCATTCTGACGGTATTTCAAAATCGGGGTCAGTGACATTGGTATCTGAGTCACTGCTGCCACTACCCACACTATCGTAAAGTTCAACGGGAATATCATAACCCGGTTGCCCTGAGCCATTAAACCCTATCGCGCTATTCCCAAGTAGTTGAATGCCTTTAATGCGCTCTTGAATGTTGCGCACACCATCATTGGAGTAGCTATTAGAGATCCAAACATTGGGATTACCACCTGAATATAAGCCAAAGCCACCACGCACCTCTAGTTGCTCATTCACTGCCCAGTTAAAACCAAAACGAGGTTGAATTAAATCAACGCCATCGAGGTTTTGTGAATTTGAATAGCCGTACCTGTCTTCAAAATTTTGATTGTGATTAGGGGTATCATCGCTGGTATAAAAGTCGTAACGTAAACCGGCAGTAAGTGTTATATCAAAGTTTTCTAATTCAAACTTATCTTGCAAGTACAGGGTATTTAAAGCGTATTTAAATTCACCCGCCGCATCATCAGGATTATGAGAGCTGGCATTACCGTAATAAATTTGTTTAGCAAAACCATCATCAAAGTCTTGCAGTGAACTAAAGTCGGTTTCGCCCTGAGAATGTTGAACAAATAAATTAAAAACATCTAACTCTTCACGCTCGTAGCCAAAATATAGCTCATGGGTATCAAGGTAATAAGTACCTGCAATTTTAAATGATAAGTTGTCATAGTTAAGTTTATTAGATTGACGAGAGTCATCTGGACCTAAATAAACATCAATGTCTTGATTACGCTCAACACCCACTTTTTCGATAGTAAATTCACTAAAGCCACTGCTTTGGTCAAGAGATATTTGGCGATTGTCTACTGTAGAGTAACCTAAACGAATTTCTGTTGTGAAATTTTCGGACCAGTCTGAATATAAAGAAGAAACCACAGAGGTGAATTCAGCGCCACGCTCATAAAAATGGTTTGACAGTGATAATTTCGATGAACTTTCATCAGACTGACCTATTTCAAAGCCATCATTGTAATTATAAACAAAGTTTACTCGGTGATCTTCATTGATATTCCAATCAAGTTTGATTAATAACTTTTCATCATCTACCGGAATACTTGACACCATAGTACCGGGGTCGTAATTATATTTATCTTTTGATATTTGAATAATGCGGTCAATATCACTTTGTAAAATTGCGCCATTATCAAATGCGGTATATTGCATTATTTGTGCGCCATCAAGTTTTTCATAGGCAGCAAAGAAAAAAAGCTCATCTTCTATTAACGGAAAGCCAAGGTTAAATCCATAACGTTTTTCATTATAACTGCCGGTATCAATATTATCATCTTCTAAACTGTCACCTTTTAATGAATCACTGGTGTAATCTGCAAATACACTCCCCTTAAATTTATTACCGCCAGATTTTGTTACCGCATTGATATTACAAGAAGTAAAACCGCCGTATTGCACATCAAAAGGGGCTAATTCAACTGCAACTTGGTCAATTGCATCATAGGAAAAAGGAATACGAACCGTAGGGTAACCATTGGAATTTAAGCCAAAGTTATCATTCATTCGTGCGCCATCAACCGTTAAGCTATTAAAACGTGGGTTACCTCCTGCACATACCACTGAATCGCCACCTGAGCCAGATTCATTGATATATATCCGGGGATCAACACGAATAACATCTTTAATGTCTCTATTCACTGTCGGTGTCATTTCAATATCTGTTAAATTGAAATTTGATGATGGGCTATTACTGCCGTAGTTTTTATTGACAATCATTGCTGTGACAACAATCGTTTCAATGGCTTCTTGCTCATTTAATGCCACTTTAACCGGGTAAGTTTCACCTAAGATTAAAAAAACATCTTTAATTTCTGTATCTTCAAACTGATCAGAGTCAATAACAATTTTATAAGGCCCCCCTACTCTTAGCCCTTTGCTAGAAAAACGACCTAAATTATCAACAATGGCTGTTTTTTTTGTTCCAGATGGCACATGCGTAATAGTAACAAGCGTACCAACAGCCGCATTGCCATTTGGTCCAACAACTTCTCCTTTTACACCCGAGGAGGTAGTGTTTGCCATTACTGGTATTGATAAACCGAGTGCGATAATTAACGCACCAGTGATGCGCGAAATACGGGGTGCTTTCATTTTGACTTCCTTAGTAATCTATTATGTTTATTTTTATAAAAATGACAGTTAACATCATTTTTGTGACGATAAATCATCAATCATTTGAAAATTAAAACAGAATTTCATGACAATTTCATTACATATTTCATTAGTTGACTAATTAGTTAACATTTTGATAGGCTATTTTTATTTATTAGTAGCATTAGTAACAAAAGGTAATAACACAGATACAGTTTTATCCCTCTCTTTCGGTTTAAAACAAGAGCTGATAAAAATACAACTAGACGATTAACTAATGGCTGAACAAGGCAACAAATCAAGTAAACAGTCAGGTAAACAAGGAAAAATAAGAGCACAAAGCCAAGAAAAATACTGTTTTCCGCACAGAGTCTTCATTTTGCACAGTTATAAAGACGCAACGGTGCAGTAAATAGCCAACAGAGCGGTGCTACCTAAAGCTAATGAGCTTTATTACTCTAAAAAGACGACAAGGGGTCAGAGAAACATCAAAATTATTGCAGCATGAGATAGGCAAGGGTAAATTAGATATATTGATCCTGTTTTCTTATTTTTCTTATTTTTCTCACTAGATCATCCACTCAACATTATGCTGATTTCAAACATAAGTATTAACGGTAATGAGCCAAGCTGACTACGAAGAACAATACATTGAGAAAGTCACCGCATTTTTAACTGATTTTATTTTACTTGGTTGCGGCTTAATGCCATAGCTATTGAGTAGCCAACCAATAATGAGAATACTAAAGCAGACGCTATTAAAGCTTACTAAGGTAAAGTATGAGGGTAAAAATGGAGTTAAAATGCCTTTTATTGCCATTGTAGTTTCTATACTTGCTCATCTATTGTTTGTCTTTCTGTTATATTTCATCTCAGAAAGGCAACCACCTCATTACCTTAAAAACCCCAAAAGGGCGATTAAAAGCTACTTGTATCAAATGCCCGCTAAGCCACTGACAGTTAACACTGTAGTAGTAAAACCAACACCTAAAGCCGTTAAAGCAGTTAAAATCATTGAAACCATTAAAACCATCGAAAAGGTAAACATTGATAACCAACTAACAACACTTGAGTCAAGTCAATTGGTAAAAAATCGCTCTTCAACACGGTTGTTAAACGCTAAACCACAAGCGAGTATAGAACCACAAAAGCCAGCCCAAGCAACTTTCTCGGCCTACCAGCAACTTAAAAAGTTACGACACTCAATTAATGAAAAAATACTAGCTGATGAATTAGCTGAACTGCAACAATTTAGATCGCCTTCAGTGATGCATGGTGAGCAATTTGCTGTTCCACATTCGAGTAAGAAATTAACACCAGCGCAAAAGCGAGCTAAAAACACCAGTAGGCTGTCAGAGTCTATTTCAATAACTAAGAGTGACAATGGCATATGCGTTATTGATAGAAAGCAATTTCTTGGCAGCACCGTCGAAGGCTCTAGCGCCGTTTTTAATTGTGGCAAAAGTAAATTTGAGAAGAGTTTTAGTGATCACATGAAAAAAGTACAACAGAAATTGATATGGGAAAATAAAAAACACTGACATAATTTACATAAAGCCAGCAATTAACCGTATTTAAGGCCTCTTAATGAACATATGTTCATCTATGTTCTCTCACAAAAAAAGGAGACAAAAGCCTCCTCCTCATAGAAACACATTAAAAAAGTGACTCACCGCACTAAACAGTAATTTTTAGAATGCATATTTAGCAGAGAACTGAGCATAGTCAGAATCAGCATCTTGCTCTGCCATTTCAAAATTGCTTCGTTCTAAACAAGATTAAGGGCTATATAACTCCACCATTCGATATAACCATAAAGATACTCTTTTTTCAGCAATAAAAAAGGCTGCCTGCGCAACCTTTTAATTAAATAGTGTAAGAGCAATTAACCGTTACCATCTTCAACACGGCTTTTAAGTTTTTGTCCTGGTCTGAAGGTAACTACCTTACGTGCTGAGATAGGAATATCTTCACCCGTTTTAGGGTTACGGCCTGGACGTTCTTTTTTCTCACGTATGTCAAAATTACCAAAACCAGAAAGCTTTACTTGATCCCCACTTTCTAAGGTTTCGCGTATTTCTTCAAAAAATACCTCAACCATGTTTTTTGCGTCGCGCTTACTCAGCCCAACTTTTTCGTATAAATGTTCCGCTACTTCTGCTTTGGTAAGCGCCATTACTTAGTTCCTCAGTGTTGCATTTAATTCTGTTGATAAAGTATCAACAACTCGATTAACGACGTCATTAATATCTTTTTCTTCTAATGTTTTCTCATGATCTTGTAATGTCAGAGCAATTGCTAAACTCTTAAAACCAGACTCTATGCCTTGACCTTGATATACATCGAATAAGTTTAGATCAATTAAATATTTTCCGCCAACCTTTTCAATAAGTTGTAATACCTCTTTTGCATCAACATGCTCTTTTACTACCACAGCTATGTCTCTTCTGTTTGCAGGAAATCTAGAGATATCAGTAGCCTGAGGGGTTTTTTGAGTTAATATTTCACTCAATAATAATTCAAAAATAAATATTCGACTTTTTAGCCCTAATTTCCTTTGCAATTCAGGATGTAAGGTTCCTACGTGGCCAACCAGTACGCCATCACGAGTGATTTTTGCGGTTTGTCCTGGATGAAGCGCCTCAATTTCAGCCGCTGAGAATTCATAAGCGGCTGAATCTTGGGTTAATGATAATAAAGCGTCAACATCGCCTTTGCTATCAAAAAAGTCACTGCCTGATTTTTCCATCGTCCAATGCTCATCAACGCGTTGACCACTAATAACCCCTGCAATCATGTTCTCTTGACGAACACCATTTTCAGCTAAGCTGTCTGGGACAAAACGTAAACCCACCTCAAAAAGACGCACACGTTGTTGCTGACGGTTTTGGTTATAAACAACTGATTGCAATAAACCGGTCCATAAACTTAAACGCATTACTGACATTTCTGAAGAAATTGGGTGCGGTAACACCATAACGTCTTGTTCAGGAAATAATAACGACTGTATCTTAGGGTCAACAAAACTATAGGTAATAGCTTCTTGATAATCACGATTAACTAATGCTTGACGAAGTTTACTGACGGTTAATTTAGCTTCTTTTTGCGCTCGCATCGCTAAATAAGCTTTTGGCGCTACGTTAGGAATATTGTTGTAGCCAAAAATTCGAGCCACTTCTTCAATTAAGTCAACTTCAATTTTGATATCAAAACGATATGCCGGCACAATCACTTGCCAAACTTTGCTGTCATCGTCCCCTAATGCGTCAACTGTAAACTCTAAACGTGTTAAAATTTCAGTCACTTGCTCATCTTTAATATGATGTCCGATACGAGCATCAAGCATTTTACGGCGTAGCGTCACTGCTTTTTCTACGGGAATATTCGCTTCAGATTTAGCTTCAACAATAGGCCCTGCCTGACCACCAACAATTTCAAGTAGCAATTGTGTGGCTCTTTCCATTGCATCGCGTTGTAATTCTGGATCGATACCACGCTCATAGCGGTGAGATGCATCGGTATGTAAACCGTATTGACGCGCCTTGCCTAAAATAGCAAGTGGTGCAAAAAAGGCGCTTTCCAAGAAAATGTCTGTTGAGCTATCACTGACACCTGAATGCAAGCCACCAAAGATACCAGCAATTGCTAATGCTTTACCGCCCTCTGGTCCTTGGTCTGCTATCACTAGTGTTTGGGCAGAAAGTTTGACTTGGTTTTCATCAAGTAACACTAAGATTTCATCTTGTTTAGCAAAACGGACGTTGATACCGCCTTCAATTTTATCTAAATCAAAAGCATGCATGGGGTGACCTAGTTCTAACAATACATAGTTAGTAACATCAACCACGGGGTCAATAGCACGAGTACCACAACGACGAAGTTTTTCTACCATCCATAAAGGAGTGACTGCATTGGCATTAATCCCTTTAATGACACGGCCTAAGTAGCGAGGACAGGCTTGCCCTGCTTCAATAGTGATGTCTCTAACATCATTGATTGTTGGAGCCACAGCTTCAATTGCTGGCTCAGTAACCGATAAACTATTTAACACCCCTACTTCGCGAGCTAAACCTTTAAGGCCTAGGCAATCACCACGGTTGGCGGTTAAATCAACATCTATGGTGACATCGTTTAAATCTAGGTATTGGCGAACACAGCTACCTATGGGCGCGTCATGGGCAAGCTCCATAATACCGTCTGCACTGTCAGCTAAGCCTATTTCAGACTCGCTACAGAGCATGCCATGTGAAGGAGCACCCCGTAATTTAGCTTTTTTAATTTTAAAGTTGCCAGGTAACACTGCTCCCACTGTTGCCACCGCAACTTTTATGCCTTGACGACAGTTTTTGGCACCACAAACTATATCAACTAGCGCGCCGTCATTAAAATCTGGGCCTAAGTTTATTTTTGTCACTTGTAATTTATCAGCATCAGGGTGTGGTCCACACTCAACCACTTCACCGACTAATACTCCGGTAAATTCACCCGCAACAGGTTCTACACCATCAACTTCTAAACCCGCCATCGTAATTTGATGCGCTAATGCTTCTGAGGTTATCGCAGGCTTTACCCACTCACGTAACCATGATTCAATAAATTTCATTATTAGTTTCCTACTTGAACTGTTTTAAGAAGCGAAGATCGTTTTCGAAGAAGGCGCGTAAGTCATTGACACCGTATCTCAGCATAGTTAAGCGCTCTACGCCCATACCAAAAGCAAAACCGGTGCACACTTCAGGGTCAATACCTACACTACGTAAAACGTTAGGGTGAACCATGCCACAACCTAATACTTCTAACCATTTACCATTTTTACCCATAATATCGACTTCTGCTGAAGGCTCTGTAAATGGGAAATAGGACGGACGGAAGCGAATTTCAACAGCTTCTTCAAAAAAGTGATGAAGGAAGTCGTGTAAAATTCCTTTAAGGTGAGTAAAACTCACATCTTTATCAACCATTAACCCTTCAACCTGATGAAACATAGGGGTATGGGTTTGATCATAATCATTACGGTAAACTTTACCTGGCGAGATAATTCTCAATGGTGGCTTTTCTACTTCCATGGTACGAATTTGTACACCAGAGGTTTGTGTACGTAACACTAACTTAGGGTTAAAGTAAAAAGTATCATGGTCTTGACGGGCAGGATGATGTTCAGGGATATTTAATGCATCAAAGTTATGATAGTCATCTTCAATTTCTGGACCGTCTTTAACTTCAAAGCCTAAGTCACCAAAAAAGCTTTCTATACGTTCAATGGTACGAGTAACCGGGTGAAGGCCACCAATTTGAGTGCCTCTGCCGGGGAGCGTCACATCAATTGACTCTGCCGCTAATTGTTTTTTAATTTCGTCATTACGCAGTAACTCACCACGGGCAACAAGCAATTTTTGCACCTGTTGTTTAGCGATATTAATCACTTGACCTGCTTTGGGTTTTTCTTCTTTAGGCAGTTTACTCAAGCCTTTCATTTGTTCAGTAAATAACCCTTTTTTTCCTAAAAAGTTGACACGAACTTGATCAAGGGCAGCGGGATCGGTTGTAGCGGCAATAGCTTGCTCTGCCTGCAAGACTATATCGTCTAATGTTACGTCGTCTAAATTCATGAGCTCCTCGGATGCGAAAGCATTTTTTGGCTAGACTAATTTTGGTTAGACTAAATTGATGAATAAAATAGCTGATGATTTTACACAATTAATCGACCAGAAAGTAGAGAAGATAACGCTTTTAGTTGAAATAAATAGTATAAAAATCATTTTGTTTGATATTTGTCTTCTAATTTACTTGCCTGACTATTCAAAATATAAATCACAATAAATTGACGGTGAAGAACAATCGACACGATCCAAGCTGACGCCCGATGCTTTTTTAAATGGTTTAATCAATACTTCAGTGCGCGAGCGGTTAATAGATCAACGCTAAGGCAAGGTTAATAAGGCTCATAATACCAATTATTCTCCTCGCTTCACTCGGGCATCGCATCGGTTGGTTGTGCACTGTAATCGAAGTCAAACACCTTGATATATGTATGTTATATTTGATTCAATATATTTTATTACTGTACTTTTTAATATCAATACAGCTGTATCACTTTGATTTTTAATAAAACAACGTTAAATTAACTGTTTTTATCGCTTTATTACAGTTTTTTCAGTAACAATAACTTCAATAGTTCTGATATCGTGAACGCTGAAAAGTTAATACAAATGGACATAACGATGAGTTGGCAATTAATGAGTGCTTTGGTATTAATGACTATCAATAAAGTAGAAACCGCCTTAATCAAGATGGCTAACATTGATCAACATATAGATGAATTGCTAAAACCTGTTGCTGAGCTATTTAGCAGTATCATCTTTTATTCATTTACTGTGGCTGGCGCTTCAGTACCTATTATTGTGTTATGGCTTATTGTTGCCGCAATCAGTTTCACCTTTTATTTTGGTTTTATTAATATTCGTGGATTTAAACATGCGTGTAAAGTGATACGGGGGGATTACTCAGACCCTAATGACCCTGGTGAAGTTAGTCACTTTCAGGCATTGACGACAGCACTGTCAGGTACCGTAGGTTTAGGTAATATTGCCGGTGTTGCCATTGCTATTTCTATTGGCGGCCCAGGAGCAACCTTTTGGATGATCATTGCCGGATTTATGGGGATGTCCACTAAATTTTTGGAATGTACCCTAGGGGTGAAATACCGCAATATTAGCAAACAAGGAAAAGTACGTGGCGGACCTATGTATTACCTTAGAGATGGCTTGTCAGATTTGGGTTATACCAAGCTAGGTAAGTTTTTAGCCGTCTTCTTTGCTATTTGTTGTGTTACGGCGTCGCTTTGTGGCAGTAACATGCTGCAGTCGAACCAGGCCTATCAGCAATTTGTTAACGTTATGGGTGGCAGTAACAGCGTTTGGGCCGATAAAGGCTGGTTGTTTGGCTTGATTTTAGCCATATTGATCGGTGTTGTGATCATCGGCGGTATTAAACAAATTGCTAAGGTAACTGAAAAAGTTGTCCCTCTTATGGCGGGTATATACTTATCTGCCGCGTTATATATTTTAATTGCCAATGCCAGCAATATCCCACAAGCATTCAGCCTAATTTATCACGGGGCGTTTTCGCCCACAGGCGTGGTTGGTGGTATTATCGGTGTGATGATTCAAGGCTTTAAACGCTCAGCATTTTCAAGTGAGGCAGGTGTTGGTGCGGCCTCTATTGCTCATGCGACTGCATCAACAAAAGAGCCTGTGCGAGAGGGCTATGTTGCCCTCCTTGAGCCTTTTATTGACACTGTAGTTATTTGCACCATTACCGCCTTAGTTATTGTCATAACAGGGGCTTATAACACTGTTGACGGCATCGATGGCGTGGCATTAACTTCACGGGCCTTTGGCAGTGTTATTTGGTGGTTTCCGTATTTACTGAGTATTGCCGTTTTGTTATTTGCCATATCAACGATGATTTCATGGGCCTATTATGGCTCGATTGCCTGGGGCTTTTTAGTGGGCGACAGTAAGGTGTTAGATCTAACCTATAAATTTATTTTTTGTCTATTTACCGTCATTGGCGCATCCATCAGTTTGGACTCTGTCATTGCTATTTCTGATTCTCTGTTCTTTTCCATGTCGATTGCCAACATTATAGGCCTTTATATGCTGGCCCCTCAAATCAAGCAAGATTTAAACACTTACCAAACAAACTACACGGGGCCAACCAATGAATTGCATCACATTAAGAAAAAAATTACATCAACACCCTGAACTCTCAAATAAAGAACAAGGCACTGCAGCTCGATTAGTTAGCTATTTAGCGCCATTACTACCCGATAAAATCATCACTGAGATAGGCGGTACAGGTGTTGCGATTTGCTTTGGTGAAGCGGCAACAGGTAGTACAATTATGTTGAGATGTGAGCTTGATGCCTTGCCCATTACTGAAACTAATTCGTTCGATTATCGTTCAATAACACCGGGCATATCTCATAAATGTGGCCATGATGGCCATATGGCAATACTGGCAGCTGTTGCTCAGTATTATTCCAATAAAAGGCCCAAGGCGGGTCGTGTTATCTTATTGTTTCAGCCGGCAGAAGAAACGGGAGAAGGGGCAAAAAAAGTACTAGAAGATAAAATATTACAGCAATTAACGCCAGATTTTGTCTTTGCTTTACACAACACACCTCAATATCCCATGGGCGACATATTGATCAAAACCGGCACCATCTGTTGTGCATCCCGTGGGGTTATTATACGTTTTATCGGTAAAACCGCTCACGCAGCACAACCAGAAACAGGGAACAGCCCGGTTAAAGCTGTTTATCAGTTATTGCCATTATTTGAGCAATTACCCAAGCTAATTAACAGCCAAAGTGACTTTACTTTTGCCACGGTTGTTGGGGTTAAACTAGGTGAAAAAGCCTTTGGCACCTCACCCGCTGATGCGGAAATATATGTCACACTGCGCAGTGAGCATGATGTTGAAATGGAGCACTTAATCGAAATTGTCAATGACAAAGTCATGGCCCTTGCCATAGCGCATAAGCTAGCTTATTCGATTGAATGTGAAGATGTTTTTGATGCGACTGTTAATCATCAAGAAGCGGTGGCAATAATTACCGATGCCTTAAGTGAAGACGTTGTTCATTTTACACCACAGCCATTTCCTTGGTCAGAAGATTTTGGTCAGTTTACCCGTTTGTATTGTGGCGCATTATTTGGCTTAGGTGCTGGCGAAGAAACCCCTGCATTGCATAATGCAGATTATGATTTTCCAGATCAACTCATTGCAACCGGCAGTCGTTATTTTATTAAAATTATTGAACACTGTTTTGATATGCACCAGGCTAAGTGAGCAACCCATATTAGCAATCTATGTTCGCAACCTATGTTATTAATCTATTTTAGCAACCAATGAATAACCCAAGGAAAAACCTAATATATAATGTATTGGGTCTGTAATAGCTGTTGTTATCAAGGTAATGTTGCAGTTGATGGGAATTCCCCTCCACCACCTCAGTCAGCCGCTTCTCAAGTATGTTCACCTAAACGAGAGTAAATTAAATCATAGCTTATAGCGTTGGCTCTGCTCTTATCGCTACTATTGCTTGATCTGATAGCCACTTTTAAATATCCAAGTAACCGCTAATAAACATAAAGCTAATAGGCCGCCCATTACACAAAACGTGGTCACTAAACTGACCTCAGCCACTTCATAAAAGCTCCACCTAAAGCCACTAATTAAATAAAATACCGGATTAAATTGCGTTACCGTTTGCCAAAATGGCGGTAACATACTGACAGAGTAAAAAGTACCACCTAAAAAAACAAGCGGAGTAATGACAATAAGTGGGATCACTTGTAGCTTTTCAAAGTTGTCTGCCCATATGCCAATAATAAAGCCAAACAAACTAAAGGTCACGGCAGTTACCACTAAAAACAATAACATCCACAGAGGATGTGCTATTTCAAGAGGGACAAACACATGCGCTGTGGCTAAAATAATTAACGCTAACACAATTGACTTAGTTGCAGCAGCACCTACATAGCCAAGTAAAACTTCAAAAGAAGAGATTGGCGCAGAAAGTAATTCATAAATAGTGCCGGTGAATTTAGGAAAATATATACCAAAAGACGCATTGGAAATACTTTGTGTTAATAGCGATAACATAATTAAGCCAGGTACAATAAAAGCGCCGTAACTAATACCGTCTATTTCTGTAATACGAGAGCCAATCGCAGAACCAAACACAATAAAATAAAGTGAAGTAGAGATCACTGGAGAGATAACACTTTGGAAAATAGTACGTTTAGTACGCGCCATTTCAAATTTATAAATAGCCATCACTGCGTATCTATTCATCTTGTTTCCCTCACTAGTGAGACAAATATATCTTCTAACGAGCTTTGATCAGTTTTGATATCTTTAAAGCCAATACCGGCCTCAGACAAATACTGGAGTAAAGCAGAAATACCGGTATGTTCTTCGGTGGTGTCATAACTATAAATTAATTGCAGCCCCTGCTTTTTAATCTGTAAATTAAAATCGGCCATATTCAAAGGGATTGCGGTTAATGGCTCTTTTAAATCGAGAATTAATTGTTTTTTACCTAATTGCTCCATTAGAACCGTTTTATCTTCAACCAAAATGAGTTGACCATTTTTAATGACGCCAATACGGTCTGCTATTTCTTCAGCTTCTTCAATATAATGTGTGGTTAAAATGATAGTCACGCCATCGTTTCGTAATTGTCGTACTAATTGCCACATATCTTTGCGCAACTCTACATCAACGCCAGCGGTAGGTTCATCTAAAAATAAAATGGAAGGTTGATGAGATAACGCTTTTGCAATCATCACTCGGCGTTTCATACCACCAGATAATTCCATCATGCGATTATCTTTTTTATCCCAAAGCGACAATGATTTAAGTGTTTGTTCAATAAAAGCAGGGTTGGGTTTCTTACCAAATAATCCACGGCTAAATGAAACGGTAGACCATACCGTTTCAAACGCATCAGTGGTTAACTCTTGTGGCACTAAACCAATAAGTTCACGCGTATGTCGGTAGCCCTCAACAATATCTTTCCCATCAACCGTAATTTGCCCAGAGCTAGCATCAACAATGCCACAAATAGTACTGATCAGTGTCGTTTTACCGGCACCATTTGGCCCTAACAAGGCAAAAATTTCAGCGGGTTTTATTGATAAGTTAATATTATTAAGTGCTTGAAAACCACTGTCATAAACCTTATTGACGGCTGTGATTTGAATAATAGGTTGCAAGATTAATGTCCATCAATAGTTGAATAGCCCTAAGGTATACGACATGCCCTACTGATGGCTAGGAAAATCACTAAATGAGTCGCTAAATATTCTATACATGAGTTATTAATGCCGTGAAATACCTATCTAGAGTTAAAAAAAAGACTTAGTGGGTTGTTTACCATTATATCGAGACTATACCTGTTGAACCACTTTATCTATTAGGGCTTTATAAGAGGGTTTATTACCCCGTAAAATTTAGGGCTAGTATCAGATTAAAATCAAGCTAGTTGGGAGTTAAGGCCTTAATATATGTCCTTAATATATGTCCTTAACATCTAGCCTAAACCTCTAGTTTAAAAATCAGCCTAAAAACTGTATCGAAGGCCTAGAGAGAGGTTATTGACCTCATTAAGCGATAACTGATAACGTGCCGCTTTTAAGCTAACGCACATTTCGTCGCTTAGTTGGTAACTTAGATTCGCCTGATAAAATACATCTACACCTTGCTCGTTGGCCCTGATAACACTGCCTTGTAATTGGCTGCTGTAATCGAGCTTCCAAGCCAATAAACCCAAGCCTACTGCAGCGGTTAAGCGCTCGTTTGACCAAAAGGCATATTGGGTTTCAACACTTAAGCCATCGACTAAATTAGGTACAGTGGCGAGTAAACTTTGCTCGAAACTGGCACGGTTGAGGGTATCACCGGTTATCTCAGCGCCTGCTTTTCCTAAGTTGGTGTAACTGAGAGTAACACTCAAATCCTTGTAGCTAATGCCTCCTCCTATTATGTAACTAGTGCCCTTGCGGTCAATACTGATGTCCTCAACAGCACTGTTAGCGGGGAGTAATAGTGGTTCAACCACCTTGCTTTGGCCAACACTGCCGGTGATAAACCAATGGATGTCAGCACTCACATCGCTGCTACTGTGGCTTATAACTGGGGTATTACTGGAATGGGTATCAATGATGTCATCTGTTTCGGTAAAACCTATGGCGGTGGCAGCTACTGTTTCTTCAGGAACCGACTCCGCATCAACAAAGATTTTATCCTCTGAGCGGCTATCAGTTATATCTATTATATCAGTTATCTCGGTTGTATCAGTGGCCGGCTCGTCGCTAGCCTCGATTAACAACACCTCGTTCGATGCTATGGTGGCTAGCCTAGTATCGACTAACACAGGTTCTGTGACGCTAGCTGCTTCACTATCTGTCACAGGTTTTGCCACCTTAGCTGCCACACTCTCGGTCACAGGCTCTACCACCTCAAGCACTGTCCTGTCGTCTTCGTTGACTTTAGGGGGTGTCAATGTCGGCGAAACCACCTCATAAGTATTTAAAGGAACATTTTTCGCTAATAATGGTGAGCTCGTAGTCGTCTGCGCTTTATCATCTTTAGGAAGTGGGGTTAAGCTCGCCGTATCAACAGCCGCCTGGGTTGTCGTTGTCATTTCCGACGAGGGCGCGACATCTTCAACTGCCACGACCACAGGCTCATCATCATCGGGCGAGCTACAAGCAACTAAGGACATACATAGTATCAAGGCAATGGCGTTGGCTAACCCGCCGCTAGCCAGTTGCCTATAGCGATGTAAGCGTAACCATACCAACCCCGCTAGTCCGAGAAGCATTAAACCCATACTCCCTCCTTTAGCCTTGTTTTTAACCGTCACTGTTTCATACGCCTCAACTAGCACCGCCACCTCGGCTGTCGCTTGTTCACCTTGCCCATCATCAATGGTGTAGCTAACCGTCGCTGTGCCACTAAAACCCTCGCTCGGTTTATAGGTTAAGGTATTATCGTCATTAATCACCACCACACCAAAGTCAACACTGGCTGA
>JAWUYA010000042.1:0-26258 GCA_034111045.1 Colwellia sp. | reverse complement strand
ATTGTACGGGTAGCTTATTTCATCATAAAACCAATATAATTAATTATGCGGGAATAAATATTTGATGCGCTATCGACATAATAGTGTTTCCTGACACTTTTTTATATACACAGTTCACCTTCGTACATTATTGCGATATCAATACCAACAACCTTAACTTGGTCAATGCACCATGATAAAAAGTAGATTAATTTTATTGCTTTCTCTACGCGTGTAGATATAATACAACTACATATGTAGAGATAACAAGAGAACAAATATGTCATTGTCAGATTTCGAACTTGAAGTTATGCAATTATTTTGGGAAATGAATGAAGCGACCGCACCACAAATACATAAGATAATAGAGCAGCGACGTCAAGCAAAGTACTCAACGGTTAAAACTATAATAGATCGCTTAGAGAAAAAACAATCTATTAAGCGTAGTGGCCATCAAGGAAGAACCATTTTTTACTCACCGATCACGGAAAAGAAAAATGTACGAACTCCGTTAATAAAAGACTTTATTGATAGAGTATTTTTAGGTAAAAGCCGACCATTAGTAGCACATATTTTAGAACAAGAAGAGCTCAATCTTGATGATATTGAATATCTTGAGTCCGTATTGAAAGAAAGAAAAAAGGATTTTAAGTAAATGGAAAATTATCTTTATATAAGTATTGTTATTTCTGTTGTTGCCTTGGCTCTTATCAAATATGGAAAAGGCACAAGCAACGCCAATTACTACTTGTCTTCTATGGCTATATTAGCCTATTTTATACCTTATCCTATTTTGGCAGAACTAGTACCTAAAGCCGTTTTAATAGAGCCAATAATAATAGCTTTTTCAAAGCTAACCTCTGCTAATACAATGAGTAACGGACAATTGGTACTCATTGATCTTGATTTATGGCTAAAATCGAGTTTATCGGTATTGATAACTATAGGTGCATTGCTTTTTGTCAAAAGAATAATAAAGTCTGTGCAGTGGCGCAATCAAATCATGAACGCCCCCTCATTGACCTTGCTCATTAAATCTAGTTCAAAGTATCAATTACCTATTTACTCTATAAATCAGCTATCAAGTGGCCTTTTATTAGGCATAGTTAATCCGGTCATAATTATTTCAGAAAAAATTAACGACTCCAAACACATAGACTTAATTATTGCTCATGAGAAACAACACCTAAAGAGTAATGACAACTTAAGACTATTATTACTAGAAGTAGCTCAATGCCTCTTTTGGTGGAACCCTCTTGTTCGAAAACTTATTCATGCTAATCGTTTTTATATTGAAGCAAGGTGTGACGAAAATACAAGTAACGGCTATGGCCATATTGCTTACATCGAGGATCTCGCCTCTTTAATCCTCTCAAAGCATCATGATATACCAAGCAACCTTGTGTGCTCTGCCAGCTCAAGTGTTACCAATAATATTGCAAGAATTAAACTACTAAAAGAGAAAAGGAAAATGACGTTCAAAAATAAATTAACATACACATTGATTGCATTTACCACAATAACAACAATGTCATGGAATACACTAGCTACTGCGACAAACAGTGAAAATAGTCAACAGATCACAGCAGATCAAAAGCAATTGGGCGCTTTAGTTGATTTTGATGTCAATATAACCAATAAGAAGAAAGCTAACTTCAATCGTACTATCAATTCAAAAATGACATTTTGGGTAAACTTTGATAAAAAAACAACGTTAAACATTGATGAGAATTTCACCGTTAATTTCAAAGCTAAAAATTTAGGTGAGTCGGCCTTTCTAGAGTTTGAATTAATAGAATATAATGCAAAAAAAGTTTCCAAACCGAGATTAACGGTAGCATTTGGACAAGAAGCAATAATTGAGATAGATAACCCACAGGTTAGTAAATATGCCTACTTAATTAAAACTATCCCTATAAAAGCATACCAGCCTTGAAGGTAGAACAAAGTTATTACAGTGTGAGTGAGGCGATTTGCATTTGGTCGTACTGACTCAATTTTAGGCAAAAAAAAGCGCATTATAAAAATGCGCTATAAAACATGAAACACTTAAAAAACATTAAAGAGGGAAATCAAAGTCTCTACATAATATAGGACCTCACTTTATTCATTAAGTTCATTTTTACACTAATAATTTATAAAAAAACGTAAATTAATTTTTGTTCACTTTCAACAGAGAATAATTACCTTCAATATTCACTTTATAGAGCTCAGCTAACTTCTCCATTAACAATGCAATTTTAGTATGATATCAACCCTTATCAACTTGTGGTTCATCACGCCACCAGTGATACCCTCAATCAAAATAGGGCCGTATCAAGACTTCAGTAAAAGGAGAAATACGAGCTGACATTATTCGCTCGTGGGAAGTACCTGATACGTCATTACCAATAAGTAATTATTCATATAGCTTTTCACCTAGGCGTAAACCGGTAGACTTTATTTCAAAATCAGCTTCGGTGTTTGTCGCTTCTTTAACCGAGTTATCTAAATTGATCAATGGGCTAAGTGTTGGCCTAACTATTAACCTAAATATTGATAGGCGGCAGCGACAATATCCGCTAGGATTAGCATCCACCTACAAATAAAGAGTGAACGTAATGCAACATACTTGGCAAAATCCCCTCATTTATATGCTCGCTTTTTGTAGTGGCTTTTGCATTATGGGTATAGAGCTTTTAGGCGGTCGTATTCTTGCGCCTTTTTTTGGCAGCAGCATTCATATTTGGGGCAGTATTATTACCGTATTTATGCTCAGCCTGGCTATTGGTTATTTGCTTGGCGGCAAGCTTTCCACTCAGTCAGCGTCACTTAAACGTTTTGGTATTATCTTTATTATCGCTGGCTTACTTATACTCCCCATAGCCCTATCGTCAAATACGATCATGGAAACCATTTTTATATTCATTGACGATAGCCGTTACGGCTCTTTACTTGCCTCTACTGCGTTATTTTTTCTGCCAACTGTTGTGCTGGGTATGCTGTCGCCTTATTCAGTAAGGTTGTTAGTCACTGATAAAAATAAAAGTGGCCAAATAGCCGGTAAACTCTACTTTATCTCAACGCTAGGCAGTGCCATTGGCACCATAATAACTTCGTTTTATTTGGTGCTGTTTTTTGAGGTCAATCAAATTATTATTAGTTTTAGTTTGGTCTTAGTGCTGTTAGGGGTTGTCGCAATAGTCGCCGATAAGCTCTCGGCTGCACAGGCGGTGAGTTATGCGTAAAGTCCGCGGTTTACCGCGATTAAATGTAGCACTATTATTATGGCTATTTGTTGTCGCTCCACTTTTTTTATCGACACAGGTTTATGCCAACATTATTCACAGTGAACGGTCGCTGTATCGTAATATTATTGTTGAAGACACCGGTGATTTACGTTGTTTACGGTTTAATGTCAAAAACAGTCAATCTAATCAGAGTTGTTTTTTTAAAAGTAAACCGCAAAGCCTAGTGTTTAATTATACTAAGTTACTCTTTTCTGCTTTATTGATTAACAACCAGCCTGAGCGTATTCTGATTATTGGTTTAGGGGGTGGCACTATGTCAAATACTCTGCATCAACTTTTCCCCACCAGCAATATTGATAATGTAGAAATAGACCCTTCGGTTGTTAAAGTGGCCCGAGAATACTTTGGT
The DNA here is from genome assembly GCA_034111045.1 of Colwellia sp. GTDB lineage: Bacteria > Pseudomonadota > Gammaproteobacteria > Enterobacterales > Alteromonadaceae > JALJPB01. The sequence goes on along the minus strand of JAWUYA010000042.1, from coordinate 22,640 downwards.
TTTATTGAAAACCATCATATTAAAACCTATGTTCAAGATGGTCGTATTTTCATCAAGAGGGCGCTCCTTAAAAAACAACAATATGATTGGATTATTTTTGATGCCTTTAATGGCGATTACATTCCCGCACATTTGTTAACTCAAGAGTTTTTAACTGAATCAAAACAGTTATTAACGCCTAATGGCGTAATAACCTCTAATACCTTCTCATCCAGTAACTTATATGCTCACGAGTCTGCCACTTATCATGCTGTCTTTGGTGAGTTTTTAAACGTTCGCAATCATAAAAATAATAACCGTATTATTCTTGCTAGCTCTCGCCAATTGCCTTCAGGGCAAGCGTTAGTAAAACGTATTGCTAGTTTACACTCTCAACTAAGCGCTTTTGATATTGATATTGCTGCCATTTATTCAAGCATAATCTCGAGTAGCACCGATCAAGACTGGCCTGAAAACACCCGTGTGCTAACAGATCAATTTGCACCAGCAAATTTATTAAACCTCGATTAACAGCATTATGCTCGTAAGCCTGGTAGTGATTACCCAGCAAGTAAACGAGCTATTAAAAGGTATTTGTTAAAGGTGGGTTGTTAAAGGTATTTCTTAAAGGTATGAGGGTGTTTCGCTAGGCTTGCTATTTATTGTTTGGTGGTGAATTTGTGCTGTTACTATTGGGAATTTGTTATCTCACTTTTGGAGTGTTGATGTCACTTTTGGAGTGTTTATGTCATTTTTGGCTAGCTGGGTAGTTTCTGCGGTTTTATTCGAGTATTGCACGGCTTGATTTATTTCAGCCATCTCTTCTGTGGTTAAATCACGCCATTGCCCTTGCTTTAAACGCCCTAGTTCCACACTCATAATACGTGAACGCTTAAGCCTAGTGACTTCATAATCAAGATATTCACACATACGGCGAATTTGACGATTTAGCCCTTGAGTAAGAATAATAGTAAAAACGAAGGGGCTTTTAACATTCACCATACAAGGTTTAGTGATAGTGCCTAAAATGGGCACACCACGAGACATACGTTCGACAAAATGCTCACTAATAGGTTTATCAACCGTCACAATATACTCTTTGTCATGGGCGTTTTCTGCTCGGAGAATTTTGTTGACGATATCACCGTCACTGGTTAAAAAAATCAAACCCTCTGAAGGCTTATCTAATCGACCAATTGGAAAAATACGTTGTGAATGACCAATAGCCTCAATAATATTACCGCGAACATGAGGCTCTGATGTGCAAGTAATACCAATCGGCTTATTATAAGCAATATAAACTCGATCAGTTTTGTTGTCAGGGCTAGCGCTAATGATTTTGCCGTTTACTCGCACTTCATCACCGGCGTTAACTTTGGTGCCAAGTTCGGGGTGTTTATCATTGATAGTGACACGATTGTCTTCAATTAATTTATCCGCCGCTCGGCGAGAACAATAGCCTGATTCTGAAATAAATTTATTTAATCGTTTACCCAAGCTATCCACAGTTTTCTCGCACCTATTGAGTTAATTTGCCTATTATCGACTTTATCGTTGAGTGGGACAAACTTTTTCTTCATCATCTTCAGTTTGTTGGTTGAGTAAACCCACTCTTGCCTACTTTTGCCATGTCAACTTTTCTTGTTTGGCTAATCGTTTTAAGCGACGAAACAGCGCCATTGCCAAGGCCCTTCAGTATAGGTAACTGCGTTAACTGCACAACGGGTTTTATAACCATGGTTGAGAATACGCATCAACATTTTCATAATCACTAAAAAGTACCGATTGAATGGTTTAACTATACCAACCTCTTCATTCCAAGCGTTAATTAATAACGACACTAGTGAATTTAGTGAATGCGTTTAATGTTGTTTTACATTGATAGCCTTAGCGATTACACCTAGGTATATTATCCTTTAAGTGTTTTTTATTAACGGTAAATAATAAGCGCGTTAATATACAAGTTATTCACTGAATAAAACACATGTTGCTACAACACCAAGTGTTAAATAAACAGGTGAAATGTGTCGTTAGGTTAACTATTTTTTTAAACCTAGTTCAACTTACTATCGATAAAAAATGACAAGGCTTTAGCTAATAAAAAGGGCTGTTCTAGGGGGAGCATATGCCCACAATGATCAAATCTTTGTTGTTTAATGCAGGCGTTAGTTTTTGCTAACTGTTCAATAATCGCTTTATTCACCAATAAGTCACTATCGCCAAAGCAAAATAACATCGGAATATTGAGCCTGAATAGTTGGGGTAATAAATTTTTTCTTAACGTTGTCGAGTTAAGCTGTTGCAGTAAAACATTGCCGCCAAAGTCGCTATCCATTGCTTTGATGCACTCAATAATCAAAGTGTTTGAGTGATTACTGACATCCAAAAAGGTCTTAATTCTGGCCAAAGTAATACCGGTATAACCTTGGGCCTCAACCAAACAAATAATTTTTTTACGAGTAATTACCTCTTCATCCGGCAATTTATTGGGCGCATTAGACAGGTTGATTAACGAAGCAATACGCTCAGGATATTGGCAAGCAAAAGCACTGGCTAAATAACCGCCTTGCGAAAAGCCGACTAAGTTTATTTTCTCCTTAGGTAATATCTCCGCCAAAACTTGCACAATTTCACCAATGCTATTCTCAACAGGAATACTCAGGTGGATAAATTCATAACCCAGTTCTAATTCGGCAAGCGCTGCCCATAACGTCGACCACAAACGAGCATCACACATAGTTCCGGGTAAAAAATAAATGGGTATCCTCATAAAAAATTAGCCTATTAACACCTTACTCTTTCACTGTGTATACTTTCTTGTTCTGCAAAACTTTGTTTATTAACCACTGTGCCTATGCTCAAAAACTCAACTACAGTTGATAGCCCCAGCGCGGCATTATGCTTTGTGCAATACCGAGGTGGTCGAGCATACGACCTACCATAAAATCGATCAAATCACTGATTGATTGGGGTTGGTGATAAAAACCCGGTGCTGCTGGCATGATCACCACACCTTGTTGCGATAGTGACAACATGTTTTGCAAATGCAGTGTGGAAAAAGGAGTTTCTCGGGGCACCAGTATTAGCTGGCCGCGTTCTTTAATCACCACATCAGCGGCACGTTCAATTAAATTATCACTCATGCCATGTGCAATGGCGGCTAACGTGCCTGTTGAACAGGGGCAAACAATCATTTGCTTGGGTGCCGCGGAACCTGAAGCGACAGGTGAAAACCATTGCTCTTTGCCAAAGACAGTAATTTGTCCGGCTTGAGCGTTAAATTTTGCAGTTAATGCTTGGGTTGCTGCATCTGGAGAGGCGGGTAATTTAAAACCTACCTCGGTATCAAAAACTACACGGGCGGCACTTGAGCATAATACATAAACTTGATAATTTGCTGCCACTAAACATTCTAATAGGCGCAATGCATAAGCTGACCCTGAAGCGCCAGTAATGGCAAGGGTAATTTTTTGACTAAACACTGTGGTAGTTGATGACTCTTTTGACTCTCTTAACGATGTTGACAAAATACTTCCTCGCTCTCAATAATTTACATTAGGTGTTAATCACAGGTAAGCTTAGCCGTTAAATTTAACGGCTAAAGCATCAAGGAGTTTTTGGTGAATACCACCAAAACCACCATTACTCATCACCACTATGGTATCACCTGCTTGTGTGTAAGCGCTAACTTTAGTGACTAACTGATCAATATCATCATCAACCTCACAAGGCTGACAACAATCATCAATTAACTGCTCTACCGACCATTTAACCTCTTCACCTTGATAAATAAACACCTGATCTGCCAATGTTAATGAGACCGGTAAACGCTCTTTATGCACACCAGATTTCATGGTATTTGAACGAGGCTCTAATACGGCAATAATACGTTTATCACCGACATTGGCACGAATGCCAGCTAAAGTTTTTTCAATGGCGGTTGGGTGATGAGCAAAATCATCAAACACCCGAATATCGTTAACCGTTCCCCGTAGCTCTAATCGTCTTTTGGTATTAATAAATTCATTTAACGCGTCAATAGCTACTGCGGTTGTTACGCCTGCATGGCGCGCTGCGGCAATAGCCATTAGGCCGTTGTCTATATTAAAGTCACCGATTAAATTCCAGCAAACAGTGCCTTGCACATCCCCTTTAAAACTGACAATGAAGCGGCTGCCATCGGCCATTAATTTTTTTGCTTGCCAGCCATCAAGGCTCAATGACCTTTGCTCAGTTACATTAACCGCATCATAACTAAACTCGGTAGATGTCCAACAGCCCTTGGCTAACGTATCACTAATCGCTTGTTCATTTTTTGGCGAAAGAATTAAGCCATTACTTGGCACCATACGTATAAGATGATGAAATTGAAGTTGAATATCAGACAGGTCATTGAATATATCGCCGTGATCAAATTCCATATTATTAATCACTAAGGTGCGTGGGTGGTAGTGCACAAACTTAGAACGTTTGTCAAAAAAGGCGGTGTCGTATTCATCAGCTTCAATAACAAAAAAAGGTGACTCACCTAACCGAGCCGAGCTTGCAAAGTTTTGCGGTACTCCACCAATTAAATAACCAGGCTGCATACCGGCGTATTCTAAGATCCAGGTGATCATCGAGCTGGTAGTGGTTTTACCATGGGTGCCAGAAACAGCTACCACCCAACGATCTTTTAACACATGTTCTAATAGCCACTGTGGTCCTGATGTATAGGCGAGATTCCGATCAAGGATGTGCTCAACCATTGCATTGCCGCGAGACATGGCATTGCCGACAATGACCATATCGGGCTCATCAGATAAATGCGCAACACTATAACCCTGCATCAACTCAATACCGAGTTGTTCAAGTTGAGTGCTCATCGGTGGATAAACATGGGTATCACAGCCGGAAACTCGATAGCCTAACTGCTTGGCAATGGCAGCAATACCGCCCATAAACGTGCCGCAAATACCTAAAATATGAATATGTTTCATTCGATGATGTCTATCTTTATACTAATCAAAAATCTATAACGATAATATACCTGATTAATGTCATGCTATCAGTTAATATAATACGAAAATCACCCTTATTGTAATTGCTCTTATACATATGGTTAATAATATACAATTATCGCAAATCAGTGTTTATCCAATAAAATCTACTACAGGTATTCAACTATCAAGCAGTTGGGTTGATGAGTTAGGTCTGAGCTTTGATCGAAAATTTGTTGTCACTGATGATAAATACCAGTTTATTACCGCACGCACTGAACCAAAACTTTGTTTAATACAGGCGACTTTAACGGCAACCGGTTTAATATTAACAGCCCCCGATATGCCAAAATTAGTGATTAATTACTCACAACTTACCAATTTTTATCAAACAGTAGTTGTCTGGCAAGATAATATCAAGGCTCAACAAGGGAGTAGTGCACATCATCTATGGTTTAGCCGTTATTTAAACCGACCATGTCAACTGTTACATTTCGGCGAATTATCTGAGCGCACAGTCCCTAGTAATAGTAAACGCACCAATCAGCTTGCTTTTGCTGACGGCTACCCTTTACTGTTAATTTCTCAAGCCTCATTAGACGATTTAAATAAACGTTGCCCAACAGCAATTACCATGAATCAATTCCGCCCTAATCTGGTTGTCGAGAATTGTGACGCTTTTGCTGAAGATACTTGGTCACATATACGTATTGGTGAGGTGGATTTTGAATTAACACAACCCTGTTCACGCTGTATATTTACCACCATAAATCCAAAAACAGCTCAAAAGCATATCCATCAGCAACCCCTAACCAGTTTAAAAACCTATAGACAAGCAGCCGATGGCGAATTGAAAGGTGAAATTCTTTTTGGCCAAAACATGGTGCCACTTAATCAAGGGCAAATCAAACTTACAGATCCCGTTATTGTTATTAACAAAAAATCACCTCCACGGTTTTTAATTGGGCAAACATTATCAACACCAAATGAACCCAGTCAACGTAAGAAAAAAATAATGCTTAATTTTGATTCTTGGCATAAAACGCACAAAGGTGACAATCAACAAACAATATTAGAACAAAGTGAAGCTGCAGGATTGATCTTACCTTACTCTTGCAGAGGTGGTATGTGTGGACGTTGTAAAACAAAACTGATTAAAGGTGAAGTAGAACAAAAATCCACTAATGGCTTAACCAAAGAAGAAATAGCCCAAGGTTATATTTTAATTTGTAGCTGTATTCCAAAAACTGACGTTACTCTTACTCGTTAACAATATAAAGCAATACTCTAACCAATAGCGACGATTTAATGACTGTATTCACCCCTAACACAACACTTACTGAGATAACGCCTTGTTATTAATGATTGACAACTACGACTCATTTACCTTTAATCTGGTGCATTATTTTCAAGCATTAGGACAAGAGGTGGCTGTCCATCGTAATGATCAAATCACTGTCGCTGATATTAAACAATTATCTCCTGAGATTATTGTTATTTCTCCTGGGCCTGGCGAGCCAAAAAGTGCGGGATTATCTTTAGCTATTATAGAAAAATTTTCCGGTATCATTCCTATTTTAGGTGTTTGTTTAGGCCATCAATGTATTGCTCAGCATTTTGGGGCAAAAGTCATTAAAGCCAAAAAGTTAATGCACGGGAAAACCAGTAAAATAACACATGATAATAATGGGTTATTTAAAAGTCTCAAGAATCCTTTAGAGGTTACTCGTTATCATTCATTAATCGTTGAAACAGCTTCTTTGCCGAGCGATCTTACCATCACAGCATGGAGTGTTGATGAAACAGGCGACTTTGAAGAGATTATGGCACTGCAACATAAGACCTTGCCGATTGCTAGTGTTCAATTCCACCCCGAAGCGATATTAACTCAGCAAGGCAAGCGTTTATTAGGTAACTTTATTGAAATGTATATTGGATGTTAAATTTTAAGCGATTATTGTCGATAAATATTTAATTAACCTTTACACTCTAATTAATAGAAAATTAATTAACTTAAATGCCATTTATGCAGATATTTAAAGACGATGATGCTGTCTCAAGCATTTACCAGCGTGCAATTAGCTTAACCATCAGTCAGGATTTTGCCGAACAAAGTAATGGCAAGCAGATGGTTGCAGCTCAACCAGAGAGTCAGCAAGGCTCTTCTCAACGCGAATTATCAGCCGTTGAAAAAAAAGCAAATAAAGAGGCAATAATTAAAGAGAACGGGCATAGTGACTTTAAAATTCAACTCATGTCTAAGTTATACGCTGAAGTCCACAAAAACATAAATGAGGAATTTAACAATAAAGACAAGCGATACAATCATATTTTGCACATTATCAATGCTGCACCTGCCATTTTAGAAATACTATCACTGAGAGCTGCTTCTATTAATAAAATAACACCTCTGGTTAAATCTTTACCTTGGCTTTCTAAGAAGTTAATGACCCTAGTCAATAAACCTCAATATCGTAAGCGTGCAGATGTACAAGTCACTCAAGTAAACTTAGCACTCAGTTATATTGGTTTAGATAATTTACAATTATTAATACCTACTTATGTCCTTCAGCACTTGCTACCTCCAGCAACCTCACCTTTTGGTTTATTAAAAAGAAACTTGTGGCATAACAGTATATCGATTGCTTTAGCATCAAAAGTTTTAGCTGAGCAAGAAGGTTTAGATGGTTTCACCGCATTTACCACTGGCATGTTAACCAATATAGGTAACTTAACAGTAACTGCTTGCGTATTTGAAAGCTATAACGAGGTTTATAAAAAACAGCGACAAGAAGCTTACGACAATAAAGATAAACGCTTACATAATCTTTTTGTTGATATTGATATGCCACCTGACTTACTGCTTGAGCATTTATTAACACGTAGCAATAAAATATCTGCCGACCTTGTTGAGTTAATGGGCTTTGACCGTTTGGCCATCACTGAGCCTTTATTCGATTTAGCTTATGCTTATAAGCTAAAAGACATGCACCCTATTGCTCAAATTGTGGCTAAGGCAAAAGCCTATATCGCTTATAGAACATTAGCCAAAAAAGATTTGATTGCTATCGATGAAGCCAAAGCATTATTGAGTAAAGTGCGGTTAACACCTGCCAATATTGCTCTATTAAAATGCAGTGATATTGACCACATTAAACTTAAATTCTACGAGAATCCATCCTAGACTGAGATTATCAAATATTTTCTTAAATTATTTTTGAGTAGTTATTAGATTTATCACTCCAAGCAGAAATCTACCGATAACAACCACTAGCGTAGTCAGCAATCATCTCAAGACAAGGTTAAGAAAAATAGTTATTCACCTTAACTGAATAAAACCTTACAGGCCTTTGTTTAATAAGATCTACAGGCTTTCAAAACAAGACAGCTGAAGTTTTTCCTGCCATAATAGCCGCCTATTTCTTATCAAACAGCTCTATTATTAGACTCTGATAAACCGATACCCTAACTCTAAGGATGTAAAAATGTCTAACCATTTCCCTGTTGACCGTGCTTTATTTGATGATGTAATGGTACCTAACTATGCCCCTTCTGCTGTTATACCTGTTCGTGGTCAAGGTTCTCGTGTTTGGGATCAACAAAGTAATGAATATATAGATTTTGCTGGTGGCATTGCTGTTAACTGTTTAGGTCATTGTCATCCTGCACTTGTTAGTGCTTTAAAAGAGCAAAGTGAAAAAATTTGGCATTTATCTAATGTAATGACTAATGAGCCGGCGTTACGTCTAGCCAAAAAATTAGTAGACAATACTTTTGCAGATAAAGTGTATTTCGCTAACTCTGGTGCTGAAGCAAATGAAGCCGCATTAAAATTAGCACGTCGTTGGGCATTAGAAGTTCATGGTGCCGGTAAGTCACAAATTATCGCTTTTAAACAAGGCTTCCATGGTCGTACATTCTTCACAGTTACGGTTGGTGGCCAAGCAGCATACTCAGATGGCTTTGGCCCTAAACCAGGCGATATTGTTCATGCTGACTATAACAACCTTGATAGCGTTAAAGCACTAATCTCAGATAAAACCTGTGCCATTATGATTGAACCTCTGCAAGGCGAAGGTGGTGTGGTTTCTCCAACAGATGAATTTATTAAAGGTGTTCGTGCACTTTGTGATCAGCACAAGGCATTATTGATCTTTGATGAAGTGCAAACGGGTGTGGGCCGTTTAGGCTCCTTATATGCCTATATGGACTTAGGTGTTACTCCTGATATTTTAACATCGGCTAAAGCGCTAGGTGGAGGTTTCCCCATTGGTGCCATGCTAACCACAAATGACATTTCTTCACATTTAAAAGTGGGTACACATGGCAGTACATACGGTGGTAATCCATTGGCTTGTGCTGTCGGTGAAGCGGCGTTTGACACGGTTAATACCGATGCCGTTCTTAACGGCATAAAAACTAAAGCCAAGCTTTATGTTGACGGTTTAAATGCCATTAACGCTAAATATAATGTGTTTTCAGAAATTCGTGGTAAAGGTTTATTAATTGGCGCGGTATTAACTGAAGAATATAAAGGCAGGGCAAAAGAATTTTTAATGGCCGCTTTGGTTGAAGGTGTTATGACGTTAGTTGCTGGCGCTAGTATTATTCGGTTTGCGCCGTCTTTAGTTATACCTGAACAAGATATTGCTGAAGGTTTAGCGCGTTTTGAAAAAGCTATCGCTAAATTAACCCGTTAATTTAGTCGATCAAGATGGTTTACCATAAATGAGACCATCGACTTAATCACTAACCAAAGATGGTGTTAGTAAATTAGCTTATTACTCACTGAGAATATTTTATGATTATCATACGCCCTATACAACAAAGTGATTACGATTCATTACATCGAATAGCTGTTGAGTCAGGACACGGTTTTACATCACTGCCGGTCAATGAAAAATTATTAAAAAAACGCATTAGCCATGCAGAAGCATCCTTTAATAAAAGTGTTACAACACCCGGTGACGAAGGTTACTTATTTGTTATGGAAGATACCTCAACTGGCGAAGTTGTTGGTACTACTGGCATTGAAGCAGCTGTTGGTTTAGAGGATGCTTTTTATCATTATCATTTAGGAAAAGTAGTGCATCACTCTCGTGAGCTAAATATTTACAATACCATTGAAACACTTTTATTGTGTAACGACTATACGGGCACCACTGAAATTTGTACCCTGTTTTTAAGTCAAAGCCACCGTAAAAATGGTAACGGTCGCTTTTTATCCCGTTGTCGTTTCTTATTTATTGCTGAGCATGCAGAACGTTTTGCTGATACGGTGATCGCTGAAATGCGCGGAATTTCCGATAAAAATGGCCGTTCTCCTTTTTGGCAGTGGTTAGAAGAGCATTTCTTCTCAATGGACTTCCCTACGGTTGACTATTTAACGGGTATTGGAAAAAAAGTATTTATCGCAGAGTTGATGCCTAAACACCCTATTTATGTCAGTTTATTAAGTAAAGATGCACAACAAGTGATCAACAAAGTTCATGACAAAACTGTCCCTGCTTTAAGATTATTAGAAGCCGAAGGTTTTACTCGTCGCGGTTATGTCGATATTTTTGACGGTGGGCCAACGGTAGAAGTTGAACGTAGCAGTATTAAAACAGTACGTGAAAGTAATAAATATCAAGTGATCATCGGCGATGTAGATTTAGAAAATGCAAGTGCGCCAAATAAATACATTGTTTGTAATACAGAAGTTGCCGCATTTAGAGCAACTCAAACGCCTGTTTTATTACGTGAAACTGCCAATCAAGTTGTGATTAGTCAAGCGGTTGCAGAGGCGTTACAAGTATCAACTGACGACTGGGTTCGTCTTGTTGCAAATTAAGATTCATCTATTAGTGTTAAGTAAAGCGAGGAATATTAAATGTCACACCCAAACCAACTTATTAATGGCCAATGGTTAACCGGCGAAGGACATGATGTTACATCATTAAATCCGGCTCGTAATCAAGTTATCTGGCAAGGTAAAACAGCGTCTGCTGAACAAGTAGCAACAGCTATTGCTGGTGCACGTGCCGCTTTTGAGTCATGGGCAAACATCGAATTTGATCAGCGTATTGCTGTTGTGACTAAATTTGCTGAGCAGTTAACAGAAAACAAAGAAGCACTCGCCATTACCATCGCGTTAGAAACGGGTAAACCTTTGTGGGAAACACGCACCGAAGTTGGCGCTATGGTCGGTAAAGTTAACATCTCCTTAAATGCTTATAAAGAACGTACGGGGACAGTCGAAAACCCTATGCCAGGTGCTAAAGCTTTTATTCGTCATAAACCACATGGCGTTGTTGCTATTTTTGGCCCTTATAACTTTCCTGGACATTTGCCTAATGGCCATATTGTTCCTGCACTCATTGCTGGTAATACTGTGGTATTTAAGCCAAGCGAATTAACGCCTATGGTTGCTGAAGAAATGTTAAAACTTTGGTTAGCGGCAGGTTTACCCGCAGGCGTAATTAACCTGGTACAAGGTGAAGTAGAAACAGGCAAAGCGCTAGCCAGTCACCCAGACATTGATGGCTTATTCTTTACTGGTAGTTCAACGACTGGACATGTCTTACATGAACAATTTGGCGGTCAGCCCGGTAAAATTCTTGCTTTAGAAATGGGCGGTAATAACCCCTTTATTATTAAAGATGTTAGCGATATCAAAGCCGTTGTTCATGATATTGTTCAATCTGCCTTTATTACTACCGGTCAACGCTGTACTTGTGCACGCCGCTTGTTTATTGAGGCGGGCGAGCAAGGTGATGCGATTATTACTAAGTTAATTTCAGTGACTAAAGCGATTAAAATCGGCTATTTTGATGATCAAGATCAGCCATTTATTGGCTCAATGATTTCAGAAAAGGCGGCTCTTGGTTTAGTCGCTGCCCAACAACAGTTACTTAATTTAGGTGCTCAATCTCTTGTAATGATGAAGCATTTAGAAAAAGGTACTGGCTTTATTTCCCCTGGTATTCTTGATGTAACAAGCCTTGACAGCATGCCCGATGATGAACATTTCGGTCCATTATTAAAAGTGTATCGTTATACTGACTTTGATGCCGCTATTGATGAAGCTAACAATACCAGTTTTGGTTTATCAGCCGGTTTATTAAGTGACAGCCAAGATTTATATAATCACTTTTTCCGTCGCATCCGTGCCGGTATTGTTAATTGGAATAAGCCGATCACAGGTGCAAGTAGTGCTGCCCCCTTTGGTGGGATTGGCGCCAGTGGCAATCATAGAGCAAGTGCTTACTATGCCGCAGATTACTGTGCTTACCCAATTGCCTCAGTAGAAGCAGAAAAGGTATCACTACCTGCAACGCTCAGCCCAGGTTTATCCCTTTAAGGTAACTCAATTAAATTCATGTCTTTAGTTTATCAAATTAACATCGCTGGGTTTCGACCCAGCTTCTTCAAAAGTATCGACCAAATTTAGTATTACTGGGCAAATGGCTAATGGCTTTATTTCGCTCAATAGATTCCAATTCAACAACTGATGGATATATCTGCCAATAAAACCAACCCAAAATAGGGTAAAGACTCTTTATACTATCTTTGCCCTCTTGTTTGTCCTCTTGTTTGTCCTCTTGTTTGCCATGCAATCTATAACCAATTTCACTTTATTTAATCACCTATTTAAAACTTAATCAGGAAACAATGATGTCTACCAATAATTTAGCAAAAGTAACCGCCCTTTTTGACAATATTTGGCAAAACTATCTTGATGTCACCCCATCAGCTCATCAGGTTCACCAATTATTAGGCGCTGGCGGAGATGTAGTTAACGATCATGTCGCTTATCGTACCTTTAATAATGAGCAAGTTAATTTAGCTAAACTTGCACAACATTTGATTAACTTAGGGTACAAAGAATGTGGTGAGTATCATTTTAACAGTAAACACCTTTATGCTAAGCATTATCAACATAACAACTCATTATTGCCCAAAGTATTTATCAGTGAACTGTTAGTAGAAAAACTCTCTCTCAAAGCGCAAACCATTATTAATAATTTAATGGCGAGTATGGACACTTCAGTGGTTACCCAAGATGACTTTTTATATTCGGGTACTCATTGGCAAATTAGTCACCAAGATTACCAAGCACTTTTAGCAGAAAGTGAATATGCCGCATGGCTTAGTGCTTGGGGATACCGAGCAAACCATTTTACCGTCAGCATTAACCATTTACAAAATTTCGACAACATTTTAGCGGTTAATGAAGCGGTAAAAGCCGGCGGTTTCAATTTAAATACCACAGGTGGTGAAGTTAAAGGTGATGCCAGAGTGATGTTGGAGCAGTCATCAACACTGGCAGACAAAATGGACGTTAACTTCAGTGATAAAACTGTGGCTATTCCTAGCTGCTTTTACGAATTTGCTCAACGTTACCCATTAAGTAATGGCGAGCTTTATACTGGTTTTGTTGCGGCATCTGCGGATAAAATTTTTGAAAGTACCAATGTAGCTTAACCTCTATTTTGCATATACCAGTACAATGCTTGTGCTGGTATATAGCGAAAAACTACCAGTATGTGTAGCTAATACATCAATTAACACTTCAATTATTATTTAGTTTCACCCATTAATTCTCTACTATAATAAACGGCCAACACAACGCTAACAGTTTAACTTACCGCCCCTGTTTATTTATAAAATTAATTGAGGTGAGAACAACCCTGACACAGGGGCCTAACCAAAAATCAATAAATAGACAGAAATAATATTAACTGCTCTTATATCAAATATCATAAAGGACCTCTATCTATCAATTTGGTAATAGTAAACGCTATTTCGCTTATGCAACTGATTGTTGCTGCATTTACTGTTACACTCGATCTATTACAATAAAAGGTTGTTAGTTTTATTATGGTTACAGACACTGAAGGCTATATCCACATAATAGAGTACTTAACTCAACATTTAAGTTTGTTTGAACACTCTGCCGCACAAAATTCACATACAGATTGTGTGATGGCAGTTATTGAGGAAGAGTTGAGTGAACAAATTATTACTGTTTGTAGCCAAAATCAATCTCTAACCTTTAATCAAAGAAATACTATAGTTCGTGAAGTTGATTCCATCGTTTATGATCTTGAAGAAATATTGTCCGGAGTTACAGACCATCAAGTTACGCCTGATCAAGTGACATTTATCAAGGAATTTTCAGGGTTAATAAAAAATTTATTCGACACTGAGATCCACAAAAGCATCTAACTTTAACATTATAACATCACACATAACCTATAAATTTTTGTTATGCTTATGTCCGCCATCAAAACGATTAATTCAACGATTTAACTAGTCTCGACAGTACTCGTTAGTTAGAATAAATGAGAATAGCCTAGAGGTTTTCCGATGAAAGTAAATGTAAAGTGGATTGGCAATGAATTGTTTTTAGGAACCGCAGAAAGTGGTCATTCAGTTGCTTTGGATGCTAATGGTGGTAATCTAGCCCCAAGTCCATTAGAGAATCTATTGATATCCTTAGGTTCATGTTCATCAGTTGATGTTGTCAGTATATTACAAAAAGCGCGTCAACACATTCTCGGCTGCCAAGTAGAAATAACTGGCACGCGTGTTTCTTCTATCCCTAAATTATTTTCAAGTATTCATTTACACTTTATTATTGAAGGGTTAAATATTAGCGAAAAACATGTAGAACGAGCCGTTAAGTTATCAGCAGATAAATATTGCTCTGTAGCTTTAATGCTTAATAAGGCGGTTAGCATTACTCATGACTTTGCCATAAAAGAAACTGAGTGATATTGATGAACGACAATCAAAAAATCAAGTTACATGGTTTCAATAATTTGACCAAAAATTTAAGTTTTTCGTTTTACAAGATAAGTTATCTTGTAAATTTAGATCATAAACGACAATACAATGACCATATAAACAAGCTGTATAATGCCAGTCAATTAGCAATATTGCTTGCTGATATCTGTCATGCTGTAGGTGGAAATATTCTAAATATAGCCCAACAAGATTACCAACCGCAAGGGGCGAGTGTGACATTAATGATATCAGAAGAAGCCCGCCCCGAATCGCTTGTTGCACATCTTGATAAATCTCATATTTGTATACATACCTACCCCGAAGACAATCCTCTTAATAATATAGCCATATTTCGTGCAGATATTGAATTATCTACCTGTGGGGTTATCTCACCGCTAAAAGTACTCAATTATCTTCTTGAAGAGTTTGATGCTGATGTTATTGATATTGATTATCGTGTGCGAGGTATGACCCGTGACTCTCAAGGCATAAAGAAATTTAATGATCAGGAGGTTAATAATATCAGCGACTATATATCTGAAAGCTTATTGCTCAAATATCAATATCATAATCGTAATTTAGTGCTAAATAATCTATTTTTTAGTAAGCTATGTCGTAAAGAGATCAACTTAAACAACAACTTATTTTTATTAACGCAGGTTGAACTACCAGCAACTAAGCGTAAAGTTATAATAAAACAGATAGACAAAGAATTACAGCAGTTATGCACAAATTACCATTAAGTCTTTTTTTAAATAATAAAGGTCCAGCATTGACCTTATAAATCACTCATCCAGTCAAGCTGCTTATCTGCATCTGATTTTTTTTTCATAATATCTTCAATCAGCGGTGTTAATATCAATTCCATCGCTAATCCCATTTTACCTCCAGGTACGACTAAAGTGTTCATTCTTGACATAAATGAACCATTGATCATGCTCAAATAATAAGTGAAATCGACATTGCTGACTTCTCTAAAACGGATAACAACAAAGCTTTCGTCTAAGGTTGGAATAGCCTTTGCGCTAAAGGGGTTTGAGGTATCTACTGTTGGTACTCGTTGGAAATTAATATGGGTGCGAGAAAATTGTGGGGTAATAAAGGAAATGTAATCTTCCATACTGCGAACAATACTAGCGGTAACAGCCTCTCGTGAATGACCTCTAGAATTAGTATCACGTATAATTTTCTGGATCCATTCTAAATTAACAATTGGTACCATGCCAATGAGTAAGTCTACATGCTTACATACATTATTAGTCTCTGTGATAACTCCCCCATGAAGCCCTTCATAAAAAAGTAAATCTGTGCCATCTCCAGATTCTTCCCATGGAGTGAATGTGCCTGGCATTTGGTTATAGGGCACGGCTTCATCAAAGGTATGTAAGTACTTTCTCAATTTACCTTTACCCGTTTCTGAATAGTCTTGAAATAAACGTTCAAGTGCATCGAAGTCATTGGCTTTATCACCAAAATAACTAACATTACGTCGTTCTTCTTGTGCTTTACGTTTGACAAGATCCATTTCTTGACGAGAAAATCTATGGAAACTATCACCTTCTACATTGATTGCATTAATACCTAAAGTGCGGAATATGTGCTCAAAAGATTCAGTCGTTGTCGAAGTTCCAGCTCCTGATGAGCCAGTGACAGCAATAATTGGGTTTCGATTGGACATATGTTACAACCTTAAGGTGAGTGTTAAAAGTGGAGCTATTGTTATACGAGGAAATTAGTGAGTGGTCAAGAAAATACCCTCATACTTTGAGGTGTATACATAATAATCTGAAGATTTAAGGAAAAAAAACGGAGCCTAAGCTCCGTTTTTATTAAAGCATAATGTAGTAAACTACTTTATGCTTCTGCTGCTTCTTCAACCACTTCAGGAGCATCTTCTACTACTGGGCGGTCTACTAATTCAACATAAGCCATTGGCGCTTTATCACCAGTACGGAAACCACATTTTAAAATGCGAGTATAACCACCTGGGCGTTCTTGGTAACGTGCACCAAGTTCGTTAAATAAAATACCTACTACTTCTTTATCTTGTGTGCGAGCAAATACTAAACGTCGATTTGCTACGCTGTCGGTTTTGGCCAATGTAATCAGTGGCTCAACAACGCGACGTAGTTCTTTTGCTTTAGCAACAGTAGTTTTAATAATACCGTGCTTAACCAAAGAACTAGCCATATTGCGGAACATCGCTTGGCGATGACTGCTATTACGGTTTAACTGGCGACCGCTATGACGATGGCGCATAAGTTAAATCCTTATCTTAACTGTTTAAAAAAACGATGATCGAACTAGTCGTTATCAACGATGCTTTCTGGTGGCCAGTTTTCTAGGCGCATACCTAGAGACAAACCACGAGACGCTAACACGTCTTTGATTTCTGTTAGAGACTTCTTACCTAAATTAGGCGTTTTAAGAAGCTCAACTTCTGCACGTTGTACTAAATCACCAATATACTGAATTGCTTCTGCTTTTAAGCAGTTTGCTGAACGAACAGTAAGCTCTAAATCATCAACAGGGCGAAGCAAGATTGGGTCGAATAAAGGTTTCTCTTCTTTCAACTCAACTTCTTTGATATCGCGTAATTCAACAAATGCATCTAACTGTTCAGCTAGAATAGTTGCAGCACGACGAATCGCTTCTTCTGGATCTAATGTACCATTAGTTTCCATATCCAAGATTAATTTGTCTAAATCTGTACGTTGTTCAACACGAGCAGACTCAACATCATAGGCAATTCTTACTACTGGGCTGAATGAAGCATCAACCAACAAACGACCAATAGCTCGATCTTCTTCCTCGGCATCGCGACGAACAGAAGCAGGAACATAACCACGTCCCATTTCTATTTTTATTCGCATGCTAATCGACCCATCACCTGTTAAAGAACAAATAACATGTTCAGGATTCGTAATAGTTACGTCTCCATCATGTTGGATGTCAGCTGCCGTTACAGGGCCTTCACCAGACTTAGTTAGGGTAAGAAAGGCTTCATTTTTGCCTTCCAAAATAACTGCAAGCCCTTTAAGGTTTAACAATATTTCGATGATGTCTTCATGAACACCTTCTTTACTACTGTATTCATGTAAAACACCGTCAATTTCAACTTCAGTTACGGCACAACCCGGCATTGAAGATAAAAGAATGCGGCGTAACGCATTACCTAAAGTGTGACCAAAACCACGCTCTAATGGCTCTAAAGTTACCTTTGCACGACGAGTGCTAAGCGTTTCAATATCAACCAATCGTGGTCTAAGGAATTCGGTTACAGAACCCTGCATATATGTCCTCTCCTAATGTGAAGCTTTACTTAGAGTAAAGTTCAACAATTAACTGTTCATTAATTTCAGCGGATAAGTCAGAACGATCTGGAATGCGTTTGAAAACGCCTTCTAGTTTCTTGTCATCAACTTCAACCCAGAGTGGTTTCTCACGTTGGTCCGCTAATTCTAAAGCGGCAATAATACGCGCTTGAGTTTTAGACTTCTCACGAACAGAAACTGCATCTTCAGCTTTAACAGTGAAAGATGGGATGTTCACAACAACACCGTTTACCACGATAGCTTTATGGCTAACAAGTTGACGCGCTTCAGCACGTGTACTTGCATAACCCATACGGTAAACTACGTTATCGAGACGTTTTTCTAAAAGCTGCAACAAATTTTCACCTGTATTGCCTTTTAGACGTGCCGCTTCTTTATAGTAGTTACGGAATTGTTTTTCTAGTACGCCATAAATACGACGGACTTTTTGTTTTTCACGAAGTTGTACACAATAGTCAGATAAACGACCGCGACGAGCGCCGTGTTGACCTGGTATAGTTTCGATTTTACATTTAGTTTCAATTGCTCTAACACCACTTTTAAGGAACAAATCTGTTCCTTCGCGGCGACTAAGCTTTAACTTTGGACCTAAATATCTAGCCATGTTCTTTCTCCAACTTTCCTATTAAACGCGACGTTTCTTAGGAGGACGACAACCATTATGAGGAATAGGTGTAACGTCAGTGATGTTGGTTATTTTAAAACCAGCAGCATTTAAGGCACGGATTGCAGATTCACGACCTGGACCTGGACCTTTAACGAAAACTTCAATATTCTTCAAACCAAACTCTTTAGCAGCAAGACCTGCGCGGTCAGCAGCAACCTGCGCAGCAAATGGAGTAGATTTACGTGAACCACGGAAACCTGAACCACCTGCAGTTGCCCAAGATAAAGCATTACCTTGACGGTCTGTAAGAGTCACGATTGTGTTGTTAAAAGAGGCGTGGATATGAGCCATGCCATCGACCACTGTCTTTTTTACGCGTTTACGCGTACGAACTGGTGTTTTAGCCATTGTCTAATTCCTCGTTACTTTTTAATTGGCTTACGAGGACCTTTACGGGTTCGCGCATTTGTTTTAGTGCGTTGTCCACGTAGAGGAAGACCGCGACGATGGCGGATACCACGATAACAGCCAAGGTCCATAAGACGCTTGATATTCATTGATACTTCGCGGCGTAAATCACCTTCGACGGTAAATTTATCCACTTCAGCTCGTAGCAAATCAATTTTTGCTTCGTCTAGTTCACTGATCTTCGTTGATTCTTCGATACCTGCTGCCGTACAAATTGCTTTTGCACGGGTAGCGCCGATACCGAAAATCGCAGTAATGGCGATTACTGCATGCTTACGATCAGGGATGTTAATGCCAGCGATACGGGCCACTAACACATCTCCTATAAAAATTTAAAATTACATTGGTTGAAAAGCCCGTTAGGATACTCAACCAGACTCTTTTTTCGCAAATCGAAGCGGCATTATACAGAATAATCTGCATAATGCCAGTTCAAAAAGATTTAACTCGTCACTAACTTTAAGCTAAGTGCTTTAAGTTAGTGACTTTTAGCTAAGGCGATTAGCCTTGTCTTTGTTTGTGCTTTGGCTCAGTGCATAGAACGCGAATAACGCCTTTACGCTTAACCACTTTACAATTACGACAAATCTTTTTTACGGATGCACGTACTTTCATTTTATACTCCGTTAACTAAATCAGTTCGGTCTAACGACCATAACCTTTCAAGTTTGCTTTCTTAAGTACATTGTCATATTGATGTGACATCAAATGGGTTTGTACTTGTGCCATAAAGTCCATAATCACAACGACGATAATCAATAATGATGTGCCGCCAAAGTAGAACTGTACGTCCCACGCTATGATCATAAACTGTGGAACTAAACAGACAAAGGTAATATACATTGCACCGGCTAAGGTTAAACGTGTCATTACTTTATCTATGTATTTGGACGTTTGCTCACCTGGACGAATCCCTGGAATAAACGCACCTGACTTTTTCAAGTTATCTGCAGTTTCACGCGGATTAAAAACCAAAGCCGTGTAAAAGAAACAGAAAAATATTATTGCGGCGGCTAACATAAATACATACAAAGGTTGTCCCGGAGACATTGCTTGGGAAACGTTTTGTAAGAAATCAGCTACCGGACCTTCACCTTGTCCAAACCAACTCGCTAGAGTGCCTGGGAACAAGATAATACTTGAAGCAAATATTGGTGGGATAACCCCAGCCATATTTACTTTTAATGGTAAATGAGTACTCTGTGCAGCAAAAACCTTACGGCCTTGTTGACGTTTAGCATAATTAACAACAATACGTCGTTGACCACGCTCTACAAATACCACCAAGTAAGTCACAGCAAATACTACTACTGCAATAAGCAATAATACTAATAAGTGCAATTCACCTTGACGCGCCATCTCAGCAGTTTGACCTACTGCAGCTGGCATGCCAGCAACTATACCTGCAAAGATTATGATTGAGATACCATTACCAATACCACGTTCGGTAATTTGCTCACCTAACCACATTAAAAACATGGTCCCGGTAACCAAACTAACTACTGCAGCGAAATAGAAAGCAGGGCCGGCATTAATAACCAGACCTTGCATCATTTCAGGTAAGCTTCTCGCAATCGCAATCGATTGCAGGGTTGCTAGAACTAATGTGCCGTAGCGTGTGTACTGACTGATTTTACGTCGTCCAGCTTCACCTTCGTTTTTAAGTTCTGCGAACTTAGGATGCATAACTGTTAACAGTTGCATAATAATAGAAGCTGAGATGTAAGGCATAATACCAAGTGCCAATACAGAGGCTCGCTCAAGTGCACCACCAGAGAACATGTTAAACATCTCTACAATGGTGCCCTTTTGTTGTTCAAAGAACTGAGCTAATACAGCGGCGTCAATACCAGGGATTGGCACAAATGTTCCTAAACGAAGCACAACTAGTGCGCCGAATACGAACCACAATCTTTGTTTAAGTTCAGATAAACCACCTGAACCTTTATTTTCCATTCCTGGTGTAGCCATTCTGTACTATTCCTCGATTTTGCCACCAGCAGCTTCAATAGCCGCACGTGCACCTTTAGTAACACCTAAACCACGAATAGTCATTGGACGAGTAATCTCGCCAGACAGCATAATCTTTGCTGTCACAATGTTACGGGTAACTAGGTTAGCGTCTTTTAGTGAATGAATATCAACAACATCACCAGTGATATGATTTAATTCATGTAAACGAACTTCAGCGCTAACTAAAGATTTACGTGAAGTAAAACCAAACTTAGGTAAACGTTGTTTCAATGGCATTTGACCACCTTCAAAACCAGGACGTACACTTCCGCCAGAACGAGACTTCTGACCTTTGTGACCACGACCACCAGTTTTACCGATTCCTGAACCAATACCACGACCACAGCGTTTTCTAGCTTTGTTCGATCCTGGTGCAGGTGATAAAGTATTTAAATGCATTATTAATCCTCCACCTTAACCATGTAGTAAACCTTGTTGATCATCCCACGTACAGATGGAGTATCTTCTAACTCCACTGTGTGGTTAATGCGTCTTAAACCAAGGCCTTTCAATGTAGCTCTATGTTTCGGCAAACGACCGATAGAACTTTTTATTTGAGTTACTTTAACTGTATTAGACATGCTTAATTACCCCAAAATGTCTTCAACGCTTTTGCCGCGTTTAGCTGCCATGCCTTCTGGAGAATGCATATTCGCCAGGGCAGAAACAGTAGCGCGAACTACGTTGATTGGGTTAGTAGAACCGTATGCTTTTGACAATACGTTCTGAACGCCTGCAACTTCAAGTACTGCACGCATCGCGCCACCGGCGATGATACCTGTACCTTCAGAAGCTGGATGCATGTAAACTTTAGAACCGGAGTGCTTGCCAATAATGACATGCTGAAGAGTAGTACCCTTCAAGTCAACGGTTACTATGTTACGACGTGCTTTTTCCATTGCTTTCTGAATTGCAGCAGGCACTTCTCGTGCTTTACCGTATCCGAAACCAACGCGACCAGCACCGTCACCAACGACAGTAAGAGCAGTGAAACTAAAAATGCGACCACCTTTAACCACTTTTGATACGCGATTAACGGCGATTAGCTTTTCAGCCATGTCACTTTGTTGTGAGTTTTCTTGATTATGATTAGCCATTATCAACCCCTAGAACTGAAGACCAGCTTCACGAGCTGCTTCTGCTAACGCTTTTACGCGACCATGATAACGAAAACCAGAGCGATCAAAAGCAATGCTTGTGATACCTTTGGCTACAGCACGTTCAGCAATTGCTGTACCTACTGCAGTTGCTGCTGCAACGTTACCTGTTTTTTCTAACTGAGCACTAATTTCTTTGTCTAAAGTAGACGCTGCTGCGATAACTTCAGAACCCGTTGGAGCGATCAACTGCGCGTAAATATGACGAGGAGTACGGAATACAACTAAACGATTCGCACCCAACTCGCTAATTTTTGCACGAGAGCGTTTAGCTCTGCGCAAACGAGATGTTTTCTTATCCATAGTATTACCCTACTTCTTCTTAGCTTCT
>JAWUYA010000041.1:0-14199 GCA_034111045.1 Colwellia sp. | reverse complement strand
GCTGTAGCACTGCAGATCACTAGGGTATCAATAAATACCCCTAACATCTGAACATAGCCTTGAACCGCTGGGTGATGAGGGTTTGGAGATGCACAAGCCGCCGCATGAGGCACTGTACCCGACCCCGCTTCATTAGAGTATAAGCCTCGTTTAATTCCGTTAATAATTGCGGCACCAATAGCACCACTGCCAGCTTCTTGTAAGCCAAAAGCAGAGTTGATAATTAAAGAAAATATCTCAGGCACTTTATCTATATTGATCAAACAAATAACTAAAGCAATTAATACATATATCCCCCCCATTACTGGCACTAATATGCTGGACACTTTAGCAATGGTTCTAACACCACCAATAACAATTGGCAAAGCCATTAATACAATGACAATACCTGAGATCATTGGACTTATTTGATAAGCATGATTAAGTGCATCAGCCATAGTATTAGCTTGTACAGAGCTGAAAACAAAACCATAACCAATGAACAAACAGAATGAAAACAAAAGGGCTAACCAAGGTTTATTTAAGCCCATTTTGATATAATAAACAGGCCCTCCTCTAAACTCACCATTACTGTCGCGAACCTTATATAATTGGCCAAGTAAACTTTCACTATAGCCAGTTACCATACCAAGCAAGGCAATTACCCACATCCAAAATATAGCGCCTGGTCCCCCCAGCGATATAGCAATAGCAACGCCGGCTAAATTACCCGTACCGACACGAGCAGCTAAGCTTGTCATTAATGCTTGAAAGGAGGAAATACCCGACTTATCAGAGGTATTACTATTGTTCATCAATTTAAACATATGAGTAAAATGACGAAACTGTAGTAATTTAAGACGAAAACTAAACCATAGCCCAGCAATTACTAAGACATAAATAAGGACATGGTTCCACAAAACTTCATTAGCAAAATTAATGAATTGACTCAATTTTTTATCCTTTTTTGTTATTAGTCAGTAAATTCAAATTGTTTATCCAAACGACTCACCCCTAACCCACTGCGTTTTTTTACTTTTATTTGTACAGCAATACGTTCTTTAAGTGTATCTACATGGCTTATAACTCCAATCATCTTGCCACTGGCATTAAGGTTATCTAAAGCATCTAGGGCTATTTCCAAAGTATCGTTATCAAGGGTACCAAAACCTTCATCTAAAAATAATGAATCTATGCTAGTTTTAGCACTGACTAGATCAGATAACGCTAATGCTAACGCTAAACTCACTAAAAAACTTTCACCTCCTGAGAGCGTTTTAGTATCACGTACTGTATCGGCTTGCCAAGTATCAAGCACTTCAAGTGATAAAGTATCACTTTGTTGGCACTGTAATTGATAACGAGCATGTAATCTTAACAATTGTTGATTAGCTAAATAAACCAAATGAGCTAAAGTTAAACCTTGAGCAAATTTTCTAAATTTATCACCTTGAGCAGAGCCAATCAGTGAGCTTAAGTGTGAAAGGTCATCAACAATCAGTTGTTGATGACCTATTTCCTGATTGAGTGTTTTTTGTTTATCAAGCGCTTGATTATTATTCTTGAGTGTTTGACTAAACTCCCCTTCTTTTAACTGTAATTGCTTGTTTTTTTCTTGGATATTTTCTATTTCTTGGCTTAATTCATCGAGAGATTTTTCCAAAAGATCAGACTCGAATTGAGATTTTTCTGCTGCTAATAAAGCGACTTGTTGCTGGCTTTGTTTATGAACAGCTAGCGCTTGTTGTTTATTATTTGATATCTCTTGTTTCAATGTTTTTAAATCATCTCGCTGATCAACAGATAATAAAGCATGATTAAAATGTGCTTGATCGGTAAAAATACTGTCGTCCAACTGTTTCATCCAGTCAGCGTAGCTTTGATTTTGTTGATTGTTTAATTTCGTAAATTG
Organism: Colwellia sp.; assembly: GCA_034111045.1. GTDB lineage: Bacteria > Pseudomonadota > Gammaproteobacteria > Enterobacterales > Alteromonadaceae > JALJPB01. The sequence continues at coordinate 12,308 of JAWUYA010000041.1, read as the reverse complement.
AGTTTGGCTCTCTTGCAATTGCCCTTGTAAGCTTTTGAGATGTTGAGTTTGATCGTTTACTTTTTGCTGTTCTGCAGTAAAAATTGATGCCGCATGCTCTCTTGCTGAGGAAATTGTCTGACGAACGAGTTGAACATCTTGCTCAGCAAATAACGCTGTTCGTTGTGTTTGCAAACTTAAGCCATGCTTTATTAATCCATTGACTTTTTCCATTAAACGCTGATGTTTTTGACTGACAAAATCACATTCTTTATTTAACAACGCTATGGCTTGATCTGCTTTGTTAACAATATCTCGCTCAATACTTTGTTGCTGCAACGCATGTTTATAGCGCTCAACTAACCTTTGTTGCTCTTGCCACCAAGGTTCAAATGTATTTTGACTAAAATCATTTTCATTATTCTGGGTAAATATCGTTTTTATATCCGCCGTTAACGCTTGCCAACCATGAGTTCCAGATTGCTTTTTTACGGCTAATTGCGTTGTCAATTCTGCGATAATTCTACTGCTTGTTTTTATATTAAGATCAATTAAATCAAGCTGATTTTTTGCAATAAGGTGCAGTTTCTCATTTGAAGAAAGTTGTTGCTGATGCTCACTAAGTAGCAGATTGATTTTTTGCAGTGAATCTGAAAAAGTGTTCAACATTTGATATTGTAAATCAGTTTCTTTTGCCCATTGTTCAATTTTCACTAAATCCGCTAACGTACAATTCAATCCCGTTGCTTGATGGTTATCTTGCCAAAATTTTTGTAAACGTAGTTGTTCTTCTTGATTGTTAACTTCATTAGCGTTAATTGACTCTAGTTGAGCCGTTAAACTTGCTACTAAGGCATTCATCTTATTACCATGGAGCTCTAACTCAGTCATAGTCGTTTTATGGATAAGTAACCGCGCTTGATGAACAGAGACACTGATTTCTTGGTATTGTTCAATAGCGGGGTGTTCAGTGGAACCGCAAAGAGGACAAGACATACCTACTGCTAGATTGTCTCTATGCTGACTAAGTGCCATGATGGTTTGCTGTTGATTAATGATTAATTGCAGATCATCGACTTGGCTTTTTTCACTTTTATAGTGGCTTCGACATTTTTCTAAATCAGTCGTTATTGTTGTTAATTGCTCTTTAATATCAACTATTTGTTTTGCATTTTTTACTGTTTCATTTACTACTATAAAAAATCGTTGGGCATTGACGACTATTTTACCTGATATTAACTGGCTAGCTTGTAAGGTTTGTAGGTGAGTGTGCAGCGTCTGTTCATTTAATTGTCGCTGCTGATTAAAGAGAACAATTTTATCATTTTGGTTGTCTTTAACCCGAGTAAATAGCTCAGTAACTTTTTGTTCACCAAGACCACATGTGACTAATTGTTGTTTTTGCTCAGTGAGCAGTTTTTCATGCTCATTATTCAAAGTTGATCGTTGGGTATTAAGATCATCAATCGATTTATCTTCTTCAATAAGACCTTGGTATTGATTGTGCCACAATGGTAACTTCTCTAATAAATTTTCTACATGTTGATGTTGTTGCACAAATGCATCTATAGCCTCTACTTCATGACTATGTTGAATATTTTCGTGGGCTAAATCCTTTTTTTTCTGTGTTAATTGAACAATGTGATCGTCAAAACTTTTCTGTTCAACTTTTAATTCATTGATCTGTTGATTGAGATGGTTAATATCACTATCAAGAGGAATGATTTGTTCATCTATGAGTGTTTCAGTGACCTTAAAACCTTGCTCTTGGCTTTCCTGCTCAACAGTTAAGGTATCAAACGTTGTGATTAGCGTTTTATTAAGTTGTTCAGTTTTTTGGAAATCGTTAACAATGACCTCAGTACTTTCTTGCTGTGATTGACAGTGCTTTACCAACTGTTGATGTTGTTGAAAAGGTGACCGAAGGTTTTCAGCAGGCTCTGATAACTCAAGTTTAATAAGCTCAGGTTTAGCCGCTAGTTCTTGAGATTCAACTAACGTCAAGCGAGTTTGGGCGTCGTTAAGGAGCCGATTTTTATCATTGACTGTAATTTGCCATGTATGTACCTGCTGGTAACTCTTTTGTAACTGCAGATGAGAAATTTGTTGGTTTTTAATCTCTGCCAACTCAAACTCAAGCTGAACTATTTGCTCTGTTGATAATAAGCTCGCTCCTGAACTTTGAGCTTGTAATAACCTTAATTGATGATGAGCTTGCTTATGATTTTCAAATACTTGTTGAGAGACTAAGCCATATATTTCACTCCCTGTTAGCTCTTCAAGTAATTCAGCTCTTTCATTTGCAGGTGCATTTAAAAAAGCCGCAAATTGGCCTTGAGACAACATCATAGATTTAGTAAATCGAGAAAAGTCTAAGCCCGTGATCCGCGCAATTTCACTGCGTACTTGTGACACTTTAGTGGCAATAATTTGATCATCACTATCGGTATAAATCACAGCCAACTCGGCCAAAGGTTTTTGTAAATTGCCCTCTAGCTGATTTTTAGCCCGTCTTTGACTCCAAAATGCTCGATAAGCTTGTCCTTTTACCTCAAATTCAACTTCTGCCAAACAACTTGAAGTATGCCTTGTCATCAATTGATTTTGCTTATCTGATACGGTAAGCCTAGGCGTTTGATGATAAAGTGCTAAACAAATAGCATCTAAAATGGTGGTTTTTCCTGCGCCCGTAGGCCCTGTTATTGCAAATAATCCAGAGTTATCAAAGGGTGATTCGGTAAAGTCGATCTTCCACGCACCTTTTAAAGAGTTTATATTTTCAAACCTTAGGCTTAATATTTTCATGGCTCGCCCTCTGATTTAACTTGCTCTTCTTTACCTTGATTACCTGAGGATTTAACCTCGGATACGGCTTGCTGAAATAGAGTAGTTAAACGTTCTTTTAACGCTTTTTCTGCATCGGTTTGCCAGTTTTCTTGTGCTATACGAGTATTAAAAACATCGGTTAAAGAAAGCTCATTTAAAGTGATCTTTTTTTGATTGTTAGGCATAGTTTGTCGAGACTTCTTACTGCGCCTGACCAGTAAAATCTCTACCGGTAGATCACTAATCAATTGCTCAATTCGGCTGTGTAAGTCTTGTAAATAATCACTGCTCTCAATTTCAATATCAAGCCAGACTTGTTGGCCGTGCTTCAATTCTCCAAGCTGCTGTACTTGCTCGGTTACTTGACGAACTAAATCATTAAGTGTGGTTTTTACCATCATGATTGGTTGAAAGGAGGGTATTTGTATTTCGCTGACTGTCACCAGCTTCCCTTGAAAAAAGTCAACAATCAATATTCGTTTAGCTTGCTTAGCTTCATCAAAACTAAGCGGTATTGGCGAGCCACAGTAACGAATATGTTCTGTATTAGCCACTTTTTGAGCTCGGTGAATATGGCCTAAAGCGATGTAATCAGCGTTAGGAAATGCGTTGGCAGGAAAAGCCTCTAAAGTACCAATATAAATATCCCTTACCGATTCACTAATCGTTACCCCTACGGTAGTTAAATGACCGGTGGCAATAATTGGCAATGTTTTATTCCCTGAGATTATTGACAACTTTTTTGCCTGTTGGTAAAGCTGGTCGTAATGCGCTTTAATTGCCTGTTGCAGCGATTGGCTTTTATCATTAGCGGACTGCCCGGCTTGGCTGGTTAAAATATCACGAGGGCGAATAAAGGGAATGGCACATATAACAGCTTTTGCTTCGCCTTGTTGGTCATTAATATAAAAAACTTGCTCATCAATCGCCTCACTCTCTTTATTAGCTTGGCTAGAAATAGCATTGGGAATAACGCGTGTTGATAAGCTTCTTAATAACTGCTTCGACTCACCAAGCATAGCAACCGAGTCATGATTGCCAGCTAATACAATTAGCTGGCACTTGAGCTCATGCATATTAACAATAAAATCAAAGTACATTTCTCGCGCATAACTTGGCGGCGTACCTGTATCAAAAATATCACCAGCGACAATGACGCAGTCAATATTATGGGCTTGGACTTGTGATAATAACCAGGTTAAAAATTGCTGATGTTCAGAGGATCGGCTTTTACCATAAAAGTTTTGACCAAGGTGCCAGTCAGAGGTATGAATAATTCGCATATAAGGGTTAAAAGCCTTTGATATTTTGACAACTATTCTAACTGAATAATTATTTTTTTTATATTTATTTACTGGCTAAAAACAGCCGCTCAACTATCTTTAATTAACTTAATGTAAACTCTTTTAAGGATATAGAACATGACTAATCATCGTACCTATAAAAAAATTGAAATTGTTGGTACTTCACCAAGCAGTATCGAAAATGCTATTAAAAATGCCATTTCAGAATGTTCGGTTACCCTCAAGAATATGGATTGGTTTGAGGTGATTGACACTAGAGGGCATATCGTTGATGACAAGGTTGGTCATTTTCAAGTAACATTAAAAATAGGATTTAGAGTTGAAGCGAGCTAACGCAGTTTTGTTTGCTAATGTGACTAAGTATAAAAAGAGCAGTTAATGACTCCAGCAGTAAGACAAGCAATAAAACAAAAAATACCCTTTCAACTTCACCATTATATCCATGATATTAATGCTCGTTCATTTGGCTTAGAAGCGGCTGAAAAACTAGCCATAGATGCTCGGCAAGTGTTCAAAACATTAGTGGTTAGTGCAATCATCAATAATCAGGAACAATTAGCTGTGGCTATTGTTCCTGTAGCATGTCAACTCAATTTAAAATTGATGGCAAAAGCATTAAATACCAAAAAAGTAAAAATGGCCGAGGCAAAACGTGTCGAGTCAAGTACCGGTTATGTACTTGGCGGTGTGAGTCCATTAGGGCAAAAAAGACCTTTACTTACTATTATCGATAATACTGGCCAGTTGTTCGCTACTATTTTTGTCAGTGCAGGAAAACGCGGTTTAGAGATTGAGTTGTCGGCAAAAGATTTAGCTCAAATGACTAAAGCAAATTTTTCAGCATTAACAAATCACTAATCGCGCTCATCTTGGTAATGGCTAAGTTCATTGTGTGCAGCAAGCTAACACGTAAACTCAGTTAACATTATTTATCACTTAAACTTTTCAATCTCAGCTAAACCCTGAGTAAATTCATCAAGTTCAAGTTCCAAGCAATCACCGTCTTCAGGCCAGTTAATACCGACAATCACACCATCACTATTTAAATCTTCAAGCCAAAATTCAAACCAGTCAGTCATCGCTATTGCCGCAGGAGAGTAACTTTTCCATTCATCCGAACAATGCTGTTTGGCTAGAGCTTCAGTTGACCATAACGGCATAACATCAGTTTTTTCAAAATGGATAGAGTCAAGTACCACCCAATCTTCACTTGTCTTGTCTTGCAGCGCCCAAAGCACTTGTTCTGATTTGACCTCTGCTAAAAAATCGTTAAATACTTCAACGTTATCTACCGTTTTTTCTGTCATTACGTTTCTCACATTCAAATTTCAATAATCATTAAAAACAATTATACGGAGAAATACGCCCTTAAACAATTTCATCACGCATTTGATTATTAAATTCACACAGTAAAAGTCAAAATAAACATCAATACGTTAAAATATAGAGTACAAGACTGACACAGGGAGCTTCGGTGATTTAATATTAGAACAGAGATTATTTCATGGTCCAGCGTTCCCATGTTAAACTAGCTGCAAAGAGGTTTAGCCCTACTTCAATGCCATTGAGAACATAATGCAAAATTCAAACGACAATCAACTTATTGAAATTTCAGAACAACCTATCCCATTGTGCAAACTATTAAAAATTGCCAACCTAGTCAGTGGTGGTGGCGAAGCTAAAATTGTTATCAGTGAAGGTTACGTGCTATTAAATAATGAAGTTGAATACCAAAAAAGAAAAAAAGTGTATGAAAATGATATCGTTGAATTTAATGGTGAGATTATTAAGGTGATTATTAATGCTAACAGCAAGCCTGCAGCCATGATTAAAACAGAGACGAAAAAATTGCCTAAAACGCCAAAAAACAACCTCAATAAAACAAAAACACACACCCATAGTTCGCTAGAGCATGAAATAAGTCCTCGTTCAAAATCAGGAAGAAGATCTATTTCATTTTAACGGCGTTAAATCGTGATAACAATAATGCCGAGTATTTTTGTATTAAGGCATTAATCAATTAGTTGATCTTTTTTTGCCAGAAAATGGCCTTGCCCATTTCAGGATCGAGTTCATAACCAGAATAGCCGAATTTTTTATAAGCATTTTTTGCTATTTCATTACCTTCTAAAACTTCTAAAGTTAGTTTACAACACCCTTTTTCTTGGGCAAGCTTTTCAACTTCAATAAACATTTTTTCACTTAAACCTAGACCACGATATTTTGGCAGCACGGTAACATCGTGAATGTTCATTAATGGTTTTGCGCTGAACGTTGAGAAACCTTCTATACAATTAATTAGTCCTGCTGGTTCATCATTAACATAGCAAAGTATGGTAAAAATATCGCAACGAGAGGCCATAGCTTGAATTAAGTTTGCTTGGGTATCGCCTGATAATGCCGCCCCCCCACCCATGGGGTCCATGCCATATGAATTTAATAGCATCAGTAAGTCGTTACTGTGTTTTTTATTGTGATAATCGGCACGTATTAGTTCTAACTTCATGTTTTACCTTAATATGGTTAAGTTATTCGTATTTATCTACTAGCTATAAAATTAGGAGCCAAACTTTTAATAGCCTGGATTAGTTTTATCACTATTGTGCCGAGAATTGACAGCATTAACGTTATTTATTATACAAACGGCATTTTACCAGCTCGCTTTTGCCTCACTTTGGTAGAATCTCCATATAAAGCCTACACCTAAACTATAGGTAATGTCTTTTTCATACAAGGGGCTATCTATATTTGCAGCTCCTTGGTGAAACTTAACACTGCCACCAAAAAAACCACGGATATTTTCTACAATAGGAAATGACAGACCGACCGACAGCTCACTTCCTAAGTAACCACCTTTCGCATCATATTGAGCTCGACCGTCAGTGGCAAATGATGAATCTACTTGATAAAAGTAGTCTTGTAATTTTTCGCTGGCATACGTCATGCTAAAAGAGATGTTTAGGCCTGATTTTTCAAACAACACACCACGTTGTTGATACGAAAGGATATATTCAATAACATATCCTCGTTGATCCACCCCCCTAAAGTCGGTAGAAAATACCCCTCGTGTTTGTAATTGAGTATTTAATCGAGCTTTACCGCCACCATCAAAAGAAATATCTTTTATTTTATAAATTAGCTGCGGACCTACTTCAAATAAAAAGTCTAGTTCAGGCATGCCTTCACGTACCGTATTGTCTTCACTTTCGGCGGAAAACGCACCACCAAAAGACAGATCAATTTCAATATCATTCTTCTCTAGAACTACGGCTCGTGCGCCATGACCGCCGCCTACCCGAAACACATCCCCTCTATAAACAATATAAGGCGCTGCTAAGGCAATAAAATTTCGTTCACTCGACGCGGGGTAATTTGCTACGCTTAAAGCAACGCCACCGGCACCAAATTCCCATAAGGGTTGAGCTTCGTTAAGTCCTTCAAAACCTGTTAAGTTACGATCGAGAGACTCACTATCAGAGTCGTTACTATTGTCTTGAGCAAAAATAGAAAAGGACGAAAACGAAAACATAATAATACAGACCTTCACATAATATAAAGAGGCTGTATACGAAAGATGATGCATTGAAATTCCTAAGGCTTGAAAGTGGTTTTTTGGTATATTATTTTGAGTGGAAAAAGTAAAATGCCACTGATTTCTAAGCTTATAACAACATCAGCAAGAAACACAGCATTAAAATTTAATGCAAGTATACTCAATTCAAATATACTGCGATTAAAAAATGCTGAGCATCAATTGATTGTAGGCAGGCCTGAAAGTTTCATTCAAAAAATCACCATGAGGTGGATATCATCATCTCAATATCATTCAAAATATTGTCGATAAAAATCGATCGTCTATTTGGTTATAATAGTCTCACCGCTATGAGTTTATCTAGAGGTATGGATATCTACTGAAGCTTTGATAGGTGGTTTCAATATTAGGTTATTGGTTGTTGTTTTTATGATAAAAATGGCAAGATAGCACTAACACCTAAGCACATGCCCTGTTAGAATAAACCCAATTTTTATCAATCGACTTGACGGAATTTATTCCGAGGAAATCTCTAGCAATGCGTACTAGCCAATATTTACTTTCAACTTTAAAAGAAACGCCTGCAAGTGCTGAGATTATCAGCCATCAACTAATGTTACGTGCCGGTTTGGTACGTAATGTCGCTTCTGGTTTATATACTTGGTTACCTACCGGGTTAAGGGTGCTGAGAAAAGTTGAAAACATTGTCAGAGAAGAGATGGCACGCGCAAATGCTATCGAAGTATTAATGCCTATGGTTCAACCTGCTGATTTATGGCAAGAGTCTGGCCGTTTAAATGACTATGGTCCAGAATTACTTAGACTCAATGATAGACATGATCGTGAATTTGTTCTTGGTCCAACCCACGAAGAAGTGATTACCAAACTCATTAGTAATGAAATTAATAGTTACAAACAATTACCGTTAAACGTTTTTCAAATTCAAACTAAATTCCGTGATGAAATTCGTCCTAGATTTGGCGTCATGCGTGGTCGTGAATTTTTAATGAAAGATGCTTACTCTTTCCATTTGTCTGCTCAGTGTTTGCAGAAAACTTACGATATAATGTTTGCTGCCTATTGCCGTATTTTTGAACGACTTGGCTTAGATTATCGTCCAGTAATTGCCGACACTGGCTCGATTGGCGGAGCGGTTTCTCACGAGTTTCATGTGTTAGCCGACTCAGGTGAAGATGACATCGCTTTTAGTGACGCAAGTGATTATGCCGCTAATGTTGAAAAAGCAGAAGCTTTAGCGCCTAAAGGTGAGCGCCCTGCGCCAAGCCAAACATTAACGCGTATAGATACGCCTAATGTTAAAACCATAGCGGCTGTGTCGGCGTTTTTAAAGGTAAACATTAAGTTAACGGTTAAAACGTTATTAGTTGTTGGTCAAGCCACTGACGAAGACACTGCTCCCATTATTGCCTTGATTCTTAGAGGCGATCATCAATTAAATGAAATAAAGGCTGAAAACCTTTTACAAATTGCTTCACCGTTAACTTTTGCCAGCGAAGAACAAATTTTAGCGGCAGTAAATTGTCACCCAGGTTCAATTGGCCCAGTAGCAATGACAATTCCTGTGGTTGTTGATCGAAGTGCCGCTCATTTAGCTGATTTTGTTTGTGGCGCTAATACCGATGATGTTCACCTAACTGGTGTTAACTGGGACAGAGATTGTGCTCATTACACGGTTGAAGATCTGAGAAACGTAGTTGAAGGTGACCCTAGCCCTTGTGGCCAAGGGGCTATTGTTATAAAACGAGGCATTGAAGTGGGTCATATTTTCCAATTAGGAGATAAATATGCCCAAGCAATGAAATGTGGAGTGTTAACCGATGCAGGTAAAAATCAAATTTTAACCATGGGTTGTTACGGTATCGGTGTGTCACGTATTGTGGCCGCGTCTATTGAACAAAACCATGATAAATATGGTATTAAGTGGCCATCAGCGATCGCGCCTTTCCAAGTAGCCATAGTGCCAATGAACATGGCAAAATCTGTACGGGTGAAAGATACTGCTGAGCACATCTATGCACAGCTTCAACAAGCAGGTATTGACGTATTATTTGATGACAGAAAAGAACGCCCAGGGGTTATGTTTGCTGATCATGAATTAATTGGTACACCGTATTTACTCATTATTGGTGAACGTAACTTAGACAATCAAGAAATTGAAGTTAAAAATCGTATCACCGGTGAAAAATCACTGATGGCGATTGATAATATTATGAGTTTGTTCAAAAAATAATGTCATTATTTTTACTAGGCAGCTGCTGATGTTAGCTGCTGTCAGTGATTTTAAACGGTTTCAAAACCGCTCAATATTGGCCTTGGATTCAAATAATAACGAGCAAATAACATCATAGGCTTTCAAAGAGTTGGCTTTACAGAGAATATGGAATAATGAAACGCATTAAAAAATCAACAAAATTAAATAACGTTTGTTATGACATCAGAGGACAAATAGCGAGTGAAGCGCGTCGTCTCGAAGATGAAGGTCATAAAATTTTAAAGCTTAATATTGGTAATCCTGCGCCTTTTGGTTTTGAAGCCCCTGATGATATTTTAAAAGATGTTATTCATCATTTACCTAATTCTCAAGGATATAGTGAGTCTCAAGGTATTTACTCGGCTCGCGTTGCGGTAATGCAGTATTTTCAGCAACAGCAAATAAAAGATATCAGTGTTGATGATATTTATATTGGCAACGGTGTTAGTGAACTTATTGTCATGGCTATGCAAGCCTTGTTAAACGATGGTGATGAGGTGTTAATCCCGGCGCCCGATTATCCACTATGGACAGCCTCTGTGTCATTATCAGGTGGTAAGCCAATTCATTATGCTTGCGATGAGAGCAATCAATGGTTTCCTGACATTAACGACATTGAAAGTAAAATAACTAGTAATACCAAAGCCTTAGTATTAATAAACCCGAACAATCCTACAGGCGCAGTATATTCAGAAGCTATTTTATTTGACTTGATTGCGCTCGCCAGAAAACATCAATTAATTATCTTCAGCGACGAGATTTACGACAAAATACTCTTTGATGATGCCGTTCATATTCCTACAGCAAGGTTGGCCAATGATATTTTAATTATCACTTTAGGCGGCTTATCAAAAAATTATCGTGTTGCTGGTTTTCGTTCAGGCTGGATGGTGATTACCGGGCCTAAAATACATGCAGAAGATTACATTGAAGGATTAGCACTACTCTCATCAATGAGAATGTGTGCAAATGTACCTGCTCAACATGCAATACAAACCGCACTGGGCGGCTATCAAAGCATTAACGAACTAATAAAAGGTGATGGACGTTTACTTAAGCAACGCAATTTAGCTTATCAACTGATTAATGAAATTGATGGTTTATCTTGTAATCCAGCGATGGGCGCTCTTTATTTGTTTGTTAAAGTTGATAACAAAAAATTCAATATTAACGATGATGAAAAAATGATTTTAGATTTGCTTAAACAAGAAAAAATATTATTAGTACATGGCCGAGCGTTTAATATTAAAGAAAACAACTATTTTAGACTTGTTTTCTTACCTCATGTTGATGAATTAACAGCCGCTATAGAAAAATTAAAAACATTTTTTTCAACGTATAAACAATAGCCTAATAAAATAACCACACTTAAATAGAGAATAAGGATGACCATGCAAAGTACTTTTCTCGCTTGGATGTTTAGAATGCCGCTAATAAAACGCTGGGCATTAATGTTTTGTGTGAAACCAGAGAATGTCGCCGAGCATTCTCATCAAGTAGCGATTGTTGCCCACTTATTGGCGGTGATCAAAAATAAAAAATTTAATGGCGCTATTAATGCCGACAAAGTATCAACCATCGCTTTATATCATGAGGCGAGTGAAACTCGTTATGGTGATATTGTTAGCCCAACCAAATATGCCAACGCTGAAATTGCTCGAGAATTTAAAAAAATTGAATTTTTAGCTGAACAAGAATGTTTGTCTTCTTTACCTAATGAATTTCAAGAATTATTCAGCGATATTATCGTGCAAGATAATGTTGAAAAAGAGTATAAAGATATCGTTAAAGCGGCTGATGTTCTGGTGGCGTATATCAAGGCTCTTGATGAATTAAATCATCACAACCCTGAATTTGAACATGTTAAAGAGCGATTAGGTGAAAAGATCGCGGTTATGCAACACCAGATGCCTGAAGTCAATTATTTTATGGAAACCTTCTTACAAGCCTGTTCTGCCACTGTTGATAAACTCACTAAAAGTTGAGCGCGCCCTTTTGTTGAAATGCGCATTGTTTACAATTTATAGCGACTATACTCAGGTCCAAGACTATATTACAAAATAAAAATACGCTATTATTCGTTTAATTCAAGTCAATGATAATGCTCATCACATGCTTAATTCTGTAGTAGACGATGCCAGTAATAGAGTATTAGCCTGCATTGTAACGCCTTGAGTATTACTAAGGTAAGGTTACGCCATATTCACTGCCTGAGTCTCAACCTGTTTATACTAGCCTCAGATACTTCGCTAATCAGTCACTATAAACAACAATGACAATTTCGCTGCGTTTTTGACAGCTTACCTATGCCAGGATTAAAAGTATTTGTTGGGTCAAGAGCACGATAAAAACTTGATAAGTTATCGTCTGCTTTGTATAAATGCCCCACATTATG
>JAWUYA010000040.1:0-10445 GCA_034111045.1 Colwellia sp. | reverse complement strand
CTCTGGCTACCCGATTAGTTAGTTTGCAGCTTCATCAAATACCAAGGGATGCCCTTTAGCTAAAGATGCTTTGAGAGCAATATTTTTGACTTTAGCATTATGTACACTCGATGGGCATTTCTTTAACGCATTGGCTATATCGACATCTGCATCGTCTGATAATAAAAGTACACCTGGACCATATATTTTCATACCAAAAATATTATCACCACTACTACTACTCAATTTTAATTTTCCGATATACGCAACTTCTCCTTTATCAACACTAAAAGGGACGTCGAATTGTTGATCTTTCTCTATTGAATAACCACTGCCTCCATTCGCAAAATTATAGAAACTAAACGAATAAACCGAATACGAACTCTTCGGAACAGGATGACAAAAATAATATCCTTTCTCTCTTGTTTGCGGAGATACAAAGTCATAAGTGGTGTCACTTCCAAACATTGAACCTCGTGTTGAATTCAACAACCCGGGAAAGTCATTTCCCAATGAATCTTTGTAGTTAATAGAGATTGAATTAAACGATTGGTAACAATCATTACCATCTGGCTCACACTCTACCGCATATTTCCCAATAACATATGCAAGGTCTTGCTGTGGAATCTTAGCTAGTATTTGTTTCATTCTTTCTGAATGAGAAACACAAGATGGAAGCAATATAACTAATAATATTACTAATAGAGGTTTACCTAGGGTCATCACGTTCTCCGTAAATTAATTGCAAACTAACGCTTATTATGGAGACTTCTCAGTAATCCCCACCTCAAAGTTAACATTTAATTAACATTAATATCGCATTATTTCATGGCGTTAGTAAACACAAATATTAAATTCATGTCCTAACATGGATATTACTGAGATTTCTCAGTAATATCCAAAACAAGGTGTTCTATTATTATCAATATTTTCAGTTAGTTGAATGTTATTTAGTGTGTTTTGTGATTATTACTAAGACTTCTCAGTAATAAGACACGAATAATTCATTAGAAAATATATCGCAAAAAACTTATCTTTAAAGTCAGCAATGCGCACAAAGTGATCGTTAATAATTCAAAATTGAACGACCGAAATTGTGGCTTTGTTCGCATTCAGATTTAATGGATTATTTGAAAAAACCATTATCAAAAGGTTTATGTTTTGGTTATAAGGAAGGTCTGCTTATGGCTACACTTGACCTAAAGAACAATCAGTAGATAACGTCAACAATGCGCACGCAGCAGCGTTATAACAATTTACACGGGGGTAATTCTAATATATTGTTGCGGAAAAAAGTTGACGTACTTGCTGTAAGTCTTTTATCCATCGCGAACGAAAAGGAATTATTTTGTCCTTAAAGATTGAATCACTTAATCATCAAATAGTAGATGGTGATAATCATCGCCATCTACTGGAAAATATTACATTTTCTGTCACACAGGGAGAATGTATTGCTTTAATGGGTGAGAGTGGCAGTGGAAAAACCACCTTATTAAATTTAATTGCAGGTCTTGAACCCATTCAAAATGGCTGCATTAAAGTGGCAGGATTATCTTTGTCACAATCGAGTGATAAACAACTGAGTGAATTACGTAAAAAACACATTGGGATTATTTTTCAACAGTTTAATTTGTTAAGCAGTTTGAGCGTGCAAGATAACATTGAATTTAGTGCTAAGTTGTCAGGCCGTTATGATAAAGAGCATGGTTTAGCTTTGGCTAACGAGTTAGGGTTAACGCCCCTCTTAAATAAATACCCCGCTACGCTTTCGGGTGGTGAAATGCAAAGGGTGGCTATTGCCCGTGCTCTAAACGCCCGTCCACACTTACTTTTAGCGGATGAACCTACCGGTAATTTAGATGAAAACAATAGTGACCATGTGGTAGATCAATTGGTGAAACTGGCCAAGTCGAATAATACCGCTTTATTAATGGTTACTCATAGTGCTGATGTAGCTTGTCGTATGGATAAAACCTATCGTTTAGTTGATGGAACCTTAACCTTATTTAAAGGTTAAGGTGATGGAAAACTTACCAATGAATAAAAGTTATAGTGAATTTTTACTAGTAGTAAAAGCGCATATTGCGGAATATTTGAATAAACCTTTATTAAATTTAGGTTTTATATTTAGTTTGGCCATAGCAACCAGCACCTTGTTATGTATTTTGGTCTTAAATCATGCCAGTCAACAGCAGTATCACGAAGCCAATAATCGTTTAAAATCACCTATTGCTTTTAATATAGTACCCCAAGACGGCCATACCATTTCGATTGAGGACTTTTCTCGCTTAAGAGAATTAGGTTTTCATCAATTAGGTGCAGCTCATGTTTTTCGTAAAACACTTTTAAACGGAAAAAAAATAACTTTTCGAGCGATAGATATTTTACCTTTGGTACTTACCATGCCAGTGAGTTTTACTAGTAAAAGCATCAATATAAGTAAAAAATATGCCTTTGCACTTGAGATAAAAACTAAAGATAATATGGTGTTAGCGGATAAGCGTGCTTTAAAGGTTAATTACCATGAAGTTAATGACTGGGGCCCGATTGCTTTGCTTGATATAGCGTTGGCATGGGAGCTTTTTCCCGATATAAAAGGTTTTAGCCATTTAATGGTAGCAGCTATGCCAGAGCATGAAATAGCTCGTCTAGAAACCGAATTACCCACCTATTTATCGATTCAAGAAGCTTGGTCGCTTGAAGAACGCGAAGGCTTTGCCGATGCTTTGCATCTTAATTTGTCTGCCTTGGCGATTTTAGGTTTTATTGTCAGCCTTTTTATTGCTTACCAAGCAGCCAGCCAAGCTTGGACCAAACGCGGCGAGTTAGCCGCACAATTAAGATTATTAGGTGTTGAGTTAGGAACAATTCAAAAAGTAATGTTATGTGAGTCTTTTATACTTACTTTATTGGCAAGTCTAATTGGCATTGTTATTTCGATTGCCTTGGTTTCCATTTTATTACCCATATTAGGGTTAACCTTAGATCAATTGTATCAATTACGGTTAAGTGGTCATTTTCAATGGACATGGCAATATAGTTTGTGGGCCTTTGGTATTTCTGCCCTTGCGGTGGTGGTAGCCCTTATAAAACAATTTAAAACCATAGGTTCAGCACAAATTTCCTTATCTGCTCGGTCTGTTAATAAGCCTTTTAATTTTAAATCAACCCTGTTAATGGCTTTACTCTTATTGATTGCTTTTTTTCTGTGGCCTAGTAATAACTGGTATCATTTAATGTTTAAGTATGGCCTTTTACTGATGACTAGTGTGATGATATTACCCAACTTACTGCGTTATTTTTTGCAGGGATTGGCAAGTATTACTCATTCATTTCGGCTAAAATTTGTATTTAAAGATGCTAGCCAGCAAGTAGGAAGACGTTATTTACCTTTAGCTGCTTTTTATTTAGCCTTAACCTCCAGTATATCTGCGGCTTTAATGGTAAACAGTTTTGAAACTTCTTTTGTTGCTTATCTTAACCAATTGTTAAATTCTGACCTGTTTATTAGTTATAAAACCGATCAAAAAGCTAAGATAGAAACGTGGCTTAAACAACAAGATGAAGTTGAAGGCTATGTGCTTTTTCAGCAAACTATTGCTAAATATAATGAAGATACGGTAGATATTTATACTTTAGCTTCGCAAGAACAACAAAACAGTTTATTACTTAAAGAACACTATAAAGCACCGATCACTTCAGAAAAAAACACCTGTTATATCAATGAACAATTGGCCTTTAAGCAGTTAATATCTTTACGGCAGGTTATAAACGTTGCACAAGGTAATAAAACCATGTCTTGTCAGGTAGTAGGTATTTATTATGATTATGGCAACCAAGGTTTTGCCATTAAAATGTTTGAGCAATATGCCATAAAACGCTTCTCAGGCTGGAATGAAATTGGTTTTGGCGTGTTTTTTAAACCGGGAGCAAACTTAAATAAACAAGTAGTTATAAAGCAATTATTATTGGATGAAGAGCAAGTTTTTGAGCCCGAGCAGATAAAACTACTGGCTTTAGGAATATTTGAACAAACCTTTGTACTTACGCAAGCGATTGCCTTTGTTTTACTTTCTATTGCTTGCTTTGGCTTGTTTTTATCTGCTAACAGCTTAGAGCTAGGGCGTAAATCCGATTTATACATATTAAGTAGCTTAGGTTATAGCCGATTAGAATTGTTTGGTCATATGTTATTACAATGGTTTTTATTGGCCTGCGGAGCCATTTTATTAAGCTGGCCCGTGGCGATAGTATTAGCTAATGCCTTAGTTGGCCAGGTTTTACCCGCTTCATTTGGTTGGTCAATGCCGCTGGTACTTGATATTGCACCTTTTGCAGCGAGTAGCTTGCTAGGGTTAGTTATTTTAATGCCTGCGCTGGGCATTCCTCTATATAAACTTAATGTAAGGGCAAATTTGTCATGAAGGAACAAAAATCATTAGGTTTTTATATTTTACTTACTTTGGTACTAGGCATTTTTGCTTTTATCGGTGGCTGCAGTGGTGAAAGTAAGAAAAAGCATGATCCCCTAAAAGGATTAGCCGATATATCGGACCAGTTTGAAAAACCTTCCGTTAAAAACTTGATAAGTTTTCCGGCAGCTCACGCCCCTCATAAAACCTATCAGCAAGAGTGGTGGTATCTTACCGCTAACCTTACCACTGAAGATGGACTGTCTTTGGCTACCCAGTGGACCTTATTTCGCCGTGCGGTGGAGCAAAAACATTGGTATTTTGCTCATGCCGCCTTGGCGGATAGTACACAGCACAATTCCGCTTTTAGAAATGCACGAGAAGAATTAGCTAACGTTGCTATCACTACACAACCCTTTGTGGCAAAAATAGATGACTGGTCTTGGCACTCCAAAGGAGATTTATTTCCTGCTGAAATAAGTTATGGCTTAGCGGTAAACGCTAATGTCGACCTAAATAGCTTACCCGTAGAGGAATATTTTTGGCAAGTAAATTTAAAGTTAAATAGCGAACAGCCGTTCTTTTTACAAGGCGAAAAAGGTTATAGTAAAAAGCATCAAACGCTAGACATTGCGAGTCATTATTATTCACAACCCTTTATTGACGTTAGCGGTGAAGTTTATTGGCAAGGAAAGTGGCAAACAGTAACAGGGAAGGCTTGGCTAGATCGTGAATGGGGATCGCAAATGCTAGCAGAAGATCAAGATGGTTGGGATTGGTTCTCGTTACGTCTTAGTGAGGATACTGCCCTAATGGTTTATCGTATTCGATCAGAGCAACAAGATTATATGTATGGCAGCTTAATGCAAAGTAATGGTGACATTCGCACGTTATCGGCAAATGAAATAATGTTACTGGATCAAACAGAAGTTAGCTCGGCTTATCCGCAGTCCTTTTCTATTGAAATTGCTAAAGAAGGTATTAATTTAGAGGTTAATGTAGTTAATAACAAACAAATAATGCGTTTTGGTATTGAGTATTTTGAAGGAATGGTGACTTTTTCGGGCAGCCATAAAGGGTCGGGTTTTTTGGAAATGACGGGTTATGAATAGTAAAGTTACCTTTCAATAAAAAACATTTTCATTATCAAGATCGGGTTGAGCTAAAGTGGCTTAACCGGTAATCAACTTAAATCTTTTTATTATAAGATTCCATTAATTGCTTAAAACTGACTGAACGATCACCATGTTCAAGGGCTATTTGTCACACCTTAAAATCATGTTTTTTGATTGAAATTACCAACACCTAAAATTATTGAAGTGGAAATGTTATATCAATACTTCAAAAAAGTTTATTTCTTGATGCTAAATATCGGTGTTTTTCAAGATGGTTTGCAATTATTATAGGGCCATAGTTACGGGGGTATTTTCGTTTTGCTAATATTCTGATCCTGTTTATTTTTGTTTTGCTAACACTTACCTGATTTTATATAAAAGACAAGTGACGGGATAGGTAGCGTGGCATAAATGTGTAGCCTTTTGGTTTATATAATAATCTGTTTGGGGACACAGTATTAGCCAATTACACCATAGCAAGGTTATTTGATGCCTTTTAAGTTTTTTAACCTATTGTTTTTATTACTTAAACCTCAATTAAAACTTCATTACTATTTTTAACCCTCTTTGATGTTATCTCTATTGCTATTACCACATACTTCAACATAGCATGACTTTTTTACGAAATATTTTACTCATTTAAACAAGGGATGTTATTTTATCGATTTTAATTTTTAATATTTTTTCATTGGCTTGCTTTGTGCTTATTTAGCTGTAAAGGGTTAACTAATATTATCTCTCGGCGGATATTATGCAATTTAGAAACGATATTAATGGATTAAGAGCCATTGCTGTAATAGCCGTTTTGCTATTTCATTTCAATGCGTCTTGGATGCCCGGTGGTTTTGCAGGTGTTGACGTTTTTTTTGTTATTTCAGGTTTTTTAATGACAGGAATAATATTCAGAGGTATTGAACAAGAAAACTTTTCTATTTTAAAATTTTATCTTGCCCGTGCAAATAGAATTATTCCTGCCTTAGCCGTGCTTTGTTTAGTATTACTCGTATTCGGCTGGTTTTATTTAACACCGCTTGATTATAAAGCCTTAGGTAAGCATGTTGGCAGTAGTATTGGTTTTTTTTCCAATATAATTTACTGGGGCGAGTCAGGCTATTTTGATGCGACTTCACATGAAAAATGGCTATTGCATACTTGGTCATTATCAGTTGAATGGCAATTCTATATCATTTATCCATTACTGCTTGTCGCTATACATAAGTTTATGTCTGTCAATGCAATGAAAGTAGTGATTCTACTTGGAACGCTCTTAGCTTTTATTTTTTGTGTCATAGCCACCTACAAATGGCCTAACGGTTCATATTATCTATTGCCAACAAGGGCGTGGCAAATGATGATTGGAGGAATTGCTTACCTATACCCTGTTACGCTATCACAGAAAACTAAAAAATTAGTAGAGTGGTTTGGCTTAATTTTAATTGTTGGTTCTTATTGCTTAATATCAAAAGACAGCCCTTGGCCAGGTTATTTGGCATTATGCCCGGTGTTAGGGGCCTATTTACTTTTACTAGCGAAAAGAAACGATAGTTTTATCACCAGTAATTTAGTTTTCCAAAGCATTGGCGCTTGGTCTTACTCTATATATCTATGGCACTGGCCGCTGGTTGTCGCTATTTATTTTTTCTCATTAAATGATCTATTCATCTTCTTAGGGATGGCATTGTCAATATTGTTGGGTTTTTTGAGTAATAAATATATTGAGCAAATCAAGTTTAGCAATGCGTTTGCTAAACTGTTCGATTATGTAAAATGTAAGCCCTTGCAGATGGTATTTTTAATAGGTTGTTTATCTTTTTATAACAATTACGTTAATGGCGAGAACGGTTGGAAAACAAGACAAAATTTATTAACACAAAAAACATATTCGGTTATTAAAGGGCGAACTGCCAAAACTGACCATTGGCAGGGAGATGTAAATGCCCACCAAGACTTCTCACCATGCCGTTTTAACGTGCAAACATTGACAATGCAAACGCAACTAAGGTTGAAAGAGTGTAAAACTAAATATGGAGCAGGCATTTTAATATTAGGTGATAGCCATGCGAATGAGTTATTTAATATGGTTACCGCTAAATTTGATAATGAATTTATTGTTCGAGTAACAAGCACTGAAGGCTGTCGACCTCATACACAAAAGAAACACTGCAAATATGAAAAGGTCACAGACTTTATATCTATAAATAACCATGTCTTTAATCATGTAATTTATGAGCAAGGTGGATTTTATTTATTAAAGGATGAGCATGGTAATAAAGGTTCAAGGAATATGTTTAGTAAACTGGCGATGTCAAAAAGTGTTAACGGCATTACTGTTAATATTGAAAATGTTGATACGGTAAGCTCATACTTGTCTGCAATAAGCAATTTCGTACCTGTGACTTGGTTCGGTAGTCGAGTTGAACCTCATTTTACTAATAGACATTTGTTGCAGAAAGGTTGTGATTTTGAATTTAGGTTACGTCCCAATCAAAAAGCGGCGTTTGATTTACTCGATGGGCATATCGAACATAATATTTCCCTTTTGAACAATGTAAAATTCTTATCTCAAAATCAAATGTTAAAGTATAAATTCCCCCAAGATTTTATGAACTGCACAAAAATATTGTGGGATGATGGAGATCACTTATCAAGTTTTGGTGAAGCAGTTATCGGTAAACGCTTCCCCGATAGTTTTTTACGTTATTAAAAGCCAAGGTATAGAAGTATAGGTAACCTTCTATGTCTTTTTATCCGACCATCGAACCAATCAACTTAAACTAGCAAAGCCTCAAATTCATCAATCGGCACCGGCTTACCGAACAAATAGCCTTGAAATTGCAAACAATCATTGTCAATAAGTAGTTGTCGTTGCTCCTCGGTCTCAACCCCTTCAGCAATAACTCCCAAATTCAAACTATGCGCCATGGCGATAATCGTACTTACGATGGTGAGGTCACTTTCGTCGACAACAATTTCACGCACAAATGACTGATCTATTTTCAATTGAGATAAAGGCAGTTTTTTTAGGTATAGCAGTGATGAGTAGCCGGTACCAAAGTCATCTAATGAGAACCGAACACCTATCTTGCTTAGTGCATTCATCTTATTAATAATGCTATCAATATCCTTTACCAACATACTCTCCGTAAGTTCTAGATGGAGCTTTGTTGAGTCAATTGCGTGATGCTGTATCGTTTCCTGTACTTGTGTCACAAAGTTTGCTTGATTGAGCTGTTTGGCGCTAACGTTCACCGACAGCATTAAGTGTTTGCTATGTGCCTTTTTCTGCCAGACAGCCAGTTGGGCACAAGCCGTTTCTAACACCCATTGACCAATGGGTAAAATTAGCCCTGTTTCTTCTGCTAACGGAATGAATTGTACAGGTGAAATCATATTGCGTTCAGGATGCTGCCATCGGATTAACGCTTCTGCCCCCAAAGGATTACCCAAGCTATCTACCTGTATTTGGTAAAATAGCTGAAACTGTTGTTGCTCTATAGCTTGGCGTAACTCACGTTCCATATCAACGCGATTGGAGATGATCTCTTGCATTTTTGGGTCGTAGAAACGTATAGTATTACGTCCCTCCTTTTTTGCTTGATACATAGCAATATCGGCTTGCTTGATGATGGTATCTAGCCCTGTTTCATTATCACTAAATAACGTGGCCCCTATACTCGCGGTGCTACGATGCTCATAAGTACCCAGTTGATAAGGTAGGTTCAGTGCGTTTAGTAATTTTTCAGCGATCGTTTCGGTTTGCGTTGCCGCTTCAACGCGCGTTTCACTTAAGTCTTCTATTAAAACAACAAATTCATCGCCACCTAAACGCGCTACGGTATCACCAACTCGTAAGCAGTTACTGAGGCGACTTGCCACCTGTTGCAGCAGAACATCACCCATGTCATGTCCCAATGTGTCATTGAGAGATTTAAATTGGTCAAGATCTAAAAAAAGTACAGCGCCGCTTCGGCTTCTACTAGACAAGGCTTGTTTAAGTCTATCCATCAACATGCGACGATTAGGTAGTTGTGTCAATGTGTCATAGAATGCCAGATTTTTGATTTCATCCGAGGCGGCTTTGCTCTTGGTAATATCGGTCAACGTGGCCACATAATTGGTGACAATACCTTTAATATCCTTCACTGCCGTCACGCTTAGATGCTGTGGGTAGATATCACCATTTTTACGCTTACCCATAGTTTCACCAGCCCACATGCCGGTGTTATTGATAATCTTCCACTTGTTGGTGTAGAAAGCTTGATCATGAACATCTGTCCTAAGCAGCTCAAATTTTTGGCCTATAGCATCTTCAGCTGTGTAGTTGGTAATCTCGGTAAAGGCTTTATTAATGCGTCGGATCACGCCAGTGGCATCAGTGATAAACATGCCTTCTTGAGACTCAAAAATGGTGGCAGTTAAGGCAAGTTCTGCATCGCGTGCCGCGGCAAAAACGCCTGAAACCTCACACGCTGCTTTGTAGTACACACTGGCGTTATAGAGTACGTCGGTGACCTTGCCTGACACATGACGTATCGCTAACGGATAGTCTGTTACATAGCCTTGCGAGAATACTTGCTGGTAACCGTTACGGGCTTCTTCGGGATCGGTAAAGTAGTTAGCAAAGTCACTGTCAATAAGGCTGGTACGCTTTACACCCGTCACCCTCTCAGTTGCGGTGTTAACGTCAGTAATCTTACCTTCGGCACTGATGGTGACCAATGGATCTAAGCTGGCTTCAATCAGGCTGCGAGAATATTGTGAGGCGGTTTGGGCCGCGTCTTCTGCTCGTTTACGCTCAGTCACATCGCGTGCCGAGGCAAAAACTCCCTGTACATTGCCTTTGAGGGCTTTATATACACTGGCGTTATAGAGTACGTCGGTGACCTTACCTGACACATGACGTATCGCTAACGGATAGTCTGTGACAGAGCCTTGCGAG
>JAWUYA010000039.1:0-40633 GCA_034111045.1 Colwellia sp. | reverse complement strand
TGGTTATTAAGCCATGTCCGCTGTAGATCAAAACATACAAAAGTTTTCAGTGAAAATTCTCAAATGCTAAAGTTTTCAGTGTGGTATATAGCGACGTTCTAGTCATATTGTATAAGCAATAAAGGTGTAAATCAAAGTGCTACATGTTAAATTGCATCAATATTTGATCCGGTAGTTGTACCCAATTTTGATCTAATGAAAACCATTGTATCTCGTTAAAATTTAACTACAATATCAAAATAGGTGGTCAATATTCACTGCAATTTATTTGCCTAAGTGGATCACTTTTAAGCGTAAATTAACATCAGTTGCTATCGCCTGAATGCGAGGTGTATTTTTACTGTCAATCTTGCGATGATATAATTTATAAAAATAAAAAAGAGTCGATAAAATTAACCTTCCAATATATAAAATACTCCCTGATCTTTTACAAGCGTTAAAAGAGAATCAGAGTGTAGTATTACAGGCGGAACCCGGCGCAGGTAAGTCTACTGTCGTACCGCTTGAGTTATTAAAAGTTGACTTCCTCAATGGTCAGCGAATTATTATGCTTGAGCCTAGACGAATGGCAGCAAGGTCTATTGCTAATTATTTAGCTAAGTGCCTCGGTGAAAAGGTGGGTGAAACTGTTGGCTATCAAGTCAAAAATGACAAAAAAATATCAGCTTGCACAAGACTTGAAATCCTAACTGAAGGGGTATTAACAAGGCGACTTCAATCAAACCCTGAATTAGAAGGTGTTGGCCTTATAATCTTTGACGAGTTTCATGAGCGGTCTATTAATACTGATTTGTCACTTATGCTATCTCTTGAAATTCAACAGGTGATTCGTGAAGATCTTCGCCTGCTAGTTATGTCCGCGACATTAGATACTAATTTAGTATCAAAGTACCTCGATGACGCACCTGTGATGTTGTGCAAAGGAAGGGCTTATCCAGTTAGCGTTGTTCATCAAAAAACAGATAAAAAACAGCTGGCATCGAATGTCTGTAAAGCAATATTTAATGTCATTGAAGATGAAGGCGATATTCTTGTATTCCTACCTGGAGTTGCAGACATAAAAAGGTGTATTTCACATGCAGCAACAGTATTTTCAGAAAACAATAAACTTAAACTGGTGTCATTACATGGGTCATTGCCATTAGAAGAGCAAGAAAAGGCTATTGCATTAGCACCACTGGGGGTTAGGAAAATTATTTTCACAACCAATATCGCAGAAACTAGTTTAACTATCGAAGGTATTACGTGTGTCATTGACTCAGGTCTGGAAAAGAAACTTATTTTTAACCCATCAAGTGGCATGTCAAAGCTTACTACCACTAATATATCAAAAGCGTCAGCCGAGCAACGCAAAGGGCGAGCAGGTAGGTTATCTGAAGGGAAATGTTTAAGGTTGTGGAGTGAATCCGAACATGTATCGCTAAAAGACTATCAAGAAGAAGAAATTTTGAATGCAGATTTAGCTGATGCAGTGATAGAGCTAGCAAGCGCTGGACATTCAAATTATCAGGAAATAAATTGGTTAACACCTCCCCCCAAAGCTCATTATGACTCAACTCAAGACTTGCTTGTAAAAATAGGTATGCTTGAGCAATCAGGAAAAATCACAACGCTTGGAAAACAAGCAAGTGCGCTGCCTATCCACCCAAGGTTAGCTAAGATGATGTTGGCAGCAAATGGTAATCAAGAGCGTGAAATTGCTTGTAATATTGCTGCTCTGTTGTCAGAACGAGATATATTGCAAGGATGCGGTAGTGCTGATTTTTTGATGAGATTACACCTTCTTATTGAAAGCGCTACGGGCAATATTAATAAAGCCTATGTAAATAGAAATACCTTGAAAACGGTAGTTCAAGATGTTCGTACACTGCAGTCATCTATAAGCCATAAAAAAAGCAAAGTAGCTATCTCAAGTATCTCAAGTATCTCCGGTATTTCAGATATTGCAGATATTGCAGCATATTTGTTGCTTCTAGCATTTCCGGAAAGATTGGCTAAAAGGCGTTCAGCTAATAGCAATAAATATCAACTAGCAAATGGTAAAGGGGTCTTTCTCGCAGAAGATGATCCCCTTATTAATAATGAGTATTTAGTTGTTAATGATTGCGATGCTCAAAAAAAAGAAGGTCGAGTTTTTAGTGCGATGACTTTTAATAAACATATTTTAGCAGAAAAATTTTCACAAGAAATTTCAGAACAAATAGAATATGAGTTAGCAGCAAACAATAGCCGTGTATACGCAAGGATATTGAAAAAATATGGCAGTTTAATTATCGAAGAAACAAGAAGTAATGATGTTCCAACTGAATTCATATTAGAGAGTATTAAATCGCTGGTAAAGACAGATGCTAGAAACATATTAAGCTGGACTCAAGAATGTGATGATTGGTTGAAAAGGGTGGTATGGCTTGGTGGCAAAGTGGAGGGGTTTCCTGTGTTATCAGAGACTTTAATTATGAGTACTGCTGAAAACTGGTTATTGCCGTATGTGTCAAATATTAAAAAGATATCGGATTTAAAACGGGTGAAAATATTACCGCTATTATCATCATTATTAACATATGAAGAATCAAAAACACTTGAGAAAGAAGCTCCAGTAATTTATATAACACCAAGTAACAAAAAGGTTTCAATCATTTACGACAAAAATTCAGAGCCAACAGTGGCTGTGGTATTGCAAGAATTGTTTGGTGAGCTTAAATCTCCAATGTTGGCAGGTAATAGTATTGCACTCCGCTTTGAATTGTTATCACCAGCCCGAAGACCAATACAAATAACGAGTGACTTAGCCAACTTTTGGGGTGGTTCATATGTCGAAGTTGCAAAAGACATGCGAGCTAAATATCCCCGCCATAGATGGCCAATTGATCCATTTACTGAGAAAGCAGGTAGTTCTAGAAAAAAACGAATGACTTAACCACTAAATTCCTAAAATCAATAATCGATGTTTTAGTCTTTGAGAATATATACTGTTAACGAATAGTTATTATTGTCAATATTTGTCTTTTAAAACAGTTGATGAAAATCTAAAATAATTTGAAGGTATACATGTTCGCTCTGGGGCTCTCCCGGCGAATAGTGTTTCTTGTATGTTAAGTGTCGCTGTTATTTTAACGTGTCGGTTGAATGGGGAGTAAGTAAAGCGGTAGCATGTCACGGTATTCATGATAATATATCAGGGTGAATTTAACTTCCTATTAAGCTGTATGTCAGATAAAAAAACACCACAAAAAAACAACTCGGTAAAGGCGGCTACTCACAATCAAATACAGCCTACAACGCATAAAAAGAGTAAAGGACAAGGGGTAAAACACCCTTACTTAAAATGGTTGTTTACAACCAGCTTTAAACTGTTATTGGTGTTGCTGCTCACCCTTTTATTGTCGGTTATTTACCTTGATGGTAAGGTGCGTCAAACCTTTGAAGGTCAACGCTGGAAAGTGCCAATACAAGTCTTTGGACAAATACAGACATTATCCGTTGGGGAGTCTTTTCAACTCAATAATTTCACCAAAAAACTACGTTTATCAGGTTATCAAAAAGTTGTGCATGCTGAACAACCAGGTCTATTTGAACAGTCGAGTCAAAGAGTTATCTTTTATCGTCGCGCCTTTAATTTTGGTGATGGGTTATTACCGGCCAACAAAATCACAATTGAGGTATTTAATGGCAAAATATCGTTAATATTATTAGCGCAAATCCCCGTGAGTCAAGTGACGCTTGAGCCGATATTAATTGATCGTATTTTACCTGAAAGTAAAGAAGACCGAGTCCTTGTTGGTTTAGAATCAGTACCAGAAAAACTTTTAGATACCTTGTTGTTAGTTGAGGATAGAGAATTTTACTTTCATCATGGTGTTTCTCCATCGGGCATATTAAGAGCACTATTTAACAATATACGTGCAGGCAGAACCGTACAAGGTGGTAGTACGTTAACGCAGCAGTTGGTTAAAAATATGTATTTAACCCGAGCACGCACGCTTACCCGAAAAGTTAAAGAAGCGCTAATGGCGTTAATTTTAGAATACCGTTACAGTAAAGATCAACTACTTGAGGCTTATATTAATGAGGTCTATTTGGGGCAACATTATGCCAATGGTATCTATGGCTTTGGCCTTGCCAGTGAATTTTATTTTGGTGAAAATATTGCCCAACTACAACCTCAACAAATGGCGCTGTTGATTGGCCAAATCAAAGGGCCTAGTTTTTATGACCCTTGGCGCTATCCTTTGCGGGCTAAACAACGTCGAGACTTAATATTGAGACTGATGTTTGAACAACATTTTCTATCTCGAATTGAGTTTGAGCAGGCTGTTGAGTCGCCCTTGTCGGTGAGAAAATCCCGTCGTATCGCAAAAAATAAATACCCTGCTTATTTACAGTTAGTTAAAAATGAACTGTCAACCCATATATCGAATGTTCAGCAACAATCAGGCATTCGTGTTTTTACCGGTTTCTCTCATCAGTCCCAACAATTGCTCGAACAAACCGTTGCCCAACAAATTCCGCTGTTAGAAAAAAAGCATCAACAAGCAGATCTTGAAGTAGCTATGATAGTCACAGATATCTCAAGTAGCGAAATTCGAGCTTTGGTTGGCGGTAGAGAGCAAGGGTATGAAGGGTTTAATCGTGCCTTGTATGCCAAGCGACCCATAGGCTCGTTAATTAAACCGGCAATATATTTAGCCGCACTAGAGCGCTATGAGCAATATAGCTTTGCTACTGTATTACAGGATAAATCCATTACCCTAACCAGTGATGCAGGGAAAAAATGGCAACCTAAAAATTATAATGGTGAGTACGCAGGACAAGTACCGTTAATTGATGGTTTAGTGCATTCTTTAAATATACCAACAGTAAATTTAGGCATGTCGTTAGGGTTGGAAAACATAGCCAATGCCATGCACTTATTAGGTTATCAGCATGATGTTATTACCAGACCCTCAATGTTACTGGGCGCTATTGATATGGCACCGATAGAAATTAATCAACTGTATCTGCCTATTGCAGCAAAAGGCGAGTTTAAAAGCCAGCACGCGGTCACTAAAATCTTCTCAGAGCAAGGAGATGTTTTATGGTCTATAAATAAAACGGCTGAGCAAAGGATTTCAGTCAATGGTGCTTATTTACTCGATTATGCTTTGAGCCAAGTCACTAAAACGGGCACCGCTCGTTCATTAACTTGGCGGCTAGCGGATAAACAACTAGCAGGAAAAACCGGTACCAGTAATGATTTACGCGATAGTTGGTTTATTGGTTATGATCAACGCCACTTAGTCACTACTTGGGTGGGGCGCGATGATAACAAACCAACTAAATTAACGGGTAGCAGCGGTGCATTAGTATTATTTGCCCACTTTATGAAAAATCAAAAAGTGATGAATAAACAATTAGTGATGCCAGAGGGTGTTGCCATGACACTTTTTGAACAACAAAGCGGCCATGCGGTGACTAAAAATTGTAGTAATACCATTGAATATCCGGCAGTGATGTTAGGTGTTCGTATTAATGACAATTGTATTAAAGAACGAGAACGTTCATGGTTAGAACGACTTTTTGGTAATTAACAAAGCAGGCTAAAATGAAAAAATGTGTAATATTAACCATGGACGACTGTTCAGGTTATGAAGTCTCAGATCATTTATTAATAGAGCCTTTGAGGAAAGCCGGTTGGCATAGCGACACTATTTCCTGGCGGGCTAATAATATTAATTGGGATGATTACCAGTTAGTGATTGTTCGCTCAACATGGGACTACCAAATCGATTGCGATGCTTTTTTGAAAGTATTACAAACAATTGATGATACCAGCGCCCATTTAGACAACCCATTAAAAGTGATTAAGTGGAACATCAATAAACATTACCTACAAGAGTTAGCCGCTCAAGGGATTGAGATAGTGCCAACGCTTTGGTTTGACGAGATCACGGAAAAAGATATTCCTATATTTTTTGATTATTTTAATAAAACAGCTGATGGCACTAATGAAATTATTATCAAACCTTGTATTAGTGCCGGCGCGTTTGATACTTATCGACTAACCTTAGCCCAGGCTGTTGAGCAACAAAGCGTATTGCTCGGTAAATTTAAACAAAGAGAGTTTATGGTACAACCTTTTGTATCTGCCATTATTGATGAAGGCGAATTTTCGTTATTCTACTTTGATGATGAATTTAGCCACGCTATCCTCAAAACTCCGCAAAATAATGACTACCGAGTACAAGAAGAATTTGGTAGTTTACTCTCAAAAGTTGAGCCTGAACTATTACTTAAACAACATGCAGAAAAAGTGTTAAAAGTAATTGATACTTCTCTGTTATACGCAAGATTGGACTTTGTTCGTACCGCAACCGGTTTTGCCTTAATGGAGGCCGAATTAATTGAGCCCTCATTATATTTTAATTTTGATGCCGAGTCACCACAACGCTTTGTTGATGCAGTTGAGCGTCGGATGAGACGTTTAGCGTTATAATGGTTGGAAGATGTAACGCACCCCTAAAGCCTGTTTATCCTTGTTTAATAACGACGCCATCGAAAAAGTAACTAAATATTGGCTTGGCACCTAACCTTCAGCTGGGTATTTAGGCCATTAGAAAGGTTTAATGTAAGCCAAAATAATAATGGTAAATAAGATCAACACCGGAATTTCATTAAATACCCGATAAAACTTACCTGAACGAGTATTTTTATCTTGTTGAAAAATGCTAACTAACTTAAAGCAGTAACCATGATAAACAAGCAAAAAAATCACTAAGGTTAATTTTATGTGCAACCACTTTGCTGCAATAAACCAAGCATAGCCATAAACATAAATAAGCGCACCGCCTAGGGCAAGGGTTAACACTGCAAATGGCGTAATAAAATACAATAAACGCTTTTCCATGCCTTTGAGTTGTTCCCTGACATCCGTTGACTTGGTCTCCGCATGATTGACAAACAAACGGGGTAAGTAAAATAGCCCGGCAAACCAAGCGACCATAAAAATAACATGAAAGGCTTTAAGCCAAAGTATCAATACCATTACACTAATTTTCCTTGTACTAAATAAAGTCTTATTTGCTCAAAGGTAATAAAGCCTATAATTTCATTAGGGTCTTTGTCGAAGATATATATTCCACCACAACGTTGATCAACCAAGGAGGTATAGGCTTGATCGAGCGTTGTTTGGCTATTCATCGCGATCAGTTTGTGCTCAATGAATAACTCATCATCTTTATTAAATGCTTGCCAATAAAATTCTGCGTTTGCGTTGTTTTTGTTGCCCTCTTGTTGTCTTTTAATGATAACAGGGAGGTGCGTTGATACATATGATTGGTTATCATCTGTTAATGTGTGATCTTTACCTGAATCTTTGAGAGTAAACTCCTCCTGCATTATCCCAAGTACCCCTACTTTTTGTAAAGAGCGCTCAATAGGGGGTTTTCGGTAAGTCAGCTTTTGAATGTCTAACTGCATAATAATGACGGATCTGTTTTTCAGTAATTGTCCAGAAACTAAGCTAGCAGAAGTAATAACAATCATAGCAGGGACAATTATTTCTATTTGATTGGATAACTCCATTACCGTTAACAAAGCAGTTAAAGGGGCGTTTAAGGTGGCAGCTAAAAAACCTGCCATACCCATCAATGCAAAATCGCTGCCCAAATGCTCTCCAGGAATAATGCCTATGGCTATGCTAGAAGCGCAAACACCGGCTATGGCGCCAATACTTAATATTGGTCCAATAATACCGCCAGGTATACCTAAGCCTAAGGCAAAAATCGTCATTAGAAGTTTTGCGATAAGTAGGGTGATTAATAAGTCAAACTCTAAGTTATGGGCCAGGGAAAAGTGTAAACTCGTTAAACCTGCTCCCATGGCATAAGGCACGAAATAACCTAACGTTCCAGTAATAAAGGCGGCAATCATTAAACGCGTAATAATATGCAGCTTTGCTGAAGACTTAATCACCAGTATTAAGTAACGATTAAATAAAAAGGCTAAAACCCCTAAGACAATACCGAGTAAAACTAACGAAAGATAATGTTCCTGGTCAAGGGCTATTACTTGTAAAAACTCATATTCATGTGCAGGACCAAAGATACTGCTGGTGATCAACGAGCCAACGATGGCGGCCAGCATCACAGGAATAAAAATATGAACTTTATAATCACGTAAAATAACTTCCATCACAAAAATTACTGCAGCAACAGGAGTATTAAACGTTGCCGCAATTCCAGCCGCGATGCCACAAGCACAGAGTGTTCTAATGCTGTTATAAGGCAAGCGCAATACACTACCTATATAACTACTACAAGCAGCGCCTAAATGCACTGCGGGACCTTCTTTTCCTACGGAAAACCCCGTTGAAAGGGCAACAACACTACCCCAAAATTGATGTAAGGTATTCTTTAGGGGAATAATGCCATGGGCAACTTTTAAACGGTTTAAAACAAAAGGTATCCCTGTTCGTAAATATTTATAGCCAGTGAGCCAAGCAAACAATAAAATGATTAAAGCCCCGATGATGGGTAAATCAAAACGACTTAGTATAGCTAAGCTGCTATAGTTGTCGCGCTCAGTTAAATACAATTGTTGAATGGTTCTAATACTAACAATAAATAGTACGATAAGTGACGCTGATATACTGCCACCTATGATAGCGAGTAAGCATAATTGCCATGAAGTCTTTGGTAGTGCTAAACGTTTCTTTAGGGAAACTAATGACGGCATAGTTAGTCAAATATGGTTAATGGGCGTTTTAATAATATTATACACAGTGGATAGCATAATACTTTACAAATGAATTGGTTAGCAAAAATTAATTTTACCGTCGTTATTCAACGTTTTGGTCCTTATCGTTCAGCATTACTATTAATGGCTGTTATTGCTATGTGTATTTATAGTGGCTATCGCTTGGGCAATTATTATCATGGTCATCAAATTAAAACGTTAAATCAGCAAAAGCAAAGACTTGATCATTTATATCAACAGCAAAACAGTCAAATTCGTCGTATCAACACCCTAGAAGTAGAACTAGAAGTTGAACGTTTAGCCAATCAAAAGTCACAAATAACGTTAAAAGAAATGGGCACCTCTAATTATAACGTCAAAAAAGAGTTGGCTTTTTATGAAAAAGTGATGGCGCCAGAAAAACAAGCTGATGGTTTAGTTATTGATAATATTGTTGTAGTTGCCAGTGAAAGTCCACAATATTATCGATTTCAAGTGGTATTGGTGCAACAACGTTTGAAAAAAAGATACGCCAAGGGATATATTGAATTGAGTTTTATTGGTAGTTTTCACAATAAACCTAAAAAAATTGCACTCAGTGCTATCTCAACGCTGACGCAAAAAGACTTGGCGTTTAGTTTTCAATATTTTCAATTGATTGAGGGTGACTTTACCCTACCCCAAGGCTTTATTGTTGAAAAAATAGAAGTTTCAGCAGTGCTACCAAAAGGCAAATGGCAAAAATATCACCGTTTAGATGAAAAATATCCTTGGCCAATTGCCCAAGATAAACCCGCCTTGTTGTCCGCAATTAAACAGCTGAATAACTAATACTTGATTAAATTAGTCAAGTTTAAGATAATGAATGCCGAAATGATTTTTTGTAAGAGGATATGATGTCAAACCCTGAATTACCTATTCAATTTAGTGATGCTGCGGCTAATAAAGTACTATCGTTGATCACCGAAGAAGAAAATCCCGAATTGAAATTGCGTGTGTATGTTACGGGCGGTGGTTGTTCTGGTTTCCAATACGGCTTTACCTTTGATGAAAAGGTTAATGATGGTGATATGACGATTATTAAGCAAGGTGTTACTATGGTTGTAGACCCTATGAGCTTACAATATCTTGTTGGTGGCGAAGTTGATTATAGTGAAGGTTTAGAGGGTAGCCGTTTTTTAGTGACTAACCCTAATGCAACAGCCACTTGTGGTTGCGGTTCATCTTTTTCTATTTAGTTAAGTGTCGACAGCCCTTAATAAAAAGTCGCACTGTTCGACTTTTTATTGTGTTTATTTTTAGCCGTTATTTCTCCTCCAAGCACTCCAAACCAGACTACACTTGTCGTTCTATTTTTTCCCGTAAATAGATAGTTTATAACCTAGACTATGCAAAATGGTCTTGGAGTGTTTGTGCGATTAATTTCGCTTTTTTATTGTTTTTTTTCATTGTGTTTTTTATCTATCAGTCAGATATTAACCGTAGTAGTAAATGGCAAATATATAATTTTATCTAGCGCAATGTTGATGACAACACAGTTACCACCAGAGTAAATGATGCGAGTGTTGCCACTCAAAAAGGTGCGATGGCCTTGATTAAGCATGTTCTGTCGGAACTGATGATAATCGAGCTCATACTGGCGTTATGCGTTATCAAGTGAGTGTAGCTAAAATAACTGCAGCAACGTTGTCAAATCCAGACGCCAGTAGATATTTTGATTTTCATCACACTGTAATGATACTTTTGATAAGGTGAATATTGATGATTTGCAGAAAAAAACTGCGGTGTATAACCTGTTTTCCTTTTTTGCTGCCCAAGCTGTTGTTGAATTTAACAAGTAACTATATGTAGACTGAGCTATTAGATTAATATAAGTCTGGTAGCTCAAATGGTTATACTTTGAATAAGCTTAACCTTGCATTAATAAATATTCGATGATTTTATTCATATCTAAATCAAAATCTTTGGCGCTTATCCCTTTTATGATAAAATCTTGCTCTTTAGATAAATCAATTTCTTCAGTCATAATATGTTGGTGGAGATCAATACTATAAAATGAACGGACTCTAGGGCTGACAGGATTTTCTTGGTTACGGCCTTGAACAATAGCTAGTTTATTTGAGTTTAATTCAACCAAAGAGCCAACAGAATAAACACCAAGACATTTAATAAACTTATTGACCAATTCACCATCTAAATGTTCATCATTAGCTAATTTTAAGAGAATATTAAATGCCTTAATGTGAGGGTAACCTTCTTTGTAAACACGGTCTGTAGTTAATGCATCAAAAATATCACAGATAGCTATCATCCGACCATAAGAAGATATTTGGTCTTTGTCTAACTGATTAGGGTAACCTTGACCATTGATTTTTTCATGATGGAGGGCTGCAACCTCTAAGCTTATTGGAGAAATACCAGGGGTTTTAGTGATAATATCTATGGAGTGATTAGCATGAGTTTTCATCAAAGAATACTCTTCATCAGTTAATTTTCCTGGTTTGTTAAGAATGCTATCAGGAATCATTATTTTGCCCACATCATGAAGGAAAGCGCCAATAGAAAGTTGCTGTATAACGTGTTTATCTATTTTTAAAAAACGGGCAAAAATTGTAATTAATATTGAAACTGACACTGAATGTTCTAATAAGTATTCATCCTTTATACGTATATTGAGGATGCAAGCGAGAGCATCTGGGTTGTTAAAAATAGCAGCATTAGTTTTGTTAGTTATATCTTTAATAGGGGCTAAATCGATTTCTCTCCCATTAAATGCGTCAATAAAAATTTGATTTTGAATGGTTTTAGAATGGTTAAATAACACTTTTGCCTCAGTTATTTCTTCAATTCTGGGTGCTGTGGGAAATGGCGCCGCTTCTACTTTTTCTTGATCTACTTCAGGTGTTAGTTTGGCATCGTTTTTAGGTATCGAACGGATTGTTGTTTTTTTCGTTTTTATTGTTTTAGTGGTGTCTATCGATAAGGAAAGTACGCCTTGAGCTTTAAAGTGTTCTATCACAGCTTGGTGTTTAATATGTCCTGGGCTCTTTAAGTTAAATTTTCCTTTTTGTTCTTTAATGTCAACCACATAGTGACCAATTAAAAGATCTGTTATTTCTTTTTCAACAATCATTACAGCCCATCCTTTATTTGAGTTGCACCAAGCCTGACTTTTTTATGCAAGTATAACTGCTCATCGGCCTGCTTTAATAGCTGATCCATAGTTTGATTACCATCGCTAGCGGCAACGCCACAGCTAATAGTGATAGCTAAAAATTCTTTGCCGTAAGGCATAGGATGGTTGATAAAAAAGTTTGCTAGTCGACGCACGACCTTATGCGCGTCTTTATTATCTTGCCCTGCTAAAGTAATAACAAACTCATCACCGGCATAACGAAAGCATTGATCATTGTCTCTTATCAATCCTTGTAATTGTCTGGCTACATACACTAAAACTTTATCGCCACAGTCGTGACCATAAGTATCATTGATTAATTTAAATTTATTACAGTCAATGAAGATGATAGAGAAAGGGACATTATAACGACGTTGTCGGGTTAATTCCTGCTTGATTGAATTTTCCATTAAGCGTCTATTAGCCACTCCGGTCAGTCGGTCGTAATTGGCCATATGTTCGAGTTGCTCTCTAATCAGTGCATTAGATAAACATAAACTAACTTTTACTGATAATTGTTCAAGATGAAAAGTACCAAGTTGAGGAATGAAACGCTCATGGTCCTGATCAGTAAATAATAAACTTCCGAATAATTTACCCGCTAAGTTTAAAGGGATTATTGCCGCAGAATTTGCGTCAACTAACAGTTTTTCAGGAATCACTTGGGCGAGTTGAGGTAAATTGTTAGTAA
Organism: Colwellia sp.; assembly: GCA_034111045.1. Classification (GTDB taxonomy): domain Bacteria; phylum Pseudomonadota; class Gammaproteobacteria; order Enterobacterales; family Alteromonadaceae; genus JALJPB01. The sequence goes on along the minus strand of JAWUYA010000039.1, from coordinate 28,055 downwards.
GAAAAGGTTTACTGTCAGCATGAAAATTATGAAGAATATGTTCAGCAATTGAGCGACAGTTTTCTTGGTGCCAACTGCTAGCCATATTGCCGCTCAAAAGATATGGCAAGGGTGTGGGGTCTACCAGTAGTAGTGCAACATTAGTTAATTGAAATTTTTCTTTAATAAGATCAAATAAGCGTTTTAGGAGTTCATTACTTGATTGGCAGCTTAGAATCGCTGTCTCTATTTCAAAGAGTTTTTTGGCTATCCCTTCATTTACTCTAGAATTTTCAATTAGTTGATGTATTTCAGGCATTATATCTCAGTTAATTTTACCAGATGTACTCAGTTCTATTGTTTGCAATCTCTTCATTGTCTTCATTTTATGAGTGATAATCAAGAAAAATAGTATATTTTATACGTTTGATTTATTGGTAATCTATTTACCATGTCATTCATATCAATATCAAACTCTTCAGCCCTGAGACCTTTGACAATAAAATCTGCAGTTTTTGTTGATGTAACTTTTTGAATATTAAAAAATTAATATAGCTTTACAGCATGAAAATATCGAACGTTAGGCTGGGTAATATCACCACCGATTAATTGATTATGGTAGCCACTACCATTAAGTTCTTTATGATGTTGAGCGTTTATTTGTAAGCTTAATCTAGAAATTACAGGTGTTTTTTGATGATATCAATAGAATGATTAGCATGCGTTTTGATGACGGCAAGTTATTCATCAGTTATCTTACCTGGCTTGTTCAATATCTTATCGGCTATCATTATTTAACCAATGTCATGCAAAAAAGCACCGAGAGTGAGGTGTTAAACCATTTATTATTGAGCTTTAAATATCGAGCCAATATCGCAATATAAATCGATACGGCAACAGTATGTTCGAGTAAATATTCATTTTTTCACGCATATTAACCGTACAAGCTAAGGCGTCTAGTTTTTTCTAAATAGCATCAACTGTATTATTAGTGATTTGCGCAATACGTACTAAATCTAAAGTAGTACCGTTAAGGACATATGAATTAATGTATTTTGAATGGCTTGAGACTGATTGAAAATTTTATGAACAGCTTTTATTTCGCCAGCAATTATCGCTTTGTTTTTTTATCGGTTGCGGTGCAGATAGTAATATTTTTTGATATAGCTAGGGGCACTCAAAGATGATTTGTTATTTTGCTTGGCTTTTTAAAACAATAGTATTAAATAAACTTAGCCAAAGCGGCCTGTCTGTTAGAAATTTGGCAGGCAGTGGTGAGTGTATAGCTTCAGAGTCAAGTTTTTACTGGACACGCAAAGCTGAAATAGGCTCCATCATTCATGTAGAGTAGATGTAGAGTAGAGCTAAACCGATAAATAGCGATAGAGACAGCAAGTTATAGGGTTAAAAAGCGAATGAGGTTTGGCGTTGATATATCAGCTATATGGCGACAAACATGATAGGTCAATACTATTACGTGTTTGAAAACACCAGCAGTCAAATATAACAGTTTAACGGAAATGCTTAACTTGTTATATTTGGATGATTATTAATATTATAATGTGTGATGCCGATATAGTATTAACACTCATATGTTATATCTGAATTTGTTTGCTTTTATTGGGGTTTTTTATGCGAAAATTGTTATTAATGTTATTGTTGACTACTTTAAATTTAACTAGGGTAAATGCACAAACCTTGCAAGCTGTACAAATTTATAGTGACAATCAATTACTTGATTTGATTAAAGAAAATAAACATTTGAGTCAGGTTACCCTCGATAAATGTCAATTAATACCAGATATTGAAGCACGTGCAATTAAAGCTGAGATGCCTTCGTATCAATTTTTGTGGGGCGACATGCTGGCCTATGGAGTTTGTATAAAAAAAGACGTAACGTTAGGGTTACACTATATGCGTTTAGCTGCTGATCAAGGATTACCGGAAGGCTTAGAGCAACTAGGGCGTTATTATCATATAGGTAAATTCATGCAAGTTGATATTGAAAAGGCGATAATATATTTAAAAGCTGCGGCTGATAGTAAGAATTTAGCGGCTCAGATGCGCTTGGCTGATATTTATTATCAAGGTTATGGCAGTCCGTTAGATTACCCCAAATTGTATTCTCAACTTCACCATTCAATCACCGGTGATAAAGTCACTCATAAAAAAATAACAAAACTTTTAGACGCTCTTGGTGAAAAAATACCAGAGAGGGTGCTTAATGAAGCTAAAAAAGTGAGTTATTAAACCTGTTGAAGAACTTGAAGTTTTACCAAGATATAATCATTGTTTAAACTACTAACTTGGTCCAATTTTTATCGATTTTCGTGCGTCAACCTAAATAAATTTCATGAGACTCATTATATAAATTAAATGTTTTTTTGTTTTATTATTTATTAATTCGGCGTAAATTTTGTAATAGACAGTTACAACTTTATTTATTTTGCTTACCTAAAATTAGGTATTATTGATAAAATAACAAAAAAAAGTAACATCCGAGGATTAAACATTGATACGTAAAAAACAAATTATTATGCCGCTAGTTATACTGGCTGCCGGTATTGGTGCATATTTGGTGTTTTCTAGTATGAAAAAGCCACCAGAAGAAAAAGCTAAAGTTGACAACACTCCTATTGTTTCAGTGCAAGCGATCTCAGTTGCAACAATGACAATGCATGTTGATTCTTACGGTATTGTCGAACCCAAATATGAAACGGAACTTGTGGCTCAGGTCGCAGGGCAAATTGTTGAACTCTCTGATATGTTTGTACGTGGTGGTTTTGTTAAAACAGGGCAGTTACTGGCGCGTATAGACCCAAGTGATTACCAAGCAGCATTAATAGAGGCACAATCGAATATGGCTTCTGCTCAAGCAGCGTTAGAGATTGAAGTTGCTCAAGGTCAAGTCGCAGGACAAGAATGGGAAAAGATAACGCACACCTCCCCTACAGAACTCAGTTTGCGTAAACCTCAACTTGCTCAAGAGCTTGCTCGAGTTAAATCTGCTCAAGCATCTATATTGCGTGCAGAGCGAAATCTCGAACGGACAAAAATAGTTGCACCCTATGATGCCATGATCGACTCTAGAAATATTGGCTTAGGCTCATTCGTTGGCGTGGGTAGCAATATTGGTAAATTACTCAGTACAGCATTAGCTGTAATACGTTTACCTATTGCTGATAACGAACTGCAATTCTTAATCGATGAAGGCGATAATGCCCAAGTTAAATTACAAGGTATGTATGCAGGTAAAAAAACACAGTGGCTTGCTCATATTGCCCGTAGTGAAGGCGTTATCGACAATAAAAGTCGTATGAGTTATTTGGTTGCCGAAATTAATGATCCTTATAACTTGAATGTTGAAAATGAGAGAACTCCATTACGTTTTGGCAGTTATATCACCGCTAATATTGTTGGTATTGAACTGGCTAAAGCGAGTATGGTGAAGCGTTATTTAGTTGAAAATGGTCGCGTTGCTATTTTAGATAAAAAGTCTAAATTGCACTACGCCGACGTTGATATTGTTCGTCAAGATGGAAAAAATGTCATCGTTGGCAATGGATTGTTAGATGGCGATCAACTGATTACCTCTGCACTTGATTACCCTGTTGATGGCATGAAATTGTCAGTAAATGGCGATAAATCATTAATAGCTAGGAATGATGACTCAGATAATAACACTCAAGAAACGCAAGTTGCCCAACCCAGCAATGCCGCTGAGGAGTAACTTATGACAGATTCATCATTAACTAAAAAATCAGAAATTGATCAAACAATTGATACTAAAAAAGGCCTAATTGCTTGGTTTGCCCGTAATGCTGTTGCGGCTAATTTATTGATGATATTTATTTTGGTGGGTGGTTTTTTAACGATTCAAACCATTAATAAACAAATGTTTCCTCAGGTTAAAATTAATTGGATTTCTTATAGTGCGCCTTACCCAGGGGCAGCGCCTCAAGAAGTCGAAGAAGGCATAACCATTAAAATAGAAGAAGCCCTTGAAACAGTTCAAGGCCTTAAAAGAATGATTACCTATTCCAATAGGGGGTTTTCAAATGGTTGGTTTGAGGTGGAGCTAGATTATGATCCCCAAGTAGTCTTAGAGGAAGTAAAATCGGCCATTGATTCTATTTCAAGCTTTCCTGATGGTATGGAGCGTATCAAGGTTGAACGAGAAAAATTTCGTCAACAAGTGATGTATATTAGCTTGTATGGTGACTTAACCAGTGGTGAGCTTAAAGAGTTAGGGCGTAAAATACATAACGAAATCCAACAATTACCCTACGTTAATATTGCTGAATTACAAAGCGGTCTAGATTATGAAATATCTATTGAAGTTAGCAAAGATAAACTCCGAGAATATGACTTAAGTTTTAATGATATCGCTCAATCAGTACGTAGTTACTCACGTAATATGTCAGCAGGACAAATTCGTGCAGAAAATGGTTATATTAATTTACGTGTTGAGAACCAAGCCTATCGCGGTCATGAATTTGCACAAATTCCAGTGGTAACTCTTACCGATGGCACCAAAATTCTTTTAGGCGAAATTGCTACTGTTATTGACGGTTTTGAAGAGGGATTACAGTATTCGAAATTCAATGGCAAAAATTCAGTCACTATCTTTATTGGAGCCGCTGATAATCAAAGCATGACCGATATAGCAACAGTTGTTCATCAATATATTGAAGAAAAAACAGCCGAACTCCCTCAAGGGATAAAATTAGAACCTTGGGTCGATTACACCTATTATCTTGAAGGCCGCTTAAACATGATGGTCGACAATATGAAAAGCGGTGCGGTATTAGTGTTTTTTATGTTGGCGTTATTTTTACGGGTACGTTTAGCCTTTTGGGTGATGATGGGTTTACCTGTTTGTTTCTTAGGCACCTTGTTAGTTATGCCGTTGGAGTTTGTTAATGTCACTATCAATGTTATTAGTTTATTCGCCTTTATTTTAGTGCTAGGTATTGTCGTCGATGATGCCATTGTTATGGGCGAAAGTGCTCATGATGAAATTGAAGAGCATGGTCATAGCACCGATAATGTCATTCGTGGTATCAAACGTGTGGCTATGCCCGCGACCTTTGGGGTACTAACAACGATTGCGGTATTTTTGCCCTTTTTATTTGGTGAAGGGCCTTCATCAGCCTTTAGTAAGGCTATTGGTACTGTCGTTATCTTGTGTTTAATTTTTTCTTTAATAGAATCAAAACTTATTTTACCCGCGCATTTGGTCAAAATGAAAATTAAAGCCTTTAACCCCAAAAATCCCATTGATCGTATTCGCCGTGTGGTAGACCACCAGTTAAAACGCTTTATTGAAACTGTATATCGTCCCACTTTATTACTGTGTGTTGAATATCGTTATGCGGTGTTAATGTGCTTTGTCAGTTTAATGCTCTTAAGTGCTGGCTTGTTCAGTGGCGGTTTTGTTCGTTATATCGGTCAACCTAAAATCCCTCATGACTTCCCTAGTATTAACGTTGAAATGCATGTCGATGCCTCAGAAAAAACGACCTTAGATGCGTTATTAAAGATTCAAAAGAGTATTTATAACGTTGATAAAAACATTGAAGCAACCTATGGCAGCTCAATGATTTCTGATATGCAAGTTAACTTGAGTAGCCGCATTAGTGGCGAAGTGAGGGTTAAGTTAGTTATTCCTAAGCTAAGGCCTATTAATACCTTTGAATTAGCCGATATGTGGCGTAAAGCTATCCCTGATTACCCGGGTGTTAAGTCGTTAACTATCAGTGATAATTTATTTGGTGGTGGTGGTCGTGATGATGGTGATATTGCGTTCAGATTGGAAAGTCAGAGTGATGTTCAGTTACTTGGCGCGGCTAGGACATTAACCGCTAAACTTAAGTCATTAAAAGGCATAGGTGATGTTAATGACAGTCGCCAGACAAGCGCTAAAGAAGTACAGTTTGAACTCAAACCTCTGGCGTACAGTATGGGGCTAACACTTGCAGATATTGCTTCACAAGTGCGTTACAGTTTTTATGGTTTAGAAGCACAACGCATTTTACGTGACAGTGAAGAAATTAAAGTCATGGTGCGTTATCCGTTAGAGCAGCGAAGTTCGGTGGGGCATGTAGAGGATGTCTTAATTAAAGCCCCCAATGGCGCTGAATTACCTTTATCTGAATTAGCAGTCATAAAAACACAAGACGGTGTCACTCGTATTCGTCGTGAAAATGGTAATCGAACGATCAATGTGTGGGGCAGTGTTGATGCTGAGCAGGTTGAGCCATTTAAAGTAGCTGAGGATATTCGGGATAACTTTATGCCTGAGTTATTGAGAAAATTTCCGCAAGTCAATAGCCAAGTGTCGGGTAGTATCCAAGAAGAAATGGACGGGGCAAAAGATCAACGTCGTAATTTTGCTATCTCCTTAATGGTTATTTTTTCATTATTGGCTATTCCGTTAAAATCATACGCGCAAGCAGTAATGATCATGATGGTTATTCCCTTTGGTGTTATTGGTGCGGTCTTTGGGCATTTTATCTTATCTATGGATTTGAGTGCTTTATCAGTATTGGGTATATTGGCTGCCTCTGGGGTGGTCGTTAACGACTCCCTTGTGATGGTTGATTATGTCAACCGAGCGAGACAACGCGGGGTGCGTTTAAAAGATGCAGTCATGCATGCCGGTACCAAGCGGTTTAGAGCAATTATGTTAACGTCATTAACCACCTTTATTGGTTTAGCGCCAATCATTTTCTTTGAAGTCAGTGCGCAAGCCCTTATTGTTATTCCTATGGCAGTATCTTTAGCGTTTGGAGTATTGTTTGCCACGATAGTTACTTTATTGCTTATTCCTTGCTTGTATCTCATTATTGAAGATTTAAAACAGCTGTGGTTAGCTCTAATAAGAAGTTTGAAGCCTTTTTATCAGGCAATGTTGATGAAGCGTTAAAGGAGAGGTAACTCATTAAGTTCCTATGATAGTTAACCGGTTAAAAAAGCCATCAATTTGATGGCTTTTTTGTGCCTCTGGATTTTTTATACTCCCGACAAAAGCTGCGTTAATACTTTTTTGTGTAGAGTCGTTGTTTTAAAGAAAATAAAAAGTGAATTTTTAAAGGTAACTAATTGTAAAAAACCGCAGTTTATCGATTGATTTTTTTTGCATTTAGGCGGATTATGAAGGTGAAGATAACAACAGAGGTAAGATTATGAAAATACAAATTTCCGGACACCATGTAGAAATTACTGAAGGTATTAAACAGGCAATCGAGAACAAATTCGCTAAAATATCTAAGCATTATCCCAGCCTAATGACACTCAATTCAACCATTACTGTAGAGCCTCACCAACAAAAATTTGAGGTCACAACCAATTATGAAGGAGTCAATGTTACTGTAAATGCTTCTGACAAAAAACTTTATAGCGCTATTGCTAGTACCGCAAAAAAACTACAAGTAGCTTTAGCTCGACGTAAGGGTGTTCTAACCGCTAAAATTAATGAAAAATATGTAGTTCAGCAATCTACCCTGACAAATTAGCGGCTTAATAGTTTCGCTATTCTCTTCAAAAGGCTGCAATGGCAGTCTTTAACTTTTAGAGCCTTTGGTCGCTTTATTTAACGCCGAGTTCTTTGAGTCGTTCTAATAAATAACTGTGTTGAGTGTATTTGTCTGATAATTTCACTGCACTGCGAGGGTGTAAAAATAACGGCAATGAAATTCTCGACTTTTTGCTGCTTTCTCCTATCGGGTTAATTACTCGATGGCTAGTTGATGGAAAGTAACCTGCGGATGCTTCTTGTAACATATCACCAATATTTATTATTAAATTGCCGAAATCTGAGGGTACATCTAACCAATGACCATCTTGTTGTTGCACTTGTAATCCGGGTTCATTTGCTGCAGGTAATATAGTTAATAGATTAATGTCTTCATGAGCTGCCGCTCTCAATGCACCAACTTCTTCATTACCTGTTAATGGCGGGTAATGCAATACGCGCAATAAAGTATTCGGGGTGTCTGTTATCATCTGTGATAAAGGCTCTGAGTAGCCTTTAGCTATGTCACTTGGTCCGTATTGCTCTATCCAGTCGAGTAACTCAGCAGCAAGGGATGATGCAAGTTGATAATAAGTTAATATTTCTTCTTTGAGCGACTCTGGAATACGTCCCCAGGGGTAGACGTGGTAGTATTCTTTAATATCTTTGTGACTATGTCCCTTAGCGGTTTCAGATATTTCGCTGGCAAAGTAACCATCTTGTTGCTCTGGGTCAAAAGCAAAGTTATCTTTTTCTGCACTATTAAAAAAACTCGCCCAGTTTCTATATATTGATTCAACTAATGATTGCTTAATGGGATGGTTAATTAAAACCCCAAAGCCGGTTTCTCTGAGGCTTTGTACGAAACGTTGTGGCGCATCATCACTGTTATAATCGACAACTTGAACTTGCATAACTTAAACCTGTAGATAAACGTGGTAAACATATTAGCGCTAATTCTACGCAGTTCTTTTTTTGAGCAATTATAACTTCCATCAACAAAAACTAACACCATTGAATATAGCGGTTTATAATATTGATAGAATCGTGTTGCTTGAGTCAAGCGACTGTTAATTTATAAAAAGTGAATGATACCGATGCCGAAACTATTTTTTATCACTCTACCTATTACTCTCACTCTCACTCTAGCGGGTTGTACATCCTCTGATGAGGTTTGTGAAGATGTCACTTTAGCAGCAGAGCAAATTCAAGCATGCCAAGCACTAAAACGGCAAATTACTAGGGTAAACGGCCAATCAATAATTCTTCGTACTGAATTAGAACGAAGATACCAACAAGACTGTATTAATATTCGCTATTACCGGGATGACCAACAAACGGCTATTTGCGGTAATAAGCACAAATTAGGTGAGATTAGCAAAGCGAAGTAGCCTAGAGTTTTCCAATGAGTCGGAATTATTCAGGCTCGACAAAAAACTTATGATTCATTAAGAACTCATCTTCTAATGAATCTAGCATTTCTTCTGTTAACGGCAAACCACCTTGGGCAGATTGAGATATTTTATGATTTTCTTCTGCCCAATCACCCAGATCAATTAATCGACAGCGCTCGCTACAAAATGGACGAGAGGTACTTTCTGATTGCCAAATAACTTCTTTTTGACACTGTGGACATGCTACTTTTAAAGCCATAAATACGTGTAATACAAGGCAGTGGATATTGAGTGAATCATAACAGTGTAATTTTGTTATTAACAGCGTGCTAGTTGAAATTTTGTCGTTTGATTTGAGTATCGTCTACCACTTTCTTCACAAGGTAACATAAAACGAATAGAATACCTGAAGCGGTTACCACTAACGCTAGGGTAATAGTGAGCATTATCAGCAATTCTTATCCGCAATAGTAAAATGCCTTCACCACTGTCTTGATAGAAACCACTTTCTGTTTCTATTTTTTCAAAGTCTGAACGTTGACGAATAAACTTTAAAATTAATGACAAAGCATCACGAATTTGATCCAAAAGCGCGCGCCATTGATTCATATCAGTGCTGATTTTTTCTAATTTTCGGTGCAGCCAAAAATGTAACTGAGGTAAATCAAAGCTAGCATTGCCCCCTTGAATAGCAAAGCGCTGTTTCAAACTTGCGAGTAATTTATCTTCTTTGAGTTGCCACCATTGAGGGCTATTACCTTTTAGTTGGCAGGAGAGTTTGACGGTTTGTTGTAAGTTTTTATTGATGGCATTATGGTCTATATCAGGATACTTAGACCACACCACTAAGTTTTGTTCGAGCTTTTCAAGATCTTTAATTAAATCGCCACGTATATCGTTTCTTTCAAGGCAATCAATAATTGTAAACAACGTATTAAAAAAAACGTGGTGACAATCGATAATGTTTTCAGGTAAAGAATTATCTACTTGGGCAAATAGTTGCTCAAGTTTTAAATAATTGCGGATCCGTTCGTTAAGGGGATGCTCGTATAAAATTGTTGCCATATTACCTAATGTTAAATCCTAAATGATAAATATATCATCAGTAAATATTCCCCATACTAACCATAGTTAATTAAAATGGCTAACCTTTATTGTCAATCACTAACATTTATACTCGACCATTTTTAAAATAACGATCAAGTTTAATTACTTGCTGTTGAACCGAGTGAAGATCGGCATCATTGTTGTCTATAATATAATCTGCGGCGGCACGTCTCGCCTCTCTTGACAGTTGGCTGTTAATAATGGCTTGAATCTCACTTTTGGTGCTAGTGTCACGTGTCAAGGTACGGCTAAGCTGTAATGCCTCACTCGTGTCTATCACTAAAACGGTGTTTACTAGCTGATCAAGTTTATTTTCTAGTAATAATGGCGCCACCAACAGACAATAAGCTGATTGGCTTGCTGCTATTGCTAACACGATCTCTTGACGAATAAGCGGGTGTAATAAATTGTTTAGCCATAACTTATTGTCTTGATGACTGAAAATTTTGGTGCGCAATAAAGCGCGATTAAGCTCTCCCTTTTGATTGATATACTCACCACCAAAGTGTTTAGCTATCGCCGTTAATGCTAGGCTGTTGGGCTCAACCACTTGGCGGGCAATAAGGTCGGCATCAATAACATCAATTCCTAAATCGGCAAACATATTAGCAACTGTGGTCTTGCCACAACCAATACCTCCGGTTAAACCCACAATAAATTTAGCCATATTTAGCTAGCAATCCCCCATGTCATAAAATTGCAGACAGATACCAAGCCCAAATACCTTCGCCCCATAAAATGGTTACCCAACCCGCCACCGCAAGGTAGGGGCCAAAAGGAATAGCTTGATTACGTTGATGACCTTTAAATATCATTAATGATATACCAACAACAGCTCCTACCACGGAGGCCATCACTATCAGTAAAGGTAAGAGTTGCCAACCAATCCATGCACCAAAAAGAGCAAATAGTTTAAAATCCCCATGGCCCATGCCTTCTTTACCTGTGAATAATTTAAATAGCCAACAGACACTATATAAACTCATGTAGCCGACTACAGCGCCAATAACGGCTTCATTTAATGGCACAAAACCCGCGTTTAGATTGAAAATAAGCCCTAACCAAAGTAACGGTAGAACGATTTGATCGGGCAATAGCATGTGATCTATGTCAATTAAGGTCAGCGCAATAAGGGCCCAAGTTAAAATTAACATAAAAAGAGTTACGGTTGATACCCCATAAATACTGGCTATGGCTACGCCTAATACACCGGTAGAAAGTTCAACTAACGGATACCTTTTTGAAATAGCGTGATGGCATTGACTGCATTTCCCGGCTAGCACTAGCCAACTCAAAATAGGAATGTTTTCATAAAAACGAATGATATGGCCGCATTTAGGGCAATTGGAGTCAGGTTTGGAAAGTGTCATTATAGGTAATGATTTTTCCGGAATACCAATGACTTCGTCAGAGAGAAACGCACGACACTCCTCATACCATTGACGTTCTAACATTTTGGGTAATCGATATATAACTACGTTTAAAAAACTGCCTACAGTAACTGACAATAAAACAATGCAAATATAAAAAAATATTGGCATTAACTCAAAAGCATCAATGACGTGTTCTAACAAAGTAAATCCTTATTTGCCTTCGGTTGAAAATAACAGGGTATAAAATGCGACTAAACAATTTTACCAATTTGAAAAATAGGTAAATACATTGCAATGATTAAACCACCAATAACTACACCTAATACGGCCATAATTAATGGCTCTAACAGCGCTGTTAAACCATCTACCGCATCATCAACTTGTTGCTCATATACATTAGCAACTTTGGCTAGCATATCATCGACCGCACCTGACTCTTCACCAATGGCAACCATTTGAATAACCATATCTGGGAATATTTGACAATTACGCATCGCTAAGTTCATTTGCATGCCGGTGATAACTTCAGCACGAACTTCTAAAATAGCCTCTCTAAAGACGGCATTCCCCGAAGCACCAGCGGCAGAGCCTAAAGCATCTGGCAACGGAACACCAGCAGCAAATGTGGTTGACAATGTTCGAGCGTAACGAGCAACAGCTGCTTTTTCTAGGATCATACCAACGATGGGGAGTTTTAAAATAAAACGATCAACGTTATCTCGCAATTTTTGGCTTTTCCTATGGGCTTGTTTAAACGCATATATGCCAACAAATATTGTCGCTAACCCTAAATACCAATAAGCTTGCATAAAATCGGAGATTCGCATTACCATTTGGGTAAATGCGGGTAATTCAGCACCAAAACCAGCAAATATTTCTTCAAAAACAGGTACGACAAAAATCAACAAGATAGAGGTAACTACAGCGGCAATAACAATAACAGCAATAGGATAGGTCATCGCCTTTTTAATTTTTGATTTTAGCGCTTCAGCCTTCTCTTTATAAGTGGCAATTCTGCCATAAATAGTTTCCAGTGCACCAGACTGTTCTCCTGACTCGACTAAATCACAATAAAGACCATCAAAATACAAAGGGTGCTCTCTTAAACATTGTGAAAGTGGGATGCCTGATTGTAGTTGGTTGCCAATTTGAGTTAATAACCGTTGCATTTTAGGATTATTATGCCCGGCGCCTATCATGTCAATAGTCTGCACTAAAGGTACACCTGCAGTCAACATAGTTGCTACTTGGCGAGTTATCATGGCAATGTCTCCTGGGGTAATGGCTTTTTCGCCAGCGGCACCAAAAAGAGGTTTTGCTTTTTTCTTTACCTTACCCGGCGTAATCCCCTGTTTTCTCAATTGTGCTTTTAATTCAATGATGCTTTTACTTGATAACTCGCCATTAATTTTTTTACCTTTACGGTTGACACCTGACCAAGTGAAAACATCTAATGCTTTTACTTTCGCTTTTTTGTGTTGTGGTGCTAATGTTTTAATGACTGTCATAATATCCTCTGTTTTATTTAACACTAACTTAGCGTGTTTGACGGTTACTCGTTTAAATGCCGTAATAAATCATATGAATTTTATTTTTTTTAAGCGGTTGTAATTCTATTTATTTCTTCTAGGCTGGTGAGGCCTTTACTCACTTTAACTAAACTTGATTGTCTTAAATTATTATAGCCTTCTGTTTGAAATTGTTGGGCGATATCTAACGCACTACCACCATCCATAATAATACGAGCCGTTTTTTTACTGATTTTCACCACCTCATAAACACCTACTCGGCCTTTATAACCTTTAATGCAACGGTCACAACCGACTGGTTTAAATAATTGTATATCTGCAATATGCTCAGGTAAAAATCCTTGCTGTTTTAATTGAGTCGGTGTTAAGACTTCTTCTTCTTTACAATTTGAGCATAAACGTCTGGCGAGTCGTTGAGCAATAATAATACTTACCGAACTTGCCACGTTATAAGCAGGTACACCCATATTAGATAAACGCGTTAACGTTTCTGCTGCTGAGTTGGTATGTAAAGTGGACAATACCAAGTGACCTGTTTGTGCCGCTTTTATGGCGATTTCTGCTGTTTCTATGTCTCGAATCTCGCCCACCATCACAATATCAGGGTCTTGCCGTAAAAAAGAGCGTAGCGCACTAGGGAAAGTTAAACCGGCTCTATTGTTAATTTGAACTTGGTTGATGCCTTCTAAGTTTATTTCAACGGGATCTTCGGCGGTAGAGATATTTCGCTCTTGGGTATTAAGAATGTTCAAACCAGTATACAAGGAGACTGTTTTACCCGAGCCTGTTGGGCCAGTAACTAATATCATCCCTTGCGGTTGAGCTAATGCATCCATATAGATTTTTTTCTGAGCAAGGTCATAGCCTAACATCTCTATACCTAGCATTGCACTTGACGAATCTAATATCCGCATTACGACCTTCTCACCCCACATAGTAGGTAAGGTACTCACACGGAAGTCGATAGATTTTGTCTTAGATAAGGCTAATTTTATTCGACCATCTTGCGGTACGCGACGCTCAGCAATATCAAGTTTTGACATGACTTTTAAACGAGCGGCAATTCTTGACGCTAAAGAAACCGGTGGCTTGGCAACTTCAGCTAAAATGCCATCGATACGAAAACGAATACGGTAAGTTTTTTCATAGGGTTCAAAATGTAAATCAGATGCGCCTTTTTTTATCGCGTCTAACAGTATTTTATTGATATAAACAACAATGGGGGCATCGTCTTTTTCTGGGGTGGTGTCTTCTGTTTCTTTGTTGTCGTCAACCTCTATGCCTGAAAGTTCTTCAGCATCGATATTATTAATATCAAGGCCATCATTCGCATCTTCTAGTACTTTTTCAATACAGGTTTGTAAACCGTTTTCATCCGTTAATATCAGCTCTGTAATGTAGCCAGTATTGAATTGAATTTCTTCTAAGGCATCAATGTTGGTGGGATCTGACATGGCGATGAACAAAACTTTACCACGTAAATAAAGCGGCAGTGCATTATGTTTTCTGATCAGCTTTATATTGAGAATACCTTGTGGCGCGAATGCGATATCAAATTTTGTTAAGTCAATATGTGGATAACCAAAACTTTTTGATAAAATATCAGCAATAGCAGGGCCATGAAATTTTTTTTCTTCCACTAAATAGCGAATAAAAGGCTTTGACTGCGCGCTAAAACCCGCATTAATTTCATCCACCTTCTCTGGCGGCACTAAATTTTGTTTGGTCAAAGCCAATAATAGGCTTGATTGTTGATGGCTTCCTTTCATGACTTCCCGACTATAACCTTATGTAAATTAAAGTAGTAAGTTCCTCAATTAATTGTAACTTACTTTAAGAAAGAAAAACAAAAAGAGTTAAAGTAATTGATTTTTTTAGGCGTTACTTACTTGGTATTCTGGGCTTGGGAGCATAAAAAAACCCAAAAGGAGCTTTAAAATATCCATTACTTACTGGTCATTATAGTGCTGAAGCCCACTCACTTTATTTACGATACGGGACAAGCTTTTGGTGCTAAACCGGCATCGCCCGTTACATTAGTTGATACACATTTCCATACACCTGAAGTATCATTGCGAGTCAAGGTTATGGATGAACCGTTAACTTGTGACGGAGCATTGAGCATTTTACAGGCAATTGTTGTACTAGTTATTGTGATATCACAGTTTGTAGTAGAAGTTTCTTTAAAACTCGTCATCTTATTGGTAGGGTCTTCACCGTGGTTTTTAAGTATTTCGAACTGTATTTTACCCCCCGTGATTTCGACTAAACCAGCGATCATTTTTGATCTTGCTTGGTAATCAGAATAAGAAGGTAAAGCCACCGCGGTTAAAATACCGATAATGGCGACAACGATCATTAATTCAATTAGAGTAAAACCCTTTTGTCCATTCATTTTCATCTTCTGTATGTTGTTCATAGCAATTATTCCATTAATTTTACAGTAGGGTGAGAGTTAAAGAGGCTCTGCGATATTGTTGTGTATATAAAAATATTTGATCTAATTTTTTACATTTTCACCACATACTATAGACTAAGAATACAGTTATTAAACAATATTTTTATAACCATTTTTATGAGAAGTGTATCGAGAGATCAATAGCGTTTAAATGCTTTGTTACGGCAATATGTAGATCACCAACACTTTTTGATAAAATGTGAGCAATAGTGTTGCTTTAAACATTGTTCGGTCAACGTTAATAATAGGCTTGATTGTTGATGGCTCCCTGACGATAACTTTATTTAATTTATAAAGTAGTAAGTTGGTTAATTGCTTGTAACTTACCTTAAGAGAAAACCAATAAAAGTGGCAGTGATTAATATTTTTAGGCGTTAGTTACTTGGTATTATTCATTAGGTATTA
The DNA here is from genome assembly GCA_034111045.1 of Colwellia sp. Taxonomy (GTDB): domain Bacteria; phylum Pseudomonadota; class Gammaproteobacteria; order Enterobacterales; family Alteromonadaceae; genus JALJPB01. The sequence continues at coordinate 12,294 of JAWUYA010000039.1, read as the reverse complement.
TTGACTTAGTCATACTTCCAGTGTTCAGGTATTTGTTTCATCGGTGAATAGCTGTGTGCAACGATTTTAGCCAGTTCACTGCAAAACGCGTGAAGCATAAAAAAATGCTTTATTTCAATTTATACAACACGCTTATTCATTGCCTACTAACACTTTTATTCGTGGTACGAAGAGAATAAAAAAGCCCCTTAAGGAGCTTTTAACATAGCAACCAGTTAGAGGACATTATAATGCTAAGGCCCACTGACTTTATTTACTATACGGGACAAGCTTTTGGTGCTAAACCGGCATCGCCCGTTACATTAGTTGATGCACATGTCCATTCACCTGTAGTATTACTGTGAGTCCAGGTTAATACTGAACTCTGAACTTGTGAAGGCGCATTGATAATTGTACAGGCAATTGTATTACTAGTTACGGTAATTGTGCAGTTTTGAGTAGTCCAGCTTTTAATACTTGTCATGTTACCCGTAGTGCCGGTAGTTGGTGTTTCGCCATTGTTTTTAAGTAATTCAAATTGTGTTTTAGCGCCAGTAATTTCAGCTAAACCTGCGGTCATTTTAGACGTTGCTTGATAATCAGAATAAGCAGGTAAAGCCACCGCAGCTAAAATACCGATAATTGCAACAACGATCATTAATTCAATAAGGGTAAAACCCTTTTCTGTATTCATTTTTATCGTGTGTAAGTTGTTCATAATAAATACTCCATTAGTAGTAGGCTACTTAGATTTTGGTATACTTTTAGAAAAATGTAAAAGATTGGGGTGATTTTGTGTATAAATAAAAAAAATAACCTTAATTTTAACATTTTATTATCTAATGCATACTAATGGTGCAGTTATTAAACAAGTTTATGTTATATATTTTTTGAGGAGAAACGCATCGATAGATCAATAGCGGTTAAGTGTTTGGTTAAGGCCCCTGAAGAAATGTAATCAACGCCTGCTTGTGTGTATTTTTTCAAGGTGTTGATGGTCATATTGCCCGATACTTCTAATTTTGCTTTGCCGTTAGTGAATGCCACAGCTTGTTCAATCATGGTGATGGTAAAGTTATCTAACATGATGATGTGTGCGCCAGCCTTAATGGCTTGGTTTAATTCATCGAGACTTTCCACTTCCACTTCTACCGTGATATTGGCATGATTTTTTTTAGCCGTTTTAATAGCTTGGCTTATACCACCACAAGCGGCAATATGGTTTTCTTTAATCAAAAAGGCATCAAATAAACCTATGCGATGATTGTTGCCACCACCACAAGTGACCGCATATTTTTGCGCGCTGCGAAGCCCCGGTAAGGTTTTTCTGGTATCGAGTAATTGTGTTTTTGAATCCGCTAATGCTGTGACATAGCTGCGCGTTAATGTGGCGGTACCTGAGAGGGTTTGTAAAAAATTCAAGGCAACCCGCTCACCGGTGAGCAAGGCACGAGCGTTGCCTGAGAGCTCACATAAAACGGTGTTGGCTTTTGCTACTTGGCCATCGTTAACCAACCAGGTGACTTGAGTTTGATTAGCCCCGCTTAGCCCTAGTGCTTTATCTAGCTGTTTAAAAACTTCATTTACCCAAGCTCCGCCACAAACAATACAATCATCCCTGGTCATAATAGTAGCGACCGCTTTATTAGCTTCTGGAATTAATGCCGCGGTAATATCTAATGCACTCGCTTGTGCTGTTGTCGTGTTGGTTAGGTTTTGACCTAAGTCTTCATTGAGTGCCCAAGCAACTGTTGTGGCAATGTCTTTTAAAAGTCCAGCTGAAAGCATTTTTTTCTCTTTAGTTAGTTAAGCGATTTCTTGGGTTATTTGAGCCGTTTGAATTATTAGGCTACCTAATTGATTGAGGTTAAGGTAGTTAAATAAAGTAAAAACCTTGTTTAGAAAACTAGGGCAGAACAATTAGCGCTAATAGGTTTTTAATGTGAGCTGTCTTCCTTTTTGGCTAAATTCTACTCTTTTTAATGCACTCATACCTAATAGAATTTCATCACTTTTCATGCCTGGGTTAATATGGGCAGCGACGTTAGTCAGGAGAATGCTGCCAATAGTTAATTGCGCTATTTGTGTTTGAATAACCCGAACAGCGCCATTAGCAGTTTCCACTCGGTAGGTTCCAAATCGTGGTAAATCGAGTCTCTGAGCGACGTGTTGGGGAATGGATACTTGGGTAGCTCCAGTATCAAGTAAAAAGGTGACACTTTGCTGATTAATTGTGCCTTGTGCTAAGTAATGACCTTGACGGTTTTGTTGAAGATGCACCTCGGCTTTGCCCTTACCATTTACATTGGATGCCAGATTAGTATTGGGGTTGTATTGCTTGTCTAACACCCCTTGAAAAATAAAGATTAACAATGCCACCGCTAATAGCCAAGTTATCCAAATAAAGCCTTTGCCAATTTTTTTTGTTGCATCTTGCTCAGTCATATTGATAATAGCTCATAGTATTCAACATAGTATTCAACATAGTAGTCGACATAATCGTCAATTGGTTTTAGTGTACCTACACCGTACCGTGTTTTATATAGTGAGTATAAATGAATATGCCACCTAAAGTCATTGACCATCAACAACATATTAATAATGGCTGGTTAATGGGTGTTGAACACCAAATTTCACCCCATTTTAGTCCTCGTAAAGCTAATGCAAAGGTTGACTTACTGGTGGTTCATAATATTTCTTTGCCACCAGCTCAATTTGGTGGTCCTTATATCACTGATTTATTTTTAGGACAATTAGAGGTTGGTGCTGATGAGTATTTTGAAAAAATTGCTCATTTAAAGGTATCGGCGCATTGTTTGATCCGCCGTGATGGCCAAATTATTCAGTATGTATCATTTGATGATAAAGCTTGGCATGCCGGCGTGTCTGTTTTTAACGGTCGTGAGCAATGTAATGAATTTTCTATTGGTATTGAACTTGAGGGCACTGATAATATTCCTTATACCCAAGTGCAATATAAACAAATTGCCGCTTTAGTGAAAAAATTACAAGCAAGCTACCCGTTAATTAGTCATAATCATATTGTTGGGCATTGTGATATTGCGCCAGGTCGTAAAACAGACCCCGGAGAGATATTTGATTGGCAATACTTTAAGCAATGTTTGAGTGTGACTAAATAATTTTATGGGCAAATCACCTTTTAATTTCACTTTTTAATTTTAATAGCACAACCAAGATAATCAGGAACAATAATGAGTTTAATTAGTTTATTAATAGCATTAGTCGCAGAACGCTATTTGTCTTCATCTTTTTGGCAGTTTAAAACTTATTATCAAAAGTATTTACAGCTGTTGAAAAAATTCAATGTATTGGTGAAGACCTGGCAAAGTGGCATAGCTGTTTTAATGCTGTTATTAACGCCAGTTATCGCGGTTTATGTGATTTTAATGCTGATTGATGACAGTTTTTTACATCTAATTTTCTCTACGGTTATTTTGATCATCTGTTTTGGTAGTTTTGCCACCAGAGATACTTATAAAAATTATTTAATGGCAGCATTTCGAGGTGAACTAACTACTTGTCAGTTGCATCACTCACAACTGATGCAAGATAAAAATCTACCAGAGATGGCCTTTGGACAAGCCCTTATTTGGCTTAATTATCGTTATTATGTCGCCATTATGTTGTTTTTCATCTTTTTTGGCGCACCCGGTGTGGTGTTTTACCGCTTGTTGACGACCTTGCTTGAAAATCAAGTGGTTGAACAAGCGACTGCCACCCTTGCGGAACAAAGTGAGCATAAGGCTGATGAGCTAGATGATGATATTGTGATTGCCGCTAAAGAGTTACCAACGCTGATGGGCTCAGCTGTTTATTCTCATTTCAACACACTTTTATTCTGGCTTGACTGGTTACCAGTAAGGTTAACTTCTTTTGGTTATATGATGGTCGGCCATTTCTCAAAAGCTTTACCTGTGTGGTTGGAGAGCTTCTTTAACATTAGTAAACCCGCTGATCAAGTCTTAGGCGATGTCGCTAAACAATCTGAAGATATGATGCTCGACAGTCAAGACTGTACTGCAGAGCCATGTCTATTAGTGCGTTTAGCTAAGCGTAATGTATTGCTGTTACTCGCCGTTGTGGCTGTACTGACATTATCAGGTGTTATTGTTTAGTTTAATTGGCCTGACTTGGTTAATAATAACCAAAAAAATTCGTCTGTGGTATTATGCAGCCAACATAAAGCCTAAAATCCCTCCCTCTGCCTAATACTTGTATATTTGCGGGAAAACAAATCATCTGTTAACCTTCGATTTGCTGAAACATGATAAGTTATTGGTCAGACCAATCTATTTTTTTTGAGATTTAACTTAAGTTAACCCGAAGATCACCTATTAATTCTAATTATTTGATTGGATGTTGGGCTAAAAACAGCTAAGTTCTATTTACAAAATTCTTTTTTTTTGTTATTTTTATATAGTTAAAGTCATTGGTAATACCAATTAACCATTGGTTGGTGCTATTTTTATCCAGTTATAAGGCTTGTAGGTCAATATATACGTACTTAAAAAACTGATTGGCAGTCGAGGCAACCCCTTAATTTATATCAATAGGTTACAAACAAATAAAATGGTCAATAAATCAACTACAGCAAACGTTTTAAAACCTAAAAAATTGTCTGATGTTATTTTAGCTAAACTCGAAGAAATGATCGTAGAGGGCAGTTTGCAACCTGGTGAAAAACTATTACCTGAGCGTGAGTTGGCAAAACAATTTGAAGTGTCTCGCCCGTCCTTAAGAGAGGCTATTCAAAAGTTGGAAGCCAAAGGCCTGGTTTCCCGTAAACAAGGCGGAGGCACTTTTGTTAGTGAGCATATTTTAGCGGGTTTAGAAGACCCTCTTTTTGAATTAATGGCACAGAGTCATGAATCACAGTTTGACTTATTAGAGTTTCGTCATGGTATTGAAGGGATGTCGGCCTATTATGCCGCTATGCGAGGTACAGAAGCCGATTTTTCAGAAATAAAATCCAAACATGACAATATCGGTAATGCGCAATTAGAGAATGATTATCGGCAAGAAGCTCAAGCGATATTTGATTTTTACCAAGCTATTTGTGGGGCGTCGCACAATATCATTATTTTGCATTTAGCCCGCAGTATGTCGTCTTTATTAATAGACAACATTGAGCAGAATTTAAAAATATTAGCCCAACGTCCAGATATTTTTTCGCAAATGGCGGATTACCGTAAACGATTGTTAGACGCCATTGTCAGTGGACAGCCACAAAAAGCATGGGGTGCTAGCCATCGCCACCTGGCTTTTATTGAAGAAGTTTTGTTAAAAACGTCGCAAGAAAATTCACGAATGCAACGCTCAATGAGACGTATGCAGCGTAGTGAGTATTAATGACTCATCGATAGCGCAAATAAATAAGTAAACACAGCATGCGGTCGGTTTTTCCGCCCTTTAATTTTAACCCTTTAATTTTAATCGCAACAACTGGAGAAGAGTAATTACTATGTCTGAACTCCCTAAACTAGATATTGATTCATTAGAAACCCAAGAATGGATAGAGTCAATGGAATCTGTTCTGGAAAATGAAGGGCCTGAACGTGCCCATTTTCTACTTGAAAAACTCATTGATCAAGCTCGCCGCAGTGGCACACATTTACCGTTTGACGCGACCACAGCTTATGTAAATACTATTCCTCCAGGGCAAGAGCCTAATATGCCTGGCGACCAAACATTAGAGTCACGTATTCGTGCGGCTATTCGTTGGAATGCATTAGTTTTGGTGCTTAGAGCCTCTAAGAAAGATTTAGACCTGGGTGGCCATATTGGTAGTTTTGCCTCTTCTGCTATGCTTTATGATGTCGGGTTTAACCATTTCTTTAAAGCGGCATCAGAAACTGATGGCGGAGATTTTATCTTCTCTCAAGGTCATATCTCACCAGGGATTTATTCTCGATCTTTTATTGAAGGCCGCTTAACCGAAAAGCAAATGGATAATTTCCGTCAAGAGTGTGATGGTGAAGGTTTATCTTCTTATCCACACCCGCATTTGATGAAAGATTTTTGGCAGTTTCCAACGGTGTCGATGGGCTTAGGTCCACTTCAGGCCATTTATACCGCCCGTTTTCTTAAGTACTTAACCGATCGTGGGATTAAAGATTGTTCGGGTCAACGTGTTTATTGTTTCTTAGGTGATGGTGAAACCGATGAGCCTGAATCATTAGGCGCTATTGGTTTAGCTTCTCGTGAAGACCTAGATAATTTAACCTTTGTCATTAACTGTAACTTACAGCGACTTGATGGTCCTGTGCGTGGTAATGGCAAAATTATTCAAGAGCTCGAAGGTACTTTCCGTGGTGCAGGCTGGGAAGTGGTCAAAGTTATTTGGGGTTCATACTGGGATGCTTTAATTGCACGTGATACTTCGGGAAAACTATTGCAGTTAATGGAAGAGACTGTTGATGGCGAATATCAAAACTGTAAAGCTAAAGGTGGCAAGTACACACGCGAAAATTTCTTTAATAAATATCCTGAAACTAAAGCGTTAGTTGCTAATATGTCAGATGAAGATATTTATCGTTTAAACCGCGGGGGACATGATCCCGTGAAGGTGTATTCGGCTTATAAAAAAGCGATGGAAACGAAAGGTCGTCCAACCGTTATTTTAGCTAAAACCGTCAAAGGTTTTGGTTTAGGCGCCTCGGGTGAAGCGTTAAACATTGCGCACAATGTTAAAAAAATGGATGTTGATGCCATTAAACATTACCGTGATCGTTTTAATATGCCCATTAGCGATGATGAAATTGCCGACTTACCTTTCTATAAATTTCCAGAAGATAGTGAAGAATTTAAATACATGAAAGCCCGTCGTGAAGCATTAGGCGGTACTTTACCCGCCCGTCGCCTTCAGGCAGAAGAAAGTCTAGAGATCCCACCGCTTAAAATATTTGATGCAATTTTAAAAGGCAGTGGCGAACGTGAAGTGTCATCTACCATGACCTTTGTCCGGGTATTAAATGCTTTACTAAAAGATAAGAAAATTGGCAAACGTATTGTGCCTATTATCCCTGATGAAGCGCGAACTTTTGGGATGGAAGGACTGTTCCGTCAAGTAGGTATTTACGCTAATGAAGGGCAAAAATATATCCCTCAAGATGCAGACCAAGTGGCTTATTATCGTGAAGATAAAAAAGGGCAGGTGTTACAAGAAGGGATTAACGAATTAGGTGCAATGGCCTCTTGGGTGGCTGCAGGTACTTCTTATTCAACCTGTAATGCCACCACTATCCCCTTTTATATTTATTACTCAATGTTTGGTTTTCAACGGGTCGGTGATTTAGCTTGGGCGGCAGGAGATAGCCAAACTCGTGGTTTCTTATTGGGTGCAACCGCGGGCCGAACCACACTCAACGGTGAAGGTTTGCAACACCAAGATGGCCATTCACATGTGCAAGCGGGTTTAATACCTAACTGTGTGACGTATGATCCAACGTACGGGTATGAAGTGGCGGTTATTGTTCGTGATGGTCTGCGACGCATGTATGAAAACAATGAAAATATTTTCTACTATTTAACCTTAATGAATGAAAATTATCAGCATCCAGCCTTACCTGATGATAAAGATGTAGCCGATCAAATCATTAAAGGTATTTATAAACTTGAAACAGTGACACCCAAGAAAAAAACTAGCACTAAGGTTCAGTTAATGGGCTCGGGTACTATTTTACAAAAAGTACGTGAAGCAGCTCAAATATTAAGTGCGGATTTTGGTATTTCAAGTGATGTATATTCAGTGACTTCATTTAATGAATTAGCCCGTGATGGTCAAGATGTTACCCGCTGGAATATGCTTCACCCAGAAAGTGATCCAAAACAAGCCTATATCTCTACCATTATCACAAAAGAAAATGGCCCAGCTATTGCTGCAACAGATTATATTAAAGCCTATTCAGATCAAGTTCGTGGCTTCATAGACACCCAATATCGCTGTTTAGGTACAGATGGTTTTGGTCGCAGTGATAGTCGTGCCAACTTACGTACTCACTTTGAGGTGAACGCTGCATATATCGTAGTTGCCGCATTATTTGAATTAGCAAATCGTGGTGATATAAAACGCTCAGTGGTAACTGATGCCATTAAACGTTTCAATATCGATACTGAAAAACTTAACCCGCTTTACGCATAACAGGACGGAAGATTAATATGTCTGATAGTCAAAAAATTCTCGTCCCGGATGTCGGTGGTGAAGAAGTTGAAATTATTGAAATATGTTTTGCTGTGGGCGATGCTTTAGACGCCGATGACGGTATTATCACTGTTGAAACAGATAAAGCCTCTATGGATATCCCTGCACCCTTTGCTGGTAAACTAACCGCATTACTCGTTAATGTTGGCGATAAAATTAAAGAAGGTGATGTTATTGCTGAAATGACCAGTGCTGAAGCATCATCCGCCGAGGAACCTTCTTCAGAGCCAATGTCAACAGTAGATGTGCAAGAAGAAATTCAAGCAGTCCCTGCTCCTAGCATTACTGAGACAGCACCAGCAGTTACTACCAATAGTGATCTCATCACTATTGAAGTGCCTGATATCGGTGAAGAAGGTGAAGTCGATGTTATTGACGTGTTAGTCAGCGTAGGCGATGTGATTGAAGCGGAAGATGGCTTAATTACCCTTGAAACAGATAAAGCCACCATGGATGTTCCTTCGTCTCATGCCGGTACCGTCAAAGAAGTTTACATCACCGTTGGTGATAAAGTGAAGCAGGGTTCTGTGGTTATTAAGCTGGAAACTGCAGGTGGCGCAACAGTAACGCCTGCAGTAGTAACTGAAGTAGCAGTCGCTCCAGCTTCCGTTGAGTCGGCAGTGACTAAAGCCGTTGCCCCCAAGGCACCTAAAACTGCTCCAGTACCACATCATCCTCAGGCGGGTAATGTGACCTCAACAGGCAGTATTTATACCTCGCCTTCTATCCGACGTTTAGCACGTGAATTCGGGGTGGACTTAACGCTGGTGAAGGGAAGTGGTAAGAAAAACCGTATTTTAAAAGAAGATGTTCAGTCATATGTTAAATATGAATTGTCTCGTCCTAAAGCGAATGCGGGTAGTTCAGTTGCAGCAGGAGAAGGTGGGTTACAAGTTGTTAGTGCTAAACAAATTGATTTTTCTAAATTTGGTGAAGTGGAAACAAAAGCGTTGACTCGCATTCAGAAAATATCAGGGCCATTTTTACATCGCAACTGGGTGACTATTCCTCATGTTACTCAATTTGATGAAGCTGATATCACTAATGTTGAAGCCTTCCGTAAAGAACAAAATGTAGTTTGTGAAAAACAAAAACTAGGGTTTAAAATTACGCCTCTGGTTTTCATCTTAAAAGCGGCGGCGGATGCATTACGCACCTTCCCAGTATTTAATTCTAGCTTGAGTGAAGATGGTGAAAGTTTAATCCTTAAGAAGTACATTCACATTGGTGTGGCTGTTGATACCCCTAATGGCTTAGTTGTCCCAGTAGTACGTGATGTTGATCAAAAAGGTATTCATCAGTTATCACGTGAATTACTAGAAATGAGTGTAAAAGCACGTGATGGCAAATTAAAAGCGGCAGACATGCAAGGAGGGTGTTTTACCATTTCGAGTTTAGGCGGTATTGGCGGTACGGCATTTACGCCAATCGTTAACGCTCCAGAAGTGGCTATTTTGGGGGTGTCAAAATCAGAAATGAAGCCTAAATGGAATGGAAAAGATTTTGAGCCTAAGTTAATGTTACCATTATCAATGTCATATGATCATCGTGTTATTGATGGCGCCTTAGCTGCACGTTTCACTGTGCATTTAGCGGGGGTAATGTCAGACATTCGTCAATTGATTTTGTAAGCTTATTACAAAATCAATAAAAGTCGACTTTAGTCAGCTATTATTAATTAACATTGGCGATTTTGTGACGCAGAGCGTAAAATCGCCCACAAGAAAAGCAACAAGCAAAAGTAGGCAATGACGGTATAAAATGGACCGTCATTACTCTTTATATAAAAATTTAATTTGAGGTCAGCATGAGTAACGAGATTAAAACTCAAGTAGTAGTGTTAGGCGCAGGACCTGGTGGCTATTCAGCCGCATTCCGTGCTGCAGATTTAGGTTTAGACGTAGTATTAGTAGAAAGTCGTAAAACCTTAGGTGGCGTATGTTTAAACGTAGGCTGTATCCCTTCAAAAGCATTGCTTCATGTTGCTAAAGTCATTGATGATGCAGCCGCTATGGCTTCTCATGGTGTGACTTTTGGCAAGCCTGAAATTGATTTAGATCAAATCCGTGATTGGAAAGACACTGTAGTATCTCAACTTACTGGCGGTTTAACCGGTATGTCTAAAGCGCGTAAAGTAACTACAGTATACGGTTACGGAAAATTCGCTTCAGATAAGACCATTGAAGTTGAAGGCAACGATGGCGAAAAAACAACCATTACTTTTGATAACGCTATTATTTCAGCGGGTTCTTCAGTGATTGATTTACCCTTTATTCCTAATGATGATCCCCGTGTTATAGACTCAACAGGTGCATTGGAGCTTAAAGACGTTCCTGCAGAAATGTTAGTGCTTGGTGGCGGTATTATTGGTCTAGAAATGGGCACGGTATACGCTGCCTTAGGATCAAAGGTGAGCGTTGTTGAGTTTGCTGATCAATTAGTGCCCGCAGCGGATAAAGATATTGTTAAAATTTACACTAACTACAACAAGAAAAAATTCAACATTATGTTGTCAACTAAAGTGGTGGCAGTTGAAGCAAAAGAGGATGGGTTATACGTTACTTTTGAAGGAAAAAAAGCACCGGCAGAGCCTATTCGTTATGACAAGATTTTAGTGGCTGTGGGTCGTAAACCTAATGGTCACTTAGTTAATGCCGATAAAGCTGGCGTTAATGTCGATGAACGTGGATTTATTAACGTCACTAACGAGCTGCGCACTAACGTAAATCATATCTTTGCCGTTGGCGATGTGGTTGGCCAGCCAATGCTTGCGCATAAAGCTGTTCATGAAGCACATGTTGCGGCTGAAATTATTTCAGGGAAAAAACATACCTTTGAACCTCGTTGTATTCCTTCTGTTGCTTATACTGATCCAGAAATGGCTTGGGCGGGCGTTACCGAAAGTGAAGCTAAAGAACAAGGTTTAAATATTGAAGTGGCTAACTTCCCATGGGCAGCATCAGGTCGCGCTATTGCTTCAGCGCGTACTGAAGGTAAAACTAAACTGATTTTTGAAAAAGAAACAGGTCGTGTCTTAGGGGGGGCTATTGTCGGTATTAATGCCGGTGAAATGCTTGGTGAGATCTGTTTAGCCATCGAAATGGGCGCTGATGCAGAAGATGTTGGGTTAACTATTCATGCTCACCCAACGCTGAATGAATCAATTGGCTTAGCAGCTGAAATATTTGAAGGTTCAATTACTGATTTGCCTAACGCTAAAGCGATGAAGAAAAAGAAATAATCATTCTTGGTTAAGTCATCAAAAAAGCCAGCATTTATGCTGGCTTTTGTTTTATAATTTATCTCTAAACTAGAAAAGGATTGATTATGCGTTTACTCATTGTAGCTTCTACGTGCTTTGCGTTATCCGCATGCAGCAATATTGAAACTGAAAATACCGCCTCGCAATGGGACTTTGATCACAATATTCAATTTCAGCAAAAAAAAACATCTAAAAATAAATATCACCTAACGGTGAACCCTAAATCAGATACACATTTTAGTATATTAGCGACATTTATGATGAGACGCTCTTATCAGATTTGTGGCACTTATGGTTTTACTATTGAAGTGTTAAAAGGTATTGAGAAATTTACCGACCGACAATCTTTTCCAAACTTAATTATGCCATCATTATCGGCTAATATTACTTGTTTTAATCAATAATTAACTTTAACCTGATTACTTTACCTTTAGCAAAATTAAAGAAATGAAGAGTAAGGGTGCTATCTATTTAGTTAAACGACCACTTCAAAATAAAATATATGGGAATATTGTTAGTCCCGAATAAATGCAATATACAAGCAAATAATCAGAATAAATAACCTTGGTTTTTGTTCCTGTGTCGCTTATTTTATGTGAACCGTGGCACTTAAATTATGTTATGAAGAGTACAAGGATGAAATTTATGTATGTTAATGAAACGGTTGTGAAACAAAAAGCATGGAGCCTCGATCAATTAAGCGACCTACAAAAACTGTTTTTTTTATTCTATTGGTAGTCTTATTTTTAATTTTTATTGAATACGACACTTCTAAAGGTGAAGTAAACCAAACTTTGGCTATTATTTTAAATCCAAAAGTTAATGATATTTA
>JAWUYA010000038.1:0-39291 GCA_034111045.1 Colwellia sp. | reverse complement strand
ATGTAACGCTCTCCTTCGACTATGTGTATGAAGGACAGAAGTAAACCCTATTTGGCCTAAGCCCTGACGGGTAGCAAAGTCTTTTAATAGTGACGATGTGACTGAAAACATCAGTTGATAGAGTGCCTTCTTGCTAATGCTCTTAACTCAAAGGGCAAGGTAAACGTTACCATGAAATACTCAACGGGTAAGCGCTTTGCTTTTTGCCGAGCCAGCCATTGTGACGTTGTGTTTTGTTGGCATTGTGGGCAGTTTCGATGCCCACAAAAAAGGGGTGTACGGTTATGATGTTCGCAATGATCACAAGCCCAAAGTGACTTCTAATGAGCATGGCACACCACATAATGTCCAACTACCTTAATCGATTTTAACATCAAAGCATTAAGCTTTATTAATGACTAACGCTCTATCGTTACTAATGCTCTTTATGTGGGGGTCCAGTTTATTTTGAAATTTAATCCAGTAGGGTAAAGCTCAACAAACGCACTCATTAATAATGAGTCTGATTAAAATATTAAGGATTTAAAGCAAGCCTGTGAAGTTTATATTTTCAACTATATAAGCTTTGATAAGGTAATTATCATTATGTTTTTCTTAACCTTTTTATTGAATTTCCTTATATCAACTTTTATAGTGGGTGAGTAAATTTGGCCCTAATTATTGACTAGGTAAGTGATGCGCAGAAATGTCAAGGGAGTCTACAACCCGCTAGAGGGAGAATAAGATAAGAGTAATAATATTCAGTCAAGCTATTTTTTTATATAAAAAAATTACGATATTGGCATGCCTAATACTAAAGTTTAACTGTATAAATTGTGATAGAATAAAATATACAAAAAATAAAGGTCATTAAATCGACTATTTATCAAGGGTTTGAGCGTTAATATTGGCTAACTTTAGCCAATCAATTTAATAAAATAACGTTAAAAACAAAAAATTAAGGAGGACAACTTGAAAGAATGTCTAAAAGCTATATTAGCTACAATTCTATTACTCATTTTTAGTACTCTGGGATTTGGTCAAAAATTAGAGTTAAAAGAAAGAATAACGTAATCAGATCATATAATTTAATAAGGGGCAGAGATTATCAATTGTACATTTCTTTTTCTAAAAATTATTTGACAAAAGGTACCATTTCTTATCTAGGCTTATATGTTTTGAACGGTGAGTTCGTCTTTCCCATAATCAGAGGAACAAGAGCAATTTTGGATTTCGCTGCTCCATAACAACTAAGGAATAATTTAGTGAAGAAGTTAGCAATAACAATAACATCAATATTAATTTTATCCGCGTGTGGTGGAGGTGATTCAAGTTCACCTGAAACGATAACAGCACCCATTGTCACACAATCACCTGACACGACAACACCCATTAACACACAACCAACTTTAGGAGACACCTATACGCGTGTAACAACAGACCAAGGCGATCAGCCACAAAGTTCAAACACGGTTCATATTCTCTATGCGGTGCCATCAGGTAATGAAGATAAAGGTCGAGATAAAAATTATCAGTTACAGACGTCAATTCTTGCGGCTAATACTTGGTTCAATGATATATCCAGTGGTAAGCAGCTTAAGTTAGACCTGCAAGATAACGGTGATGTTGATATTACTTTCTGGCCTATGACTGAAACTAACACAGAGTTACATCAATCTGATTGGTTTATGCGTGACACTATTGAAGAAAAGTTAAAACAAATGGATTGGTTTAACCCTGACAAACTATATGTTGTTTACTTTGAAGGCTCACATCAAAGATCATGCGGTGATGCGAGTGTAAATGGTGGTCATATGGTTGGGGTTTATCTTCACAATGCCACCTTAAATTCAGCCTATGATTGCTCCAGAAATCAGTTTTCCACTAATGAAGACAGTCATGGTTATGTTGAACATGTATTAATTCATGAAGTTGTTCACGCCTTAGGTGTATCTCATACCTCTGATACAGGTAAAGACTTGATGTATGCAGGCTCTGAAGCTTGGGATCCTGAATATGTTGATTTAAATAATGATGATTACTTCATGCACGGTGATACTAACAAAGTAGATATCTTGTATAGCGTGTTTTTAATACCAAATGATGGTGATGAATTGCCACCTTTGTGGCGTAATAACGATTAAGTGGTTGCTGTGACGCTTATTTAGCGATTAGGTAGCAGGTGTCGCGTTATTTGCTATCGTTAAGGCCGAAAAGCCGGTTAGACTAACGTTTCAGCCCACAAAAAGGCGCGTAATGTCAGTCTTAAACTTTATTATTGCTTCCCATTTTTTGTATTGCTTATCAACCCATTGACCGTGATGGTGAATGTTATCGGTTAACAACCTCATTAGTATTCAACAACAAAAGGAGTTACCTGTGAAATTATTAAGGCTCAAAAAACGCTGGTCTCAAGAACAATTGGCGCAACTAAACGATTTAAATGTGCTTACAATTCAAAGAGTAGAAAAAGGAGAAAGCGTTAGAACTGAAACCTTGAAGTCTTTGGCTGAGGTTTTTGAAATACCAACTGATGAGCTTATACATGCTATAGATAATGAAAAAAACCTGCAAACAGAAGAGGACGCGAATATGATTAAAGATAATTTTCAACAAAACAAAGCAAAAGAGAAGGTTAAATCTATAAAATATTTTTATGCATTCTCTGCATTTTTAATTGCAGTATTTCTCCTCTTCATGTTGCCTAACTACAATGATGGAGAAAATTTAGGTCCATTGATTGTAGTATTCTTATCTTTTAGTGTGCTTATTGCTGGCCTCGCTTTACATGTATTTCAACCATTGGGTGAAGAATGGGAAAAAGAAAAAATATCCCAGATTTTAAATCAACAGAGCGAGGGAAGTAGCTCTAGTTCTGAGCGCTAAATAGGCAAAAGGCATATAATAAAAATTTAAAGCGGAACTTGATCTTTCCCCCACTTTAACGAACAGCAAAACCTAATTAAAGATGAGGTCCACACAATTTGAAACTATATTTACCGGAGCCGTAGAAACGGCTGAGCATTTATGTGAATTTACCGAACACGTAGGTTTACAGCGATTACATGGTAAAGCGAATGCTGATACTTGTTTAAATAGCGCATAAGCCTTTTCCTTATCAATTTTACGCTACAGTTATTGCCTAATAACGGTGTTAACTCAGCTAAAATTTGAGTGGTTGCTGATTATGATGCAGCAATAACGCCAATAGCCAACTTACGGTAAAAATCAGTCATTTTATTGAAGTGAAAAATTTTAATTTAAGATGTTCTTTATAGTTAATCGTTATGATGGTTGGGATAGTCTATTAGCATAGTTTATTTTGGCTGGAGGGTCTTGCAGTAGTTATTACGCTTGGAATTATTATAGGCCAGCATTTGCAAAAGACTTCCATATATTCAAATTATCAATTATAGTTGGTTAGGTTAAAAACTGGCCCTGCGTGGTAGTTAGAATATGAGGGTTATGAATAAAACTTTTATATATTTTGACCTGAAGCGGACATGGCTGAACAAATGCATTATGTTGAAAGTCTTTTGATAGCCAACGTTTCCAATAGATAAATATATGAATCGTTTGATTATTATTTTTTTGTTAATGAGTCGTTTCGGTTTAGTCTGAAGGTGAACTAAGCCAGCAAACCCACCGTTCATTGGTATAAGTTGACGCTATCAAATTACTGTGCTGTTCAGGTTAACATTACAGCTATGATTTTCATCACATTTTTACTGTCATACGCTACAATTTATATGAAAATTTATTCTCTTCTTGGATATTAACTGTTTTTTTAAAATGGAACTTTGAATGAAGTGTTCACAATATGGAAAATGTCAATACTCATGCGATGGAATAGTACCTCGCCAGATTACTGATGTTATCAGCTCAGGACTCAACAAGGCTATTGCTAATAACAAATTGCCAGAAGAGTTAGCCTCAAAAATTTTGGTATTAGTTAGTGAAGGGTTAGATGGTTCTGATTTTTGTAATAAAGTTTTTGCGCAACAAAGGAATATTTTAAAGCCAAAAATTCGCGTTTTAGATCGGGCAATTGTCCACAAGTTCGAACAATACTATGATAAATTTAATGTTCTACTCAATGAAAGAAATCACTCGACTGTTGATATAGGGGGGTTTTTTAATACTATACCACGAGGAGAATGTTTAGATATTTTTTTAGACGTTGTTAAATCACATTGTATTGGAGATGATGTACAAGTGAACTTTGTGTCGAAATTAGAACGTTTAACAGATAATTATAGCCATAATAAAACAATAAATTGGCAAGGTGTATACCAAAGTAAAGAATATGAGATTTATATGGATGAGTTTTTTTCAATATTTTTTAATCGTATTAAAGACCATTCAATTCCAATACCAGCCTTAAACAACCGATTGCGCAATTTGCATCATCCTAAGCGAATCAATAAAGTATTAAAATATATGTCTAAACTATGGCATTTAAAAGAAAATGCTGATTAACCAGTTTGTTTCACAGGTGACTTTTTATTTAATGGCTATGTTCCCGTCAACTGTTGTTATATAAATCAGCTCTTACTTATAAAGGGCTGTGACGCATTATAGATTTAACTGCTAAAAGTTAAATTGCCCTGTTTTTAATGGGCTGCGGTAAGATTTAAATAAGTTAACAACAACTCAAGGGAACATAGCCTATTTAATTAATAGTTTCTTAGGTGAACTTAGCCTTATAATATAAACTTCCTTTAACCGCATGGGCCAGCCTCATAAATAAAGGGTCATGTTGCTTTAAGATATTTTGACTATAGTTGCCGAGCGATTTTAATAAAGGGAAGATTGTTGGTGGTTATCTTTCCTAAGGCTTTAGATTTTTTACCACGTTCATTCTTTAAAACAGCAAGTTAAGTAAATATTTCGTGGGTATATCACCCAATAAAAGTTATGCTGTTGTTAATCATGCTAGCCTCAGTTTTAGTTGTTTAACACTAATTATGACTCTGGTTTTAATTAACCCTCGATATTAGAGACTAACATCTCGTGGGTGAGCCATTATGTTTATCTGGTTTAACAATAACGTGTCAATAATCATTATTAATTAAAGTTAAATCAAGGAGTTTTAGCTATGTTCGAATCAAGCAAAGCACATTTAAATAGCGTTGATGAAAGCTACTCTGTACATCAAAAAGTAGCGTTCTCTTATGGCTATAGATGTCTTAAAGCGGCATTTATGGCTTTTGTACATGGTATTATTCCTAGTATGTTTCAGACGAGTGCTAGCGAGTTAGTTTCTTCACTGGCAAAAAACAGAAAATAAAGTTACCACATACAATAACTTTAACGGAAAATAAACAGCTGGCTGTTTTAATTTTTATCTTGCTTCCCTTTGATAGACAGTAATTTTAGTCTGTTTAATGTAGGCGTTATAAGCACGCTACTATATTTTAATGAGTAAAGTTTTTAAAAGAAATTAACTGCCACAACTTTGTAGTACAGCACTGAGGATTGTGCTGTATTGCTATCTCAGCAATTTCGTTCTTGGTGCCACTGTTAAGCAAGCAGTATCGGCACACTCCTTATTTTTATCATTGTAGCTAATGGTCATATAGCCAATAACTTTTGTCCGCTTTATATTTTCTAACAAGGCTAGCTAATCAGGTTTTTGTGAAGGTATAATCTACTCGTTTAATGAAATAAAATATTTTGGGGTAATTAAATGATTCAAAGATTAAGAGTTTTGTCTGTGCTGCTTACAGGCATTCTACTAATGTCAAATTTTGCTTTAGCCGAAAGTCAGTTAGTGGATATAGAGTCGATAAGAAGTTTACATATTCGAAATTTGACAATACAAGCGCATCAGGTATTTACCGGCGGGCAACCGAGTGCAGAGCAATTTATAGCGTTATCTAAGTTAGGTATTAAGCATGTGGTCAACTTACGACCCCAACAGGAACAACATTGGAATGAGGCAGAGCTCTTAAACTCATTAGGTATACAGTATCATTTTATTCCAGTGCTTGGCGCACAAGGCGTTACTTCAGCGAATGCTAAAATGCTATCAGATATTCTTTCAAGCTTAAATGATGAGCCAGTACTATTACATTGCGCAAGTGGTAATCGCGTTGGAGCTTTGATTGCTCTTTCCTCAAAGGCGAACGGACTAGATGCTGAACAATCGATATCTAAGGGAAAAGAATGGGGACTGACAAGCCTTGAACAGTTTGTGAGAAATAAGATCAATACTGACTAATTTCAAAAAGGGGGAATTTGTACAGCCAAATATAACCAAATATTGAACAGCAGATCAAACCTGTGCGCACTATTTAGCCTGCAATTATCAGCCGTTTCACGTGGTGTTTGTAACTCTTAATGTACAAAGTTGAAGGGATTAAAAATGAAAAAAACAGTTATCAATCTGGTTTTTATAGGTTTGGTTTTACTGGTGGTGTCGTGTGACAGGAAAGTAACTACCTATGCCGATACTATCTATATCAATGGAAATATTATTACCGTTGATGATAACAGCCCTTTGGCTGAAGCACTTGCAACGAAAGATGGTTTAATTTTTTCTGTTGGTCGTACAAAATCTATTACAAAGCTAAAGGGCCCTTCAACACGAGTTATCAACTTAGAAAATAAAACAATGGTACCTGGTTTTATTGACGCGCATAGTCATTTTGCCGGTGTAGGTATGCAAGCCATTGTGGCAAATTTATTACCCGCACCTGATGGCTCAGTTAACACTATTAAAGATTTACAACAATCTTTACGTGATTACATGAATACATCGGCCATTGTTAAAAAATATAATGTTGTTATTGGTTTTAATTATGACGACTCACAACTCAAAGAAAAACGGCATCCTAATCGTCATGATTTAGATGCTGTTTCTACTGATATTCCTATTGTTGTAATGCATCAGTCTGGTCATTTAGGTGCTTACAATTCGAAAGCGTTAGCAATGATGGGCATTACCGCTGAAACACCTGATCCTGCGGGGGGCGTTATTGAAAGGGAGGCGGATGGCAAAACCCCAAGTGGGGTGATGCAAGAAAATGCGCACTTCATGATCTTTTTTAAAATGATACCTACATTTACGCAAGACGATTTAGTTAAATTATACAAAGCGGGTGAGTATAGTTATGTATCAAATGGTTTTACTACCGTTCAAGAGGGTAAAACTGGTCAAGCTACCCTTAATACTTTGCCTGACATTGCTGCCAATATCGGCTTTGATATCGATATTATCGCTTACCTAGACTTGGTTACCTTAGAAAACAATCCTATTTTATACGGTGATTTGATGTCGCGAGAGTACACCAATGGATTTCGAATAGGCGGAGTTAAGCTTACCTTTGACGGCTCTCCTCAAGGAAAAACGGCTTGGTTTACTGAGCCGTATATTCAACCGCCAGTTGGACAATCAGCATCTTATTCAGGGTATCAAGCCTTCACCGACGAAGAGGCTTTAAAGTGGCTTTTGCTCGCCTTCAAAAATAAATGGCAAGTATTGGTTCATACCAATGGTGACGCCGCTATCGATCAGTTAATTCGGCTCGTTGAAACGATACAAAGCAAACAGGGTCTTGGTGATCATCGTACGGTGATGATTCACGGTCAGTTCACGAGAAAAGATCAAATCAATAAGCTTAAAAGGCTAGCAATTTTCCCCGCTTTATACCCTATGCATACCTTTTATTGGGGCGATTGGCATCGTGACTCCGTTGCCGGGCTAGCACGTGCTCAACATATTTCACCCACTGGCTGGTTCATAAAAGAGCAAATGCCTTTTACAATCCATTCTGATGCCCCCGTAACTTTTCCTCATGCCATGAGAATACTCGACAGTGCAATAAACAGAGTTACTCGAACCGCTAAAGTGCTGGGTGAAGAACACAGGCTCTCCCCTTTAGATGCCTTAAAAGCGATGACATTATGGGCGGCTTATCAACATTTTGAAGAAACTAACAAAGGTTCTATTGAAGTCGGCAAGCAGGCAGACTTTGTTATTTTGGATATGAATCCTTTATCTATAGAACCGATGAACATAAAGAATATAAAAATATTAATGACTATTAATAACGATAAAATAATTTTTACCAGTGAATAGTTAAAATCCATCGAACAAAGGCAATAATAAGAATGCGTAATCACTTATTGTCGCTGTTACAGGTGTATGTTACAGGCTTATTTTACTCATCTGGAGCGAGGCAGTAGTGGCGGAAAAGCATTTCTTCAATATTTGGCTAAAATCACAGTGGTTAATGGCTCTTCAAAGTTTGAGTGGATTGTGCTCGACTGGAACGAAACCACGATCAAATTTTATCAATCGTTGGGATCGAAACCACAAAATGAATGGCTGAGTTATCAGTTAACTGGCCATCAGTTGGTTACTCTGGCTTATTCCTGAAAGTCGTCAACTCATCAAGTGAGCTAACAGAGCGTGATCTTCAAGGTGAGTGTGTTGATCAAAATAGCAGCGGTTTATCGGCAGGGCATTATAATGATGCTAATGCGTTTTATATTTAAAAGCTCGGTTTTTTCTCATCGAATACTTTGATTTAGGAGATGATAAATCCTGAGTTTAGATTTTACTGCTAAAGGCTACTGCAGTTATTGAGCGTTGGCTCTAAATTGTCTACAATAGCATACTTTTTATTTACTTCAGATCACTAACATGAACGACACTACATCGCTACCCGCTTTACCGGATCGCCTGTCGGGTAATCCCCGTAGCCCACACCATGGGGCAGAAATTTTCGAGCACAACATTGGTATTTTGTTGAACGGCAAGGAACGTAATGATGTCGAGGAATATTGCATCAGTGAAGGTTGGGTGAAAATTCCGTCTCCTAAAGCGCTAGACCGTCGTGGACAACCGCTGATGATGACGCTTAAAGGCACGGTTGAAGCCTTTTATCGTTAACTTATTGTGTTCTGCCACTTAACCTTCATACTCTATCTCAATGGTCTGTTACAAGTACCACCGATGTTTAACCTACCGAATTTATATAATAAGGCATGCAAACGCTCTGCTAATTGACAACTGAACTCCCTCACTCCTTAAAGAGTGAGGGAGAGTAACCCACCACCTTTTTTGTTTTAAAATCTTCATATAGTTCATATTTGACATGGTCAACTTAATAATAAAGTACAGTTGCCAAAGTCATATTAATAAACTTTAAACGGAAAAAATAATCTTATTGATGCCTCTGTTAGTTATGATCTTCTCGACTTTCTTGATAAAAATGATTGTGTTAAAGGTATTGATTGAGCAACATCATGGTATTAGGAAGTGGCTACTGCCAAAGCAAGGGCTGTGTAGGCTAATTTTCCTGTCATAAGTCAAAAAATAAAAACCGGAAAAACAAAAAGGTTTTTGATTGTTAAACGAAAAAAATCCAGTTACAGTATTTTCATTAACCAATATTAACTATGCCACTTCATAACAAATAATGTTACAAGCGCGTTATGTATTTCAATCTGTTTGGAGAACCTTAGAAAATTGAATCAATTAACAGAGACCATTATAGGTTGTCCTTATTGTGGTGAAATGATCAAAGTTCTCATTGAACCAGCTGACGTGGATCAGCAGTATATTGAAGATTGCCAAGTATGTTGTCAGCCAATAAATTTTGTTATTTCTGAAAGTGTTTGTGGTGAACTTGAAGTTAATGTGTATAGCGACGATGATTCGTTTTAACAAATATTACTAACAACGAGTCATTATACGTGCTCGTTATTAGTAATATCAGGAGTAGAGTTTATCGTATCACCATTAATAATTCGTGACGTAAAAGAGTCTGATTTAGATCGATGTTTTGACATTGAAACACTTTCTTATGCAGGGGATGAGGCGGCTACAAAAGAAAAAGTCCTCCTTAGAATTCAGCGATACCCAGAAGGCTTTATTGTTTTAGAGAACAAGGAAGAAATAGTCGGCTTTATTAATTCAGGTGCAACTCATAAAGTAGAGCTGTCTGATGAAACATTTAAAGAACTCGTTGGTCATGATCCCCAAGGTGAATATATTGTCATAATGTCAGTTGTTGTTCACCCTCATTATCAAGGCCAAGGTATGGCGAATAAGTTATTGAATAGTTTCATTAACACGATGAGGACACTCGGTAAAACTGAAATTTATCTAATATGCCAAACTGAATTAATGAATATGTATGCCAAACATGGTTTTGTATATATTGGTGAATCAGACTCATCGCATGGTGGCTTAAGTTGGCATGAAATGTCACTGTCGTTGCAAGGCACTTAGGATTAACTTACGTTGATAACATAAAGACACGTTAACTCAATTTACCCTATAACGGCTAACCTTCCTCTGATATTGTCTTTATCGAGTAATAATTTAATAGCCGAAAAAATAAAAAAACCGACCTAAATATTATTCGATTTTATTGTTATAAAAAGCAATAATGTTAGAGTGTTACAATTATTAAATAATTTAAAAGCGAGTACTTATAACGGCTCGTTCTATGCAAAAAGGGGGTTCGAATGAGTATCAATGCAACATTTATCGGTCAGCTAGTTTTTTATTCAATGTTTATCGTCGGAGGCTTAAGTTATTACTTGGGTAAGCGTAAAACGAACAATCCAAAAATAACGGTCTTAGTTGGTGTTTTATTATGTGTTACACCCCCACTAAATTTAGCTTACCTTATTGTTTTACTATTAAAAAATGATGTTGTCTCTAACAGTGAAACAGAAAACAGCGTGTGATTTGCCTATAACAATAGGTTATGACGTTAATCGTTAAGTTTTTAGTGTTTGCTGCAGGTTACACCTCACCTTGGCCAGTTTCATTAAAAACGTGGCTAACTTGATGCATTATTCCTTAGATTTTGTTGACCCTTTTAAATCGAGCTATCAACAGCCTATATTTCACTAACTTAACGGCCATAAATACGCTAAAATAGAGCGCTATTATTCTAGCTCTGAGCGCTTTATACTAATGACTTCAGCCACAACGCCAGCCAACTTTACAGCGCTCGGTCTTATTCCACCGTTATTAGCACGATTAACTGAGCTGGAATATCAGCATCCAACGCCCATTCAAGCGCAAGCTATTCCAAGTGTACTCGCGGGGCGTGACTTAATTGCAGGAGCAAATACGGGTTCAGGGAAAACAGCAACCTTTGCACTGCCAATATTACAGGACATTTTTCTCCAACAACAAGCTGAAAAATCATTACCTAGTTATCACCAAAGTCGTAAAGGAAACCATGTTGCGGCACTGATTTTGGTACCTACCCGTGAATTGGCTAAACAAGTCGCTGATAGTATTAAATCTTATGCGGTGCACTTTAATGGGGTAATTAAAACGGTTGCTGTTTTTGGTGGTGTATCAGCGAATACCCAAATGCTGGCATTACGTGGCGGTACTGATATCTTGGTTGCAACGCCTGGTCGATTAATCGATTTGATTGCAAGTAATGCTATTAAGCTTGATAGGGTTAACACCTTAGTGCTTGATGAAGCCGATCGAATGTTAAGTTTAGGCTTTACTGACGAGCTATCTGGGTTGTTGGCATTATTGCCAAAGAAAAAGCAAATTTTATTATTTTCAGCGACCTTTCCTGAGCAAGTTCAAGTGTTAACCCAAGAATTACTTAACAATCCGCTTGAAATACAAGTACAAAGTGCGGATGCTAGCACCTTAGTACAGCGCGTTTTTACCGTGAACAAGGGCGAAAAAACAGCTGTTTTAGCGCATTTGATCAAACAACACCAATGGCGCCAAGCGCTTATTTTTGTTAATGCCAAAAATAGCTGTAATCACTTAGCTGAAAAACTTTTAAAACGTGGTATTACCGCAGAAGTGTTTCATGGCGATAAAGCCCAGGGCGCTCGAAGTCGTGTGCTTGACGCCTTTAAAGCAGGTGAGGTTGAGGTGTTAATTGCAACTGATATTGCTGCTCGAGGTCTAGACATTGACAAACTGCCCGTGGTGATCAATTTTGACTTACCAAGAAGTCCACCAGATTATATGCACCGTATTGGTCGAAGTGGCCGTGCGGGTGAAGTGGGTTTAGCCTTATCGCTTATAGACTATAACGATTATCATCATTTTAAGGTCATTGAAAAGAAAAACAAGTTCTGGCTTGAACGTGAGCAAGTAGTAGGTTTTGAAGCTAATGAAGTTATCAGTGATGTTTTTCTAGCTGCAGATAAACCGATGGCAAAGTCTGAAGGCAGTGGTAAGAAAAAACGTAAAAGTAAAGCGCCAATTAATGCCGATATTTGGTTAAGAATATAGATGTCGAGTTGATTGTAAGGGTAATTCCTCTATTAAATGGGGGTATTACCTATGGCTTTAATTTTGGATTTATATTACTCATATACTTAGATAGCCATCAACTATCAACTATCAGTAATTAAACGATAAATTAGCTAAAACGTAAAGGTGCATTTTTGTTAAAAAACCGATACCGCTAACGTGTTACGATTAAGACACATTAGAAGAGAGTCATTCCATTGGCTCGTTATTTTTAGGGGACTTTAGGCATTTGAAAATTACTTTATACATATTGATAGTGTTGATAACGTTGTTTTCTTGTGGCTCTATCTTATCGCAAAGCGGCGGGCAGCCCTCACTGGGAAACAAGCCTATGCATCACACCAAAACCGGATTTCAAAATCATCCTTTTTTAGAAACAGCCGCTGCTAAAGGATTCTTTTTCTATGTTCGTCGTGTTTATGGGTCAGTTTTTACCCCTGATATACCAGAGGGGCATTCGTTATCCACTGAAGAGTCTGTGCTGCTTTTAAATTCAATTAAAGGAGACAAAATCAGCTGGCTAGGACATGCTAATTTTTTGATAAATATCTCTGGAGTAACAATATTAACCGACCCCTTTCTAACCGAATTCGCCAGCCCCGTTTCATGGGCTGGTCCCAGGAGGTTTGTCGAGCCAGGTATCACGATAAAAAACTTGCCAGACATCGATGTTGTACTTGTATCGCATAGTCACTATGACCACTTAGATGATCAAACCATTAGGAGCCTAAAAAACAAACAAAAAATTCATGTGGTCGTTCCTTTGGGGTTAAAATCTTTTTTTGTGGAGCGCGGGTATGACATGGTCACTGAATTGGACTGGGGTGAGTCAGTTAATATAGATGCTATTAAAATAACCTCACAGCCCGCCGTTCATGACTCGGCCCGGAATATTAAGGATCATAATCAAACATTGTGGTCATCATGGGTGATTGAGAGTGCAGAAAAAAGAGTGCTATTTGTTGGTGATACTGGATACTCTCAAACAGTTTATAGTGATATTGGTGAGCAATACGGCTCGTTTGATTATGCGATTGTTCCTATCGGTGCTTATGAGCCAAGAAAACTGATGTGGATGTCACATGTAACACCAGAAGAAGCGATTTTTATTGGTATGGATGTGCGGGCAAAAAAACTCATCGCCTCTCATTGGGGGACGGTGAGTAGTTTATCAGATGAGCCTCCGTTTGAGCCGCCAATACGTTTTAACAAGGCAGGGGTAGATAATGGGTTTTATGACCAAGACATATGGGTCATGAAAGTTGGCGAAACGAGGCCCTTTTAAATAATGCTGAGGTGTTATCACTAGAAAAACATGACATGGGTCTGCATTTGTATTCGATACCGTTGTCATGTTTTTATTTAATGGGGTGTGACACTGAGTCTATAGATTCGTTTTATCAATATAATTTGGCTCAGGCACTCTGCAAATCTTACATTGAGGGCAGAGGTATGGTTTTCAGTTAATTCTTTTATTAATGCTATCCTTATTAAGTATTGTCTAACCAAGCCATTATAAATGGCATAGTTATTTTGATACATCCTTTATATTTACTGTTGAATACAAGGTTATAAATTTAAACAATGATTGATCTTTATAAGAGAGTTAATTAGGGTATGTTTAAAGTTGACCGTTTGGTTATATAATAGAGGTTGGTAATGTCGATACAACACGTTATTAATTGGCAACAATTAATTAATTATGCAAAAGAAAGTGCTGGTATGGCTTATGCTCCTTATAGTAACTTTTACGTTGGTGCAGCAGCATTGACAGAACAAAGAAGGATTGTTCAAGGATGTAATGTTGAAAATGCTTCATATGGTTTAACCGTTTGTGCGGAAAGAAACTGTATTGCGCAAGGGGTTATTACAGGTGAGCAAAAATTTATCGCTATGGTTATTTATACCGAACAAGAAAAACTTACGCCGCCTTGTGGAGCTTGCCGACAAGTTATTGCGGAATTTTTTGACTCTTCTGCACCCATATTGGCAGCCAATCATTTAGGTGAACAAAAGCAATGGACTCTTGCTCAATTATTACCGGATGCATTTACCCCTAAGGATTTACTCGATAAATAAGGATATTTTAATGACAAGAAAATTTTTACCTCAGGAAATTATCAGATCTAAGCGCGATGGTGGCATATTATCAGATGATGAAATTCAGTTTTTTGTTGACGGCTTAGTCAATGGTAAGTTTAACGATGCGCAAGTTGGCGCTATGGCGATGGCTATATTTCAGCAAGGCATGACAACACAAGAGATAACTAAGCTCACGCTTGCAATGATGCATTCTGGCGATGTACTTTCTTGGAAAGATACTTTGAAGTTGAATGGCCCCATTGTTGATAAGCATTCAACGGGGGGGGTTGGAGATAAAGTCAGCTTTATGTTGGCGGCTATTGTCGCCTCTTGTGGTGCGTATGTTCCTATGGTGTCTGGTCGAGGTTTAGGGCATACCGGAGGTACCTCTGATAAATTGGAAAGTATTCCAGGATTTAATGTTCAACCTAAAACGGATGACTTTCAAAAAATAGTGAAAGAGCTAGGTTTTGCCATTATTGCTCAAACGGATAATATCGCGCCTGCGGACAAACGCTTATATGGTATTCGCGATATTACTGCCACTGTTGAGTCTATTCCGTTGATCACCGCTTCAATATTATCTAAAAAGCTAAGTGCAGGGCTTGATGTACTAGTGATGGATATAAAAGTGGGTAACGGCGCTATGATGACAGACATCAACCAAGCCAATGCCCTAGCAAAGAATATTGTTGATGTGGCTAATCACGCAGGTGTTAAAACTCATGCCATTATTACTGATATGAACCAAGTACTAGGAAGTACGGCTGGTAATGCTCTAGAGATATTTGAAACAATTCAGTACTTAACAGGGGAGCAACGAGAGCCCCGTTTACATCAAATTGTTATCGCTTTAGCTAAAACGATGTTAGTTAATGCTGGTCTGGCTAGTAATGATATTAAAGCGAAAGAAATGGCAGAAAAATCCTTGTCATCCGGTAGAGCGGCTCAGGTCTTTGCAAAAATGATTACGGCTTTAGGTGGGGATAGTCAATTATTAGAAAAACCTTGGAAAATCATGAAACAATCTGAGGTGATAACCGATATTATTGCGCCCGAGCATGGCTATATTAATACCATGCAAACCCAAGATATTGGCATGAGTATCGTTGCCATGGGAGGAGGTCGTTTGGCCAATGGTCAGGCGATAGATCATAGTGTTGGCTTTGATCAAATTCTACCTGTTGGTACTTTGGTCAATCGAGGTGATGTTATTGCTCGTGTGCATGCAAAAAACACTGAAATGGCACAGCTAGCAAGTCAGCAATACATTCAGGCGATCACTCTTGCACAAGAGCCAAAAGAGGCGCTACCTGTAATTTATTATACGGTAGACTAACCCCTTAATTACTTCTTATCTACTGAAGTGGACAGAGTAGATAAGAAGTAAATTGAGCGTTTATTTAGTGCTATAAAATGGTTTAGAGTGTGCCAAATAATTTATCTCCGGCATCACCTAATCCAGGTATAATATATCCGTGTTCATTAAGCCTATCATCGACTGAGCCAAGGTGTAAATCGACATCAGGGTGCGCTTGGTTAACACAGGCAATACCCTCTGGTGCGGCCACAAGAAATAGGCCGACTATATGTTTACAACCTGATGCTTTAAGTAAGTCGATAGTATTTTTTGCGGTGCCACCGGTTGCCAGCATAGGATCAATGATGATGGCAGTTCGGTCGGCAATATCGCCAATAATATTTTGATAGTAACTTTCGGGCACTAAAGTTACTTCGTTACGTTGCACCCCTACCACGCTAATTTTTGCACAAGGTAGAATTGATAGCGCACCTTCTAACATACCTAAACCTGCACGAAGAATAGGTACTAGGGTCGGTTGTTTATTAGCTAATATTGGAGTTGAGATAACACCAGACCAACAAGTGATTGGTTTATTCTCAAGTGGTAAGTGTTGCTTCTATCATTAAAATACTTGATATTTCATTAGCAAGTTCTCTAAAGTTTTTCACTGAAATGATATCGTCTCGTAATAAACTCATCTTATGTTTTACTAAAGGATGCTGACTTGGGTAAACTGCCATGATTATTCCTAACTCAATGATTAATGAAAAGGTTACTACAGCCAAACAAGTGATTTAAAGTGCGCGCGGCATAATGGTTCGTATCTTTCATTACCTCCCACCTCAACTTGTTCACCATCAGTGACTGCTTTACCATTAGCATCAAGCCTGATCACAAAATTAGCTTTTCGCCCACAATGGCAAATGGTTTTTAATTCTACTAATTTATCAGCCCAAGCTAATAGGGCTGCGCTGCCTGAAAAACTTTGTCCTAAAAAGTCTGTTCTTATGCCATAGGCAAGTACTGGAATAGTTAATAAATCAACGATGTCTGTTAACTGCTTTACTTGCTCTGTTGATAGAAATTGTGCTTCATCAATGAGTAAACAATCAATTTTATTTATCTTTGTTGACGCCTTTATGTCATTAAATAGATTGGAGTGGCCATTGAATAAATTGGCTTCGGCATGAATACCTAAGCGCGATGTGACTTTGCCTTGTGTATACCGATCATCGATTTGTGCAGTATAAATAACAGAGTGCAGCCCGCGTTCTTTATAGTTATATGAAGATTGCAATAAATGGGTTGATTTACCGGCATTCATTGATGAGTAATAAAAATACAGCTGAGCCATACTCGCTTGATCCCCTTGCTATTCATTAGCACTAATTACATATAAAGATTTATAAAGTGATGAATATGCCCGCAATGGCAGCGCTCATTAAGTTGGCAAGGGTTGCAGCAATCATAGCTTTAATTCCTAAACGGGCAACATCGTGACGTCTATTTGGCGCCATTGACCCTATACCACCGAGTAATATAGCGATAGAAGATAAATTAGCAAAGCCACATAATGCAAAGGTAATAATCGCTTGTGTTGTCACACTTAAAGACTCTTTTACTTCAACGTAATTGACATAAGCAAAGAATTCATTAACAACAATCTTTTGGCCAATAAAACTTCCTGCTTGCAACATTTCATCAGCGGGCACACCAATAATAAAAGCGAGTGGAGCAAATAAATAACCGAGTAACCATTCTATTGTGATATTTTCAAAACCCAATAGGCTAGCTACCCCTCCAACCATAGTATTGAGTAATGCTATTAAGGCTATAAAAGCTAATAGCATGGCACCAACGTTAACTGCCAGTTTTAAACCAGATGCTGCACCAGATGCTGCTGCGTCGATGACATTAATGGGTTTGTCAGCTTCTTCTTCAACCGCCAGTTCTTCTGCTAATAGCTTTTGTGTTTCTGGAATGATTAATTTAGCCATTAACAATCCACCAGGGGCGGCCATGAAGGAAGCGGCAATTAAGTATTTTAATTCAACCCCTAAACCGGCATATCCGGCTAGGATAGATCCCGCTACTGAAGCTAACCCACCAACCATAATAGCAAATAGCTCTGATTGACTCATTTTGGCGATATAAGGACGAATAACTAAAGGCGCTTCAGTTTGACCAACAAATATATTGGCTGTGGCTGAAAGTGACTCAGACTTGCTGGTTTTCAATAGTTTTTGTAAACCACCACCAATAATTTTTACCACCCATTGCATGATACCTAAGTAATACAGTACGGCGATTAATGAAGAGAAGAAAATAATAACAGGTAACACCCGAACGGCGAAAACAAAACCGACACCATTGCCAAACATGGCATCGGTACCTAGACCGCCGAATAAAAAGCTAATACCCACTTGGGCACTATTAATGACAACTTGTACGCCATTGGTTAATGCTTGGAGAATATCTTTACCAAAAGGAAGATATAAAACAAAAGCGCCTAATAATAATTGTAAAGTGAAAGCAAAACCAACGGTACGCCAATTAATATCCTTGCGACTTTTTGATAACAGCAAAGCAATTGCTAATAAGGCTATAATGCCGAAAATCCCTCGTAAAGCCATTAAATCCATGTGCACCTCATTTTTATTATTATAAGTTTACAGTTAATATTACGTTTGTATTTTTAAGACGTTAACCTAACTATTGTGTCAATTGGCGAATTTTCGCTTTGATTACTTCGATAGCCATTCTGTTTTTTCCACCTTTAGTGATAACTAAGTCGGCAAAAGATTTGCTAGGCTCTATGTATTGATAATACATAGGCCTGACGGTATTCAAATACTGCTCAGTGATAGAGGTTATGCTACGTTCTCTTTCTGCTGTGTCACGTTTAATACGCCTAATTAAACAAATATCTAAGGGTGTGTCCATATAGACTTTTATATTAAAACATTCTCTTAATTGTGTATTTGAAAATAATAAAATACCTTCGACCAAAATAATTTTAGTTGGTTGTAGTTTTATAAATTCTTCTGTTCGAGTATGGGTTTTGTAGCAGTAAACTGGGCAATTAACACTTTTGTTGGCAATTAAATGTTGTAAGTGTTGAGATAGTAGACTGTGTTCAAAAGCATCAGGGTGATCGTAGTTAGTTTTTACTCGATCAATAATAGCTATCTCAGATTGATCTCGGTAATAAGCATCTTCTTTAATAATTGAAATACCGGTATCACCCAGCTCAGGTAATAATTCATTATAAATGGTTTGAGCAAATAACGATTTACCGGAAGCAGAAGCACCAGTAATAGCTATAATGGTAGGGCTATTGTTGTTCAACGGAAAAGACACCTTAGTATTATTGTTCTACATTTTTAGTCAAAAGTGATTATAGAGAAAATATTAGTGCTTTGCCTAAATCGTTTATGGTGATAAATTATCACAACTTGACCATGCGGTCATATTTATTGTTGGCAGATGTGGATATATTTTCTCTTGTTAAATTATTTACTTATTATCAATACCAAATCTATGGGGCGTTACTGTGGCTAAAGTCATTATTATGGTAATTGATGGTTTTGGTATAGGCCATGCCCCAGATGCTGAACAATTTGGAGATGTTGGTGCTAATTCATTCGCAAATTTGTCAGATATTTATTTTAAAGAAACCCAAAAAAAAATTAATTTACCCAATTTATCTTCATTAGGTTTAGTTAAAGCTTGTCAGCAAGCTTCAAACCGAGAGGTTGCTTTTCAGGGGACAGAGCCTATAAAAGGAGCTTATGGCTATGCCGCAGAAATAAGCACCGGCAAAGATACACCGAGCGGGCATTGGGAAATGACCGGAGTACCTGTTTTATTTGATTGGACTTATTTTACCAAGAAGAAAAATAGTTTTCCTCAAGAACTGATTGATAAAATTAATAAAGCGACCGGATTTGATGGTTTCCTTGGCAACTGTCATGCTTCAGGCACCAGGATAATTGCCGAACTCGGTGAACAGCATATCAACTCTGGTTTACCTATTTGTTATACGTCAGCAGATAGTGTTTTTCAAATAGCAGCTCATGAAGTACATTTTGGTTTAAATAACCTCTACCAATATTGTCAAATAGTACGTGATATTTTAGACGATTATAATATAGGAAGAGTGATTGCAAGACCTTTTATTGGCGAAAATGCCGCAGACTTTGAACGTACAGGTAATCGCCGAGATTACTCTGTATTACCTCCAGCACCAACATTATTAGATAAACATTTCAATGAAGGTGGTCATGTTATCAGTGTTGGCAAAATTGCCGACATCTTTGCTCATCAAGGTATCAGTGAACAAACAAAAGCCACTGGTATTAATGCCCTTGTTGACGCCACAATAAAGCATATTGAAACAGCAGAAGATAATAGTATTATTTTTACTAATTTGGTTAATTTTGACCAAGATTATGGTCACAGACGTGATCCTATTGGCTATGCCAAAGCGCTTGAACGTTTTGATCAACGATTATCTGATATTTATGAATCGATGACTGATAATGATTTACTTTTACTGACCGCAGATCATGGTTGTGATCCCACTTGGCCCGGTAATGATCATACGCGTGAATATGTCCCTATTATTGCCTATCATCACAACATTGGATCAGTCTCTTTAGGTGAACGGTCTACTTTTGCCGATTTAGGGCAAACAGTTGCGGATATTTTTAAACTAGAAAAGATGGATTATGGCACTAGTTTTTTAACTCAATTGTTTTTTAATCAATAGCATAAATACAATTATAAACATTTATTATCAAAGTAATGAGAAGAAAGTTCGTGTAAAATTAAAATATAAGTACTAGATAAATAAACAATAATAAACACCATTTGGAGTTGACAGTATGAAAACGTTAATAAAAAAACCGCTAGCGGTATGCATTCATGCCGCTATTTTTGCTGGTGCTATAAGTACTTCAACACTGGTCAATGCAGCAGTTAATGAAAAATCTACTGAAATTGTTGGTATAGAAGTTATTGAAATAACCTCTCGTAAAAGGGTTGAAACGGTTAAAGATGTCCCTGCAACCGTTACGGCCATCTCTGCAGACACCCTGAAAGATTATTTAGGCGCTGGAGAAAATATAAGAGCATTAGCCGGTAGAGTACCAAGCTTACAGGTCGAGTCTTCTAATGGCCGCCAATCACCTAGGTTTTATATTCGTGGTTTGGGTAATACCGACTTTGATGTTAATGCGAACCAACCAGTATCTATGGTTTTAGATGAAATTGTTTTAGAAAACTCAGTATTAAAAGGTCTCCCTTTATTTGATATTGAACGGGTAGAGGTGTTAAATGGCCCACAAGGGACATTGTTTGGTCGTAATACAACCGCTGGCATAGTTAAAATTGATACCGTTGCTCCTAGTTTTGATAATGAAGGTTATAGCCGAGCAGGCTACGGTAGCCGTGGCACAAAATTTATTGAAGGCGCGATAAATGCTGAATTATCTAACCAATGGGCAACTCGCCTATCAGTCAAATATCAAGACCGTGATGCTTGGGTTGATAACCCGGTTAGAGATGAAAAAGTGGGGGGGTATGAAGAGTTAGCTTACCGTTTACAATTTCTATTTGACAATGGTAATGATACTCGCGCTTTAATGAAGTTACATGGCTTTGACCAAGACGGTGATACCCCTCAGATATTTTATGGCAATGCCATTCAACTTGGCGAAGAGGGTGTTAGGGCAGAATTTGACGAATCCGTTATTTATCATGACGCCCCTAGCGGTTTTGACATGCAGCATACTGGTGGTAGCCTAAAGCTAGAGCACGACTTTAATGACCTTACCTTCGCTTCAATTACTGGTTATGACTCGGTGGAAAGTTGGAGTTATGCCGATATTGATGGCGCAGAGCTCGATTTTTCTGGCGTGCCCAATCAACTTGGGAAACAACTTTGGTTCAATGTTGGCTCGGGTGATGGTTTATCTGATCATTCTCAACTGACTCAAGAAGTTAGAATCACAGGAGAAACAGAGCAGTTATTTTATCAATTTGGCTTATTCTATTTCAAAGAAGATTATACTGTCGATAATAAAGATCTCGATGTCACTGGAACAACCACAAATTTTTATCAAATTGATCAATTAACTTCATCTCAAGCCATTTTTGGCCAAATTGAATACAAACCATCGCAAAAATGGGCATTTAACTTAGGATTACGGTATACCTCAGATGATAAAGAGTTAGATATTAGACAAGGTGGTACAGACATCATTCTGTCTGAAATTGATAAAAATGATAGTTATCTTAACTGGGATATTTCTGCCCGCTATACTTTTAATACTGATTGGACAGGCTTTGCACGTATTGGAAATGCATCAAGAGGACCTGTTACTATTGGCCGTTTTGGTTTCCCAAGCGAAGCTGATACAGAAACATTAACCTCTTTTGAAGTCGGTTTAAAAGGCGACTTGATGGATGGCAATGCCCGATGGCACATTACAGCATACACTTATGATATTGACGATCATCAGCTAACAGCCACAGGTGGAGAAGCAAATACTAATTCATTACTCAATGCTGATAATACTTTTGGTGCTGGCGTTGAAACTTCATTTGAAGCTATTATTACTGACAACCTACGACTAAACCTGAACCTAAGTTATAACAAAACTGAAATTCAAGATAAGACATTAAAAACAGAACGTTGTTCTGCAAATCCTATTTGTAATAGCCCTGATGATATAGCTAATGTCGTAAGTGGACCCTTTGGCGATGTCACTACGGTTTATATTGACGGTAATTCACTACCCAGGGCACCAAAATGGTTAACCAATATTGCATTAAAGTACGAATTTCCAGTTGAAGATGGTGATTTTTATGCACAAACTGATTGGAACTATAGAAGTGAATCTAATATTTTTCTTTATCAGTCAACAGAGTTTACGGCTGAAGCTCGTTGGATCGGTGGTGTTAGAGTAGGTTATCAAAATGAGGATGGTTTTGATGTTGCTTTAGTTGGACGAAATGTAACGGATGAAATAGTGGTTGACGGAGCGTTAGATTTTTTAAATCTAACCGCTTTTGTTAATGAACCACAATTTTGGGGGGTTGAGGTAGGTATTGAGTTTTAAATTAATAAGGCGTTTAAATTAGCAAGGGACTAATTTTTATTAGTCCCTTGCTAATGGCATTAACTATTAAGTGAATTATAAAACACTGTCTAAAGTCAGTTCCATCATTTCTTTAAAGGTATTTTCACGTTCTTGAGCGGTTGTTTTTTCACCGGTCTTAATGTGATCGCTAACCGTTAATACCGTTAAGGCTTTTTTGCCATATTCAGCCGCAACACCATAAAGCCCAGCGGCTTCCATTTCTACCGCTAAAATACCGTACTTCTCCATTTGGGCAAACATGTCAATATTGGGGGTGTAAAACAAATCAGCAGTAAATATATTACCAACATGGAGTTTTATGTTTTTCTTTGCGGCGGTGTTAACCACTTTTTGCAATAAACCAAAATCAGCACAGGCGGCAAAGTCACAGTGACTTAACCGTTGGCGATTAACATTAGAGTCGGTACTTGCCGCCATACCAATAATAATGTCGCGAAGGTTAATATCATCACGTACCGCACCGCATGAGCCAATACGAATTATCTCCTCAACCCCGAAATCTTTATAAAGTTCAGTAGCATAAATTGAGATCGATGGAACTCCCATACCAGAGCCCATAATTGAAATATTTTTACCCTGATAAGTACCAGTGTAGCCGAACATATTACGAACACTTGTGATGCATTTTGCATTATCGAGAAAGTTGTTAGCAATAAATTTAGCGCGAAGTGGATCGCCTGGCATTAATACTGTTTGGGCGAAATCACCAAGTTCTGCAGAAATATGAGCTGTTGCCATGAGAATAACCTTAAAGTTAATTGAATGGGTATACCTCAGTAAGTTTCTAGTGTATTTATTAATGAGGTAATATGACTAGCAAGGATATTTTACTGAACGAATTTCTCGCTTATTATTACTCATAATGGTGATAAGTTTAACGAAAAGATAATATTTTATCGTATATATCGATATTTTATCACTTTGTATTGGTAATGGCTTAATAACATTGTTAAATTGGCAGCGGGATTAGCTTCTAGATGTCTAGACGTAAATAAAAATCATCCTACTCAATAAATGAGAAATACTATGTTTTACCAAACCGACGATGTTCGAATTAAGCAAATAAAAGAGTTGTTGCCACCCATTGCACTCCTCGAAAGATTTCCTGCTACACAACAGGCTTCAAAGTCGGTTTTTGAGGGTAGAGCTGCTATCCATAATATTTTTAATGGTAAAGACGACCGCTTATTAGTGGTTATTGGCCCATGTTCAATTCATGACACTAAAGGGGCACTAGAATATGGTGAACGCTTAGTTAAATTACGTGAAAAATACGCAGATACGTTAGAAATAGTGATGCGGGTATATTTTGAAAAACCAAGAACCACGGTTGGTTGGAAAGGACTCATTAATGACCCTTATATGGACAACACCTTTAATCTTAATGATGGTTTGCGTATAGGCCGTAAATTATTGCTTGATTTAAATGATTTAGGTTTACCTACCGCAGGTGAATTTTTAGATATGATCACACCACAATATATGGCTGACTTTATGTGCTGGGGAGCCATTGGTGCCCGTACAACTGAAAGCCAAGTTCATAGAGAATTAGCATCTGGTTTATCCTGCCCTGTTGGTTTTAAAAACGGGACAGACGGCACCATTAAAATTGCAATTGATGCAATTGGTGCAGCTAGTGCACCGCATCACTTTTTATCAGTAACAAAGCTTGGGCATTCAGCCATCGTTGAAACTACAGGCAACACAGATTGTCATATTATTTTACGTGGAGGTAGAACCACTAACTATGATGCAGACTCTGTTCAAAGCGTTACCGAGCAATTGACGAAGTCATCATTAAATACAAAATTAATGATTGACTTTAGCCATGCAAACAGCAATAAAAAATTTAAAAATCAAATGTTAGTATCCACGGATGTGAGTAAACAAATAGCGAATGGCAACGCTAATATATTTGGTGTTATGGTTGAAAGTAATTTGGTTGAAGGTCGACAAGACTTAGTTGATGGTGAAGTGGAAGTATATGGCCAGAGCTTGACCGATGCCTGTATTGGTTGGGATGATAGCGAAATATTACTTGCTCAACTCAGTCAGTCTGTAACGGCTCGTAGAGCAAAGCATTAACCAGCTGTTAAGAGGTAAAAAATAAAAAAGGCACTAAGGATAAGCTTAGCGCCTCACCTACAGATTACCTTCCTACCCTCTAATTTATTGACTCCCATATTCACGTGTCGATTTTTTACACTTCCTGACAAATATTAATTATATTTGACTGATGTATATCAGTGAATAGCTTAACAGAAAAATAATATACTTTACTTATTGTTGTTATCCTTCCCCTGCAGTAGTTGAATTCTCTAAACTCCTTAGGACGTAAATTATGAATATTTTTCTAAAAGCATTTGCTGTTTGTTTTTTAATGATTTATTTGAATTTTTTATTAACGGCCAACGCGCAATCAGAAGAGGTTTTGTCTCGTGGGTCAACTCCTTTTCATGTTTATGACAAAGACAATAATGGTATCGTCAGTGCAAATGAATTTAACATTGTACGTTGGCAGCGTATGTCACTTAGAGCTGCAGTAGTTAAACCGACACGCGGTGTTATTAGTGAAGCCTATTTTTCACAGTTTGATACCAATGGTAACGGACAATTAACTCGCCATGAACTTTCAGTTGGACAAATGGCTCAAATGAAAAAACGACAAGGTATAATAACGCGGCAACAGAGTGGTAAAGGCCATCGTAAAAAGAAAAGCGTGAGTATGCTGAGCTTATCTGAATATGATTTAAACGGGGATGGTAGATTACTTGAAAAAGAATTTAATAAAGCCCGTGATAAACAACTAAATAAAAGCGTTGGGCAGGGTTATCATAATAAAAGTATTGAAAATTCACCTTCATTCCCCGATATTGATTTAAATGGAAATGCAGAAATTAGTCCAGAAGAATTTAATGTGTATCAGTTACAAAAAATCAGACGAAAGTAGCCAATGCTTGGTCGCTTTCGTCTTATGAATAATTATCTGCTTATGATGATGCTTGATATCGATAAATAGAAAGTGAAATAATAGCTGTTTCATACGTATCACCAAAAAACTATAATTTCATCCCTTTTTAATCTGTTTTCTGTGTATGTGGTAACGGCATTATGTCATCTGCTTCTTCTGGCCCAAGTAAAATTGCAAGCCACTTTGTTTTTTCATTGGTCTCTAGGGCTATTTTAATTGTCATTGTTAGTGGAACAGATAAAAACATGCCAACTGAGCCAAAAATATAGCCCCAAATTATTAAAGATAAGAAGACCACAAATGCTGATAAACCAAGCATTTTACCCATGAACTTAGGCTCAAGATAGTTGCCAACTAAGTTATTGACAGCAAAATAACTTACGGCGGTCCAGATAAAACCTACAGGTCCTAGTTGGACTAGCGCTAATATAAGTGCAGGTATTGCCGATATTAATGAACCAATATTTGGAATATAATTTAAAAGGAATGCCAGCATCCCCCAAAGAAAAGGGTAATCAATGCCTATTAATACCAATAGCAGAGAGATTAATACGCCTGTAAGTAAACTTGAGGCTGTTTTAATGGCTAGATAGTGACGTATTTTGCTTAACACAAGATTAACGTGAATCATTTTATCTTGAGTATTTGAAAAGGCTCTTGCGAACTTTGATGGAAAGCTAACCGCTTCAGCCAGTATAAATATTACACTTAGAAAAATTATAAAAAAGTCCCCAAAAATAACACCTATACCACCGATGACCCGTGTTATAAATTCCATAACATCAGCTTTTTCAAAAATATTTTTTATATTAATACCTTCAGTATTGATACCGACTGAAACTAAGCGGTCAATTACTGGCTGAAGTTGTGTATCGAGCTGTTGTACATAAATGTCTTTATTAGCATTAAAAGAGCTTACTGAATCTCCAATTAAGTTCACTACTAAGTAAACAAAAGCTAAGATAATTGACAAAACGATCATTATAGCGAGTACGCGAGGTAGTTTCTTATCCTCCAACCAGCGAATTGAAGGCATACATATAACAGCGATGAATAATGCTAATAAAAATTGAGCCACTAACGGTGCTGCGATTTTTAAACCAGCGATAACGATTACAAGTGCTGCCATAGTTATTAGAACAGGCGTAGATTTATGGTGTGTGTTAGACATGTTTATTTATACTTTAAATTTTTAGTTTTTATAACATAAACTATCAAATTTATCGAATTTTTTAGTATTAGTTAGGTTTATTAATATAACGATATCACTGTTGAATTTTCAAGCGTCAAGGTTGTTAATGCAATTGAAGTTACACTATGTCACCCATTATTATTGAGCTAAAAGCATAAAATCACGATAAGCTGTGAAATGTTTTAATCAATAAAAGCAATGGTTAGTAGTCGTTATCGATTAAACTCAACTCTTTTATTCTGCTTTGAGTTGTTTCGATATAGCACTTTTTGTATGCGGGAGCTGCTTTTGTGCTTGGAGAGAGCACCAGATAACGCCAACGACAATTGTTTTGTCGGAAAGTGACAAAATCGCTTTGAGAACGATTAAACATGACTAATGCCGAGCTTCTGCCATCAACAAGTTCGATCTCTTCGAGAATGAATTTTTGGTTATTAATCCAAGTTTGTAGCACTCTATCGGCTTCATCTTTAACACTATCTAAGCATTGTGAAAAATCAACATCGGTTGTTTTTATATTTTCACATACTTGAATAGTTTTAGCGGCCAATGCCTTAGGTTGCGCAATTGCCTGTGCTAACAATAAACTACTTATAATGATTATTTTTTTTATCATAGCTCAAAATTTGCCTTAAGGTAATACTTTCTTGTAAGGTTTAACGGTTACTTGTTTATAAACTCCCGCTGCAATATAAGGGTCAGCATCAGCCCACGCTTGTGCTTCGGTAAGTGAGTCAAACTCTGCAATAATTAGTGACCCCGTAAATCCATAATCACCAGGATTTTCACTGTCAATAGCAGGGCAAGGACCGGCAACTAATAGCCTACCTTGATCTTGTAAATGGCTTAAGCGAGCTAAGTGTTGTTCTCTTACTCCCATACGTAGTGACAAACTGTTTTCTACGTCTTCACTGTATACTAGATAATACATAACAATACTTCCAAATAGTTAATTGTGTTTTTCTTTAGCCGTGCTGATCTTTTCTTCTTCGTCATCTTGAGGTAAATATTGGTGTAAAGCGATAATAGAGCCAATAGCAAAAACAAACATTAACCCCGTTAATCCAAAGGTTTTAAAGTATACCCACGTTTGCTGTTCAAAGTTAAATGCGATATATAAATTTAATAGGGCACATAAAACAAAAAATAAGGCCCAAGACAGATTCAATTTAGTCCAAATTTTTTCTGGTAAAGTGAGGGCTTCTCCAAGAAATTTTCTCATTAAATTTTTATTGAAAAATTTATTGCTAATAATTAAGGTAACGGCAAAGAGAAGGTTGATAATAGTCACTTTCCATTTAATAAAAGTATCATCATGGAAAAAGATTGTTAACCCGCCAAAGACAGCAATAATAGCAAAGAATACCCAGTTTTTAGTTGGTACTGGTTCGCGCTTAGCAACAAAATAAACGATTTGAAGAGCCGCTGTCACTATCAAAGAGGCGGTGGCCCAATAAATATCAAGGAGGGAATACATAATGAAAAATATGACAAGAGGAATATATTCTAAAAATACGGGCATGATTTATCAAAAAAAATGGATGATACGTTTATTCTAACTAAAGTTACCTCATTAGCCAATTGTATTGAGATAAAAATAATCGTTTAACCTTATATTATATTTTCTAGGTATTATAGCAGAGGTTCATTTGAAAAAGTCATGCCCTTGCTAGCTAAGTATTCTCTAGCAGTGACAACAACATATTAGAGTTTGCAACAATTTTAGCGCATTAAGTAAAGGTACTAAGTTGTACAGGTTGAAAATAAGTGAGCCAGGAATTTTCACTTTACTGTGGTGTTTAATTGCAAAGATTGTTAACAGCACGAGCAACTATCAATGGAGGCAAAGGGATTATTAACTATTGTAAAAAACTGTTTACTATTAGATGATGAAATATGTCTTGCCGATTTTATTATTTTATGAAAAGGTTGATGTTATTTGTAAACATCTGAAAAATTATTTACAGTACTTATTGATAATGTCTATTTTGATGTTTTTATTACTGATATAATATCTACTGATATAATATCTACTGATATAATATCTACTGATATAATATCTACTGATATATCAAAAAAAGCCGATAAATTCATCTAAAAAAATCCTCATATAAACTTATTGATAATTGGTTATGTAGTGATAAAGATAAAAATCAGGTGTGTCCTGTATTACGTAAACTTCAACTCTAAAGAGTTAACTGAATCTTTTATCTCATTAATTTTACGGGCAATTTTCTATGAGTATACTTAATGAATGACGATAAACAATATACTATCTTGGCGGTGGATGATGCCAAAGATACCTTAATGTTATTGAATTTCGATCTAAATACAGAAGGTTATCAGGTTATCAAAACCACATCAGGAGAGAAGGCCCTAGATCTCATTTCTAATGAAGTGGTACAAGAAGACAGTTATGGTTCATTAACAAAACATCATAATGTTGATCTCATTCTCTTGGATATGTATATGACAGGTATGTCAGGTTTAGCAACGTTGGAGCTCATCAAATCTGACCCTAATACTTGTGACATTCCAGTGATTATGTTGTCTGCCTCAAATGACGAAGATGAAATTGTTGAAGCGTTGGAGTTAGGTGCGGATGATTATGTGACTAAACCTTACATTGCTAAAGTATTACTGGCAAGAATTAGGACGTCCTTAAGATTATTTGCGAAAACTCAACAATTAGAGCGGTTAGCGAAAACTGATTTCTTAACAGCAATAAGTAATAGGGCTAACTTTTATGATCTCAGCACTAAAGCCCTGAGCCTTTGTCGACGTAATCAACAAAGTTTAGTGATTGCAATGTTTGATATTGATTTCTTTAAGCATGTTAATGATGAGTTTGGTCATGACGTTGGTGATTTAGTATTAGTTGAATTTGCAAAAGTTTTATCATTATCCTCTAGAGACTATGACTTTGTCGCTCGTATTGGTGGTGAAGAATTTGCGATATGCATGCCTAATACTTCTATCGAAGATGCGATGTTAGTTTGTGAAAGGTTAAGAAAACGTATTGAAAATAATAAAATAAATATTGGACACCTCAAACAAGAACAATTAAGTATTACCGTGAGCATTGGTGTTGTTGCCAAGATATTTCAAGGTGATGTTGACCAAATATCTGTTGATATACTCTTAAAGCTTGCCGACCAAGCGCTGTATCATGCTAAAGAGAATGGCAGAAATATTACGGTTAATGCCGATACCTTATTATCAAAAAAATTAACAAAAGAATCATTTTTAACGAATAATGTAAACTTAATTAATAAAGCTGTTGATGAGTCAGTTCCGAGTGAAGTAACTAACTCATCTGAGTATTTATTAGCAGATTACCCAGGAGTTGATGTCGCTATTGGGCTTGCTAACGTATTGGAAGATAAAAATATTTACCATGAAATACTGGTGATTTTTTATCAGGAACACTTCCTTGACGGGGAAAAGTTGCAAAAGGCGTTAGTAACAGGCGATATGATATCTGCTAAGCATTTAATTCATACTTTAAAAGGGGTGTCGTGCTCCATAGGTGCGATGCAATTATTTCATTTCAGTAAGGTTTTAGATTCTGCGATAAAAGATAATGAACAATCGAAATTCAAGTCCTTGTTTGAACAAGGTGTTCTGATTGAACTTAATAAAGTGTTAGCGGGAATAAAGTTACAACTAATCGACTCACACTAGTCTATCTCTAATGTAATATCGGTAATTGGGATACAGCAACAAGGTAATATTTCGCCATCGCCAATATAAGCTAATGGCTCACCATTAGGATAAAATATTTCACCATCGACTAGAATTACTCGACAAGCACCACAAAAACCATCTCTACAATGATAGTGGACTTCAACGTTAGCACCTTCAAGACATTCCAATAGACTTAGTTTAGCATTTGAAAAATCTACTACCTTATTTCCTGTGGTAATTTTAATGGCTGAATGACGGCTGCCTGCAGTGAGATTTTCACTACGGTTAATTGCTTTAGCACACAAAATCAAATCCAGTTTTAAGGGCGTATTGATTGTTGAGGCCAAATAACAAAAATGGCACGTTAAATTTAGAGGTCAAAATCATCAAAGTCATCGGCAGATACCGATGAGTCAACTTGTCCAACTAGGTAGCTTGATATTTCTGTTTCTTGTGGGGCAACTTGTACATTGTCACTGACCAAATAGGCATTCATCCAAGGCAGTGGATTACTTTTAATATCAAATGGCGCATCAAAACCAATGGCTAGTAAGCGTTGGTTACTTATATATTCAATGTATTGATGTAATATTTGAGCATTTAAACCAATCATAGAACCGTCTTTGAAGAGGTATTGTGCCCATTCTTTTTCTTGTTCAACAACATCTAAAAATATTTGACGACCTTGCTCATTCAACGCTTCAACAACCTCTTTCATTTCAGGGTCATCTTTTCCTGAACGCCAGTTATTTAGAATATGTTGAGTACCGGTTAGGTGTAACGCTTCATCACGCGCAATTAGTTTGATGATTTTTGCATTACCTTCAAGTAACTCGCGCTCTGC
The DNA here is from genome assembly GCA_034111045.1 of Colwellia sp. Taxonomy (GTDB): domain Bacteria; phylum Pseudomonadota; class Gammaproteobacteria; order Enterobacterales; family Alteromonadaceae; genus JALJPB01. The sequence continues at coordinate 7,802 of JAWUYA010000038.1, read as the reverse complement.
AAAAGCAAATGAGCAGGCAAAACTAACATAAAAACGAATAGCTTCAAGTGCATTTACTGAGCATACAGCAAGGTAAAGGCGCTCTTTTAATTTACGTTGACTCACTTGTAGACTGATTTTTTGACCTGATATTTCAACATCATAAGTGCCTTCGCCAAGGGATTGTAAGAGCTGGGTTGTTAAAATAACTTCATCAAAGTATTTTGCTATTGATTCTGCGCGTTTTAAAATAGCAGGGTTGACTACGATATCATCAAAAATTTCACTAGGGTCGGTAAATAAGTTACGTAAAATATGAGTATATGAACGAGAATGAATAGTTTCGCTGAAAGCCCATGTTTCTATCCAAGTTTCAACTTCTGGTAGTGAAACCAAAGGGAGGAATACCGCATTGACTGAACGAGCAGCCATAGAATCCAAGAGGGTTTGATATTTTAAATTCGAAATGAAAATGTGTTTTTCTGATGCGGTTAGATTCTGCCAATCAGCTCTATCTTTAGATACGTCGACTTCTTCTGGTCGCCAGAAAAATGAGAGTTGTTTTTCTATTAACTTTTCAAACGCTATATAACGTTGTTGATCATAACGAGAGATATTAACACTGTTACCTAAAAACATAGGCTCTTGTAATGCATCATTAGGCGTTTGGTTAAAAGTGGTGTACGACATAAAGAACTCCTTTAAATACCTCTCTATTGTAGATAGGTATTATCGAGTCGACATTAGCGCAACTCGATTTAATTTATTTTACTAATTACGTGATTTTGAGATAATAGTCATGCTATACATTTAATAAAGGACAATTTTTTAAATGTATAGGTTTGTCTATATCTTACATGCACCACCAGCACAACTTTCATCTTCAATTTCAATCTGATCATCTGCTCCATCACGAGTATTGTGATAGTACATGGTTTTAATGCCTAATTTATATGCCGTTAAAATATCTTTTAATATTTGTTTTATCGGTACTTTACCGCCGTCGAAACGAGAAGGGTCATAATTGGTGTTAGCTGAAATTGTTTGGTCAATAAACTTTTGCATGATCCCAACTAATTCTAAATAACCCTGATTATTAGGGATATTCCATAATAATTCATAACTGCTTTTAAGCTTTTCATACTCAGGAACCACTTGTTTTAAAATACCATCTTTACTCGCTTTTATACTAATCAAACCCCTTGGTGGTTCGATACCATTGGTGGCATTAGATATTTGCGAAGAAGTTTCTGAGGGCATTAATGCAGAAACAGTAGAATTTCTCACGCCATACTTTTTAATATTTGCTCGTAATGCTTCCCAGTCTAGATGTAATTTTTCGCCGGTAATATTATCAATTTCTTTTTTATAGGTATCAATTGGCAATATACCTTGAGATAAACGTGTCTCATTAAATTTAGGACATGCACCTTGCTCTTTGGCTAATTCATTACTCGCTTTTAGCAAATAAAACTGAATTGCTTCAAAGGTCTTATGGGTTAAGTTATTGGCACTTCCGTTAGAGTAAAATTTACCATTTTTTGCCAAGTAGTACGCATAATTAATAACACCTATGCCTAAAGTACGACGACCTATCGTTGCATTAAATGCAGCGGGAACAGGATAATCTTGATAATCTAATAAACTGTCAAGTGCCCGAACGGCTAAATTGGCTAGATTTTCTAACTCATCGAGGCTGTCAATAGCGCCTAGATTAAAGGCGGATAAGGTACAAAGTGCAATTTCACCATTTTCATCGTTTACATCTGCCATTGGTTTTGTTGGTAGGGCAATTTCTAAACATAAATTACTTTGACGAATGGGTGCTTGTAACGGATCAAAGGGGCTGTGAGTATTACAGTGGTCGACATTTTGTAGATAAATTCGGCCAGTACTTGCCCGCTCTTGAGCAAATAGAGTAAATAATTCAATGGCCTTAATGCGTTTTTTACGGATTGAATCATCAGCCTCATATTGGGCATAAAGCTGCTCAAATTTGTCTTGATCGGCAAAGAAAGCGTCGTATAAACCCGGGACATCACTGGGACTGAATAATGTAATAAAGTCACCTTTAATAAGGCGTTGATACATTAATTTATTAAATTGCACCCCATAATCAAGATGACGTACACGGTTTTCTTCAACACCTCTGTTATTCTTTAGTACTAATAAACTTTCAACTTCCAAATGCCATAAAGGATAGAATAAGGTTGCTGCGCCGCCACGAACGCCCCCTTGTGAACAGCTTTTAACCGCTGTTTGAAAATGTTTAAAAAATGGAATGCATCCAGTATGGAATGCTTCACCATTTCTTATTGTGCTTCCTAACGCTCTAATTCTACCTGCGTTTACACCAATACCTGCTCGTTGAGATACATATTTAACAATGGCGCTTGATGTGGCGTTAATTGAATCTAGGCTGTCATCACACTCTATTAATACACAAGATGAAAATTGTCTTGTCGGTGTACGCACACCCGCCATAATTGGTGTAGGTAATGATATTTTAAAGGTAGATATCGCATCATAGAAACCTTCAATGAAAGTTAAACGCGTTTCTTTTGAATATTTAGCAAATAAACAAGCCGCGACTAAAATATAAAGAAATTGAGCACTTTCATATATTTCTCCACTGACACGATTTTGAACTAAATACTTTCCTTCCAATTGTTTTACCGCAGCATAACTGAAATTAAGATCTCTTTTATGCTCTAAGAATACTTCCATTTGTTCAAATTCGGTTTGTGAATAATCAGCTAATAAATGTTGATCATACTTTCCAGCTTCAACCATGTTAACAACATGATCAAATAATTTAGGGGGTTCGAATTGACCATAAGCTTTTTTACGTAAATGAAAGACAGCAAGCCTTGCTGAAAGATATTGGTAATCAGGCGACTCTTCAGAGATTAAATCAGCAGCAGATTTGATTATCGTTTCATGAATATCAGACGTTTTTATGCCATCATAAAATTGAATATGTGATTTTAATTCAACTTGTGAAACCGAAACATTATCTAAGCCATCAGCGGCCCAAGCGATCACTTGGTGGATTTTTTCTAAATCGATAGATTCTTTTTTGCCATTGCGCTTTGTTACAAAGAGATTGTTATTCATGAAAGACCTGTAAAATCGATGATTATTAGCATACCCATGCATAGTGTTTCAAAAAAACATGTTATCACTATATATAGGGGTTTATGTAAAACACAATCACAAGATAATGGGGTTTTGATGTTTTTGCAAGTGCTATTGTCATTGTGTTTTATTGATAGATTACCTTAAAAGGATTTATGTGAGCGATAACTAACTTAGCAAGGCTTTTTATTTTTGGGACTTTTAAAAGGCAATGATTTTTTTTACTTTTTTTAGCGATTTAAAATATTTTAATTAAAATTTTATATTTGTTATTACTAATTGTATTAATCTGGTTTTATCTAATTAAATCAATGGTGTGGTTTATTGTGTAATGTTTGAACAACTTGATTATAAAATAATCTGCGCTATTTTATTAGCATCTTTAGCGATTAAATCAGCTTGCCAACTTTGGCATGAACTTTTATCAATAATATATCCCCATTGAGCAATGATGGTATACATTTTTGCTGCATTACCTGCTTCTATATCTCTGACTGCGTCACCAACATAGATACAGTCACTTGCATCAACATTCATCTCCTTGCAGGCATATAATAAAGGGGCAGGGTGTGGCTTTTTCTCTTTAAGCGAGTCTCCACCAACAATGCTCTGACAATGAGAAAAACAAGAGAAATGTGGTAATAAATCTAAAGTTAAACCAATAGGTTTATTGGTAACCACTCCCCAGGGAATATTACTGCTGGTTAAGTTTACTAATAGATCTTCAATGCCTGGATAAAAACAAGTATGTACAGCAATGTTTTCTTGATAATAGTTAAGAAATTCAGATCTTAGCGTTTCATAATCATGGTGAATAAGCTGGTCACCAAAACCTAATTGTAATAAACCTTTTGCACCATCAGAAGCTACAGGACGAAATAGTTCCTTACCGACCTTTACTCTCTTATATTTAGCTAAAACATAATTGAGTGCCGCACCTAGATCATTGGCGGTGTCAAGTAAAGTACCATCTAAATCAAATAAAATAGCCGTATATTTTTTTTCTTTCATGGTTAAACCTTTCTAAAACAGAGAATATAATTAACGTCTAAGCCCGGTGCGAGTTTATGGTTTTCGGTAATGGGATTATAATGAATTCCTGTAGCATCTATACATTTAAGATCAAAAGCTTCAGCCCAGGCGATGAGTGCTGATGGCTTGATAAAATGCTCATGCTCATGCGTTCCGTTCGGTACTAATTTTAATATTTTTTCTGCGGCAACAATCGCTAATAAATACGATTTGATGGTTTTGTTTAATGTTGAAAAGAAAACTAAGCCACCAGGCTTAACCATTTTTGCACAAGATTGTACAATTGAAGAAGGGTCTGGGACATGTTCTAACATTTCCATACAAGTGACAACATCGAATGCTTGAGTGCTTGTCTCTGCTTTTTCTTCTGCGGTTATTTGTTGGTAATCAACGTTCACCCCTGAATCTAAGGCATGTAATTGAGCAACGTTTAAAGGTTCTTTGCCCATATCTATGCCCGTAACTTCTGCTCCTAGTTTGGCTAAACTTTCAGACAATATTCCACCACCACAGCCAACATCAATAATTTTTTTTCCAAAAAGATCACCAAGGTGCTGAATAATAAACTGCTGACGTAATGGATTAATTTGATGTAATGGTTTGAAATCGCCAGTTGTATCCCACCATTGACTGGCTATTTTTTCAAATTTTTCTATTTCTACAGGGTTGACATTTGATGGTTGAAGTATATTTGATTTTAACATGACCGACTTTAGCATTAATTTTAATGGTTATGATTCTAAACCAAAACTTTAATCAAACATAGTATTGCACTTAACAAATAAATAAGAATATCTCATCACAATAGATTACTTTTTTAAATGTTTTTATTGAAGATATGATTACTTGATTAAAAATTAAACGAGTCATGTTTATACCACTTTTATTGTTATTTATTAGTTTGTTAATCTTCTATTTTCTGAAATTTCAAGGCGATTTAATCCTTTTTAAAGTTATCCGACGAATGAACCTCAAGAAAGCAATAGAAATTGCTATGTTTTGTGTTAATATACTTTGTTGATTAACAATGACAATTTTAAAATTTTGCTATTAACAAATAGTGATTTTCTAGGTAAGTATTAGACTATTATCGTATTAAGTTTAAAACTTTTTATAAAGCAAGGGATACCATCAGTTTATGACCGATTTGGCCAATAATGTCGTTCCAATAAATATTGAAGATGAATTAAAAACCTCCTATTTAGATTACGCAATGAGCGTCATCGTAGGGAGAGCATTACCTGATGTGAGGGATGGTTTAAAGCCTGTGCATCGCCGGGTATTATTCGCAATGAATGTTCTAGGTAATGATTGGAACAAAGCATACAAAAAGTCTGCCCGAGTGGTTGGTGATGTAATTGGTAAGTATCACCCCCATGGTGATACTGCTGTATATGATACAATTGTACGTATGGCGCAACCATTCTCACTACGTTATATGTTAGTAGATGGTCAAGGTAATTTTGGTTCTGTTGATGGCGATTCAGCGGCAGCAATGCGTTATACCGAAATTAGAATGTCAAAAATAGCTCACTCTATTCTAGCTGATTTAGATAAAGAAACAGTTGATTTTGTCCCTAATTATGATGGAACAGAACATATCCCAGCGGTAATGCCAACTAGAATTCCTAACTTATTAGTTAATGGTACTTCTGGTATTGCTGTTGGTATGGCAACTAACATACCACCTCATAATCTGACCGAAGTAATAAATGCCTGCTTGGCTATTATAGAAAATGCGGATATTACCTTTGAGGAGTTACTTGAGTATATTCCAGGACCAGATTTTCCTACCGCAGGTATTATTAGTGGTCGTGCCGGTATTGAAGAAGCATACAGAACCGGCCGTGGTAAAATAAAAATTCGTGCCCGTGCTAGAATTGAATGTCATGAAAGTACGGGTAAAGAAACCATTATTGTTTATGAGTTGCCCTATCAAGTTAACAAAGCCCGCCTTATTGAAAAAATGGCTGAGCTTGTCAAAGATAAACGCTTGGAAGGTATTTCAGCCCTACGTGATGAGTCAGATAAAGACGGCATGCGTATGGTTATTGAAATCAAACGTGGTGAAGTAGGGGAAGTGGTTTTAAATAACCTTTATAAACTTACTCAAATGCAAGTATCTTTTGGTTTGAACATGGTTGCGCTAACTGAAGGCCAACCTAAGCTATTCAACATTAAAGAGATGCTTGAAGCGTTTGTTCTTCATCGCAGGGAAGTTGTTACTCGTCGTACAATATTTGAATTACGTAAAGCAAGAGAACGCGCTCATATATTAGAGGGCCTATCAATTGCACTAGCTAATATTGATCCCATCATAGAGCTGATCAAGGCATCTAATAATAGAAAAGAATCTGAAGAAAAACTCGTTTCTCAAGGTTGGCAGCTAGGTGATGTTGCGCAAATGCTCAGCGCTGCTGGTAATGATGCAGCTCGTCCAGAGTGGCTAGAACCAGAGTATGGTATCCGAGATGGTTTATATTACCTAACCGCAGAACAAGCTAAAGCTATTGTTGACCTACAGTTATATAAACTGTCAGGTATGGAGCATGATAAAATTCTAAGTGAGTACAAAGGATTATTAGACTTAATTGCTGAGTTAATGCATATTTTGGCTACTCCAGCGCGCTTAATGGAATTGATTTGTGAAGAGCTTATTGCCATTCGTGATGAATTTGGTGATGAACGTCGGACAGAGATTACCAATGCGTCTCATGATTTATCGCTTGAAGACTTGATCACCGAAGAAGATGTGGTAGTAACACTTTCTCATGAAGGTTATGTGAAATACCAAGTGTTAAATGATTATCAAGCGCAGCGTCGAGGAGGTAAAGGTAAAGCTGCTACGAAGATGAAAGAAGAAGATTACATTGAACGTTTATTAGTGGCTAATACCCACGATACCATCTTATGTTTTTCAAATCGAGGCAAATTATATTGGTTGAAAGTTTATCAACTACCGCTGGCAAGCCGTACCGCTCGTGGTCGTCCAATTGTTAATATTCTCCCACTGGAAAGTGACGAGCGAATCACGGCAATCTTACCTGTTCGTGAATATGCTGACGATAAATATATTGTCATGGCTACAGCGTCTGGCACAGTGAAGAAAACCCGTTTAGATGCTTATTCTAATCAAAGAGCCAATGGTATTATTGCCTTGAACCTTCGTGATGACGATACCTTAATTGGTGTAGATATTACCGATGGTAATAACGATATCATGTTGTTCTCTGATGCAGGAAAAGTTGTCCGCTTTAATGAAAAAGTACGTGACAGTGAAACAGGTGAAATTAAACTTGACCTTGAAACTGGCGAACAGCGTTGGGCGTTAAAACCTATAGGGCGAACTGGTACAGGTGTTCGAGGTATGAGACTTGAAGGTGACCAAAAAATTGTTTCCTTAATTGTTCCTAAAAATGACGGTCCAATATTAACTATTACTGAAAATGGTTATGGTAAACGAACTGATTTGGTTGAATATCCTGCTAAGAGTAGAGCAACCAAAGGCGTAGTTTCTATCAAGGTCAGTGAGCGTAATGGTAAAGTTGTTGGTGCGGTTCAAGTCGAAGAACAAGACGAGATGATGCTCATCACTGATAACGGCACATTGGTTCGAACCCGTGTTATCGAAGTCAGCGTTATTGGTCGTAATA
>JAWUYA010000037.1:0-14386 GCA_034111045.1 Colwellia sp. | reverse complement strand
GGTTTTTATTATCGCGCCTTTTTCAAACCAATGGGTATGTGGGAAAAATGGGAACCACTGATACGTAAAAAATCAGGTTTGGGCAAACTTAATTTGGATTTTAAGCCTGAATACTACGATAAGATGTATTTGTTTCATGATGTTGTCGTTGTAGGCGGTGGTCCTGCCGGTTTAAGTGCTGCATTAAAGGCAGCTGATGCTGGTTGTACTGTTTTGCTTGTAGAAGAACAAGGTATTCTGGGCGGGGCGCTTGCTTATCATCGTTTCGATATATCGGGTGAAAAAGCCGACGCCCTTCGTGTAAACTTGGTTGAAAAAATAGAACAACATAACAGCATTGAAGTGTTGTTGAACGCTACTTGTAATGCCTGGTTTACAGATAATTATCTGCCGATTATTCAAGGCAAACGCATGTATAAAGTGCGCGCAAAACAATGCATAGTTGCCTCGGGGGCTTTTGAGCAACATGTTGTGTTCCGAAATAATGATTTACCCGGCATCATCATGAGCAGTGCCGCAACTAGATTGATGAAGTTATATGCGGTTAAACCTGGTCAGAAAGCTATTGTTTTAACGGGTAACGATGATGGCTATTTGACCGCACTTGAATTACAAGAGCATGGGGTTGAGGTCGTTGCCTTAGTGGATATGAGAGTAGCCAATGATTCAGTTGAATTATTGGCTGCTGTTCAAAATAAGGGTATCACGGTTAAACAAGGGCATACGGTTTATGAAGCGCTTGCCGCTAAGGGTAAACGACATATTCGAGCCGTAGATGTGCGTGAAATCGTCGGGCAAGGACAAGTCTCTCAACATTCAGAAATTATTGATTGTGACCTATTGTGCATGTCGGCGGGTTATATGCCCGCATATCCATTGCTTTGCCAAGCAGGTGCTCAGCTATCATATGCTGATAATTCAGAATTTACGCTTTCAAATTTGCCGGCGAACTTGCATATTGCAGGATCGGTAAATGGTATTTACTCATTAGAGACGGTATTGCAAGATGGTGAATTTGCCGCCTGTAACGCCTTGAAAAATTTGGGACATGATATAGCGCTCCCAGCAAAAGCAGAGTGTACCAGCAAAGTTAACTTTTACTGGCCAATTTTCAGTCACCCTAAAGGTAAGGACTTTGTCGATTTTGATGAAGACTTACAGACAAAAGATATTGTTAATGCCACACGCTTAGGTTATCGCGACATCCAATTGGTAAAACGTTTTTCAACTGTAGGTATGGGGCCATCACAAGGTCGCCATTCGGCGTTACCAACAGCGCGCTTAGTTGCTCATGCAACCGATCGTACCGTGACTCAAACAGGCGTAACTACCGCTCGTCCACCCTACGCACCAGAGAAGCTGGCGCATGTGGCAGGAAGAATTTTTGATCCCGTACGTCATACGGCTATGCATTATCGGCACCTTGAATTAGGCGCAAAAATGATGCCAGCGGGTAATTGGCAGAGACCAGCATTTTATGGTCAACCAGCTGAACGTGATAATTGCATGCAAATTGAGTCGCAACAGGTACGCAATAAAGTAGGCGTAATTGATATTAGTACGTTGGGTGGGATTGAGCTACGAGGTCCTGATGCCGCAGAATTTATGAACCGCATTTATACCTTTGCTTTTTTAAAGCAGCCCGTTGGTAAAACAAGGTATGCCGTTCTGACGAATGAGCATGGCGTTGTTATTGATGATGGTGTTGCATGCCGAATTACTGATGAGCATTTTTATGTAACCGCGACAACTGGCGGTGTAGATAATGTTTATCGTGATATGTTGAAATGGAACGCTCAATGGCGTTTGAATGTTGATATTGCCAACGTAACCTCTGCTTTTGCTGCGATTAACCTTGCAGGACCAGACTCTCGAAAGGTGATTGAAAAAATAGCAGAAGGGGTCGATTTTAGTTCGGAAGCCTTTCCTTTTCTAGCTTATCGAGAAGGTCAGGTTGCCGGCATTCCTGCACGACTACTTCGTGTCGGTTTTGTGGGTGAGCTGGGTTATGAAATTCATGTTCCAGCAAGTTATGGCGAAGCATTGTGGGACGCTGTTATGGACGCTGGTAAAGAATTCCAAATAAAAGCATTTGGCGTTGAAACGCAACGATTATTGCGTTTAGAAAAAGGCCATATTATTGTTAGTCAAGACACTGACGGAATGAGTCATCCGGGCGAGATATCAATGGGCTGGGCCATTAGTCGTAAAAAACCATTTTTTGTTGGTAGCCGCTCAGTCGATATAGTGATGGCACGAGAACAGACACGTAAATTGGTTGGCTTTGTCTTGTCTAAAGATAATGAGAAACCCAAAGAAGGGCATCTAGTTTTGGAAGACGGGAATATTAGTGGCAATGTTACCTCATGTGAATATTCTTCTGCAGTTGATTCTATTATCGGAATGGCTTATGCGGGTATTAATCAGAGTGAACCTGGGTCAACTATTGATATTAGAGTTGATAAAGGCCTTATTGTTAAAGGCACTGTTGTTAAAATGCCTTTCTTTGATCCAGAAAACAAGCGTCAGGAGCTATAATGATGAGTACGATGAAAACATCTGAATTGTTTAAGCAGCGTAGTTTTGTGAATAGAAAAATTGATGCTGTTGCTTTTAAAGCTATTGGTGATAGTGCTTTAGTCACTAAGGTTGTTGTTAACGGCGATAGTAAAAATCATGCCACTAACTTGGCGTTAATCGACTTATCTGTGGCTGCACGTATTGGTTTTCGAGGTACGAATGCAAATTCTCATTTGAAGGTTGCTAAACTACCTGTACCAAGCAAGCCTAATATGATGGTGCAAAGTAAGACAGAATCTTTAATGACATTACGCTTAAGTGATAATGAATATTGGGTATTAGATGGGTCAACTGATATGGGCGAAAAGTTGCTTAAGTTAACAGCGCTGCCCGTACCAGATAACTGCTATCGTCTATATTGTCAGCACAGCCACGCATGGTTTATGTTGACGGGTCAATATATAGAGCAAACTATGGCTAAAATCTGTGGCGTTGATTTGCGAAAATTATCGTTCCCGCTTGATACCATTGTTCAAACATCTGTTGCAAAAGTGAATGCCGTTATTGTTAGGCATGAAGTTAATGAAATACCCGTTTTCTCGGTTTTGAGTGACAGTGCTTCAGCAGAGTATTTATGGGATTGCCTTCTCGATGCGATGATTGAATTTGAGGGTCATGTCGTTGGTATCGATGCTTTAGATTTAGATTAAAATTTATAGAGACAACATTCCTGATTTTAAAATTGATTTGATTGTACTAATGATTAATTTTAATTGAAGGATAGGGCACTATGAAACAAGATCGGTTAGACACAAAAGTAATCACTAAGTCACTAGAGAGTGCTATTGTTTTAGTTTCATCATTTCTCTAGTTTTTATCTTGTGTAATTAACTTTCAATGTGGATTACAAGGTGCATACAGTGGTAGTGTTAGGCGAGCACTAACATTTTTACAGTCAGCAACCAAAATACCTATGGTGGACAAAACCTTAGCGTGTCAATATACTCAAGTGAATGATGTTATGCATCTGATTGAGCAAAGGGATGGTTTGGTTGTTATCAACACTATCAAGAAAATGTATTTTTTACCTTTGCTATCCCTTGTGCCAAGCTCGATATCATCACCAAACAATTACACTTTTTATCTGTGGGTCAGTTGATATTAAAAACACCCCCAGAATAAAAGAAACCTAATCATGTCCGTGTTCTAGAGTAGAAAAATAATAACGTGCAATATAAAAACATAATACGTATTTTAGGTTTATTAGTGGCATTACTTAGCGTCACTATGTTACCACCTGCATTGGTTTCTTTGCTCTATCGAGATGGCGGGGGTGTACAGTTTTTATTGGCCTTTTTATTTTGCTTGATTATAGGTGGCCTCTTTTGGCATCCAAATCGACATGAGAAAGGTGAATTAAGAGCCCGTGAAGGTTTTTTGATTGTGGTGCTATTTTGGTTAGTACTTGCTAGTTTCTCTGCTATTCCTTTTATGTTATTAAATGAACCTAATTTCTCTGTTGCTGATGCGATATTTGAATCCTTTTCTGGACTAACAACCACAGGCGCCACTATTCTTAGTAGTATTGATGGCTTGCCCCATTCGGTCTTGTTTTATCGCCAACAATTGCAGTGGTTAGGGGGTATGGGGATCATTGTATTAGCCGTTGCGGTATTGCCTATGCTAGGTATTGGCGGTATGCAATTATACCGTGCTGAAACACCAGGACCGGTTAAAGACTCTAAAATGACGCCCCGTATAGCTGATACAGCTAAACACTTGTGGTATATTTATTTGTCATTAACCATTCTTTGTTCTATGGCTTATTGGTTGGCTGGTATGTCAGCCTTTGATGCTATTTGTCACGCTTTTTCTACGATAGCTATAGGTGGGTTTTCTACTCATGATGCCAGCATTGGGTATTTTAATAGTTCAGCAATTAATTTTGTTTGTGTCTTTTTTCTGATTATTGCGGGTGTTAATTTTGCGCTGCACTATGCGGTAATACAAAGTAAATCATTAAGAAATTATATTAATGATCCCGAATTTAGGGTCTTTATTGCCATTCAAGTGGGTTTAACACTGATATGTTTTGCCGTGTTAGTTGCGCATGGAACCTATCAAAATGATAATCAAGCATTTGAACAAGCCCTATTTCATTCTGTTTCTATTAGTACCACCGCGGGTTTTTCGGCAACACCAGTAGAGACGATACCATTTTCTGCATGGCCAACGCTGCTACCTTTATTGTTAATATTTGCTAGTTTTGTTGGTGGTTGCGCGGGTAGTACAGGTGGAGGCATGAAAGTTGTGCGTATTACCTTGTTATACCTGCAAGGAATTCGAGAGCTTAATAAATTAGTACACCCTAAGGCAATATTTTCGATAAAACTTGGTAATAAGCCCTTGCCTGATAGAGTTGTTGAAGCTGTTTGGGGGTTTTTCTCGGCCTATGCCGCAGTTTTTGTTGTTTGCATGTTGTTATTATTAGCTGCTGGTATGGATGATATTACCGCATTTACCGCTGTAGCTGCTTGTATGAATAACCTAGGCCCAGGGTTAGGTGATGTGGCTGCTAACTACTCATCAATTGGTGACTTTAGTAAGTGGGTGTTAGTTGTTGCCATGTTATTTGGTCGTTTAGAGGTATTTACCTTGCTAGTTTTATTGACACCCAGTTTTTGGAAAAGTTAAAAATAAATAGCACCTACCTGAAATAACTTTTCCACATCATAAATATACTGCTTGTTAATTAAAAACAAAATAACGTGATCTTCTTCCATAATTATTGTTTTGGAATGGGCGATAATCACTTCATTTCCTCGAACTATTGCACCAATTGATGCCCCAGGTGGAAGTTTGATAGACCTTATTTCTCTACCAACGACCTTGGAGGATTTATCATCACCTTTAGCAACAATTTCTATCGCTTCTGCGGCGCCACCTCGCAAACTATAAACGTTATCAATGGCACCTCTTCTTACATGGGTCAGTAATGCTGAAATAGTCGCTTGTTGAGGTGATATGGCAATATCAATACCACTGCCATAAACCAAGTCGATATATGCATCGCGTTTAATAAGCACCATGGTTTTTCGAACCCCAAGTTTTTTTGCCAGCAATGATGACATAATATTAGCTTCATCATCATTAGTGACGGCAATAAAAACATCAAATTGATCAATATGCTCTTCAAGTAATAACTCTTGATCAGATGAATCGCCAGTGAAAACCAAGGTATTCTTAAGCTCGGACGCTAATTTTTTTGCCCGTTCAGGTGACCGTTCTATTAGCTTAACTTGATGATTATTTTCTAAAATACTGGCTAGTCCCGCACCAATGTTACCGCCACCCGCGATCACTATTCTTTGATATGCAGCTTCAAGTTTCTGTAATTCATTCATTACCGCACGAATATGAATGCTGGCGGCGATAAAAAACACTTCATCATCCGCTTCAATAATCGTTGTACCTAAGGGTCTAATAGGCTTGCCATTCCGATAAATTGCGGCAACACGAGTTTCTACATTAGGAATGTGTTGTTTTAATGTTGACAAAGCATGGCCAACAAGTAACCCCCCATAATAAGCTTTTACAGCAACTAAACTGATTTTTCCATCGGCAAATTCAAGTACTTGTAATGCGCCAGGGTAATCGATTAAACGCGCAATATCACGGGTAACTAATTGTTCAGGCGCGATAATATGATCAACAGGAATATTCTGGTTGTGAAAGAGTTGTTTTTTGAATTTAAGAATTTGATTGGAACGAATGCGTGCGATTTTAGTGGGAGTAGAGAAAAGTGAATAAGCCACTTGGCAAGTAAGCATGTTGGTTGAGTCATCATTGGTAACCGCAATAACCATATCGGCATCTTCCGCACCCGCATTTTTTAAAATGTCTGGATGAGAGCCATGACCCGTAATGATTTGTAAGTCCATTTTGTCTTGAAGTTCACGTAATCTGTCACCGTCAACATCAATCAGGGTAATCTCATTGTTTTCGCCCACTAGATTTTCAGCTAATGTGCCACCAACTTGACCAGCGCCTATTATTATTATCTTCATTGTTATTTACTTAGGGTTACTTGCTAACTTTTTTAATTTTGCGTAATAAAAACCATCCATTGATGGCTTATTTAGCCCTTGCGGTTGAGCTAACAGTTGCCAACCGATATTATTTTCATCTTCGGGTATTGATATTAATTTTGCATCTGCTTGTTTACTAATAAAGTCTTTAATTTGTTCACTATTTTCTTCTGGCAAAATACTGCACGTTGCATACAGCAAAGTACCACCAGGTTTAAGTAAAGACCATATGTTTTTCAGTATTTGCTGTTGTAACACTTTTAAGCTTTCTATGTCGTTTACTTTTCTGAGCCATTTAATATCAGGATGGCGTCTAATAACACCCGTGCCAGAGCAAGGTGCATCAAGTAGAATACGATCAAAAAGTTGATTGTCCCACCAAGTTTTAGGGTTTGCTGCATCACCAGTAATAACATTAGCGCTAAGCTTTAGTCGTTGGAGGTTTTCAGTGACGCGAAGCAAACGTGTTTCTTCTATATCAATAGCTGTTACTGACGCTAAACCTGATGTATATTCCAAAATATGACAAGTTTTACCTCCAGGGGCAGCACAACAATCTAGAATAACATCACCTTTTTGAGCATCAAGTAAACGGGCTGCTTGCTGGGCTGCACCGTCTTGAATAGACACCCAGCCCTCTTTAAACCCAGGTAACTTATTGACATCAATGGCTTGACTCAAGGCTATCGCGCCGGATAAAGGCTCAATAGATTGATAGTCAATTTCAGCATCATCGAGTAGCTTTTGATAGTCAGCCACATGATGATGTTGCTGATTAACTCTTAACCACATAGGTGGTTTTTCTTGGTTAGCTAATAATATATTCTGCCAGTGAAGAGGGTAGGCTACTTGTATTTTTTTAATAAACCAACTGGGATGATTGAATTTTATAGCATCACTCAAATGGTGGACGTCTATATTGTCAGGATCTTTTTCTGATTGAAACTCACGTTGAAAATTACGCAATACCCCATTGATTAAGCCTTTTAAATGTTTATTCTTTAGCTGTGTTGTCGCAGCGACAGTTTCACTAACGGCAGCATGATCAGGAATACGGGTATATTTTATTTGATAAACGCCCACTAAAATTAAACAATGAAAAATACGCTGCTTACCCGTTAATGATTTTTTCATTAATCCACGAACATCATTTTCTAATTCGGGTAGAAAGCGTAAAACACCATAACAAATCTCTTGTAATAAACCTTTATCTTTACCTTCCACTCTCTCTTGCTGTTTAGGTAGTTCAACAGACAAACTCCGTCCTTGCTCAATAACAGCATATATACATTTGGCAGCCAAAGCTCGGGTATTAATATTCATTGTGCACCTTTAGTGACGATGTCAAAAAAACCGTTAATCGATTGTCCTACTTTGAACCAATCGGCTCGCCCATTGAGAATATCACTAACAGGCAGTGCTTTTTTGCCAGGTAATTGCAAGATTTCAAGACGAATACCACCAGCCCCTGTTGACACAACAATACCGTGTTTATCAACACCAACAATAGTACCAACACGCGGGTGATTATCGCTGATAGTAATCAAACTGGCTTGCCATATTCTTATTCTGTAAGTTGTAGACTGATCATCAATAAAAGTGAACTGAGCAACAGGCCAAGGAATATAAGCTCTGATTTTACGATCGAGGACGTCAGCAGCTAATTGCCAATTTATCTCTGCTTCAGCTTTATCTAATTTAGCTGCATATGTTGCCGTATCTTTATCTTGTGCTATTCGAGGGTAATTGCCTGTACTCATTAAATTAAGTGTTTGCAGTAAAGTATTTGGGCCTAGCACGGCTAATTTTTCATATAAACTGGCACTAGTATCTGTTGCGGTAATGGCGCAGCGGGTTATTAAAATCATATCACCGGTATCAAGACCTTTATCCATCTGCATTAACGTCACACCAGTTTCACTATCGCCTGCCTCTAAAGCGCGTTGAATAGGAGCTGCGCCACGCCATTTGGGTAATATTGAACCATGAACATTTATACACCCCAAGGTAGGTGTAGTTAAAATTACCTCAGGTAATAATAAGCCATAAGCGACCACCACCATAACATCAGCATTATAGCTTTTGAGACGTTGTTGCGTTTCTTGATCTTTAAAATTTACTGGCTGCTCAACAATAATATCATGAGCTAAAGCTAGGACTTTAGTTGCACAAGCCGTGAATTTTTTGCCTCGCCCAGCGGGTTTGTCTGGCGGACAGTACACAGCAATAATTTGGTGTTGAGAGCTGATTAATGCCGCTAAATGTTTGGCTGCAAAGTCAGGCGTTCCTGAAAAAATAATTTTTAAAGCTTGTGACAAAGGAAATCCTACTCAATGTTATTTGTTATTTACACGCGCTTCTTTTTCAAACTTTGCTTTGATGCGCTGACGTTTTAGGGGAGATAGATAATCAACAAATAATATGCCCTGTAAATGATCGAGTTCATGTTGAATACAAATACTGAGTAATTCTTCACCGTCAAGGACAAATTCTTTGCCGTCTTTATCTAGTGCTTTAACGGTTACTTGTGCATGTCGATCAACCTTCGCATAACAACCGGGCACAGACAAACAACCTTCTTCATTGATTAAAGTGTCCTCACTTTTATTGATAATTTCTGGATTAATTAAAACTAATGGTTGCTTTTTATCCTCAGATACATCAATAACGACGATTCTTTGGTGGATGTTGACTTGAGTAGCGGCTAAACCAACGCCATTTTCTTCATACATGGTCTCAAACATGTCATCAACTATGGTTCTAATTTCATCGTTTACTTCGGCAACATCAGTTGCTTTAGTGCGTAATTTATCATCTGGAAAACTTAATACGGTTAAAATAGTCATAATATTGTAAACTAATTGGTTATAATGGTTATTGAGTGCTATGTTTCAATTTTAGCCATTAATTATAATTAATAATAGTGGTTTAAGCTAAAAGCATTAAATTGGATTCAATAACATGCTAAAAAAAACGCTATTTTCGCTATTTTTTTGTGCTCTACCATTATTTTCTATGGCGGATGAGCTTATATTAAATGAGGATGCACCTAAAAAATACGTTGTTGTAAAAGGTGATACACTTTGGGATATTTCGATAATATTCCTAGATCAACCATGGTTGTGGCCTAAATTGTGGCGTTTAAATCCTGAAATTACTAATCCTCATCTTATTTACCCTGGAGATGTATTAAAGCTGGTCTATGATGAGGGCGGTGAGCCTATGCTGGTCAATGAAAGGCTTCCACCAGAAAAACCTACCTTTAAATGGTCACCAAAAGCTCGTCAACAAAATAAACCAAAACCACTCAATATTTTACCATTAGACGTTATTGCACCATATATTCGTTATGAAAATATTTTAACGCAACAACAATTGGATAATTTACCCTATATTATTGGAAGTAATGAAGGTCAAAAATCGAGTGTTGATAACTTTTACGTATACGCCAATGGTGATTTGGATATTGCTAAAGCCTATGGTATTTATCAAAAAGGTAATGCGATTATTGATCCAGAAACGAAGGCGCTTTTAGGTTATTCTGCGGTCTTAGTGGGGACAGCTCAAACGGTTCGTGAGGGGGATATAGCGCATAAAAAACCGTCAACGCTTTTTGTCAACTCAGTTAATCGTGAAATTCGTGCAGGAAATTATGTCGTGCCTATCCATGAAGGACAACTATTACCTTCCTATTTCACCATGAGAGCGGCAAATAAAAATTTGAGAGGTACTATTATTCAATCGACTACGGGGAGTCGAGAGTTTGGTAAATTGGACGTTGTTATGATAAACAGGGGTAGCGAGCATCAAGTTCAACTAGGTGATGTTATGGCTATACAACGTAAAAGCCCCAGTGTTATTGAAACTGACGAGGGCCCTATATATCAAAGTGAAGCATCTCGTTGGCATAAAACAGGTGAGCCAGATTATGATATGCCTGAAGAGGAAGTTGGTCGAATGATGGTTTTTAAACGTTATGATAAAACGAGCATGGCATTGATCTTAACTACCAGCAAGCCAGCTAGATTAACAGATGTGATCACAACACCATAAAAGCCAACTAAATCTGATGGTTAGTTGGCTTTTTAGCCAATACCTATCAAGCACTATAGGCCAGTTCTTAAGGAGAAGACAAGTGCCAAAGACAGATCAGGAATATTGGCTAGCCTTGAAATTTGTGCCACGGCTAGCCGTTCATAAAAAGTTGGCATTAGTAAAAAAATATGGATTAACTCAATTATTTCAATCACCGGATATATTAAACACTTGTAAGTTAACATCTAATCAAACGTCTGCCTTTGAACAACCTAACTGGCAAAATATTGAAGCGATAATCGCTAGAAGCGCAAATTGTAACAGTGAAATTATCTGCTTTAGTGATAAACATTACCCTCAATTACTACAAAAAATTTATGATCCCCCTTTACTGCTTTTTACTCAAGGTAATACTCAATTACTCAATGAAAATCAACTGGCTATTGTTGGTAGTCGATCAGCCACTATCAGTGGTCGAGAAAACGCAAGTAAGTTTGCTCAACAACTGGTAGAACATCAATTTACTATTACTAGTGGATTAGCATTAGGTATTGATGCTGCAGCTCATAGAGGTGCACTGCAAGCACAGGGTAAAACGATTGCGGTTGTGGCAACCGGATTAGATACTGTTTACCCAGCCAGGCACAACAGGCTTCGCCAAGAGATTTTGCAAGCTAATGGTCTTATGGTTAGTGAGTTTATCCCTGGTACTCTTCCCAAGGCTGGACACTTTCCGAAGCGCAATCGTATTATCAGCGGTTTAAGCGCAGGAGTTCTCGTTGTTGAGGCTGAAATTAGAAGTGGTTCATTAATTACCGCCCGTTGCGCTCTAGAGCAAAACAGAGAGGTTTATGCTGTTCCCGGTTCTATTAATAACTTATTAGCTAAAGGGTGTCATTGGTTAATTAAACAAGGGGCTAAACTTGTAGAAGATTGTGCAGATATAGTAGAAGAGTTAGCCGTATCAACGATTGAGTCTACTGTATCGACAAATAAAGAAAATAACCGCCAACAAAACTTGTTTAACGATTCATTATTAGCTAGTGTTGATTATGAAGTCACTCCAATTGATATTGTGGTTTCTCGGTGTAAATTACCTATTGAGGTAGTACTAACCCGATTAACGATGCTCGAGCTAAAAGGTCATATTGTGGCTGTACCTGGGGGCTATATTCGATTAAATAGGAGCTAATTATGTTTGATATATTGATGTACCTTTTTGAAAACTATATTCATAGTGAAGCCGAGGTAATGGTTGATCATGAACTCCTTACCGATGAATTAACCCGTGCTGGTTTTCACCAAGACGAAATCTACAAAGCGCTTACCTGGTTAGAAAAATTAGCAGCATTACAAGATACCGATGCTTATCCATACCTAACCCGTACAGTAAGTAAGTCTGTTCGTATTTATACGAGTGAGGAAATGGAACTATTAGATATAGAGTGTCGTGGGTTTTTAATGTTTCTTGAACAGGTTAACGTGCTTGATTTTACCACCAGAGAAATGGTGATCGACCGAGTGATGGAACTCGATACTCAATATTTTTCTATGGAGGATCTGAAATGGGTTGTGCTTATGGTGCTATTTAATGTGCCGGGTAAAGAAAAGGCTTATTCCCAGATGGAAGATTTGATTTTTGATGAACAAGAAGGTCCATTACACTAATATATTTATAATAGTGGCTGTTTCATGACATAATATCACCGTTAAACCTTGAGGATATTATGTCAAATTCAGATAACGCTTTATTTACCCGCCATGAAAACGCGCTTCAAACAGCCGATGAAATTTGTCCAGACTGCGGCTCAGCAGTTACTATTAAACATGGTAGATCGGGCACTTTTTTAGGTTGTTCAAATTACCCTACTTGCCAATATACCCGTGCAGTTGTTGAACACGAACGTATAGCAGACAATGTGCTTGTTGGCAGCGTATGCCCTATTTGTACCTCTGCCTTGGCGGTTAAACAAGGTCGTTATGGCATGTTCATAGGCTGTACTAATTATCCTGAGTGTCATCACGTAGAAGAAACACACCACCAAGATGATGTTAATGTGGCCTGTCCTCAATGTAAGAAGAGGGGTAATAACGGTGAGTTGTTTGAAAAAACTAATCGATTTGGTAAAGCTTTTTATTCTTGTAATAATTATCCCCAATGCAAATATGTTTTAAATTACCCCCCTGTTGCAGAAGAATGCCCACTATGTCATTGGTCAGTCATGCTAAAAAGAAAAATGGCCAGTGGAAATGTCATAATATGTCCAGAAAAGAAATGCACCTACAAGCGTAAAGCATTATAATCCGCTCAATTATACTTTAATCAACTTTAAGAGAACTACTATGACATCACCATTTGTTGCTATTTTAATGGGATCTGATTCCGACTTACCTGTTATGCAAGCGACTATTAGCATTCTAAAACAGTTTAATATTACCCATGAAGTTCGCGTACGTTCTGCTCACAGAACACCTGATGCAGCTAAAGCTTACGTTAAAGATGCCGAAGAACGTGGTTGTAAAGTCTTTATTTGTGCTGCTGGCTTGGCTGCACATTTAGCCGGTGCAGTTGCCGGTATGACTACTCGTCCTGTTATTGGTGTGCCCGTTGACTGTGGACCGCTTCAGGGGCACGACGCCTTACTTTCTACTGTAATGATGCCTGGAGGTATTCCAGTAGCAACTGTCGCAATTGGTAAAGCAGGAGCGAAAAACGCGGGTTATTTGGCAGCACAAATTTTAGGCGTAGCTGATCAATCAATAGCTGATAAAGTGAAGGCTGAACGCGTAGCAAATGTTGCGGTATTATTAGCTAAAGATGAAGCGATGCAAGCTAAACTCTCTTAGTTATTTGTTTATTATCAGGGTCAATAAATGTCAGAAGTCTCTATTGTTGATATTTTCCAACAAGGCGGTATTATCGCCTACCCAACGGAAGCTGTATTTGGCTTGGGTTGCGATCCAGATAATGAACAAGCGATAAAGAAGTTACTCGCACTTAAACAAAGATCTAAAGATAAAGGTCTTATTTTAATTGCGAGTCATTATTCTCAAGTGTTACCTTACATTGATGATAACGCAATTCCACCAGATAAGCGTTCTTTGGTATTATCTAGATGGCCAGGGCATGTTACCCAATTATTACCCGCAAATATAAACGTATCACCGTTAATTTCTGGGGTGTTTAATACGGTTGCAATAAGAATTATTGATCATCCTGATATTGTGTCGTTATGTCAAAAAACGTCCAAGCCTATTATTTCCACCAGCGCTAATTTATCCGGTGAACCTGCGGCTACTACTTGGCAAGAAGTTTTACAACAGTTTCCACGTCAACTTGACTATATTATAAAAGGTCAAACATTAGGGTTAACTAAACCTTCTACAATAATTAATGCACTTTCTGGAGCGGTGATTAGATCATGAGCGACGTTAATACTAATATCCCTGACATTACCAAAGTTATAGACTTTTTTAAGCAGTTACAGGAGAAAATCAGCCTGTCACTTGAGCAAGTTGATGGCTCAGGAACGTTTGTCGAAGACAGTTGGCAACGCGAAGAAGGAGGAGGGGGCCGTACAAGAGTGATGACTAATGGCAGCATTATTGAGCAAGGGGGAGTAAATTTTTCCGTTGTCTCTGGTAATAAATTGCCTCCTACTGCAACCGCCCGCCGACCAGAACTTGCTGGTCGAACTTGGCAAGCTTGTGGCGTTTCATTAGTTATCCATCCTAAAAACCCA
>JAWUYA010000036.1:0-39889 GCA_034111045.1 Colwellia sp. | reverse complement strand
CGAACCTGCGACACCTTGCATGTCATGCAAGTACTCTAACCAACTGAGCTAAGCGAGCTTTTAAAGCTATTGAAATTTTAGAAATATATAATTTCTTCGAAAAATCAACGTTGACTGAATCAACGAGGCGCCATGTTAGCCATCTGTGTGAGTAGATGCAAGCAGTTTTCTCTCTTGCAAGGGTATATTTACGCGTTTGCTCGTTAATTCAGCAAATGTATTACCTTATTTACATTTAAGCTGTGCTTAACTGGGTGTTTTCTATTCGTTGTTGCACAACCCTTAAACGCCAAGCTAATAAAATAGCGGCTGCGGTTAATCCGGTAATAAAGCCTATCCAAAAACCATAGGGGCCAATTCTAGGAATAATCCAGTCGGTAATACCAAGCACTAGTCCTACGGTTAATCCTATTAACCAATATGAAATAAAGGTGATAATTAAAATTGATTTGGTATCTTTATAACCGCGTAACGCGCCAGCAGATATTACTTGTACCGTGTCAGAAAATTGATATAAAGCGGCTAAAAACATTAAGCTTGCCGCAAGGTTAATAACTTCAATTTCAGTGGTATATATACTGGCTATTTGAAAACGATAGGCGAGGGTGATAAAGGCAGTCACTACCGCAAGCAGTAACCCTAAAATAATAGAGTAATAGCAATAGTTGTTTGCTTGTTTAAAGTTTTTATCGCCAATAGCAAAGCCCACTTTTATGGTAACCGCCATTGCAATACTTAGCGGCACCATAAAAATTAAACCGGTAAAGTTAAGGGCTATTTGATGACTAGCCACAATATTGGCGCCAAAAGGCACTAATAAAATAGCCACTACAGCAAACAAACTCACCTCAAATAATAAAGAGAGGGCAATAGGTACCCCCAAAGCCAAAATATATTTAATTTTAGCAAGGTCGGGCCAATAAAATTGAGCAAACAAGTCAGCTTGTTTCAAATAGTTTGACTTGTAGCAATAAATTGCCATTGATATAAACATCGCCCAATAAACTAGGGCGGTTGCAATGCCGCAACCAGCACCACCGAGTGCAGGAATACCAAAACCACCATAAATAAATATATAATTGGCCGGTATGTTAACAACTAAGCCAATAATGCTGATAAACATGGTGGGTTTGGTATGAGACAAGCCTTCAGAGTAGTTTCTGAGTACTAAATATAAACAATACCCTGGCGCGCCCCACACAATGTAGCCTAAATAATCAAATATCAGGCGTTTTAAATCAACATCAATATCTATAGCCATTGATGTAAATAACAGCGGCGCTAATAAATAATAAAGCACCATTAAGCCAATGCCCAAAGTTAAAGCAATCCAAGCGGTTTGATAGGTTTGATTGCTAATATCAATGAATTTTTTAGCACCGGCCAATTGCGACACAATGGCTGACAGCGCCATTATTAAGCCATAAATAGTAAGAATTAAGGGTAACCAAATACTATTAGCCACAGCAACGGCCGCCATATCGGTTGCACTTACTCTACCGGCCATTACCGTATCTGAAAAACCCATTAAGTTTTGAATCAGCTGTGCTACTAAAATAGGGTAAGCAAGTTTCATTATGCTTTTGCTGTGTTTGTGTAAATCTTTTAAATTCATTGGGTATCTTAATTAATAAAGCATATATGTATTCTTGGCTAACAATGATGATTTTATAAGGTTTTTAGTTGTTTTACTAAGCTCTTTTAACGTTAACTCCAAAATATATTTAAAATTAGCACTCATTAAAGTGTGTTTGCACGATACCTTTTATGAAACGCTCGTTAATGCACCTCAATCAGCAGCAAAAAAACTAGTTGAATTTTGTGACTTAACTTGTCGGAACAACTGCTTACATATTGATAAAAATTCAGCACCCGTAGCAACCGCCAGTGCGGTGCAGGTTAGAAGTTCGATAAATAACCGCTCAGTGGGTAATTGGAAGAAATATGAAAATCACCTTGGTAAGGTCATTGCCATATTAAAACAAGCCAATATTGAGCTAGAGTAATTGCTATTTTTGGGTTTTATTAGTGATACGTTAAAAAATTTGCTCGTCATCACTATCAATAGTTAATTGAATTTGTTGTTGATACTCATCTATATGCATATTTAAATGAATTTCATTACAACAAAAAGGGCATTCTTCATAATAATTTTGATCTCCGGCAGATGAGTCTAATTCAACAAGGCTATGGTGACCACAATGCGGACAATGAATACGTTTTATAGAGATTTCTTGGGGCATAATGCCTCCTAAACAATTAAACCGTTACTACAATTATGGTCTTTTTTAGGTAAAGTGCTAATTATTTATTCGGGTATTATTCATTGACGTTATGAGAGGGGTAGCCTACCGTGGCAAGCTTGTTTGGTGCTTAGATCTTAATTGCGGCTCAGTGTTCTAATATTGGGCAGTTGTTGGCTTTGATGAGGCGATTTTGATAGTTGATTGTGAATATTAGTTAAGGTTTGCCACATTGATTTTAATGCCATACGATTTGCCAGCCAATAGGGAATAAAGCCATTGGGCTCGGCAACTAATCTATGTTCGATGTTAATTGTGCCGTTGATTTTTTCTGTGATAGTCCAGTGTGCCGAGATAATGCTTATTTTTATAGTGCCTTTTTCTCCGTGTTGGCTATAACGTTCACTCTCATCACTCATGGTGACTTCTACCGATAAATCTTCATTTTGCCAATAGTGTGACCGAATAATCATTTCTCTGGTTTTTGCTGGCCACAAGGCATTAAAAGTAGTGAGGGATATATTTTCTGTTGGGGATATCTTTTTTATAATTTTGCTACTGCGTGCATTATGTAGCCACCGTGGAATGTTTTCGGTGTTTTGCAGAAATAATAAAGCCCCAGAGAGCGTTGATTTGATCACGGCTTTAGCACGTATTTCAATTAAGTTTGACTGAGTAATATCTCGATACTCAACACTCAACTCTTTATTTGTTTTCCATAAATGCCAATTTAAAGAGGGTAGCTTGCTAGCGGGTGTTTTTTTATCAGTTATATCATTTATATCAGAGGCTAAAGCGTAATTAGTGAAGGGGGAGGTTATTACTGATGTCATTAATACTAATCCTAAAATCAAGCATAATAACTTGCCGATAAGGCTTATTGATAAATATAAAGAGTAAAAGTGCTTATACATAACACCTCTGTATTGCAATAAAGTGTATTTTCCCCTATATTGCCGTGCTTATTAGTGGTTCTCTCTAGATTTTACTCTAGAACCATACGAAACAAAACAACAAATTCAAGTGACACTACGTAGGTGCCACCACTGATGAAAGGAATTTCATGCCTGTAATAACTCTCCCCGATGGTTCTCAACGCTCTTTCGACAATGCGGTGTCGGTACTCGATGTTGCTCTTGATATTGGCCCCGGATTAGCTAAAGCGACCATAGCTGGGCGTATTGATGGAACATTAGTTGATGCCTGTGAAGTGATTGAAGCCGATGCAATATTGCAGCTTATTACGAATAAAGATGACGAAGGTTTAGAAATTATTCGTCACTCTTGTGCGCATTTATTAGGACATGCCATTAAACAACTATGGCCTGATACTAAAATGGCCATTGGGCCTACTATCGATAATGGTTTTTATTACGACGTAGATCTCGCCCATACCATTACCGAAGACGATTTAACTCAACTTGAAAAGCGCATGACAGAATTAGCGCGTACTAATTATCAAGTGGTTAAAAAAGTAGGTTCTTGGCAACAAGCTCGAGATGCTTTTGAAGCGCGTGGTGAAAGTTACAAGCTTGAAATTTTAGATGAAAACATTAGCCGTGATGATAGCCCTGCGTTATATCATCATGAAGAATATATCGATATGTGTCGAGGCCCCCACGTTCCTAGTATGCGTCACTGTCATCATTTTAAATTAATGAAACTTGCCGGCGCCTATTGGCGTGGTAATTCAGACAATAAAATGTTGCAACGTGTTTATGGCACAGCATGGGCTGATAAAAAGCAATTAAAAGCCTATATTCAACGCTTAGCAGAAGCTGAAAAACGTGACCATCGTAAAATTGGTAAAACCCTTGATTTATTCCATTGGCAAGAAGAAGCGCCAGGAATGGTGTTTTGGCACAACGATGGCTGGACAATTTATACTGAGTTAGAGAAGTTTGTTCGTGAAAAACTCCGTGAGTATGATTATGACGAAGTAAAAGCACCAATGATGATGGACAGAAGCTTGTGGGAAAAGTCAGGCCATTGGGATAAATATGCCGATGGTATGTTTACCACAACCTCTGAAAAACGTGAATACGCAATTAAACCAATGAATTGTCCAGGTCATGTACAAATTTTTAACCAAGGCTTGAAATCATACCGTGATTTACCACTTCGTATTGCTGAGTTTGGTTGTTGTCATCGTAATGAGCCTTCGGGGTCGTTACATGGTTTGATGCGCGTTCGTGCTTTTACCCAAGATGATGCGCATATTTTCTGTATGGAGTCGCAAGTACAAGCCGAAGTGAAAAAGTGTATCGAGATGGTTTATGACGTTTATGGCTCTTTTGGTTTTGAAGATATTGTGGTGAAATTGTCAACACGGCCTGAAAATCGTATTGGTAGTGATGATATTTGGGACAAAGCTGAAGCTGGGTTAGCTCAAGCATTAACTGACAGTAATATCAATTTTGAGTATTTACCGGGCGAAGGCGCATTTTACGGACCTAAAATTGAATTTACCTTAATGGATTGTTTAGGGCGTGCATGGCAATGTGGCACTGTTCAACTTGATTTTGCCTTACCAGAGCGTTTGGGTGCTACTTATGTTGGTGAAGACAACGAACGTTATATTCCCGTAATGATTCACCGGGCAATTTTAGGATCATTAGAGCGCTTTATTGGTATTTTAATTGAAGAGTTTACCGGCAAATTTCCAACCTGGTTATCGCCAACTCAAGTCATAATTATGAATATTACCGATAAACAGGGCGAATATTGTCAGAAAGTTGTTAAAAAACTAAAAGAAAATGGCTTTAGAGCAAAACTAGACTTGAGAAATGAGAAAATAGGCTTTAAAATCCGCGAGCATACTTTAAAGCGTGTTCCGTATTTATTAGTTGTTGGCGATCAAGAAATGGCCAGTGGTGAAATTGCGGTTCGCACCCGAAGTGGTGAAGATTTAGGAAAAATGTCTGTTGACAACTTTATTGAAAAATTAAGTCAAGAAGTTAACACACGGGCATAAAAGCAATTTAATGAGAAAAAGAGTTAAATTGCATAACAAAATTTATTATAATCTGAACTATAAACAATAAAAATATAGTTTGGTACTAAAGTTCTTTGGAGGAACATGGCTATTAAAGGTGGACAAAGAGGCGGGCGCAAAGAGCCAGCACATCGTTTAAATGAGTTAATTATAGATATCCCAGGCGATGAAGTTCGTTTAATTCAATTTGACGGTGAACCTGGTGGAATCGTCACATTAGATGAAGCGATGGATCAAGCTGATACTGCGGGTGTCGATCTTGTTGAAATGAGCCCAACTGCCAAACCCCCAGTTTGTCGTGTAATGGACTATGGTAAGTTCATTTACGAGAAAGCTAAAGAACAGAAAGAACAACGTAAAAACCAGAAACAAATACAGGTTAAGGAAATTAAATTCCGTCCTGGAACAGATGAAGGCGATTATCAGGTCAAACTACGCAACCTGAAACGCTTTTTAGAAGGCGGCGACAAGGTCAAGGTTACATTACGTTTCCGTGGCCGTGAAATGGCTCACCAAGAACTCGGTTTAAAACTACTAACACGTGTTAAAAACGATTTAGAAGAATTAACCGTACTTGAATTCTTTCCGCGTCGAGCGGAAGGTCGTCAAATGGTGATGGTCCTAGCCCCTAAAAATAGATAATCTTTGGTTTGACAAGCAGTTAGCCTTTCACTTGTGGAAAGACTGACTCACCAATTTTATCTTTACGCGGTAGCAAGGCTTGCAAGTAAAATCGTTTCTTTTAACACGTCAGTGATAGCAGATGATTTTCGCCTCGGCTACTTAAATTTGGCATAACAATGCGGAGTTATTAACATGCCTAAAATGAAAACCAATAAAGGTGCTGCAAAGCGCTTTAAAAAAACAGCTTCGGGCTACAAGTTCAAACAAGCTGGCTTACGTCATATTTTGACTAAACGCCGTACTAAAGTTAAGCGTCATTTACGTGCTAAATGTATGATCGCTGCTGCTGACATTAAGTCAGTTAAAAAACTTTTACGTCACGGTTAATAGGAGAAATAGAAAATGGCAAGAGTAAAACGTGGTGTACAAGCTCGTGCACGTCATAAAAAAGTTCTAAAGCAAGCGAAAGGTTATTACGGTGCTCGTAGTCGCGTTTATCGTGTTGCTTTTCAAGCTGTAACTAAAGCTGGCCAATACGCTTACCGTGACCGTCGTCAACGTAAACGTCAATTCCGTCAACTTTGGATTGCTCGTATTAACGCGGCAGCTCGTCAAAATGGTTTATCTTACAGTCGTTTCATTAATGGTCTTAAAAAGGCTGCTATTGAAATTGATCGTAAAATCCTAGCTGACATCGCAGTATATGACAAAGCAGCATTTAAATTCTTAGTTGAAAAAGCGCAAGCTTCTTTAGCTGCATAGAATTGAAATTAAGCTTTTAAAAAAGGACGCATTAGCGTCCTTTTTCTTTTATTGTTGTAACAAATATTATATTTGTGTGAGTGAAGTTTATATTCGTTACAATTAATTTGATTTTTAAACTAAAGGTCTTTCCTATGAATTTATCTGATAAAGTTTTAGCGGTAAATAATGATTTACCCATCCGCAGTGATGCCCCTGTACATAGCGGTAAAGTTCGCTCTGTTTATTGGTTAAGCCAATATGATAGTGAGCGTTTGATCAGGGAAAAAGGCTATAAAGTACCCAGTGATACGCCGCTAGCTATTATGGTGATCAGTGACCGTATTTCAGCGTTTGACTGCATTTGGCAGGGTGAGGGCGGCATGAAAGGTGTTCCTGGTAAAGGCGCAGCGCTAAATGCTATTTCAAATCATTGGTTTAAATTGTTTAAAGACCAAGGCTTAGCCGACAGTCATATTCTTGATATTCCACATCCCTTTGTTTGGATTGTACAAAAAGCAAAACCGGTAATGATTGAAGCCATTTGTCGTCAATACATCACAGGGTCAATGTGGCGTTCATACGTCAAAGGTGAGCGTGAATTTTGTGGTATTGAAATCAGTGAAGGGTTAACTAAAGACTCAAAGTTAACTCAGTTACTACAAACACCTTCAACAAAAGGAATTTTAACAGGTATTCCAGGGGTACCTGCTGTCGATGATGTTAATATTACCCGTCAAAATATTGAAGAAAATTTTGAGGCATTTAATTTCACCTCCCTTGCTGATATTACTTTGTATGAAAAGCTATTAACAGAAGGCTTTAATGTTATCTCAAATGAGTTAGCTAAACTTGACCAAATTTTTGTTGATACAAAATTTGAATTTGGTTATGTCAAAGATAACGCCGGTAATGACAAACTTATTTATATGGATGAAGTAGGTACCCCCGACTCTTCGCGTATCTGGGATGGCGAACAATACCGCGACGGTAAAGTGGTAGAAAATTCTAAAGAAGGTTTCCGTCAGCTATTATTAAATCATTTCCCTGACCCTGACATTCTGTTAAATAAATCACGTATGCAAGAGCGTGAAGCCCTAGCTCGTGATAATCAATTGCCAGAAGCGGTATTGATGAAGGTGTCTAAAACCTACTTAGATATAGCTGAGAAAATTACCGGTGAAAAAATTGTCTTAAGTGATAATCCCAAAGCTGAGATCATTGAGATACTGCGAGAGCAATATCAGTTAGTTGATTGAGTTAACGAATGTCAATAGTATAAAGAGTGCCGTACAATATTATTAGCAGCACTCTTTATCTTCTCGTTATTGTGTTAATTTAAACCCTATGATTGTTATAACGAGTAAAAAAATGGAGAGTAACATGCCTGAAGAAACCATCTTTTCTAAAATTATTCGACAAGAAATTCCAACGCCTTTATTGTATCAAGATGATTTAGTGACCGCTTTTAGAGATATAGCGCCACAGGTTGATAGTCATATTTTGATTGTACCTAATAAATTGATCCCAACAATAAACGATGTTACCGAAGATGATGAGCTGACACTTGGACGCATGATCACGGTGGCAAAAAAGCTAGCGAAAACCGAAGGTATTGATGAACAGGGTTATCGGTTAATTATCAACTGTAATCAAGATGGCGGTCAGGAAGTTTATCATATTCATATGCATTTACTCGGTGGTCGGTTCTTAGGGCCAATGCTTTCGAAATAAACAGCTGTCAAAGTAAACAGCTATCGCTATAACACCCTCCAAAATAAGTGTTGTTAATATAAACGCGTTAACCTACATACTAGGTAACACAGAGTTTATTGAGGTTAAACCGAAATTTCTTCTGTACATTTTTTTTACAAATTGATAGGATCTGCGTCGAACCAAGGGGTGTAAATTTTTATTAATATTTATTGATAAAAAGTTACTGAGACGCATTGCGAACTCTTTGAACCTGAACCGGATAATACCGGCGTAGGGATGGTTAACATATTATTATATTACCTCCGTGTGCCGGATCCCTAATAAATTCCTCAATGGAATATAGAGATCTCAATGAAATTTGTACAATCTTCACTATCACTTGCTGTCGCAACTAGTTTACTTACATTATCTATCGAATCATTTGCCGAAACACCCGTGGTAGATAAAGCCACTGACATAGCCGCAGTTAACGTTTTAGCGGCTAACTCAACTGAAAATGATGTTGAGATCATTGTGGTATCAAGTGGTTTTCGCCAACAAAACTTATTAAAAACGGCAAATTCTTTATCGGTCATTAGTGCCAGTGATATTCAAACGAGAAATGCTCAAAATTTAGAAGAAATTATAGCACTGGCACCTAATGTAAACTTTGCCGGTGGCTCACAGCGCGCCCGATACTATCAAATTAGAGGTATTGGTGAGCGCAGTCAATTTCAAGAGCCAATCAATCCATCGGTTGGTTTAATTATTGACGATATTGATTTTACCGGTATTGGCAGTATAGCGTCGACGTTTGATATCGCTCAAACTGAAATATATAGAGGTCCGCAAGGCACGCGCTTTGGTGCTAATGCGATGGCGGGTTTAATCAACATTACCACCAATGCACCAACGGACGAATTTGAAAGCTCGATGAGGTTAATCGCGGGTAATTACGGTAGTGTCGGCGGTGGTGTCGTTTTATCAGGTCCGGCCAATGATGGTATCAATTATCGTCTGGCTATTGAGCAATATCAAAGTGATGGTTTTATTGATAATACCTATTTAGGGCTTGAAAATACTAATAACCGTGATGAACTCACCATGCGCGGAAAACTAGCCATTGAAGCGGGGGAAAACTTAACTATTGATGTGAATGTAATGCATTTTAATTTTGATAATGGTTATGACGCTTTTTCGTTAGACAATACCCGAGACACTTTTTCTGATCAACCAGGGTTTGATCGTCAAGAGACTACTGCACTGAGCAGTAAATTTACTTATACAGGTTTTAACCGTTTCGATTGGCTCAGTATTATCAGTTACGCAGACTCAGACCTTGGTTATGGTTATGATGAAGATTGGAGTAACGTCACGTTATGCCAACTCAATGATTGCCCTTACGGCGACTATTCTTCAACCGACCATTATTTTAGAGAGCGAGATACGCTAACCGCTGAGTTTAGATTTTTATCGACTGAGGGTAATGAAATTTTTAACCAAACAACTGCTTGGGTAGCGGGTATTTATATAAAACAAGATAACGAAGGTCTTTTACGTCAGTATACTTATAGTGATAGTGACTTTACATCACAATTTGACACTCAGACCTTGGCAGTTTTTGCTCAATTAGATAGCCAATTAACTGAAAAGCTAAGTTTAGTTTCAGGTGTTAGAGTAGAGCAGCGTAGAGCCGATTATGTTAATTCAGATCCATTAACATTCTCACCTGACGATACCATGGTCGGTGGTAAGTTGGTGTTATCGTATCAGCATGATGACGATAGCTTATTTTATGGCTCAATTAATCGCGGTTATAAGGCGGGGGGGGTTAATACTGATGGTAGTTTACCTAATCAATTAAGAGCATTTGATCCTGAATTTGTTATAAATTACGAACTCGGCTATAAAGTCAGCTTGTTAGATAACCAAGCTTATATCCGTGCCGCTGTTTTTTATATGAACCGTGCTGATATACAGGTTAAAACTTCATTAACTGACGTCAGAGACGATCTCAGTGTAGCGTTTATTCCCTACCTAGGGAATGCAGCTAAGGGCGTTAATAAAGGGGTTGAAATTGATTCTGCTTGGCAAGTTAACGATAATATTGAACTCTATGGCTCGTTAGGCTTCCTTGATACCAGCCTCAATGACTTTATTAATGCACAAGGGGTTAATTTATCGGGTCGAGAACAGGCCCATGCACCTAACTATCAATTTAACCTCGGGGTAAACTATTATTTGTCTGAACAATGGTTAGTCAATGTCAGTGTTGATGGCAAAGATGACTATTACTTTTCCGATAGTCACGATCAAAAGTCAAACTCTGTTGCTTTAGTTAATGCGTCAATAAGCTACTTAGTCGCTAATTGGCAGTTAAAACTCTGGACCCGTAATTTACTTGATGAAGACTATAGTACTCGAGGCTTTTACTTTGGTAATGACCCTCGAGATGGTTACACATCTAAAGGCTACCAACAATACGGTGAGCCTATGGTTGTTGGGGCAACGCTTGATTATCGTTTTTAATTAGGTTATTGACAAGAGTAGGTTAGTTACAAGGATGTAAAATACCATCGTTAATATAAATAAGAGTCATTATGCAAATATCAATAGAAATTAGTTTATACCCTTTGGCAGAAGATAAATTTAAGACTGAAATTTGGGCTTTTATTAAACGTTTACGTTTGGTTGACGGTTTAAAGGTGGTAACTAATGGTATGAGTACTCAAGTATTTGGAGAGTATGACCTTGCTACAGAACAGGTTATGGCTGAAATTAAATATGTACACCAGTCACTTAACGCCGCTGTTTTTATCGTTAAATTTATTGGTGGTGATCGCTCGGTAGTACAAAGTGAAAAACAATGTCTTGAAGAAGAAGATTAATGGCGACTACCTTTGATTATTTTATCCAATTACCCTTATTAGAGCTTACCGCTATGTTAATGGCATTACTTTATGTGGTTTTAGCCGCTAAAGGGAGTCTATGGTGTTGGCCTGCAGCTTTTGTCAGTACTTTGCTCTATACCACTATTTTCTATGATGTTTATTTGTGGATGGATAGCCTATTGCAAGTTTATTACATGATGATGGCCGTTTATGGTTGGTATTGTTGGCAACAAACTGCAACAAGTAATGGACAAATAACCACTGTCGTAAATACTCTCGTAGATGATAAGTCTGCCATAACTCAATCTTCCCCCCTTAAAATAACAAGGTGGTCAGCACAAACTCATCTGTTGATTATTGTTATCTCATCGCTTGCTTCAGCACTTATTGGTTGGTTAATGGCTAATTTTACGCCTGCTCATTTTCCTTATTATGATGCGGCAACCACTGTTTTTGCGATAGTTGCCACTTATATGGTGACTAAGAAGGTTCTGGAAAACTGGTTGTATTGGTGTGTAATAGATATTGCCTCTATTTACCTCTATTTAGAAAAAGGATTAACGCCGACGGCGGTGTTATTTGGTCTTTACGTGATTTTAGCAACCTATGGCTATTATCATTGGCGAAAAACCTATCGTGGAGAACAATTAATGCTTGCTGCGACTACTCACTGAGTATGCATCATTTAGAGAATACCGAGCAACGAGCTGAACTTATTGAGCAGATAACTCGGCTAAAATGCTTTGATAATATTGACCGAGTGAGCACCATAGAGCAGGGGGATAGTCATCATTGTTTTAAAGTGGTTGACCAAAACAAGTGTTATTTTGTTAAATACTTTGATCATATTGAATACTCCCACCAATACAATCAGTTAAACAAAATAGTCGCTGATATTGGATTAGCACCTGCTCTTATCTATAATGACAAATTTTGGCAGGTTCACCAATTTATTGAGGGTAGCAGCTTAAATTTATGGCCCTTATCATTAAAGGAGAAAGTTGAACATTGTTTGACCTTAATGGTTGCTTGTCATCAAAAAATTGATGTAACAAAGTTAACTCAAGTTCCGGTGCTAAATTTTTTTGAAGTCATAAAACCGTTAACTAAGCACTTAACCAATGATCAGCAAAGCCTGATTAATAAAATTATTGATATGCTCAATAATACCTTGCTGATTAGCCCTTCAGTACTTTGTCATGGCGATATCAACTTTTCTAATATTATATTAGCGAATAAACCTTGGTTATTAGATTTTGAATGTGCCTGTATAGCGGACAAAGAATTTGATCTTGCCATGATGCTTTCAGTTAATGAACTGCTGAGTGAAGCCACGCCTTCGGTTATTGACTCGAGTATTGATTATTACAATGAAAGATCCAGTGCAAACAGTATAATTGATAAAGAAAAGGTTATGCGTTACCTTGTTTTTTCCTTTATTATTAATGGGTTGTGGTATTTTGAAAGTTATAACAATAAAAAAGATAGTCGATTGAAGCATAAAGCATTCAAGCAGTTTAACTACTTTGATAGTGTTGACTTTATCACCGAAAGTTTAACGGATAGAATGAGATAAAGTGTTGAAAAATCGAGTCTAATGGTAGTGTATGTTTTATGGAGTTGGCGCATAATTACTAAATGTAAGTAACCTAAAAGTGGCATAAATTTTTGAATTGGAACAACTTGATTGACAATAGAAACCGTTTGTTTTGGCTTGTTCATAGTGCAGGTTGGATAGGTTTTGCCCTCATTCATTATCTCGGCTCTTTATTACATGAGTTAAGAGATATCTTTGTAATGATTATCCTCTTAAACGCTTATGCAGGCTGGTTACTCACCGTGCCTCTTCGTTATATTTATCGCCATATTGGTAATTATCCTCCGATTAAAATGGCGATAATTGTGATTATTACCTCCTATGTCACCGGTGTGCTTTGGCAGATTGTCCAAAATATAAATTATTGGGAAATTTATAAGCATGGCTACAAACCAGAGTTTTTGCTTTATTATACCAAGTCGAGTGTTTGGTCTTTTTACATTATTTTAAGTTGGAGTGTGCTCTATTTTGGCTCTAAGTATTATCAAATGCTGCAAAAAGAAAAACAAAACGTTCTCAAGGCAAACGCTGTTGCTCACCAAGCCCAGCTAAAAATGCTTCGTTATCAGCTCAATCCTCACTTTCTGTTTAATACCTTAAATGCAATATCAACGTTAATTTTGGTCAAAGACAATGACACCGCTAATGGTATGGTCACTAAACTAAGTGATTTCTTACGATATTCACTCGATAAAGACCCGATGAAAAAAGTAACGTTAGAGAATGAAATTGATGCCTTACAGTTATATTTAGGGATTGAAAAAGTTCGTTTTGAAGAGCGCTTACAAGTAGAAATTGATATTCCTCAAGAGTGTAAACGGGCTCTTGTACCCAGTATGATTTTGCAACCTATTGCTGAAAATTCAATAAAACATGCTATCGCGGTTCAAGAACAAGGGGGAAAAATCACAGTCAAAGCAAGCCATTCTGGTGATAATTTATTCATTGAAATTTGTGATAATGGACCCGGTGCTGAAATTAAAAAGGGTAACTTGTATCGTCAAAATGGCGTAGGTTTAGTTAATTCACGTGAACGATTAGACGCATTATATCAGGGGAATTTTTCATTAGTTGTTTCCAATAACATCCCCTCTGGTGTTAAAGTGAATATTAGGATGCCTTACCAACTTTAACATACTCTATATTGTTGATTTTAAAAGATGAAGGGAATTACTATGAGAAAAACGCTATCAACAATAATCGTTGATGATGAGCCTTTAGCACGTAAAGGTTTAGCCATTCGTTTAGCGAGTTATGAAGATATTGTCATAGTAAAGCAATGCGTCAATGGCAGAGAAGCCTTAGAGGCTGTTAGCGTCTTAAAACCTGATCTTATGTTTCTTGATATCCAAATGCCCGGACTTAATGGTTTTCAAGTTATTCAAGAAATAATAAAACAACAGCTTAAAATGCCGATGATTATTTTTGTCACCGCTTTTGACCAATATGCGATTAAAGCATTTGATGTTCATGCCATCGATTATTTACTTAAACCTGCTGATGAGCACAGATTAAATCAGTCTGTAGATAAGATTAGACAAACAATAAAAAATGAAGTTGATAGCTTACACAAAGTAAAATTAGTGCATTTAGTGAGTCAGGTTACGGGTAATGATTGTGATCAAATACTCACTGAATTATCAAATAACCAATCAGTGAGTTTGTCTGCTTACTCTGATATTTTAGCTATTAAAGATGCGGGTGCCTTAACTCGTGTGCCGGTAAAAAATATTTTATGGATTGATGCCGCAGGTGATTACATGTGCGTGCATACTAATGAGAAAACTCATATTTTACGTAAAACAATGAAAGAGTTAGAGCAGTGCTTAGATCCGAAGCAGTTTATTCGGAGCCACAGATCAACCATAGTTAATAAGCAGTTTATTGAAAAATTTTGTAGCCAACTAAATGGTGAGTATTATTTAGTTATGGGCAATGGTAAAGAGCTAAAAGTGAGCCGAAATTATAAAGAAAAGGTAAAAAAAGCGATCAATGACTAGTACTCTAATAACGTCTGTTATTCTAACTGTTGAGCGGTAAATGCTAAAATAGTCTCCTGTGCTTTTATTAGTGTTGGGCTAACCTTTTTAAGGTGTTTAATCGCCTGACTTAATGAGACTTCACAGATAATATTATTTTTTTCTCCGAGCATTACATTGGATTTTCCCTCAATTAATAGTTGAACCGCAATCACCCCCATTTTTGTTGCTAATATTCTATCCTTAGCGACGGGTGAACCGCCTCGCTGTATATGACCTAAAATGCATGCTGTAGCATCAATTGATTGAAATTCCTTTAACTGATCAACTAATGCAGTTGCGCCGCCTGGCCATATGTTTTCTGCTATAACGATGAGGTAACTTTGATGTTTATCTTTTTGTGCTACTTTAATTTCTTGTGCTAAGTGTTTAAGCTTTGTCTCTTGATCTTTAGGATTGAAATTTTCAAATGATATCACTTGTTCTGCACCACAAGCGACGCCTACGTTAAATGTGATATGGCCACTGCGACGACCCATTAATTCAATAACAAAAACTCGATCAAATGCATTTGCCGTATCTCGTATCTTATCAACGGCGGTTATTGCAGTATTAATAGCCGTAGTAAAACCTATAGTAAAGTCTGTGCCATATAAGTCGTTATCAATAGTACCGGGGATCCCCATGACTAAGCCTGAATAGTATTTTTTTAAACTAATCAAACCCGCAAATGAGCCATCACCACCAATAACGATTAATGCGTCAACACGTTGTTTAAGTAAGGTGTTTGCCGCTTGTTTTAATCCATTTTCACTGTACATATTGGCGCATCTAGCACTTTTTAATATTGTCCCACCCTTATGAATTATACTATTGACCTCTTTTAACGAGAGTGGCATCTCTTCATTTTCAATCAGGCCGTTATAGCCATGTAAAAAGCCTATCACTTCAATTTGTTCATGGGTTGCAGCAATGACAATTGCTCGAATAGCTGCATTCATCCCAGGAGCGTCGCCACCACTAGTGAGTACAGCAATTTTAGAAAGTTCAGTCATATTAACAATCGTCCATTGTTTGTTTAAAATAAAATGTAAGTTGATAGTTTATGTATTATAAAAGTAATTCGTTTAAACATCCTGTTTTGCCTACAAAAAAGGTAGCCTAAGCTACCTTTAAATTGGTTAATTATTTGATAACATTAACTTAAGTGTTCTTTTTTTACTATTAATACTTTCAGGGTATTAGAAGCTCCAACCGTTTCCATCATATCGCCATGCGTTAAAATAACTTTATCACCTTCATTTAAGTCAGCCTGCTGGCTAACTTCTCTTAATATAGCGTTAGCAAGTTTTTCATCATCGCAGTGTGTTGAGTCAAATAATACCGGGTATACACCACGATATATTGCAGTTTTCCCCAAAGTTTTACGATGACGAGACAAAGAGTAAATAGGTAAACCAGAGGTAATTCGTGACATTATTTTACTGGTTTGTCCTGATTCAGTTAAGGCTATAATAGCTTTAACACCCTCTAAATGATTGGCAGCATACATAGCTGAAAGTGCGATAGTTTCAGAAACCTCATTAAAAACCATTTCTATACGGTGATTAGAGGTATTAACCGAGTGCTGTTTCTCTGCACCAAGACAAACATTAACCATGGCTTTAACGGTTTCAACGGGGTATTTACCCGCAGCTGTTTCGGCTGATAACATCACCGCGTCAGTACCGTCAAGCACTGCATTGGCAACATCCATAACTTCAGCTCGTGTCGGCATTGGCTGCTCTATCATAGTCTCCATCATTTGAGTTGCTGTGATCACCACACGATTTAATTGACGAGAGCGGGCAATAATATGTTTTTGTTTACCTACTAACTCGGCATCACCAATTTCAACACCTAAGTCGCCACGGGCAACCATAACCACATCAGAGGCTAAAATAATACCATCAAGCACTTTATCATCGTTAACCGCTTCAGCACGTTCAATTTTTGAAACTAGTTGGGCATTACAGCCCGCTTCTTGTGCAAGTAAACGTGCTTGACGCATATCACTAGCATCACGAGGAAATGACACAGCTAAAAAGTCTACATTTATTTTGGCTGCTAATTTGATATCTTCTTTATCTTTAAGTGTAAGCGCCGGGGCGGTTAAACCACCACCTTGGCGATTAATCCCTTTATTGTTTGATAAAGGTCCACCCACAGTTACTTCAGTAAAGACAGAGGTGGCAGAATTACTCAATACTTTAAGTTGTACACGGCCATCATCAAGTAATAAAATATCACCGGCACTTACATCTTGAACTAATTTTTTATAATCAATACCCACCTTTTCTTGGCAGCCCTGACCTTTTTCTAAGTTAGCATCAAGTTCAAACTTATCACCGACAGCCAACTTTATTGGACCCTCTTTAAATGTTGACACACGAATTTTGGGTCCTTGTAAATCTCCTAAAATACCGACATAAATACCAAGCTCTTTGGCTATTTGGCGAACATGGGTAGCACGGTCTATATGGTCTTGTGCAATACCATGAGAAAAGTTGAGTCTAACAACATTAACACCAGCAGCTAATACCGCTTTAAGGATTTCTCTATCATCTGTTGCAGGACCTAAGGTAGCAACAATTTTCGTTCTTCTAGGCATCTTAAATTTTGACCTTAATTTGTAATAAAATAGTTATAACGTATCTTAAAATTGAAATAACTCAGTGATTAAATCATGATGTTTTTAATTAATCTTTTCTTTCAAAGCGTGAGCTTCTTAAACTGTCTTTTACTTTTTTCAAATTATCTCTAAATTTCGTTCCACGACGTAAAGTGAACCCAGTAGCCAATACATCGATTAGGGTTAATTGTGCAATTCTTGATGACATTGGCATATATAAATCAGTGTCTTCAGCAACATCAACAGATAAAACAATATTGCACTCTTTGGCTAAAGGCGAATTGGCAGTCGTTATGCCAATAACGGTCGCATCATTCTCTTTTGCTAAACTTGCCACCTCAACCAATGATTTTGTTCTGCCTGTGTGTGAAATAACAATAACTACATCACCCTGACAACTATTTATAGCACTCATACGTTGCATTAATATGTCATCAAAATAAACAACAGGGACATTAAAACGGAAAAACTTATTTTGAGCATCATGAGCCACTACAGCAGAAGCACCTAAACCAAAAAATGAAATTTTATTAGCCTGTGTTAATAAATCTACTGAACGATTAATGACAGCGGTATCTAAACATTTACGTGAGCGTTCAAGAGAGGCCATTGTCGACTCAAAAATTTTATCTGTGTATTCATCCGCGGTGTCATTTTCATCTACATGGCGGTTAACATAAGGAGTACCGTTAGCTAAACTTTGTGCTAAATGTAATTTAAAATCAGGATAACCCTTGGTGTCTAGTCTTCTACAAAATCGATTAACGGTAGGTTCACTGATGTTCGCTTGTTTAGCTAAGGCCGCAATACTTGCGTGTATCACTGTGGAGGGTTGAGCAAGAATAACCTCAGCCACTTTACGCTCAGATTTACTAAAGGTCTCTAGTTCATTGGCTATTTTTTCTAAAACATTCATCATCAATGTCCTTAAAGTGCTTTGATAGCACTCGATTATTAACAAACTGTAATTTATTTTCTAGTTATGCAACAGTTGAAATGAAATTTTATTTCATAATTACACGTAATATATGTCAAAACCGATCATATTTGCAAATTTTTTAATCCTGATTGATTGTTTTGATAAATAATCAAGGTCAAACACTAGGTAAAACCTTGACAATCAAATAATGTTGTAAAATTACAAAAAGTTCTTTACTGCGTTACAGTCAGCGGTTAAATTAGGTGTTAATGTAGTTTAGTTACAATATTAACCTTGGTCAGTGTGTATTGAATTATTCTTATACTTACCAAGAAAATACTCGAGATAACTTTTATGAAAAATTCAGATGGTCAGTCTGCAAGTGAAATAGTGCTATTTGGAGCGCTCGGTGACCTTTCTCGGCGCAAATTATTACCTGCTTTGTATCAATTGGAAGCATGTGAACTTATTCATCCTGATAGTCATATTGTTGCGGTAGCTCGTCAACCAATTAATGCAGACGAGCTTAAAGCCTTTGTTTTCGAAAACTTAACCCATTTTGTTAAGGAGCCATTGGTCAAAGATATTCTTGCTCGTTTTATGGCACGTTTTGTCTATCAACAGCTAGATCTTAAAGAGGCTAATAATTATCAACAACTAGCTCAAACACTTGAACAAGGTCATACCACTCGAGTTTATTATTTTTCAACCGCGCCCTCGTTATATGGTGATATTTGTGATGGTTTAGATAATGCGCATTTAATTACAGACCTTGATAGGGTGGTAATGGAAAAACCGATTGGCGACTCCCTCGATGCTTCCATTGCGATAAATGATCAAGTTTCACGTTATTTTAAGGAAAATCAAATTTATCGTATTGATCATTACCTTGGCAAAGAAACTGTGCTTAATTTATTGGTTTTGCGCTTCGCTAATTCATTGTTCACCACTAATTGGGATCGCAACAGCATAGACCATGTGCAAATTACCGTCGCTGAAAGTGTTGGTATTGAAGGTCGCTGGGGATTTTATGATGAAGCGGGTCAGATGCGTGACATGGTACAAAATCATTTATTACAAATTTTATCTTTATTGGCGATGGAGCCTCCAGCCAATCTAAGTGCAGACAGTGTTAGAGCTGAAAAACTCAAGGTAATTAAATCATTAGCACCAATCAACAGACAAAATATTAAAGATAAAACGGTACGTGGTCAATATGCCGATGGCTATCTTGCAGGTTCACCGGTACCAGGTTACCTTAATGAAGAAGGGGCAAACCAAAATAGTAACACGGAAACATTTGTTGCTATTAAAGCCGAAATTGATAATTGGCGTTGGGCGGGGGTGCCATTTTATTTGCGTACGGGTAAAAGAATGCCGAAAAAACACAGTGAAATCGTGGTGCATTTTAAAGAACTGCCTCATAATATTTTTAAAGACAGTTACAGTGATTTACCCTCAAACAAACTAACCATTCGTTTGGAGCCTGATGAAGGTGTTGAATTGCAAATGATGAATAAAATTCCCGGTATTGCCTCTCAAATGCATATTCAAGAAAACAAGTTAGATCTTAGTTTTTCAGAAACATATGACAATCAAAGAGTGGTTGATGCATATGAACGTTTAATGCTTGAAATTCTCAATGGTAATCAGTCGTTGTTTGTTAGCCGAGGTGAAGTTGAAGCCGCTTGGACCTGGACTGACAGTATTATTGAAGCTTGGCAATCAACCAACGAACACCCTAAACCTTATGCCGCCGGTTCTTGGGGACCTGTTTCTTCAATTTCTCTAATAGCGCGTGATGATCGCCAGTGGGTTGAGTAATTATGCATACTATTAATGAATTTGTCAGTCGTGAAGCCCTAGATACGCAGCTAAGTGTGCAAGTAGCCAGTATTTTAGCTGAAGCTATTCGTCTTACGGGGAAAGCGAGTATTGCTGTATCGGGTGGTTCAACACCTAAAGGCTTTTTTAAAGCGCTTTCTCAGGTTGACTTACCTTGGGAAAAAATAACCGTTACTCTTGCCGATGAGCGTTGGGTCAATATTGACAGTGATGCCAGTAATACCCAATTAGTTCATGAGAACTTACTACAAAATAAAGCCAAAAAAGCCAAGTTTTTTCATTTAAAACAAGGTGAGGTATTATCTGATGAAACATTAGATGATTTGAATTTAGCGGCTAAAACAGCCTTGTTGCCTTTAGATGTGCTTATTTTAGGTATGGGTGAAGATGGCCACACGGCTTCTTTATTTCCTTGTAGTGATGAGATCACCTCAGCGCTAGATATCAATAATTCCAATGCATTAATGGCTGTTGTGCCAAAGACAGCGCCACACACAAGAATTACTTTTAGTTTTGCTAGTTTAATGGCTAGTAAACACACCTTTTTGCACTTAAGTGGTAAAGCAAAAAAAGATGTTTTAGAGAAAGCATTAGCGGCGAACGATAAATTTGTTATGCCTATTCGTGCCTTTTTACAACACCCAGACATTAATACTCAAGTTTATTGGGCGGAATAGATTATGACTACTAAAGAAATGAATAAAGATATCGTAACAATCACTAACCGTATTATCGAGCGAAGCAAACCAACTCGTCTTGCTTATTTAGCAAAAATTGATGCGGCTAAAGCATCAACGGTTCATCGTGCCAGTCTTTCATGCGGTAACTTAGCCCATGGGTTTGCCGCCTGTGGATCAGATGATAAAGCCACACTTCGAGGTTTAAACCGTTCAGATGTTGCTATAATTTCGGCTTACAATGACATGCTCTCAGCACATCAGCCTTACGAAACCTATCCTGAGATTATCAAAGCCGCTATTAAAGAAACCGGCGGCGTTGCGCAATTCGCTGCCGGTGTTCCCGCAATGTGTGACGGTGTGACTCAAGGTCAACCCGGCATGGATTTAAGCTTAATGAGTCGCGACGTTATTGCTATGTCGGCTGCTGTTGGTTTATCTCATAACATGTTTGATGGCGCTTTAATGTTAGGTATTTGTGATAAAATCGTACCGGGTCTATTAATTGCGAGTATGACGTTCGGTCATTTGCCAACGGTATTTGTACCCGCAGGGCCAATGCCTTCAGGTCTTCCAAACAAAGAGAAAGCGAGGGTTCGACAGCAATTTGCCAAAGGTGAAGTTGATGAAGTTGCCTTACTAGAAGCTGAGTCCGCTTCATATCATTCGGCTGGAACTTGTACCTTCTTTGGTACGGCCAATTCTAACCAATTAGTTGTTGAAGTT
Source organism: Colwellia sp. (assembly GCA_034111045.1). GTDB lineage: Bacteria > Pseudomonadota > Gammaproteobacteria > Enterobacterales > Alteromonadaceae > JALJPB01. The sequence continues at coordinate 18,286 of JAWUYA010000036.1, read as the reverse complement.
ATGGGACTACATCTTCCTGGTGCTTCATTTGTTGCACCCAATACGCAATTGCGTGAGGAGTTAACAAAAGCGGCTGCACGTCAAGTCACTCGTTTAACGCAACAGTCAGGTAATTATATGCCTGTTGGAAAAATGGTGGATGAACGTTCAATTGTTAATGCCATTGTTGCTTTATTGGCTACCGGTGGCTCAACTAATTTAACAATGCACATCATTGCTTTTGCAAAAGCCGCTGGCATTATCATTAACTTTCAAGATTTTAATGACTTATCAAATGCAGTACCTTTAATTACTCGTATCTATCCAAATGGCCATGCCGATATCAACCATTTTGACCAATCAGGTGGTATGGCATTACTCTTTAAAGAACTAATTGATGGCGGTTTGTTTCATGAAGATGTCGAAACTATTTGTGGTAGAGGTTTATCTCGGTACACCAAAAGACCTATGTTAGAGAACGGAGAGTTAATTTGGGTTGATGGTGCCAAAGAATCAGGTGATGATCAAGTTATTGCCACAGTATCCAAACCTTTTAAAGCCGATGGTGGTCTTAAAGTGATGAAAGGTAACTTAGGTACCTCAGTGCTTAAAACATCGTCTTTGCGTGAAGGTAGTTTTGTTATTAAGGCTCCTGCAGTTGTTTTTGAAGATCAACATGAGCTAGAAGATGCATTTAAACGCGGCGAGTTAGAAAAAGACTTTATTGCTGTTGTTCGCTTTCAAGGGCCCAAAGCCCGTGGCATGCCAGAACTTCATGCCCTTACACCACCCTTAGGAGTGTTACAAGACCAAGGTTTTAAAGTAGCTTTAGTCACTGACGGCCGGATGTCGGGCGCCTCAGGAAAAGTACCTGCAGCCATTCATTTAAGCCCTGAGGCTCTAGATGGTGGGTTGATCGCTAAAATTCAAACCGGCGATATGATGTTACTTGATGGTGAAAATGGTGAGTTAACTTTACTCGTTAGTGAAGCTGAACTCTCAGAGCGTGTAAATGCCGTTTTTCAGGTTAATGGCCATCATCAAGGAATGGGACGAGAACTCTTTGGCTTTATGCGTAGAAATCTAAGCTCAGCTGAAACTGGTGCTTGTTCATTGTTTGATCAAGATTTAGTACATAATGGCAATGTATAATGGCTACTGTCATTAATTTAGTTGCTGATATTGGTGGTACCAATATTCGAGTCGGTTTTTTTGCTGATAACCAAACAGAGGTAAAACAATTAACTGTATTTCAATGTAACAAATATCAAAGCTTAGCTGAGGTTTTACATACTTATATTGAACAAGAGAATCTGACAAACAGTAAAATTAATGCCTGTTTGGCTATTGCTTGTCCTGTTGAAAAAGATTTGATTTCAATGACCAATTTGCCTTGGGAATTTTCTCAAGAAGCATTAAAAAAACAATTAAATTTTAACCACTTATACTTGATTAATGATTACACGGCTATTGCCCATGCGGTGCCACTGTTAACTGAGCAACAAAAAGTTCAGATTGGTTCAGGGCAAGCGATTAGTGATAAACCTATTGCTATTTGTGGACCGGGGACGGGTTTAGGTGTGGCCAACGTTGTATTTTCTCAAGGGCAATGTGTGTGCTTAGGCGGAGAGGGCGGTCATGTCGATTTCGCCCCAACTGATGCCACAGAAATTAAGATTTTAGAGTTTTTATTAACTCAATATCAGCATGTCTCTTATGAGCAATTACTGTCAGGTTTAGGTTTAGAACAAATTTATCAAGCACTTTCTACTATTAATGAAACGGTTGTTGAAGACTTATCCGCTAAAGATATTTCAGATAATGCCATAACAAAAAGCTGTGCGACCTGCGAGCAAGCATTAGACCAATTCTGTAAAATTCTGGGTAGTTTTGCTGGCAATTTAGCCTTAACCATTGCCAGTTTTGGTGGTGTGTATATTGCTGGTGGCATAGTACCACGATTTATTCAATATTTTGAAAACAGTGAGTTTAGAGCTCGCTTTGAAGCCAAAGGGCGCTTTAATGACTTTAATCGGAGAATTCCTACCTTTGTCATTACCGAATCACAACCAGGTATATTAGGTGCTAGTGCCTACCTTCGCCAACAAAACCATAAAACCTTAACGACTTATACAACTGAGACCGTCAAATTATGACCGTATTAAAAAATTGGCAAATCATGCCAAAGGATATTTTTACTATGGGACCTATAGTTCCTGTTCTAGTGATTAAAAGGGTTGAAGATGCTTTACCTATTGCTGAAGCATTACTTGCTGCTAATATTAAAGTATTAGAAGTGACCTTAAGAACACCTGTTGCGCTTGATGTTATCTCAACGATTGCAAAAGAATTACCTGAGGCTATTATTGGTGCAGGTACAGTCACTAACCGTGAGCAACTACAACGCTCATACGATGCAGGAGCAAAATTTGCTATTAGCCCAGGCTTGACTAAAGATCTTTTACAGGCCGGTAATGAGAGTAATATTGCCTTAATTCCTGGCATATCATCTATATCAGAGTTAATGGATGGTGCAGACTATGGTTATGATCATTTAAAGTTTTTTCCAGCAGAAGCCTCTGGCGGTGTCAAAGCCATTCAATCTATTGGTGGACCATTTCCTGATATACGCTTTTGCCCAACAGGAGGCATAAATTTCAATAATATTCGTGACTACTTAGCCCTAGCAAATGTCGCTTGTTGTGGAGGCTCTTGGTTAGTTAATGATCAAATTGTTGACGCTAAAGATTGGGCGGCAATTACTCAGTTAGCCAATCAAGCATTAGCGCATGTAAAATAATCAAGGGTATTGATAAAAAACCAAAAAGCCAAACAGTTGTTTGGCTTTTTGGTCTTTATTGTTATTGATCTTAATTTGTTAAACGTTGTATTTCTTTATCTAAATCTATTTCAGCTTGTTGGGCTCTAAATTCTTCATACATAAATTGTTGATCATTTGAATTAATTTGACGTTGACTTTGTTTGATAATAGCGTTGAATAACTCTTTGATCGCTTCAGGTGTTAATACCCATTGTGGAATATTAGAGGTTGAACTAAGCACTTCATCTGTGTCTGTTGAACTACAGTTTATTTTTTGCCACCACATGTAGCAAACTTTCTCAGCCATAGCGATTAAAAAATCACTTGTACAACGAGCAGAATTTAAGGCAACAAAAAGTTTTTATTTGATCAAGAATTCAAGCGTTAATAGCAAAAACTGATCAGGTATTTAATAACATTAGTTTTGCTGTATTGACCACGTCAAAGTTCTGTTTTACAGAGTAAGCTCATTGAAGCGATCACCAAGCAAGGCCTCAGAGTAAATAACCTAGACGCAGACTTTACTCTAAGTGTGAAGTAAAGAGGCATGATATTAATCGATAGCGTTTATTTTATAGTTTGTGGTCGGCATCAATATCTTTAACTGTCGGCGATACAGTTTTGAGAACCTTTAATCAAAAGGTTAAAGGCACTTCAAGTGATAAAACGTTAGCAATAAATAAGGCCGTTGATAACATGGCAGAGCAGTTATCGTTGATTTTAGCAGAAGAGTTAATGACAACCTTTGGCCATACAACATTAATTCACTGAAAAACTATCGAGAATAATATTCAGCGTAAAGACCTTACTGTTAAATCTTAAGGTCTTATTCGTAGTGTATTGGGTCAGTAATATTATTCTCGGCAAAAGCTTCTAAACGCTCCTGACAGGCGCCACATTTACCGCAAGATTTTTCCCGGCCATTATAACATGTCCAGGTGTTTGAATAATCTAATCCCATGATAATGCCATCCGCTAAAATGGCTGTTTTATTCACATTTAAATAGGGACTAAAAATTTCAATCGCTTGGTAATTCGCTATTTGACAAACATCGTTCATTTTCATTACAAATTCGGGGCGACAATCAGGATAAATAGCATGATCGCCTGAATGTGCACCATAATAAACCTGACTTGCTTCAACAGAGACAGCATAGCCAACCGCTAACGACAATAAAATCATGTTACGGTTAGGGACTATAGTAGATTTCATGTTTTCAGCTTCATAATGCCCCTCTGGAATATCGATATCATCGGTAAGTGAAGAACCAGCTAATAATTGATTAATGGCTGAGATATCAATTATTTTATGAGCAACATTTAATTTTTTACATACGTTACCTGCGTATTCAAGCTCTTTAACATGACGTTGTCCGTAATCAAATGATAAAGCAAAGACTTCTTTCCCATCTTTTAGGGCTCGATTTAATACAGTGAAAGAATCCATGCCACCAGAATAAATAACAACAACTTTATTGCTCATATGTTAGCTCTCTTGAGGTATAATTTAAAATTCGCGCATTTTACTCGAATTTGATTCAAATAACCAATTAGGCAAAGTATTAATATTATGTATGATGAAAAAAAAACGGATAACCCTATTATGACTTCGTACAAAATCAATGAACTTTTTGAAACCATTCAAGGAGAAGGCTCTTTTACCGGGCAACCATCAATTTTTATTCGTCTTCAAGGTTGTCCTGTTGGTTGTTCTTGGTGTGATACTAAACATACTTGGGCAATTAACCTTGATGACAAGGTGAGTGCAAAAGAAGTGTTAACAAAAGCACAAGAGTCTGAGGCTTGGTCTGAGTTATCTGTTGAACAAATTTTATCTGCGGTAAGTGATAACGACTATCAAGCTAAACACGTCGTCATCACAGGTGGAGAGCCTTGCATGGTGGATTTAACATCACTTTGTTTAGGGTTTGAAGAAAAAGGTTATAGCTGCCAAGTTGAAACCTCGGGAACATTTGAAATTTGTGTCTCAACAAACTGTTGGGTAACTGTGTCACCAAAAGTTAATATGAAAGGTGGCTACAAAATACTTGGTACGGCCATGAATCGGGCTAATGAGATAAAACACCCAATAGCAACAGAGCAGCACATAGATGATTTAAAGTCGCTGCTAGCATTGCATGAAATAACCAATACCCCCATTTATTTGCAGCCCATCAGTCAAAAATCACGAGCTACTGAGTTAGCCATACAAACATGTATTGCCAATAACTGGCGCTTATCAGTACAGGTTCATAAATATTTAGGTATAGAATAGAATAAATACACTTTGTCGATGTACTCATTTATCTTATTTTGGGATATTGGATGTTGGTTTCAGTGATTCTTTTTAATTAAATTTATCGTTTGATCAATATCTTAGTTACTTTTACTCATTTTAACGTTGCAATAAAACAGCCGCTTGACTATTTATTATTAGTGTAAGTTGGGTGAATAACAACATCACTTGCTCATTAGCTAGAAATGATGGAGAGAAGAACAGATGAAAAGACAAAAAAGAGATCGTCAAGACAGAGCACATTCACGAGGTTATCAAGCCGGTATTTTAGGTCGAGGGAAAGACCATTGTCCATATCAAAATTTAGAAATAAAATCAGAATGGTTAGGGGGGTGGAGAGAAGCGATTGAAGATAGGCAACAAGGAATCAATAATTAAAGAATGAGCCGTTATTATAAAATATTAAGCTCGGAACTAACTCTTTAGTCACGAGCTTTTTATGCTTGGTGCGTCTAGAAATTAGCGGTATCAGTAAATAAGCCAACTTTTAGATCTTTGGCGGTATATATTACTCGTCCATCAACAGAAACAGTGCCGTCAGCTATACCCATAAATAATTTACGCTTAATCACTCGTTTAAAGGTTATGTTATAAGTGACTTTTTTAGCCGTTGGTAGTACTTGACCTGAAAACTTAACTTCTCCTACACCAAGTGCACGACCTCGTCCAGGACCACCTGACCATGCTAGATAAAAACCAACGAGTTGCCACATAGCATCTAAACCAAGACAGCCAGGCATTACTGGGTCACCTTTAAAGTGGCAATCAAAAAACCATAAGTCCGGAGTAATATCTAATTCAGCAATAACTTCACCTTTACCAAATTCACCTCCATCTTCATTAATAGTAAGAATACGATCCATCATCAACATATTGTCAGAGGGTAATTGGCTATTACCCGGACCAAAAAGCTCACCAGTACCAGCTTTGATTAAGTCTTCTTTCATATACGCGTTTTTTTGTTCCATATTTTGTTCCAAAGAGTTATTACTGCAAGCTAAATATAGTTAATTGACCTTAGTAAAAAAAGGCCGCTCAATTAAGTTAAATTTTTTAAGAAAGCTACTTTAGCGAACACTTGTACACTAAACAACTCCGAGCAGTTAAATAAAGATGATTTTGATGGAAATAGCACCATTTCATTACGTCTATTGCTATTTTTTGGGTTATGCGTAACCATAAGAAAAAGATAGACGCCATAGAAAGGTTAAAGATGATTGACAAGAAGAAAGCATTAACCAATGCAGAAAAACAAAAAAATTATAGAGAACGCCAAAAAAAACGTGGTATGAAGGAAATGAGAGGGTATTTATCTGAAGACGCTTTAGTATGTTATCAATTGATTTGTGAACAAACAAACTGGTCTGATAGTGTTATCTTGAGTAACGCTGTTAGGTTAACTTATGCAGCATATAAAAATGGTCAAATTGGGTTGTTAAACTCTTGGTTAAATGACAATAAATTTTAATGTCTGAATAAATATTTTTTGACTTTTTAAATACGTTAAGAATTTGTTACAAATAACCACAGAATTCGATTGTTTTACACTAAAAGGCACTATATTCTCAATAATATGATTATAGTGTTAAGTCGCTATATTTTTTGTATTATTAATACATACGCATCTTCAAAGCGTAAGGTGATATATTTTTGATAAATATTTTATTAGTCGATGATCATCAATTGGTTCGTACCGGTATCCGAAAAATATTAGATGAAGTTAAAGGATTTAAAGTTATTGGCGAAGTTGACACGGGAGAAGAAGCGGTAAATTTTTGTCGTAACAATGAACCAAATGTTGTGTTAATGGACATGAATATGCCAGGAATTGGTGGTTTAGAAGCCACTAAAAAAATTATACGTTATTCCCCTGATATTAAAGTTATTGTGCTTACTGTTCATAGTGAAGCGCCTTTCCCCGCTAAATTTATGCAAATAGGTGCATCTGGGTATTTAACTAAAGGCTCAGGCCCAAATGAAATGCTTAATGCTATTCGAGCAGTTAATAGCGGTCAACGTTATTTACCTGCAGATATTGCTCAGCAAATGGCACTTAATCAATTCAACTCACCAGATGATAATCCTTTTAATGCTCTGTCAGACCGAGAATTGCAAATTATGCTAATGGTAACTGATGGTCAAAAAGTTACTGATATTTCAGTGCAACTAAATTTGAGCACTAAAACGATAAATAGTTACCGTTATCGGATGTTTGAGAAATTAAATATTGGTAATGATGTCGAATTAACCCATCTTGCTATCCGCTATGGTATGTTAACCACAGAAAAACTGTAAAGCATTGTGCAGGTGAGCTAGGTTTACCGACAAAATACTATTTGTTGATATGAGTAATGAAATTGTCTGAACAAGAACAAAATTCGAAAGAACTTCCCACCTTTGACAACCACGCCTTTATTTCCTCGGTGACCCATCAACCCGGTGTTTATCGCATGTACGATATTAACCAAAAAGTCATCTATGTTGGTAAAGCCAAAGATCTTAAAAAGCGGTTGGCAAGTTACTTCAGAAAAGATGTGTCTAGTATAAAAACTAAAACATTAGTTAAACAAATTATAGCAATAGACGTCACCATTACCCATACCGAAGGCGAAGCACTGATACTTGAAAATAATTATATCAAAAAGTATCAACCTAAATATAATATCCTACTGCGTGATGATAAATCATACCCTTATCTGTTAATAACTGATCACCAACATCCCAAATTAGGGTTACATCGTGGTGGTAAAAAAATCAAAGGCGAATACTTTGGACCCTATCCTAGTGTTGGGGCTGTCTGGGAAAGTCTTAGATTAATGCAAAAGTTATTTCCACTACGTCAATGTGAGGATAGTTATTATCGGGCAAGAAGTCGTCCATGCTTGCAATTTCAATTAGGCCGTTGTTCAGCTCCTTGTGTTGAGAACATCTCCACTTCAGACTATCAACAACAAGTTCAAATGGCCAAGCTATTTCTTAAAGGAAAAAGCTCCGACGTTATCGAGTTGCTTGTTGACAAAATGGAGAATGCTAGCCAAACGCTCGATTTTGAAAGAGCGGTAAAATATCGAGATCAAATTGCCACTTTACGAAAAGTGCAGCAACAACAATTTGTCAGTGGCACCGCAGCTGAAATGGACATAGTAGGTTTTCATCGCTTTAAATCGCAAGTATGTATTCATTTGTTATTTATTCGTGATCATAAAATTTTAGGCAGTAAAAGTTATTTTCCAGCGGTGCCAAGTGAAACCACCAATGGCGAATTAATTGAGGCTTTTATTGGTCAGCATTATTTAGTTGATGATGTAATACATGGGGCAATACCCAAAGAGATAGTGGTACAAGAAAGTTTCGAACAACAAAAATCGCTTGCATCATTGTTAAGTAAACATGCAGAACGGGAAGTGAAAATATCAGTCAATGTTCGCACTGAACGGGCTCAGTATTTGAAACTTGCGTGTACCAATGCAGAAACTGCACTGGTTACCCGCAATAGTCACAAAGAATCAATGGAAGCACGTTTTGCTGCTTTAAATGAAGTATTTGAATTAGCTAATGGCATAAACCGTATTGAGTGCTTTGATATTAGCCATACTATGGGGCAGCAAACTGTTGCATCAAATGTGGTTTTTAATCAACAAGGCCCGCTTAAAAGTGATTACCGCCGTTACAATGTACATGGTATTACCCCCGGTGATGATTACGCAGCAATGGCGTTTGCCTTAAACAAACGTTATGGTAAATTAAAAACTAAGGATAAAGAAATAATTGAAGCGGATGATAAATTACCAGACATCATTTTTATTGATGGAGGTAAAGGCCAGTTAGCTAAAGCCGAAGATTTTTTTGCCGAATTAAACTTATCCAGAATGCCCTTACTTGTTGGTGTCGCTAAAGGGGAGTCACGCAAACCGGGGTTAGAAACCCTTATTTTAGGGGGCAGTCATCAGCTTATTTCTTTGCCCGGCACCTCTCCAGCATTACATCTTGTGCAACACATTCGGGATGAATCGCATCGGTTCGCTATTACTGGGCACAGAGCCAAACGCCAGAAGGCTAGTAAAAAGTCAACACTTGAGTCTATTCCAGGGATAGGTGCTAAAAAACGGCAAGCCTTACTTAAATATTTAGGGGGGTTACAAGAAGTTCAGCAGGCCGATAAAGCAACGTTAGAAAAAGTGCCTGGTGTAAACAAAGTACTCGCTCAGATTATTTATGACACTTTACACGACAATTAATAACAAATCCGTGTAAAATGCAATGAACAGGTAGTTGTTATCATTTTCATCACAGAGTATCTGAATGAATAAACTAGCCATCACTCGATAATAATAGAAGTAAAAAGTCTATGTGGACAATCCCAAATCAAATCACTGTATTTAGAATCATTCTAATACCTGTATTTATCATCGTTTTTTATTTACCCGTTACATGGAATCATTTTGGTGCTTTTGTCGTTTTTTGGCTTGCCTCTGTCAGTGATGCGTTAGACGGTTATTTAGCACGTAAACTTAATCAAACCTCGGCATTCGGTGCTTTTATCGACCCAGTGGCAGATAAACTCATGGTGGTAACCGCACTCATTATTATTGTGCAAGACTACCAAACTTGGTGGATATCTATTCCAGCGTGTATCATGATTGCTCGTGAAATATTTATTAGTGCGCTACGTGAATTTATGTCTTCAATAGGAAAAAGAAATAAAATTGCGGTGTCAGATATGGGGAAATATAAAACGTTCACTCAAATGTTATCGTTGCAAGGCCTCATTTGGCATCCTGACTATGATATTCCACTAATTTTATTTGATTTACCTTATGAGATATTAATGGGTCTTGCTTATATTTTATTTTTTGTTGCAACAATTTTAACCCTCTGGTCAATGATCTCATATTTTAAAGTGGCTTGGCCTGAACTTAAGGTTGAAAAATAAACAAAAAACAGTGCGACAAGCCAAAAAAACAACAGGTAAGACACTTTTTGAGCAGTCAAAACAAAATTGGGATTTAAGTGTTGACTCCCAAGTATATCAATGTAAAATGCGTTTCCAGTTGGCAGGGAGTCAGCAGATGAAGCGGCTGTAGCTCAGCTGGTAGAGCATCACGTTGCCAACGTGAATGTCACGAGTTCGAGTCTCGTTAGCCGCTCCAATTTTAAATGTTAATTATTTTTATTGATTGATATTTATACTGTAAGGCGGGTTGGCAGAGTGGTTATGCAGCGGATTGCAAATCCGTGGACCTCGGTTCGACTCCGGGACCCGCCTCCATTATTTAGTAAATTATTTAATGGTCGCAACAAAGAACTTGGCTTATATAGCAAGAAGTAGGGAGCCAATCCCTACTATAAAAAGTAATTGTCCGATGCCCGGGTGGTGGAATTGGTAGACACAAGGGATTTAAAATCCCTCGCTCTTAGAGTGTGACGGTTCAAGTCCGTCTCCGGGTACCATCTTCTGTTTATTAAGTCGATGCGGAATGATGTATATTTGCGCATACATTCAATATAACTATTAATGTTTAAAAAAATAAGCGGCTGTAGCTCAGCTGGTAGAGCATCACGTTGCCACCGTGAATGTCACGAGTTCGAGTCTCGTTAGCCGCTCCAATTTTTATTTATAGCACATTAATTGTTAAACAACTGAATTCTATCCGAAGCGGCTGTAGCTCAGCTGGTAGAGCATCACGTTGCCAACGTGAATGTCACGAGTTCGAGTCTCGTTAGCCGCTCCAATCAATTATCATCTGCTGATGTCAATTGAAGTAGGTCAATCATACTTACTATAAAAATACTTATCCGATGCCCGGGTGGTGGAATTGGTAGACACAAGGGATTTAAAATCCCTCGCTCATAGAGTGTGACGGTTCAAGTCCGTCTCCGGGTACCACCTTTTTACTGTAATATCTCCTCAGTAAATTCAAATTTTTATATTCCTACAAAGCTTTATCCATAAAACTTTCATAGCAATTACGCTTTATTATATCTCTGCAATAACTCGTTAAAAATCATCAATTATAAACACCAAAAATAATATTCAATTTTATGCCAAAATAATGTTATACCGTTTTAAGTCGGTATAAAAACGTCATTGCATCAGCTATAGACACAAATTGCGCATAGTTGAAATGCCCTAGTGAAGGTTGTTAACGACAACTGATCGCTAAAAGGAGACCATTTTTACTACATTGCAAATGCCAATAGTTGTCACATCTATAGAATATCATCCTCACTGTGTAGATCATGACACTGACTTACAATACTTCACCTCTAAGAATAAAGCCAAATTGTTCATTTCTAAATCAATGTGGGAAAACAGTGGTAATAATAACGTAAAACCTTTACTTATATTGAATAGAGAAATTGAAATATCATATTACACATCGTTCGTTTAAATCTTGTCTCCAAAGACCCGTAACTATTGGTGAGCAAAAGTCTTAAGTAACAATCCATTTCACTTTATTCTGACAATAAATTATCTAATGATGTATTTTTTACCTCATTGTTTAACTGGGCTAGTGGTCCTTATACGTATAAAGAAGCGGCAAAACATAGTCATCCACATAGTCATCCACATAGTCATCCACTATAGTGTTGCAGGGGCTATTTTAATGCACAGCGGCCTCATTGTGTTAATTTCGAATTAACACAGAAACAAGGGGATTGGCTATTTTACGACAAGTTTCCCGTAACGAGTGGACGAGTACACCATAAAGTCGTCTACAATGAATATATGCATCATAAATAAAATTCACCCTAATGAAAAGACAAAGTAAATCTATGACTTACTCTCCTAAGTATTCCTGTCGATTGGCTGATTCGAAAACACCCTTTATTGTTGGTCGCCCATTGTCTGACGTTGTGACTAATCTCAATTATGCCGAATTAGGAAATAACGCGCGTAAGGTTTACAGATGCTGATGTTCATAGAAAAAGAGATTATTGCCAACGATGAACGCTTGTTCAAGGTCAGCATCATGCCCTACCGGACACTAGAAAACATCAACGATGGCGTGGTCATTACCTTTATTGATATTACTCAAGCCAAGAAAATAGAGGCGGAGTTACGTTTAATAAGGCCTGCCACATGACGACCTCTGCACAGCCACCGAAGCGATCCGCAAAAGATCTTCGCCAGCAGGCCGTAGCGCAACTGAAAAAACAGTCTGGAGGTAACAAAGTCATCCCCAGTGAAGATGATGCTAATAGGATGCTACACGAGCTGCAAGTTCATCACCTTGAGCTGGAGATGCAGAACGAGGAACTCCAACAAGCACGAATAGTTGAAAGAAAGTCTGCTCAACGCTATACCGCGTTATTTGAGTTTGCGCCGATAGGCTACTTTGCGCTCGATATGAGTGGCACCATCAGTCAGGTTAATTTGCGAGGTGCTAGCCTATTGGGTATTGAGCGAGCCAACTTGGCAGGGAGAAATTTTTTAAATTACATATCGGCTCAACATCAAGAGGCATTCAAGACATTTCTGGTAACAACATTTGAACACGGAGGTATACAAACCTGTGAGATATTAGTGCAGTTTGTTACTCGTGAGCTGTGGCTCAGTGTTGAGGCTAATTTCGGTAACTTTGGTAATGATTGTCTTATGGCGCTAATTGACATCAGCCCAATGAAAGAATATCAAAAGCAGTTAGAGCATATTGCTCATTACGATGTACTCACTAATTTACCCAATCGTTCATTACTTGCCGACCGACTATCCCAGTCTATGTTGCAGTGCAGCCGTCACCAACAGTCACTCGCTGTGGTTTACCTAGATTTAGATGCTTTCAAAGACGTCAATGATGCCCATGGTCATGTCGTAGGCGATGAACTGCTGATTGCACTGTCACTTCGCATGAAAGAGGCGCTACGTGAAGGTGATACCTTAGCCCGCATTGGCGGTGATGAATTTGTCGCGGTATTGGCAGATTTAGCCAAGGTTGAAGATTGTGAGCCGGTATTAGAGAGGTTTTTACTGGCAGCGTCTGAACCTGTCACAGTCGATAACGTGGTGTTGAATGTATCAGCCAGTATTGGTGTTACCCTTTACCCGCAAGATTATGTGGATGCCGACCAGCTGATGCGCCATGCTGATCAAGCCATGTATGTAGCAAAACAAGCAGGTAAGAACCATTATCACTTCTTTGATACGACTCAAGATGATGCGGTTACAGTGCAACGGGAAAAGCTAGAGGCTATTCGCAGCGCATTAGATAATCATCAATTTGTGCTCCATTATCAGCCTAAGGTTAATATGAAGAAAGGTACAGTGATAGGGGTTGAGGCGCTTATTCGCTGGCAACATCCAGATCGAGGGCTGTTACATCCAATCGAATTTTTGCCTTTCATTGAAAATAGCCCAATGAGTATAGAAATGGGTGAATGGGTTATCGATACTGCACTAACACAAATAGGCCAATGGCAAGCAATGGGGGTTAATCTCCCTGTAAGCACTAGTGTAAACATTGCCGCTGTACAATTACAACAATCTGATTTTACACAGAAGCTAATGACAATGCTAGCAGCACATCCTAATGTTGCACCACACTATTTAGAGTTAGAGGTGTTGGAAACAAGTGCCTTAGATGATGTTCAGTATGTCTCAAAAATCATGAATGCCTGTAAGGCAGAGGGGGTAAGCTTTGCCTTAGATGATTTTGGCACAGGGTATTCCTCACTGACTTACCTTAGACGATTACCGGCAAATTTAATTAAAATAGATCAGAGCTTCGTACGACACATGTTGGTTGACGCTGATGATTTAGCCATAGTTGAAGTGGTGATAGCCTTAGCTAAATCATTCAAACGTGACGTGATTGCTGAAGGCGTTGAAACGATTGAACACGGTACTATGCTATTGCAACTAGGCTGCAATTTGGCACAAGGTTTTGGTATTGCCAAACCCATGCCTGCCAGTGATATACCTGCGTGGATTAGTAATTGGAAGCCTGATGTAAGTTGGCAGCTATAAATAGTTATTAATTTTTAATGTTAGTCAAACAATGTTTACTTTAAGGATAACGTTGCATTTACCATTTGAACTCAGGGCGTGAAGCCGACCTTTTTTAATGGCAAAATCAACCTGTTTTAAGGACCGCTTTGCCATAGCCGTCATTGGTCATCAAACAGTTAATTCTAACTTTGTGCGCTGGCTCGTACATAAGTACTCATTTATTTCTTTGTATTATTATTTTTGTTGTTGGCAAAGGGGGAGTCCACATAAGTTGACTGACCATTTTTAAAGCCCTTACTCGATCAAAAAAGTAAAAATTATGGTCAAAACTTTTTATCACGAACAATAAGTTACTTGCAGATTATTCATCAATTTTAGATAGTACATTCGCAAAATTGGTATGTATTGCCATCGTGAAAATTCAAAAATGACCTTTCCGTATCTATTGAAGACGCTGGATTTGTATCTTGAAAAAAGGTGATGAAATTGTTGGAAATATTATAATTAAATTCACTTAAAAAATAGCGTTGTAGCTCTAGACTCTAGACTAACAGGTAATACACAAAGAACATGTTTGCTCAGATGGATGTCTTATTGTAATCAAAAATATAGCTGGAAAAATCATGGCAATCGATAAAACAAACGAACAAAAAACGACGAAAAACGTAAAAAAATCAGGGGCACGTAAATTGACGGTAGAGCCAAAGGTAAAGAATAAAAAAGTACAGAGGTTTCCAATCGTCGGTATTGGTGCTTCCGCAGGTGGACTTGAAGCCTTGGAACAGTTTTTTTTAAATACCCCTATAGACTCTGGAATGGCTTTCGTTGTGGTCCAGCATCTCGACCCAACCCATGTAGGCATTATGCCCGAACTACTGCAAAGAATAACGGGTATGAAAGTATGTCAGGCGACCGACTGTCTTAAAATACAGCCAAACAGCGTCTATGTGATACCACCCAACCGAAGCTTATCGATTCTGAATGGGGCATTGCATTTGTTTGAGCCAACTGAGTCTCGTGGACTTCGTTTACCCATCGATATTTTTTTCCGATCATTAGCAGATGACAGACAGAATGAAAGCATAGGTATTATTCTGTCGGGCATGGGCTCAGATGGCAGTCTAGGAGTGCAAACTATAAAAGAGAAAAATGGGATCGTGTTAGTACAGTCACCCAACACGGCAAAATTTGACGGCATGCCACTAAGTGCAATTGATGCTGTAATAGCTGACATTGTAGCGCCTGCCAAAGAATTGCCCAGCAAACTGATTTATTTCCTCAAATATGCCCCTATTGGTAACACCGAGTCCGTAATAGACACTAAATACCATAGTAATCTTGATAAAATTATCATTTTGCTACGCGATCACACTGGTCATGATTTTTCTATGTATAAGAAAAATACTCTTTTCCGTCGGATTGAAAGACGCAAGAGTGTTCATCAAATACACAAAATAAATAACTATGTACGTTTTTTACAGGAAAACTCAAACGAAATTGACATACTTTTCAAAGAATTGCTGATTGGTGTAACCAGCTTTTTTCGTGATCCAACAGTGTGGGAAAAGCTTAAAAAGGAAGTTCTTCCAGCCCTGATGAAAACTTTGCCCAATGGATATGTGTTACGGGCATGGGTAACAGGCTGCTCTACTGGCGAAGAGGCCTATTCGCTTGCCATTGTTTTTAAGGAGATATTGGAGAAGCTTAAAAATAATAAAAACATATCGCTGCAGATATTTGCTACCGATATAGATACTGAAGCCATTGATAAAGCCCGTAAAGGTTTTTTCCCCGCAGGTATTGTTTCCGATATTTCAGCCGATCGGGTCAATCGATTTTTTATTAGCGAAGATTCGGGTTACCGATTAAATGCTGCGATACGCGAAATGGTGATTTTTGCTCCTCAAAATGTGATTAAAGACCCGCCGTTTACCAAACTCGACATTCTCACTTGCCGCAATATGCTGATATACATGAAGCCTGATTTACAACAAAAATTGATGACGCTGTTTAACTATAGCCTTAATGCAGGTGGAATCATGGTGCTTGGCACTGCTGAAACTCCTGGAAAAAATAAAGAAGGCTTTGAAGAAGTTGACGCTAAATTGAAAATTTTTAAACGAACTGCAAGAACCGAGTTAGTTGAACTTCTCGATTTCCCCAGTGCCTTTAATCGAAGTAAATCGGGTATGTTGGAAAATAAAGTTACTCCAAAAATAGCTGAAAACGTTCAGAGCATTGCCGAGCAATTAATTCTGCAAAGGTATGCCCCTGCCAGTGTGATGGTAAATGAACAAGGGGACATCCTTTTTATTACCGGGCGAACAGGCAAATACCTTGAACCGGCTGCAGGTAAAACAAACATTAACATTCATGCTATGGCACGAGAAGGATTGCGCGAGGCCTTGCCAGGTGCTTTTCGCAAAGTCATGCAAAACTTTGAGCCAGTAATTTTACGCAAAGTTAAAGTGGGTAGTAATGGAGGCACTCAGTTTGTGGATGTCACTGTGCAGCGTATTGAACGTCCAAATTCGATTAGAGATCTATTAATAGTTGTATTTAATGAAGTGGAAGACATTATAAAGCATAAGGTGATTGGCTCGAAATCTGGTAAGAAAAGTCAAGGCTCAAGGGAAAAGGGGCTGGAAAATGAACTGTCACGAAGTTTCGAAGATATACAATCACTTCGCGAAGAGATGCAAACTTCTCAAGAAGAGCTAAAATCGACTAACGAGGAGTTGCAATCAACAAACGAAGAACTGCAATCGACCAATGAGGAACTCACAACTTCAAAGGAAGAGATGCAGAGCCTGAACGAAGAACTACAAACAGTGAATGTGGAACTGCAAAGCAAGGTTAGTGATTCTACACAATCCAACAACGACATGAAAAATCTACTTAACAGTACTGAGATTGCTACGCTTTTCCTCGACAAGCAGTTGAACATACGCCGGTTTACCGACTCGTTAACCAATATATTCAAATTGCAACCCTCCGATATTGGTAGGCAGTTTACTGATCTAGTTACTGATCTGCAGTACCCTGAAATAGTCACTCATTGCAAGCAGGTTCTAAAAACCCTAATCACTACTGAAGCAGCAGTAATAACATTTGATGGACGATGGTTTAATGTGCGGACTATGCCTTATCGCACTCTGGACGATCGTATAGACGGCTTGGTTATTACGTTTAACGATATAACTGATGCCAAGGGAATAGAAGATGAATTGCGAGAAAGCGAAAAACGATATAGTTATTTGTTGCTCAATCTTGAGGCTGGGATTGTTGTTCATGCACCAGATACTTCTATTCTTATGAGTAATCTCAGAGCATCAGAAATACTTGGCTTAAGCTATAAAGAAATGAAAGGCAAAGAAGCCATGGACCCAGCATGGAAATTTGTTGATGCTGATCATTCTCCTATGCCAATTGAAAATTATCCGGTAAATAGGATTATAGCTAGCAAAAATCCTATTAAAAATCAATTAGTCGGTATCCATCGTCCTAAAAACAAAGGCATTGTTTGGGCAACAGTTAATGGGTTTCCGGTGTTTGATAGCGGAGATGTCCTTTCTGAAATAGTCATTAGTTTTTTAGACGTCACCGAACGCAAGCTCAGGGAGGATGAGTTGGAGATAAAGCAACAACTTTAGTGTGAAATTAACAAAGCATAGCCCAGTTCTTATCCATCGGTCATCGAGAAAGATTCTAATTACGGTGTTATAACTGGTAAGGATACCAAATGAAAAATGACAACAAATTGGAATCATAAAAACTGCGGCAAAAGGTTGAGGGACTATTCAGCACTTCGGCTCCGCGCAGTGTTTGGATGAAAACATCTCTACCACTTTCTGAAAGTAAAATGCTGAAACTCATTCAATGTGATGCCACAGGCAGGTATGAGCTTGAAGCTACCTGTATAAACTTTACACAATAAGTTTGAATTTAAAACTAATAAATTTACTTCAATACTTGGGCTTAATCACTTTGTTTTTCTTGTTAAGTTTTAGTATACAAAGTGCAAAGTTCATGTATTATGAGTAGTATACAAGTGTTTTGTGCTGAATTAGTTACAATGCAAAATAAAATAATCACAGTGTAAAATGAATTGCCCTAAATTTTTAAAGGATTTGTATCTAAAAATGTCAATTATAAAACATCTTAAAAAGCTAAAGCTGCGGCTTAAAGATTCTGATGTCAGCACAAACCAGTTGCCGATCAAGTCAGTAGTATTGACCGC
>JAWUYA010000035.1:0-10730 GCA_034111045.1 Colwellia sp. | reverse complement strand
TAATATATGTGCATAAAATTTTTTGAGCAATGGCAAGTCTGTAACATTTTGTAATCACAACAGTAAAGTTTAAAGTTCGGTTAAAGTTCGGGACATAAACTTTTTTATTCAACACAGCTTGGCTGTCCCGGTTTTTTTAATGGGGGGGAGAATAAGATTGTTTCTCCTTTTTGTATAGTTTTAATGATCAAATGACTTGACCTCTTTGTCTGCTTTAACTTAAATAATGCCCACTAGTTTATGCCCTCAGATAAAAAGTGATACTTACCTAAATTAAATAAGTATTGCTCCTTGCTCACAATCACAACAATTAAGCGCATAGGTTGCTTTCTTTTTAGATACCTTAGTATTTTTACTGCCACAACTAACACAAGGTATTTTCATTGCGGTATTGGTTTCACACTTATTGCATTTAATAAAATAGCCATAAGGACCATACTGTGCCAAATAATCAGACTTTTCACCGCACGACTTACATTGCAAGCTTGCATCAATACTCGCTTTCACCTTTACTGGTGCAGGTGCTACTTTTTGCACCGCTACCTTTTTAATGGTTTTATTATCATCAAGTTGAGCCATAAGAAATGATGTTATTGATTTTAATTCTTCGTCATTAAAGTCTGGTCGCGTATCGAAAGTTAATGCGCTCACTATTTTATTTTTAAGCTTCATCAACTGCTCAAGCTTATCAACTAAAAACTCCGTTTTAACAAGCTGCTTTGATATCTCATTAGGCATTGAATCACGGTCAATAACAGACCTACTTGATACAGCGCAAACATTATCCCAACAACGCATTCCAAATGATTGTTGTTTAATGCCAAGTAGCTTACCTAAAATATCGCCTCGATTAGCATATAACATTTCTCGCAGTAGCTTTTGTTGTAACTCTACTTGTTTAATTGGTGAAGCCATACCAGACCAATTATTGCTAAAGCTACGAGTCCACTCGCCTAAGTCATTAACTTTAACCTCACCTTTAATGCTTTTAGACTCAATTAATACAAAACCGTATGTATAAACAATTAAATGGTCTATTTGGGCTGTTTCATCATTGTGAGTAAACTTGAAATCATTGATGACATAAACCTGCTTATGGTCTTTGAAAGCACGCCTTAAAAAGAAAGCTACATTTTGCTCTTGTTTTTGCCCTGCTTTGGCTGTTGAGGAGACGGCATTTTGAGGAGTTTTATCTTTTAAAATCATACAACAACATCGTCCATAAAAATTGAATCGTAATTAATTTAAATCATACCGTAAATCGTTGTCTTTATTAAGACTTATTGGTAAACCCAGTGCTGCTTGTTTTTCAGTAAACAAGCTTTATTCAATAATAACGTACGATGTAAAAACTGACAGACTTGTAGTGACAGACTTATAAAGGCTGACATCAGAGGTTTCACTGTATATTTCAGAAAATAAAGATCGGTACACAAGCGTTTTTGAATAAAAAAGTTTATGTCTCGATCTTTTAATATGTCATTTTTTATCTGGATCAATAGCACTATATCTTCTAAAAGACATATATTTAGTAAAGCTGGACTTAATAATTATCTTCCCACTCGGTGAGCAACCAGCATGGCTAACAATTATGACGTCGGAGCCATCTAATTCGCTTACACTTTTTAACTTAAAGTTTTTAAGGAGTTCAGCTTTTTGGCTTTTACTCAGTAAAATACTGGGTTCTGTACGATAATCTCCATAATTAAGCCATAGCTGACCATTTTTATCTTCATTGAGGTTGTTGATTGTACCCCAAAATATTCTTGATTCTGCTAACTGGTTTGCAGCTATGTCATTAATCGGTACTAGATAGTCTTTTAATTGACCATCAACTATTTTCCGTCCTGAATCTGCTACTATTGTAATACTTTGACCACGATCAGCGTAATCTGGATTTTTACACAGGTGAGTCAATAGTTGTCTAAGTGATTTATTTAGAGGGAAACCATTTGAACCGCCAATGGCTTTTTTCTGTGGAGAAGAAGCCCAGTCTGCATCTTCTTCACCGTGTTTGTCATTATCTTGAGAAACGTAAATAGATTGTCCGTTAGATTTGTCTAAATCAACACGAATATCAGTAGTTGGTAGTTCTGCTTCGCTACCTCCTTCAAAATCATTATCTTCGGCGATTAAAACGGCTGACGAAGCGTTACACCCTTCTTTATGATGTGCTGAAAAACATGCCATTCTCTCGACTTTTTCTGTCGTAAACCCTTTGGTATACCAAGTCTTTTTTTCGCACTCAGGACAAATGATTAAACCTCGGTATTTCACAGGTTCATTGCTGTAATCTGAGGTGGAGCATAGCGTCCCATCTTCGATATATTTCGCGTAAATCATTTAACCATCCTTGTTTAAGTATTAGATACGACAGCACTAATTAGGCCAACTATCATACCAATAACAGCGCCTGCACCACCTAAAGTATTACGTCCTCTAATTTCTACTTTTTGTTGTTAAAAGATCACGACACCCATAAACTTTTTTATTCAACAAAGCTTGGGTGACCGATCTTTTCCTTTGTCTATAATCCCACATCAGCTAAGTATTTATCACACGCAACTGTTACGTACTCAGGAATAACATCAAATTGGGTCGGATCAAGTTGAGAAATATATTCATTTTCTACATGATAGGTTTCATCGATGAATTTTTTCATCACTGAGTTTTTTACATTTATGTCAAAGAGTCGAAATAATTGAAGCTTTTCATAACTATTCAAACAATTATCATAAATAGCTTTTAAATTTGTTCGGTCACTTATTTTCGTTAGTGTAGTTATGTAATCAAAATCAAGTATATGGTTAGATATTTCATTACAACCGGCCTCAAAAGTTTCATTTGAAACTTCAACCCTACCAACCAATCGAAAATCAATAGCATCTTCTATAATTCTCTTATGAAAGAGGTTAGATAATATTTGATAAGCATCTCCTTTGTCATCAAGTATTTCAAAGTATCGTCGAAGGTAAATAAGTTTAATTACAGCGTCAGTATCAGAAGTTAAAACACTTTTACATATTTGAGTAAATGATTTGATATCGTGCTTTTCAATATTTTCTTCAATAATTTGTCCAAACCTTAACCTTAGATATGAGGCGTATACTTGATTCTCAAACTGATTGGCTACCGATCTTATTGTATCAATTATAGGCTCTACATCGTGAGTCAACATCAATACCGTTTGTCCTTTGAGACACACACTATGATGCCGCCTAAACAGCATTTCTAAAATGGCATACTTTTTATTTTTATCAAAAGATGAAATAGGGTCATCTAAAACTATAAGATTGGGCTTCTTCGCTAAACATTCGTACATAAATAATACAATGGCAAAAGCATTTCGTTCACCGAAGCTCAAATGTTGATTACCACCACTCAGGAACTGATCGTGCTCTATGTGGAGAAGTTTCAACTGCCCTTTATCATCTTCGCCTAAGATCTGCACTTTATATTTATAACCAGCATAAGCGAGGAAGTTATTAATATCTATTTGATGTTTTTCAATAAGCTTTTTCATATCACTACGTTGTATGCTTATTTTTCCTTGTAATACCCCGGCTTGACCAGCAACATTATCTATTGATTCGTTAATCTGATTAATCGCATCTTGAGTTTTAGCAGAGTTTAAGCTAGAAAAAAATTGTAAGCTCAATCTAAACTCTGCTAATGTTTCTCCAACTTTTTCTCCTTTTTTGAAATCAAAACCACTAAGCGCTTTTAAATGTTCAAGCTTTTCAGTTAATGTGTCTATCTGTATTTTTATATCTGATATAAATTGTTCATGCTCTTTTTCTAAACCATTAGGTAGTTTGGTTATTGTAGTTAAGCTTTCTTTTGATTCTTCCGAGAAATAATCACCAAGTCTATCGATAACATTTATAATAGCGACTAAGTTCTTGATTATATTCTTGTCATATTCCTTACCAACTTTTTCAATTTGTTCCTTTTTATCTTCTGAGTTTGTTGAACAGAAAGGGCAGCAATCTGCCAATTCGGAGAAGTCTTTAACTCCCTTAGTTTGCCAGTCTATCCAATTAACATTATTCGAACTCTTGATAAAAGGGCTAAATGACTCTAATCCTTGTGGAATGTGCTCTATTTTATTACCACCCGAAAGCCCTTTCATACCTGATGATGCTTTTGATATGCCTGTTTTAGTTAATTTAAACGCTGCACTTAACTCTTTCAGGTTAGATATGAATATTTCTAAATCAGGATTATTAGTAAATTTTTGTCTAATGCTCTGAACTATCTGATCAATTTTTGCTTCTGTTTCTGTATACGCATCAGTTCGAATAAATATATCGAAGCTGTTATTAACAAGTTCATCAGACTTGAATGTAAATTGGTTAACATATTCTTCGTTAAAGCACATAACATTATTAATATGCTTAGGAATAATGACTTCAGGAAAAATGTCACCTTGATTATCTGTTCTATATTTAAAAGGTAGCAAGGATTTTAAAGATTCTTCATCACCTTTAGCACGAAACATAATCGACTTAGCAATAGTACTCTTACCTGTTCCATTAGGAGCAAATTTAATATTTAACTTACTTTCACTAATGAATATTGTTGCAGAATCAATGTTGTTACAATTTTTAATACTAAAATCCATTTCAATTCCTTTATATTAAGTTAAGGATTTTTTTCAAACTCTTACGTATTCATTTATTAAAATCTAAATATTACTGGCTATAAAGTGGTCAAGTAATATTGGCCACAGTTTTGTAGCTTAATCTGTACCTCCACTCGGATTCATTTGGTCTTATTCCCCCGTTGTACGTATGTGGCCTCGTCTTGTTGTAATAACTCATGATGTAAAAAAGATCGGGGCATAAACTTTTTTATCAACAAAGTCTGGGTGACCAATCTGTTCTAATCTTTTCGCGATCTTTTCTAATTTAAAAGAGACAATTTAAAAGCGATTGTCCTCGTTGAAATCAAAGTTTAGGGGTGCCCCTTTTTATTTTTTATTTAATGTTTTCTAATAATTGATTTGATCTGATGATTATTCATCTAACCTCTAACTCCTTTAGACTCATAACCGCTTATTATGTATACGTCTTAGTAACACACGCACCATAATTAACATTTTAGCAACATTAATATCCCATACTTTTATGGTATTAGAAACTAGTAATGTTAATTCACAGGTATATTAGGGTGTGACACTAAAGCTTCTCAGTAAAACACCCTAATCACATAATAAATAAAATACATTAAACTCAGATTGTTAAGTGCTTTTTTTTGGTTTTTATTAGGATAAACAGGGTGTTACTAAGGAGTTTTAGTAACAAAAATAGAAAATCATACAGCCTTCGAAATAAAAAGGTATTACACAACATTACACGGTTTACACTAATAGCTAACTGAATTTTTTCAGAAAAATAGGATATTCCTCAATTAATGGTCCTCACATATATGCTGTTTTTAATGAGCTGTTAGTCCGGTATCAATTAGCATTAGCCGTTACCGTTAACATTTCTTTTATTTTTCACCTGCCGATTTAAGAAACCTATTTTCATTTTCTTTATTCGGCAACATGCAAGTATCGTATTTACCAAACAAATGATATCTATTCAGGGCAATACGGTCATAAAACCAATTTCTTATTCCCTTAGGAATAATTTTGAATAGGTACAATAAACGCCATGGCAAAGCCAATTTATGTATAACATTGAAGAAGGCGTCACTTTTATCAAAACATTGGTTACCTGCTACATATAACATTGTATCAAAATGCTCAGTTGGCATTGAAAAATGGCCTAATATGCGCTGTCCTTCTGGTGATTGAACACTGCACAATTTAAAGCGTTGTTGGCTATCAACCTTAATAATAAATTGACACCAAGCATTACAAAGCTTACAAACACCATCAAATAATATTACACAATCATTAACACCAACATTAGGTGGGTACTCTTTTACATCGTTCATGCCTGCTACTTCTCCCTTTCGTTATTTAACTAAAAGAAATGTGAATCTGGCGATTTGTATTGATGACAAGGTAACCTCTTTATTTATTGTTTTTAGTTCAATAACTTTAACGTTAACTTTAACGTTAATAGCGTATAAACATGTAGTAAAGTTCGGAATAAAGATAGGAATAAATATAGGAATATAGATCAAAACATTGTGCAACGGCCTATCACTACTACTTACACTACTACTTACACTACTACTTACACCAATACTAATACTTACACTGCCACTTACACCACATAAGTATTACTTTTTTGGAGAAAAAACCTATTAAGGCTCAATTGCCTCAGTGTTATTGCCAGTGCTGCGCAGCATATTATGCTATTTTTACCCCTTACTCTCACTGTTAGCCTGCGCCAACTAATAAAGGCTTTAAGTTGGCTTTAAGTTTTGGACTTATCCGCTATTTTGCTATTATGGCTGCTTTCCGTTCCTTATAAGGCAGCAGCACTGCGTGGAAGTTTTTCAACTTAGAGATTATCAACAAGAAGCCGTTTCTGCGGTGCTCAAACACTTTCGAAAAACCAACGAGTCTGCGGTCATTGTTTTACCTACCGGCTCAGGTAAAAGTTTGGTAATTGCCGAGCTTGCTCGCTTGGCAAAGCTAAAAATACTGGTGCTCACCCATGTGAAAGAATTGGTCGAGCAAAATCATCAAAAATATGAAAGCTATGGTGTTACCGCTGGTATTTATTCTGCCGGATTAAAACTAAAAGAAACTCAGCACCAAGTTACGTTCGCCAGCATACAATCGGCAGCCCGCAATTTGGATGACTTTACAGAGCCCTACTCCTTAATTATTATTGACGAATGTCATAGAGTTAACTTAGCCAACCCTGAGCTGGCCAATAGTAATCAATATCAACAAATCATTGAAAAATTGATGCAAGTTAACCCTGAAGTTAAATTATTGGGTTTAACCGCAACCCCTTATCGTTTAGGTATGGGCTGGATTTATAAAAAACATTATCGTGGTTTCATGCGAAGTGAAGAAAAGCGACCTTTTGAGCACTGTATTTATGAGCTACCACTTCGTTACTTAATCAAACGTCAGTATTTAACCGAACCCAAATTAGTTGATGCCACCATAGAGCATTATGATTTTAGTAGCCTGCGAGTAAACGCCTCTGGCGAATATAGTTCTACCGATATTAATCATCTAGTAAACAAAAATCCCCGGGTAACGCAAGGCATTATTGAGCAGGTCATTGAGTTAGGCTATAAACGTCAAGGCATTATGATATTTGCCGCTACAGTTGCGCATGCAAAAGAAGTTTTTAGTTATTTACCCAGCAAATTGAGTGCGTTAATTACCGGCGCTACCGACAACGCTGAACGCGATAAGTTAATTAAGGCATTCAAGCATAAAAAAATTAAATACCTGGTTAATGTTTCAGTATTAACCACTGGCTTTGATGCACCCCATGTCGATATGATTGCGATATTGCGGCCAACACAATCAGTTAGTCTCTATCAACAAATTATCGGCCGTGGTCTGCGGT
This sequence comes from Colwellia sp., assembly GCA_034111045.1. Lineage (GTDB taxonomy): Bacteria > Pseudomonadota > Gammaproteobacteria > Enterobacterales > Alteromonadaceae > JALJPB01. Next base: position 3,237 of record JAWUYA010000035.1, on the reverse strand, counting down.
TGAGTGATAACAAAAAAAATTGCTTGGTGATTGACTATACGGGCAATGATTTTGACCTGTATCATCCCGAAGTTGGTGAGAAAAAGCCGAACAGTAAAAGTCAGCCGGTTCAAGTTTTTTGCCCAAGTTGTAAATTTGCCAATTTATTTTGGGGCATTTGTGATGATGACGGTTATTTAGTGGAACACTACGGCCGACGATGCCAAGGCCTGATTGAAGAGCAAGCTAGGGAAAGGCAATGTGACTATCGTTTTGTATTTAAAGAATGCCCTCACTGCGGTGGTGAAAATGACATAGCAGCTCGGACCTGTTTACAGTGCACCGCAGTATTGGTTGACCCCGATGATATGTTAAAAAAGGCACTGCAACTTAAAGATTCAAAAATTATTCGCTGCGCAGGTCTTAATTTAACTAAGGTCTGTGATAAGGGCGCTGATAAGTTAAAAATCACTTACCATGATGAGCAAGGCACTGAACTCAATGAATCTTTTGACTTCGCTAAGCCGAATCGAGTTAAAGCGTTCAATGATATCTTTGCTAAACGCCTTAGCGCTAACATCAGTGTTCAACTCGGCTCTACTGGGTTGTTTGAAGTAACTAACCTTGAACAAGCATTAACGTTAGCTAACCTATTGCCGTGTCCTGACTTTGTCATTGCCAGAAAACAAAAATTCTACTGGCGTGTCAAAGACAGACTTTTTGACTATCAAGGTAAATACCGAAAAGCCAATGAGCTCAAATAAAAAATGCACGCACAAACTTAACCATAACGTTTTAAATCAATAAAATTAATTATTTAGAATGAATATAACGGTAAAGTAGGGATTTAAACCCTACTCTAAGGTTTAACGCTACAAACCCTGAACTTAATATCTCGCCCTTTTTAAAAAGCAAAAACCCGCTAATCTTTCAATTAGCGGACTTTCTCAATGTGGCGGTGAGATAGGGATTTAATAACAGCTCTCATTCTTGTCGCAAAGCTACTGTTTTCGTTAAAATAAATAGCTTAGTTCATTCATTGTGACAGAGCGATGTGACAGAGTCAAAGCCTGTCCCCTCGTTGAAATGTTCGTTTTTAGTTTCCTCATATCAGTAATAACGAAACGTTTTATCAAGTTCTACTCAGCACCATCGTCCAAGGGGAAAAATGAACAAGTAAATAATTTGAGAAAGTTAATTTTTTCTAAAAAATAGTGATAGTATAAGGAGCGTCTAAGTTTTAATAAAAGGAAAAGACGCATGAAATCAATACCAACGGACGGTATTTTTACCAACAGTGAAAACGTTAATAAAGTTCACCCCATTAACGGAAATATGGCCACTATTCAAAGTGAACAGTACTTCGTTAACAATAACCCATTGTCTGAAAATGACTTAGCTACACTCGTAAGCCTTAACAAAAAATACACTCATGTCACGGTGGGCGGAAAGCATAAAATCGCTTCAATGAAACCATGCCCTGTAGATGGAAAATCATTAAATCTCGAAAGTTTGTCTGACTTTCGAAGCTACTTTTTACATGAGACTAAAATTAATGGGTTAAATGTTGGTGATGCTTGGCTGTCTTGGAAGGGAAAGGTCTTTAAACCTGACGGTATCAGTTTTTATCCCCAAAAATCATTATGCCCCAAAAATATTTATAACTTATTTGAAGGCTTTCCGTTAACGGCAATAAAAGGTGATGTATCTCCATTTCTTTATCATATTAAGGAAGTTATTTGTAATGGCGACCGTGTTGCAAGTCAATTTGTTATCGAATTTTTCGCGCATATGATACAAAAACCTAATGAGAAGCCAAGTGTAGCCATTGTAATGAAGTCAGATCAAGGTACAGGGAAAGGCACGATGTTTGAACCCGTAAAGCAAATATTAGGCCCGTATGCGGTACAAGTGAATGGCGCTTATCAACTAACTGGACGTTTTAATTCGGTTGTGGCAAATAAATTGTTGGTATTTGCTGATGAAGTTGATTTAACCGATGTAAGAACAGCGGATAAGTTGAAAGGCTTAATCAGTGAACCTCGATTGAGCTTAGAGAGAAAAGGTATTGATCCGATTCAGGTACCTAATTTTTGTCGATTCATTTTTGCGAGTAATCATGAAACTGTTATAAAAGCGGGTAATCGTGAACGGAGGTATTTAGTGCTTGAACCATCGAGTAAATACGCCCAAAACACCGCTTATTTTAATCAGTTACGGCAATGGATAAATGCAAATGGCGCTTGTTATCTGTTGGATTATTTATTAAATGTTGACATAACAAACTTTGACCCACGAAAAGCACCTGTCACTAAAGCTTTATTAGAAGAAAAATTAGCAAACTTATCCTCTTATCAGCAATTTATAATGAGTGAGCTTATTCAGGATAGACCTTTTAATGGTCTTTGCCGTATTGAGACTCAAAGTATGACTCGCAAATGTGAGCAATGGTTAGATGCAAATAACTATAATGAGTCCGTACCCCAAATACGAAGTGCAATAGGGAAACTATTATCACGCATGAGTATAGGATCAATCGGCAGAAGTGGTCGTGATGCTTATTATGAGCTGCCGGAGATAGCTGTTTTTAGAGAAAAATTTAGTCTATTGCTCGGTCATACGGCTAACGAAATTTTTGATTAACCCTATGACACCAATACCACCTGCATCAAATAGTTCTTTTGGTATAGGTGGTACAAGTGGAACAGACAAACATTAATATTTTTTATGACGAACTGCTGAATGTTAACTTTACAATATGTAACGCTCCAAACTGCACATTAGAGAAACGTTTGTTGATTGTTTATGTAATAGCCCTGATGTAAATTTTACTTTCCCTGTACCACCTATGCCACCTATCCCAGATATTATCTGCTTTACAAAAGTGGGCTTTTTTTTGAGGGTTATCTTTATAAGAAGCTAATAAATAGTTATTGATTTTGCTTACCATCAAAAGTCACAGAATCTGGTTTACTGTTATTAATTAAGATAGAATGCTCAGATTATTTACTTACTTTTACTTTTAATAGTTACTTAGTAAAAGTCGTGCCTGTATTTACATTCAAAGCAAGCTAATTATTTATTTATAAGAGTAAGGTTAAGAAATATAGTGTCTATTGTAGCTGTTGATTTGTTTTGTGGTGTAGGAGGATTAACTCATGGTCTTCAAAATAGCGGGATAAATGTAGTAGCGGGATACGATATTGACGAGCATTGTCGATTACCTTATGAAGTAAACAATAACTCCAAGTTCCTTAA
>JAWUYA010000034.1:0-66493 GCA_034111045.1 Colwellia sp. | reverse complement strand
CGACATAGACCCACCTGAACCCATTCCGAACTCAGAAGTGAAATGTGTTAGCGCCGATGGTAGTGTGGGAGTTCCCATGTGAGAGTAGGACATTGCTAGGCGCCTATTGAGAAAAGCCCGATACTTTGTGTCGGGCTTTTTGCTGTCTGCAATAAAAGAGTTTACTCATTGAATTTATTTAATGTGACGCTGCTCATTTATTGCTAAAATTCATCGAAATATACTTATTTAAGTGACCATATGTCAATTAACTGGTTTCCAGGGCACATGCATAAAGCCCAAAAGGAAATAAAGGAAATTCTGCCTCAAATTGATGTTGTTATTGAGGTTTGTGACGCTCGTCTACCTTTTAGTAGCGAGAACCCAATGATAACGGAAATTCGTGGTGACAAACCATTAATCAAAATTCTTAACAAAAGTGATTTGGCAGATCCGAAGGCCACTCAAATATGGCTAGATTATCTAGATGCCCAACATAATGTTACAGCTATTGCTTTAACAACACTAAGTCCAGCGATAGCTAAAACTATTCCTTCGATTATTAAAAATTTGATACCCAATAAAGATGAAACAGGTAAACAAATTAATGTGGTGATTATGGGGATCCCTAATGTAGGGAAATCCACATTAATTAATACACTGGTTGGTAAGACTAAAGCTAAAGTGGGTAATGAGCCTGCGGTAACTAAAGGACAACAGCGGATAAAATTAGAAGACGGTTTATATCTTCTAGATACACCAGGCATGCTGTGGCCAAAAATTTTAAATGACAATAGTGGATATCGACTAGCAATTTCTGGAGCTATTAAGGATACCGCCTTTGATCATGATGATATCGCTTGTTTCGCTGCTGAGTACTTACTTAAACATTACCCAACACAATTAATGAAGCGTTATCAGTTAAAAGAGCTTCCTGAACAAGAGGTTGATTTGATTGAGGCTATCGGTAAAAAAAGGGGGTGTGTCAAAAGTGGTGGCCTTGTTGATTTTATTAAAGCGTCAACCATATTGATTAATGAGATCCGCGATAATACCTTAGGACCAATAACTTTTGAATATCCGGATATGATTGAGAAGGAAGAAAAATACTTTCTTGAGCAAGAAATAAAAAAAATTGCTGCTAGGGAAGCCAAAAAATCCGCCCGTGGGCGTGGTCGAAAAAACAAACGTTAATTGTATTATATTGGAACATGATTATGGAAAAAGTGTTTAGCTTACACCCTCAGTTGTATAAAGACTGTATAGAGTTGGCAGATTTGCCCTTATGTAAAGTGTTGTTGTGTAATGATAAAGCATACCCTTGGTTTATTTTAGTGCCTAGGGTTAGCTATGCGAAAGATATCTACCAATTACATGAGTGGGATCAGCAAGAGCTTTTAAAAGAATCGAGTTTTTTAAGTGAACTGCTAATGACTGAGTTTAAAGGTGATAAATTGAATGTTGCAGCGTTGGGTAATGTTGTGCCACAGCTGCATATTCACCATGTTGTCCGTTTTAAAAACGATTTTTGTTGGCCTAAACCTGTATGGGGTCAACAAGTGTTAACACCCTATTCAGCAGATGAAATTGAGAGTATTAAAAAAAGTATACAACCTAAAATAGCATTATTTACTTAGATTGTATTAAGCTTTGATTAGGCGACATTTTTGGCTGGCTAACTATTTTTACTTGCGCAAGTGATTGGTTGAGATCGTCGATGAGATCTTCAACATTCTCTAAACCTACCGAAATCCTGATCAAGGTATCGCTAATACCTGCCTCAAGCCGTTCTTCTTGTGTATAAGGGGAGTGGGTCATCGACGCTGGGTGTTGAATTAATGATTCAGCATCACCTAAACTTACTGCTATCGAGAATAAGTTCATGCGGTTAATAAAATCAGCTCCACCAACTAAATCAGAGTTAATTTCAAAAGCAATAACGCCACCCGCCCCCTTCATTTGATTGCCGATAAATTTATTGCCGGGATGACTTGTTAAACCTGGATAGTAAACTTGGGCTACCGCTTTATGTGCTTCTAAAAATTCAGCAATAGCTTGAGCGTTATTACAATGACGTTCCATTCGAATGGGTAATGTTTTAATACCACGTAATATCAACCAAGCATCGTGGGGGCTAATAGTTGCGCCAATATCCTTTAATATCGTCATTTTTATTTTGGCTATCATTTCAGTTGAACCACAAATAATTCCAGCTACTACGTCGCCATGACCATTTAAATATTTAGTCGCGCTATGCAAAACTATATCGATACCAAATTTTCCTGGCTGCTGTAATACTGGTGTTAAGAAAGTATTATCGACAATTGAGACTATGTTGTGTTTTATGGCTATATTAGCAATCTTCTTTATATCTAGGACAACCAGGTTTGGGTTGATGGGTGTTTCTAAAAAGATAACTTTAGTATTGTCTTTTATTTCGGTTTCGATATTGGTTGGATTTTCCATGTCGACAAAAGTCACCTCGATACCGAACTTTCTTAATTGATGATTAATTAGTGAATAAGAACAGCCATAAATAGCTTTAGAGGCAATGATATGATCTCCGCATGCTAAATTGGCTAAAAGTGAGCCTGATACAGCACCCATACCAGTAGCTGTTGCTGCAGCATCATCCATATTCTCCATTGCAGCGACTCGCATTTCAAATTGACGAGTCGTCGGGTTGCCTAAGCGGGTATAAATATAACCTTGAGCTTCTCCTGCAAACCTATCAGCACCTTGTTGAGCATTTTTAAAGATAAATGTAGATGTTTGGTAAAGCGGTGTGGCTAAAGAGCCAAATTGCTCATCATTAATACGCCCAGAATGAATCGCTTTGGTTTCAATGTGTTTGCTGTTGTTCATAGTTATCCTTGGGGACTGAAATTGTTAGGTAGTGACTAATAAATAAATTGGATTTTGTATCAATAGCCTAATTATAAATGCAAATTATTAGCCAGAAATATATAGTCCATATAAAACAGTGGGTTGAATAGCTATAGAGTTTTAATAAAGATAAATTGTAATAAATAAAGTACAAAATGACTTCGTATTATATTCAAACTGATGTTCTTAGTTATAAGCTAATATAATAGGCTATTATTTCTGTACTAAAGATAATACAATGTAATTATTATATGACAAATTACATTGTTGGATATGAGATTAGAAATTGAATCAACAGATAGAATTGGTATTAGTCAGGAAATACTCGCTGTTTTTGCGAGTTTGTCTTGGGATGTTGTCGCCATTGAAGTTATCACAAGTTTTACTTATGTTGAAATAAAACCCGCTGATTTATTAATGAGTCAAATCGACGAATCATTAAAAAATATACATGGGATTATTGCTTGTCATCAGATCACCCTTTTACCGACGCAAAGACGAGAAAAACACCTAAAAGCGCTATTGGACCGTATTCCTGATCCCATTATTGATATTGATGAAAAGGGGCTAATATTAGCCGTAAATCAATCAGCCGAAACACTCTTATTTGATGATAATGGGCTAACAAATTATGAAGGTCTATCCATTGATCAATTTATTGAACAAGACTACAAAGCATTAGTCACTATTAAACCAACAAGCTGTTCAATAACCTTTGTTGGAAAATCATATGTTGCCGATGTCACGCCTGTCTTTTTAGGTGAACAAGACAGCAAATTTAAACGGCTTAAACAGAAAGTCAGTGGTGCCGTTATTATCTTAAGAACGATGAATACCTTGGGGCGTCAAATATCTTTATTACAATCTCAAAAAGCTCAAGGTATTGAAAGTATTATTGGTCAGTCTTCGAAGATGAGAGTATTAATACAGCAAACGTTACGTTACGCAGAGCTAGACTTACCGGTATTAATTACTGGTGAAACTGGCACGGGTAAAGAGTTAATAGCCAGAGCACTCCATGCAACAAGCAACAGATCAAAGTCACCCTTTTTAGCTATAAATTGTGCGGCAATATCAGAACATTTACTTGAAAGTGAGCTGTTTGGTTATGCCTCGGGTGCTTTTACCGGTGCCCAAAAAGGCGGGAAACCAGGATTATTTGAGCTAGCCGATGGAGGAACAATATTCTTAGATGAAATAGCTGAAATGACGGTATATTTACAAGCAAAGTTGTTACGTTTTTTACAGGACTTTAAATACAGGCGAGTAGGCGGGACTAAAGAATTAACGGTTAATGTCAGAATAATAAGTGCAAGTCATCAAAACTTAACTAGCTTATTAGAACAAAAATTATTTCGAGAAGATTTATTTTACCGTTTAAACGTGCTTAATTTAGATTTGCCCGCGCTAAGACATAGAATAGATGATATTCCATTACTCACGCATTATTTTATTGAAAATGCTGCACGACAAGTTAATCAAAGTATTCCTAAAATAACAGAGCAGGCACTTGATACCTTATTGGCCTACCATTGGCCTGGGAATATTCGTCAATTGCAAAACATATTATTTAGAGTGGTTGCACTTGATACCAACTTATTGATAGAACAAGCTGACTTAGTCATTGCTTTATCTCAATTGGACAAAAGAGATCTGACTCATGACAGTTTGTTAGATGAAGAAACATATCAAGTGGAAATTGAATCAAAAGAAGAGGATTGGTCGGAACTGCAAGCAAAGTTTGAAGTTAAATTATTAACTAAACTTTATCCATTATATCCAACAACAAGGAAGCTAGCGAAGCGATTAAACGTTTCTCATAATAAAGTAGCAATGAAATTAAGAGAGCATGATATTAAGAGGATCTAGCAAGAATTCATGCTATCTCTTATCACTATAAGGGTTAACCACCGGTAAATTTTACTTTATAACCCTGTTTTTCTAATGCGAGTTTTATCGCGTCGCGTTTATCACCTTGTATTTCGATAGACTCGCCCACAACGCTGCCACCAGCACCACAATACTTTTTAAGTTGACTGGCGAACTCTTTTAATGCAATTGCTGATAAACCCAAACCACTAATAGTAACCACTCCTTTACCCTTTCTTCCCTTTGTTTCTCTACGTACTTTGGCAAAACCATCACTTTGGGTAATGACTTCTTTTTTGTTTTGTTGTTTGATACGGCCGCCATGAGTTGAATAAACTAAATCAGCGTTAGTGACCGATTTGTCTTCGATTGGAGACTCTTTGCCAAAGGCTGCAGCAAGGTCGCTAAGACTAGAAAACGAATTTTTCATAAAGTGATACCCCAAGTTATGCCTAAAATTAATACTAAAACAACGAAAAATAAATAGTTACGGACAAAAACACTCATGCTAGAAAAAATAAAGCCACTCATAGAGTGGCTTTATTATAGGGTAACAACTAGTGCAACCCCAAATAGTGCAACCGAAAATTTGACAGCTAAAGTTTACTTTCTAATTCTGGTAGCGCATCAAATAAATCGCCGACAAAACCATAATCAGCAACTTGGAAAATCGGCGCTTCAGGGTCTTTGTTGATAGCAACAATAACTTTAGAGTCTTTCATACCAGCAAGATGCTGAATAGCACCACTAATACCAACAGCAATGTAAAGGTCTGGCGCAACAATTTTTCCTGTTTGGCCTACTTGCATATCGTTAGGGACAAAGCCCGCATCGACAGCGGCTCTTGACGCGCCAATAGCAGCACCAAGTTTATCTGCAATACCTTCAAGTAATTTAAAGTTATCACCATTTTGCATACCACGACCACCTGAGATGATAACACTAGCTGCACCTAACTCTGGTCGTTCTGAAACAGTTAACTCATCACTAACATGGCTCGAATTACCCGCATCGGTGACATTATCTAGAGCAACAATCTCTGCATTGCCATCGGTAGTAACGGCATCAAAGCCTGTAGATCGTACCGTAATGACTTTTTTGCTATCTAAAGACTTTACTGTTGCAATAGCGTTGCCTGCATAGATTGGTCGGACAAATGTATCCGCACTTTCTACGCCGATAATGTCAGAAATTTGGGTTACGTCTAATAAAGCCGCAACACGAGGCATAAAATTTTTGCCTGTGGTTAACGCAGTAGCAAGGATATGTTGATAATCGCTTGCGAGTTCAGTGACTAATAAACTGATATTTTCTGCTAGTTGATGTTCATAAGCTGCATTGTCAGCAACTAATACTTTACTGACACCATTTACTTTCGCTGCTTCTTGAGCAACACATTGACAGTTACTACCAGCGACTAAAATATGAATGTCTCCAGTAATTGCTTGTGCTGCAGCTACTGTTTTTAAAGTGTCACCTTTTAAACTGTTATTGTCATGTTCTGCAAATACTAAAATGCTCATGAGATCACCTTCGCTTCATTTTTCAATTTTTCAACTAATTCATCAATTGTTTCAACAATGATGCCTGCTTTACGTTCTGCAGGAGGCGTTACTTTTAAAGTTTGCGTGCGCGGTGTTAAATCAATACCAAAATCTTCTGCACTTTTAACATCTAAAGGCTTACGTTTAGCTTTCATAATATTCGGTAATGATGCATAACGCGGTTCATTCAAACGTAAGTCAGTAGTGACAATAGCAGGAAGATTAAGAGTTACAGTTTGTAAGCCGCCATCAACTTCACGAGTGACATTGACCTTATCGTCTTGAACTTTAACAATAGAAGCAAAGGTACCTTGAGGCATGTTAGTTAATGCAGCAAGCATTTGTCCTGTTTGGTTGTTATCGCTATCAATAGCCTGCTTACCTAAAATAACTAATTGAGGCTGTTCCTCTTCAACAATTTTTTGTAAAAGTTTGGCAATATTGATAGCGTCTAACGTTAAATCAGTGTCAATTTGAATAGCGCGATCAGCACCTAAGGCCAAAGCGGTTCTAAGTTGCTCTTGGCAAGCCTTAGTACCAATCGATACCGCAATAACCTCTGTTGCAACGCCCGCTTCTTTGAGACGAATAGCTTCTTCAACCGCTATTTCACAAAACGGATTGATTGCCATCTTAACGTTAGCAAGATCAACATTTGAATTATCTAATTTAACGCGAACTTTGACGTTGTAGTCAATAACACGTTTAATGGGTACTAATACTTTCATCTCTACCTCTGATTATATTTGTTGTGGTTATATACTAAGGTTAAATCTCATCTTTGTAATTGAGAGTAGATGTTAACAATCACAGCTGCTTGAAACTTAGGTACTGGTATTCGTACAATTAACCTTTGATAAGCTAAGGTTACTTAGGTTATAGCTCGAAAGATTAGGTTACAGGTTACGTGCACATCAACCTAATATATAATAAAATTATTAGTATCTCGTATGAAGTTTACTTTATTTGTAAATTCTCTCTTACAAGATAGTATTTATTATCAAAATATCTATAATGGGTCGATATTATCAAACAGGTGTTTGAAAATCAAACATATGCTTTAATTATGTTGAAAAGAAATTAATAAGAGGAGATATCATGGAACGCGAATCAATGGAATTTGATGTGGTAATCGTTGGCGCTGGTCCTTCTGGCTTAGCAACAGCTTGTCGATTAATGCAATTAGCACAAGAAAAAGGGCACGAACTCATGGTTTGTGTTGTTGAAAAAGGCTCTGAAGTTGGCGCGCATATTCTATCTGGTGCGGTTTTTGAACCTCGCGCTCTAAATGAATTATTTCCGGATTGGCAGGAGAAGGGGGCACCTTTAAATACAAAGGTAACAGGCGATGATATTTACTTACTAAATAGTAAAAATAGCGGCATCAAATTACCACACTTTTCTGTTCCTAAAACAATGCATAATGACGGCAATTATATTGTCAGCATGGGTAATGTTTGCCGATGGTTAGCGGAACAAGCTGAGGAACTGGGTGTTGAAATTTTCCCCGGTTTTCCTGCTCAAGAAATTATTTATAATCAAGATGATAGTGTTGGCGGTATTATTACCGGTGATATGGGACTTGACTCGGATGGTAAAGAGAAAGCTTCCTTTACGCCGGGTATGGAACTTCGTGCTAAATACACGGTATTTGCCGAAGGTTGCCGTGGGCATTTAGGGAAAGAGCTTATTAGCAAATTTAATTTAGATGCCGATAAATCCCCACAACACTATGGCTTAGGCTTTAAAGAAATTTGGGATATAGACCCTGCAAAACATCAAGAAGGTTTAGTTGTTCATACCGCTGGCTGGCCTTTAGATAAAGATACTACTGGGGGTGGATATTTATATCATGCAGAAAACAATCAAGTTTTTGTTGGTTTAATTGTTGATTTAAATTACAGTAATCCACACCTCAGTCCATTTGATGAATTTCAGCGCTACAAACACCATCCCAAAATTAGTCAGTACCTAGACGGTGGTAAACGTGTTTCTTATGGTGCTCGAGCGATGGCCAAAGGTGGTTTTAATTCACTGCCTAAAATGACAATGCCAGGGGCTTTATTAATAGGTTGTAACGCTGGTACGATTAACTTTGCGAAAATCAAAGGTAATCATACTGCGATGAAATCAGGAATGTTAGCTGCAGAGACTATCTGTGAAGCATTGATGAGCGATGCAGATGTGAATAAGGGAGGCCAAGACCTCACTGCTTATACTGATAAGTACAAAAATTCATGGTTATATCAAGAATTGTACAATACACGTAATTTTGGTCCAGCAATGCATAAGTTTGGTACTATGATGGGTGGCGCTTATAATATGATAGATCAAAACTTCTTTGGCGGTAAACTACCGTTTAATTTTAAAGATGATACTTTAGATCATACGCAAATGAAGTTAGCTTCTGAAGTTACTGCTATTAATTACCCTAAGCCTGATAATAAATTAAGCTTTGACAAGTTATCGTCAGTATTTTTATCTAATACTAACCATGAGGAAGAACAGCCTTGTCACCTTAAATTAGCGGATGTAACTATTCCTATTGCTGTCAATCTCGTTAAATATGGAGAGCCTGCACAATACTATTGTCCTGCAGGTGTTTATGAAGTTGAAACTACTGAGAATGGCGATAGGTTTGTGATCAATGCCCAAAACTGTATCCACTGTAAAACATGTGATATCAAAGACCCGAGTCAAAATATCACATGGGTAACCCCCGAAGGTACTGGTGGTCCAAATTACCCTAATATGTAAAGCAATAAATAGTCAGTAGTCACGAGGAGCTTTTCCTCGTGACTACAAGCAGCGAAAGAGCTTTAATGTGTCTCTATTAAATTTAAAGTCTCTAACTCTGTAGTATTGTGTTGCAGTTGATCTTCAATGTAATGTAACTCAAGCAAGCATTGATCAAATTTCCTACTTTATTTTCCAATGCATTTATTTGGTAAGTCACTGCTAATTCGAGTTCTTTTCCCAGATTTACAAAACGTTGATGACGGCTGAGTCTTCTTTGCTCTAACCAAGTATAGGATTGTCAACGGGATCAATAAAAATTCATCGTTGAAATTCACGGTTTGTCTAAAGCATTACTGCAAAAGATTAAAGCTCGTAAGATGAAGGACCCTGGTGTTTTTATGGGTTTCTTGGACCCTTGACTCTTTATAGTCAGTTATATCTATGAGAGTTATTTATATAATGACTCAAAATTTAATCAAGTGTGAACTATAGGGTTAATATGAACTTTACGTTCTTTATAGTTCATTCTACTAGGTCCATATTCTCGGCGGGATCTATCGTTAAAATCACCCACTATGAATACTACACCATGATAAAGTTTCTCAGTTGCTTCTACATAAACGCTTGACATGTATGTTTGCGTTTCTTCTTCTACCGTTTCTTTTTCCTGAAGTAATTCACCCATGTTGTTAGCATGAAAACTGTAGGTAGCAACTACTTTTTTTAACATTTTTGGATTAGCGCTCTCTTTTGGTAATTTTTTCAGCTTGCTTATTGCGGCTTTAAGTTCGGTAATTATCTCTGATTCAGTTTTTAAACGGCTGTCAATGCTAAGCTGTGACTGCTTAAATCCCAACATTTTACTTTCAAAATTAATGATAGTATTACTGCCGGCTGTTGCACCAACAATGCCGGCATGCACAGAAGTAACCACTTTTATAAAACCACCAATTAATTTACCATTAGCTTGTTCGGCTGTCCCTAACCATAGGCGTCCACCGACATTGAGAATACTGTGCATTAACTGATTTTCAATTCTTATATCTGAGCCACAAAAAATGTTGGCATATTGGCAATATCTCGCATAAATTGTACCTTTAGCTGAAATATTAACACTCATATGCATATCAGTGACATTTGATTTTTCAACATCTTGTTTCCTACCAATAACTCCACCATTAATGGTAATATCACCTCCAGCTTTAAGTATGGCAGACTCAACAAAACCTGAGACAGTAATATCACCAGTAGCAACTACTGTCATGCCTTCACATACATCGCCGTCGATGATTACACTACCGTTAAAGTCAATGTTTCCGGTTCCCACATCGACATTTTTTATTTGATAAACTTCATCCACTTCCATACCGTTATCAATGAATCTAGGCACACCGACAAGTTGTGAAATTAATAAATTATCGTCTTTAGGACTAAATGATGTGCCTTCACCGGCATTAAAAGTAATATCTTCACCAGGCTCAGGAATTAAAGGAATTCCTGTAACAGTATGTCCTTGTTTTCCTTGCGTGAGCGGTATTTTTTGAGCTAGAGGGTCTCCAACACTGACACAAATAATGTCACCGAGGTCGTGCATATCAACAGTACCATCATCACGCTCTCTTGGTCGTAATATACGTTCTTGGACACTTTGAACTAAATGTTTGATTTTCGCATCTTTACCATCGACAGCCAACCTTCCGGTGGCTATCTGCAAAGAAACCGTCTTGCCGGGGGGCTCTTTAGAGGCGAGTTGTGCAAGTTTTAGTAACTCTTCTTTACTAAATCCTTTCTTAACACCTGAGTCTTGGGCTGAATTTAAAATTGCTTTAGCACTCAGGTGTTTACCACCAAAAGTTGTTGTTATTTCTGCAGTTGCCGCCATTTCGTCAGAGTCTATGGTAATCGTTATTGTTGCGTCGAGTCGCTCTAAAATTTCATAACGGATTTCCCGCCCTGTTTGATCTGCTTGCAAAGGTTTTAAAACATCGTTGAGCTCAGCAACGGCATTTTTAATGTTTTCTTCATTTATTAATAGTGAAGTATATTTTGATGCATCAATAAATTTTTGTATGGTAATTTCAGTAACAGGATCACCTGTTTTCTTTGACTCTAAGACCAAATCTATATTATTTTTTGAGTTACTTACTAATGTGAGCTTCGTCATTATTTATATTACTCGGTATAATTACTGTTATTAATTTAACTATAATATACTGCATGCAATTAAATTGGCATTATAAAATTTCTAAATATAGTTGTCTTGATGGATTTTAATAAAAGCAGGAGAGCCTACTTTGCTGTAATCAATTTTGTATTCTCTATTATCTAATGCTTGAATAAAAAGGAGCATTTTTCCTTCACCAAAAATATCTGAGGATGATAAATCAACAACTTCTTGATAAACTTTTTTAGCGAGGGATCTTTTTTCAGGAATAGCACCTTTATAGATACCAATGCCTCTAATACTCACAATTAATGCATCATATTCCCCGTTAACAATAATCAAATCAAATTTTTTTATCTTATGAATAATGGTATTTCGACCACTTACAATGAAATTTTTATCAATCAAAATAGGCTCCTGAGCTAATTATTATTTTAAATATATAAATTTTTTATTTATTATGCAATATTTAAGCTATACAAGCTTAGAATACTAACTATAGCTGTATATTATATCATCTAATAGCCCTTTCTTTTATATAACTGGGGATTTCGGCGCTATTTATTAATAAGCGGCGGATTAAATCTAAGGCAATAGCGGCGACATAATTTTGGAAATATATACGAGGTGCAGGTATGTTTAAACATATATGTTGTAAGTTCTTTTGTTCACCCCATGAAAGCCAAACGGTACCAACAGGTTTGTCGTTTGAACCGCCATCAGGACCTGCGATACCTGATACAGCAATAACAACATCTGCATCAGCTTTATTTAAAGCACCTTTTGCCATAGCTAAAACTGTTTTTTCACTTACGGCGCCGTTGCTAACTAAGGTTTGTGTACTAACATTTAACAACTTGGTTTTCATGTGATTGGAGTAAGTGACAAAACCGGCTTCAAACACATGCGATGCTCCAGAAACTTGAGTGATTAAGCTAGCTATTAAACCTCCCGTGCAAGACTCTGCTAAGGTAATTTTTTTATTATTTTCAATTAACAAGGCGACAACGTATTCAGCTAAGCTTTTAGGGCGCTTTTCAACTTCACCTAAAATATGATCACCAAATAAAGTATAAAGGCGAGGTAAATATTCTTGTTTTAAATGAAGACCCTTAAAATTCTTCGTTGTCAACTTTACTTCTAGTAATGGTAATCCTGCTCTAAACCCTAGCTCCACTTCATCAGGCCAATCAGGTAAATGGTCATCGATGAGTTTTTGGATAGTTGACTCGCCAATACCAAATAATTGCAGGCGTGTCACATCTAAAGTAATATCTTTAGGTCCCCGTTGAGCTACCTTAGGAAATATTTGTTCAGCAAGCATAGTGTTAAGTTCATGTGGTACGCCCGGAGTACAATAGATATCACATTGCTGAAAGTTAACAGCAAAACCGACGGCACTGCCTTTTCTGTTAGCAATAATATTACAATTTTTGGGTAGTATTGCTTGTTTTAAATTGGGTTTATTTAATGTTGTGCCACGTTTTATACACCAAGCTTTAATATGAGACAGCGCTTCTGGATGCTGAGTTAAGGGTTGATTAGTCGCTAAAGATAGGGCTTCTGCTGTTAAGTCATCTACTGTTGGACCTAATCCACCATTAATAATTAAAATGTCGGCATGATGACTTAATTTTTTAATTTCTTCACTGAGTTGAGTTAAGTCGTCGGGCACAGTGACTTTGTAAGAAATTTCTAGGCCTAATGCTTTTAAGTCCTGAGCGATCATTGCTGAATTACTGTCAACAATATCCCCAGTCATCAACTCGTTCCCGGTCATTAAAAGTTGGATATTTAGCGGTTTCATAAATAGAACTCAATATTTTATTAAAATAGTTTAATCAATGGTTATGCTTTTAAAGCTTTATCATAACCTAAACAGTCAAAATAATATCAAACTTAAAAGTAATAGAAGGTAATGCCTGATTAATAAGCAATATTCATATTGTCGGTAATAACGACTTTTAATTGGCTTACTTAAATTAAAATACAGACAATCAATGTGTATATTAAAAGTTCAACAAATTAAGGGGGGACTTTACTCGTCAGTGTTATTTTTCATATCATTGTGAAATTTGACAAAATAACGATATAATCACCGACTAAATTTATTTAAGCCATTTTTTATCGTTGAATTTCAAAATGGCAGGAACTGATGATGACCCTCTCTTGTATTGAAGTATTAACAGCAAAAGAACCAAACGCTTCAGTTATTTGGTTGCATGGTTTAGGCGCGGACGGCCGTGATTTTGAAGCCATTGTACCTGAATTAACTTTAGACCCTAATTTAGCTATTCGTTTTATATTCCCTAATGCCGCTAGCATCCCTGTGACGATTAATGGCGGAGTGGTCATGCCAGCTTGGTATGATATTCTTGATATGAGCATTAATCGTAAAGTTGATACGAAACAATTAACCCAATCATCTAATGATATTATTGCGTTAGTTGAGCAAGAAATCGCCAAAGGGATCCCGAGTGAACGTATTATTCTTGCTGGATTTTCTCAAGGTGGAGCCGTAGCTTATCAAGCCGCATTAACTTACCATAAGCCCCTAGCGGGTTTATTAGCAATGTCTACCTATCTAGCTACATCGGGAACTATTAAATTAAATAAAGCCAATGAAAAATTACCAGTGATGATTATGCATGGTAGTCAAGACCCTGTAGTGCCTGAGACGTTAGGAAAATCAGCTAAAAATTTCCTCTTTGATAACGGCTACTCTTGTCAATATAAAACTTATGTTATGCCACATAGTGTTTGTGCAGCACAAATTGATGATATCAGCCATTGGTTCAATGACCTTTTAAGGGCTTGATACTCATCAGATGAATTACCTTAGAGCCCAGCTTATTGGTCAGTGGTACCGTATCGGTCTGGATGAGTATGGACATCAAATTAGTGAGTATGCTGAGATAGCTGCAGACGGCAGTTATGAATTCACCTTCTCTACATTAGATGAAAAGGACAATGTTATTGAGCAAAGTATTGAATTAGGCGATTGGGGATTGGTTGGCGATATTCATTTTACTTTCACCAAAAGTGAGTTGATTGATAATGAGCTCTTTAGTGCCAACTTAGCTAATAGTGATAATTATCATGCTTATCGAGTACTGCAGCTCAATAGCCAAGTTTTTGAATATCAGCATGTAGTCACAAATGAAGTGTTTATCATGCGGCGAGTTATTGGTAATATTAGCCACAGTTAAAAGTTGTCTCGCAGCTTAAGTCTTCAATAAAAAATATATTTTGAGAATGTAATGAACCGTATTCAAGCCGCCAGTTTAATTACTGCAATAAAAACCCCTTATACAACCAAAGGCGATATTGATCTTGATACCTATGATCACTTAATCGAGCGTCAAATTGATGCTGGCGTTGATGGTATTGTAGTCGGTGGTACTACAGGAGAGGGACATTTATTAAGCTGGGAAGAGCATTTAATGTTGATCGGCCATAGTGCCCATCGTTTTGGTAACAAATTATTGATTGTTGGTAATACAGGCAGCAATAATACTCGTGAAGCCATTAAAGCGACAGAAAATGGCTTTGCCATCGGTATGGATGCGGCTTTACAAATTAATCCTTACTACGGTCGGACGTCATTAATGGGTGTTAAAGACCATTTTCAACGCCTTTTAGCTGTAGGCCCCGCTTTTATTTATAATGTGCCAGGGAGAACCGGACAGGATTTAATTCCAGAAGTGATCGAGCCCTTAGCCAAGCATGCTAATTTTATTGGGGTCAAAGAATGTGCCGGTAATGAACGTATTGCTCATTATGAACAGCAGGGTATTGCTTGTTGGTCTGGTAACGATGATGAAAGTTTTGTCGGTAAGCACCAGCACAACGCTCATGGTGTCATATCTGTTGCAGCTAATATTGTGCCAGAACTAATGCGTCAGTTAATGGACCATAACGATGTTGCTCTGAATGAACGCTCACAAGGCTTGATGAAATGGTTATTTTGCGAACCTAACCCTATTGCTATAAATACTGCTTTAATGATGACAGAAGCCGTTTCAGCTAACTTTAGATTACCTTATCACGCTTTAACCTTAGCGCAGCGTCAACAAGGATTTACTCTGTTATCAGCGATTGATAAAAAGCAATTAGTGGGTGATGCATTGAAGTTAATGGCAGATGCAGATTTTAATTATTGCGAGTAAGTACCGATATCATTATTCACCACAGATCAAAGGTTATTGCTATATAAGGGCGATAACCTTTTTTATTTCAGGTCTATATTCATCGCTTAGTGTAAACCATTTTTTTTCATTTGAAAGTGGGCAAATAAAACTCAATTCGACAGCCGATAATTGTAGGTTTAAGGCCTCTTGATAAACTTGGTTTTTATCGCCATGCAGGCGGTCGCCAACAACGGGAAAGCCGATACTTGCTGCATGTATTCTAATTTGGTGCTTTCTGCCACTATCAATTCTTACGGCTAATAACGATAGATTATTTTCTTTATTGTAGCTTTTTAAGGTAAAAGTGCTTTTTGCTGGCTTACCATCAATATTTTGGGTGATATTCTGAGGTTGTTCTTGGCTTGAATGATTACCATGAACAATAATTTGATAGTGTTTTTCAAGTTGATATTTAATTTTATCTCTACTTTCAAACATGGCGGCTAATGCTCTCACCGCTGTTTTCGAATGTGCAATGATAATTAAACCAGTGGCCGCTTTATCTAAACGGTGAACAATAAAAGCAGGACGCTCAGGTGTTAAAGATTGTTGTGCCCAACGAGCAATAGAGCAGTGATCACTCCACTTTGTTCCTTGAGATAACATACCAAAAGGTTTATACCAGACACTGTAGTCAGTTAAATCAGCGATTAAATGTGCCGGTGCTGGAGTTTGGGATAATATCAGTTCGTTATAATAAAAATGTAATTGGTCATCAATTTTTAACGGTTTTTTCATACGGCGATATCGCTGAGTTTTATTGTTTCTCGTTAGCCACAATGCACCTTGATTGATCGACTTTTTAATAACCCCTATACTTAAATCACATTGCTCAGTTATCGCAGATATTGCCGTGCAGTGATTGACTGCTATAGTGATATGACATTCGAATTTTTTCAAAATATTAAATCTGTTCAAGTAAAGTATAGGAATTTTACTAAACAGTTTAACAAATTATTCTCGAAGTTTTTAATCACACCTAAAAAAGACTCGATTTATTTTTAACTCAAGGATAATATGTCCGCAATTAATGCTATATCGCTCCGTTTTTCTTTTTTATAAAGAGAGAAGTGGCAAAGAGAGATAATCAATGTCACGTAACTTAACCCTGTTCCCTGAAGATAATATTGGTGATGCGTTATGGAAGATGCAACAAGCCGGTGATGATTTATCCACAATCAGAGAAATTGAATTTTCTATGTTATTCCCTAATAAAGCCCTAGCGTTGAAATTTGGACAATTACTCTTAGAAAACAATCAAAAGCTATCTTTTTGTCCATATGAAAATAGCGCCGAACTGCCGTGGGAAATAACCGCTTACCCAGAAATTTTGCCCTCTCATGAAAACATAGCGGCTTATCAAAACTTGCTTGTTAGCAGTGCGGAGCCTTTAAAAGGTCAATTTGATGGTTGGTATTGTTTAAGTCCAAATAACCATACTGACTAATTCATTCAGACGTTTGATTTTTTAAGTTGCCATAATCTATGATTGACCTAGATAAACTTTCAGCAATACAAAAAGCGAGTAAGCAATCATTTCATCAGCAAAAGTTGTTGATCAAAAAATTGATGTCAGGGCAACAAGTGTTATGCCCTAACTGTCAGCAAGTTATTCAACTTAATTTACCTAACAGCGCTAATTTTTCACATAATAGCAAAATATCAAGTATTTCATGCGCTAAAGGCTGCACGGATATTCAACTCGACTTTATACTTTAATCGTTTTTATTCAATCATTGCAATAATAGCTGTTATTAAGGTTATTGAAAGTACAATGGCATACATATGAAGCTATCGGTATGACATCGCCTATGATTTTGGCCATTATAGCGTCTAAAATTTAGCCTATAAACATACTGCCATAGCTACTTTGATTGTTAGCCTTGAGTTTATAAGATAATAAAAAAGCGCCGTCAGGCGCTTTTTGGGATCCTCATACCAAGTGACTTAACATCAACCAATAAAGGCACGAGCATTACGGAACATTCTTACCCATGGTGAGTCTTCTTGCCATTCATCTGGATGCCAAGAGTTAGCAACTGTTCTAAATACACGCTCAGGATGTGGCATCATAATGGTCACACGACCATCTGTTGTCGTGAGTGAGGTGATACCATCAGGTGAGCCGTTAGGGTTAGCTGGGTAAGTTTCAGTGATTTGACCATAATTATCAACATAACGCATTGATACTGTACCTGAATCATTTGCTAAGCCAATAGCATCTTCTGAGCTGAATTCTGCATATCCTTCACCGTGAGATACGGCAATTGGCATACGAGAACCGGCCATACCTTTAAATAGTACCGACGGACTTGCTTGAATTTCAACTAACGAGAAGCGAGCTTCAAAACGTTCAGAGTTATTTTGTACAAAGTGCGGCCAAGCATCTGAGCCTGGAATAATCTCTTTAAGGTTGGATAACATCTGGCAACCGTTACATACACCTAGCGAAAAAGTGTCTTGGCGTTCAAAGAAAGCTTTGAACATCGCTTTTGCCTCTTTGTTGAACAAGATAGATTTTGCCCAACCCTCACCAGCACCTAATACATCACCGTAAGAGAACCCCCCACAAGCGACTAAGCCACTAAAGTCAGCTAAGTCTGTACGACCGGCTAAAATATCAGACATGTGCACGTCAATGGCGATAAAGCCAGCACGGTCAAATGCCGCGGCCATTTCTACATGGGAGTTAACACCTTGCTCACGTAAAATGGCTATTGTAGGATTAGTGCCTTTTAATGCATCTTGCGCAATGAGTCGAGCAACAATGTCTTCGTTGATATCAAAAGTGAGTTCAGCATGTAAGCCTGGGTCTTCAGTATCAAATTTAACGTCATGTTCTTGTTGTGCACACTTTGGGTTATCCCGCATTAATTGCATTTTAAGCGTGGTTTTTGCCCAAGTAGTACGGTAAAAAGTGCGAGAGTTTTCTAGTACTACTTGTCCATCACGGCTAAAACGAATGGTATCTTCATTATTAATACGGCCAATATCAGTGCAACAATCTAAAATACCGTGTTCAGCTAATACCCTATGAATAGCATCAAGATCGTTTTCACGAATTTGAATAACAGCGCCAAGCTCTTCGTTAAATAATACATCTACATCGTTACCTGACG
The DNA here is from genome assembly GCA_034111045.1 of Colwellia sp. GTDB lineage: Bacteria > Pseudomonadota > Gammaproteobacteria > Enterobacterales > Alteromonadaceae > JALJPB01. The sequence goes on along the minus strand of JAWUYA010000034.1, from coordinate 48,003 downwards.
TTGAAGTTAATTTAGTCAGGTCGATATCAACGCCGGTATGGCCAGCAAATGCCATTTCAACCACGCAAGTAAATAAACCACCGTCAGAGATATCGTGATAAGCAATAAGCTTTTTATCACGAACAAGTGCTTGCATAGCATTGAAGAAGCCTTTAAGCGTTTCAGGGCTATCAACATCAGGGGTTTCATTACCCAGCTGTTTGTAAACTTGTGCTAAACATGAACCACCTAAACGCATTTTACCTTTTGATAAGTCAATGGCAATAATGTGCGTCTCGCCTTGGTCTATTCTTAACTCAGGCGTTACTGTTTTACGAATATCTTCAACAACACCAAAAGCGGTGATGATTAGTGACATCGGAGAGGTTACAGATTTCTGTTCATCGTTGTCATCCCACTGAGTACGCATAGACATTGAGTCTTTACCTACAGGGATAGTTAGACCAAGTGCTGGACAAAGCTCTTCACCAATGGCTTTAACCGCTTCATAAAGACCCGCATCTTCACCTGGGTGACCTGCTGGCGACATCCAGTTTGCAGAAAGCTTAATACGGTTTAGGTCACCAATATCAGTACCAGCAATATTTGTTAGAGACTCTGCTACGGCTAAACGAGCAGAAGCCGCAAAGTTTAATAAGGCTACAGGTGTGCGTTCACCTAATGACATTGCTTCGCCGTGGTAAGAATCAAGAGCTGAGGCGGTAACACCACAATCGGCTACAGGTACTTGCCAAGGACCGACCATTTGATCGCGATTAACCATACCCGTTACTGAACGATCGCCGATGGTAATTAGAAACGTTTTTTCTGCAACGGTTGGTAATGATAAAATACGTTGGGCGGCATCTGCCAAGTCAATACATTCAACAACCAGTTCATCACCTTGTGCGATTTTTGTGGTGACATCTTTATAAATTTTGGGTGTTTTACCTAATAAAACATCAAGGGGTAAGTCAATAGGGGTATCTAATTTCTTATTAGCTTCGAAGTGTGAGTCTGTCACTGTTAAATGTTGTTCTGCAGTGGCGCGCCCCACAACGGCAAACGGAGCACGTTCACGTTGGCATATTTTCTTAAAGGTGGCTAAATTTTCATCTGATACAGCGATGACATAACGCTCTTGGGATTCATTACACCAAATCTCATGTGGTGCCATGCTGGGTTCGTCGTTTGGGACATTGCGAAGTTCAAAAACACCACCTCGACCACCGTCTGCAACCAGCTCAGGGAAAGCGTTTGATAAACCACCTGCACCCACATCGTGAATAAAGGCGATAGGATTTTGTTCTCCTAACTGCCAACATTTATCAATAACCTCTTGGCAACGACGTTCCATTTCAGGATTTTCACGTTGTACTGAAGCAAAATCTAAGTTTTCAGCTGATTGTCCGGATGCCATTGAAGACGCCGCACCACCACCTAAACCAATGTTCATCGCAGGGCCACCAAGTGCAATTAAATGAGCGCCAACGATTATTTCACGTTTTTGTACGTGCTCGTCACGAATATTCCCTAAGCCGCCAGCAAGCATAATGGGTTTGTGGTAACCACGGACTTCAGAGCCATTAAATGAGTTGACTTGCTCTTCGTATGTACGGAAATAACCTAAAATAGCCGGACGACCAAATTCATTGTTAAATGCAGCGCCGCCTAGCGGACCTTCTAGCATGATATCTAAAGCTGAAACGATACGATCGGGTTTACCAAAATCTGTTTCCCAAGGCTGTTCAAAATTTGGAATACGTAAGTTTGACACGGAATAACCGACTAAACCTGCTTTAGGTTTGGAGCCGATACCTGTAGCGCCTTCATCACGAATTTCACCACCACTGCCTGTTGCTGCTCCAGGGTATGGAGAGATAGCCGTGGGGTGATTGTGAGTTTCAACTTTCATTAATATTTGAATGTCTTCATGGTGATAACCGTAAATATTAGTTTCAGGATTTGGGAAAAAGCGACCACCTTTATTGCCCACCATAACCGCTGCATTATCCTTATAAGCACTTAATATAAAATCGGGGTTAATCTCATGGGTATTACGGATCATTTTAAATAATGATTTCGGTTGCTTAACCCCGTCAATGGTCCAGTCTGCATTAAAAATTTTATGACGACAATGCTCTGAGTTAGCTTGGGCAAACATGTAAAGTTCGATGTCGTGAGGGTTTCTCCCTAATTTAGTAAAATTTTCAAATAAATAATTAACTTCATCTGACGCGAGCGCTAATCCTAGAGCTATATTGGCTTGAACTAGTGCATTTTTACCGCCGTTTTCAATATCTATAGCCGTTAATTCAGTCGGCTCAGCTGTAGTAAAAAGAGAGGTAGCTTGTGCCATCTCAGTGAATACTGTTTCCATCATGCGATCTGATAATAAATTATTGAGTTGTGATTGCTGCTCGGCGTTTAATGGTGTACTAGTGATGTAATAACAAATACCGCGCTCTAAGCGGCTGATTTTTTCTAATCCACAGTTATGGGCAATATCAGTAGATTTTGAAGACCAAGGTGAAATAGTCCCCGGACGTGGTGTTACTAATAAAAATAGGCCAACAGGTTCATGTTTTTCAATTGTTGGTCCATATTTAAGTAGTTGTTGTAATATATGAGATTCTTCATCGCTAAGTTCAGTACAAACATGAGCGAAATGGGCAAACTCAGCATAAATATCTGTAACAGGTAATTGTAATTGAGTACATTGAGTTAATAATTGTTGAACTCTAAAGTCTGAAAGTGCCGGAGCGCCACGAAGGGTTTTCATCAACATCGTCATAAACGGTATCACCACTGGTTGGTTAGGCTAACTACTTTAATTACGAAATAAGTGTAAAGTAGCAAAAATCGCGCATATTATAATGGAAAAGCATTCATTTGATAAGTCTTTAAAATACGCATTTGAGCGAGATTATTAAACCAAATAAAAAAAAGACTTTATGTGTAATCTAATTAACGACACAATAGAAAAACTATGAATTTATTTATCATCAAGAAAAAGCAGTACTCCTCTTTTTGCGTTAGCCTGATTTTGCTAATGCTGATTTTGTTAGGGGGCTGTGATTCAAAAATCAATGAAGCGAACTTACAAAGAATAATCGATCGTGGTTATGTCAAAGTAGGGACCTTATTTGGTCCTAATAGTTATTATATTGATGCTCAAGGGCCCGCTGGGTTTGAGTATGAACTGGCTAAAAACTATGCCGATTTTTTAGGGGTAGAGCTTAGGATTATGCCAAGTTATAACCTTGAAGAGTTACTGCCAAAACTTGATAGTGGGGAAGTCGACTTGCTTGCTGCAGGTCTAGCCGTTACCAAAAATCGACTTGAACACTTTAATTTTTCACCGGTGTATCAAGAGATTAGTCAAAAGTTAGTGTTCAAGCAAGGCAATAAATGGCCTCGTGAATTAAAAGATTTATCCGGAAGTTTAATGGTCACCTCTAGTTCAAGCCATGTTGAGAACTTACAAAATCTTAAGCTTATTCATCCAGAATTAACGTGGCAAGAAACATCTGAACTTGATAATGAAGAGCTATTAATGCAAGTACTCGACGGGAAGGTCGATTACACTATTATCGACAGCCATGTTTTAGCGATGAATCGACGTTACTATCCCGAACTTAGTATCGCTTTTACCATAAAAACCCCCGAGCCACTTGCATGGTTAGTGAGTAAAAAAAATGACACGACTATTCTTGCTAGTCTTGTCGAATTCTTTGGTAAAGTTCATCATGATGGTACATTACTAGCGCTTGATGATAAATATTATGGTCATGTTGAAAAGTTTAACTATGTCGATACTCGTTTGTTTCTTCAAGCCGTTGATAATAAACTGCCAAAATATCAAGCCTTGTTTGAAAAATATGGACAAGATATTGATTGGCGATTATTAGCCGCAATAAGTTATCAAGAGTCGCACTGGGAGCCCGATGCTCGTTCATTTACTGGTGTCAGAGGTATGATGATGCTCACACTTATCACCGCTAAGCAAATGGGGATCAAAAGTCGTCTAGATACAGAACAAAGTATTTTGGGTGGTGCTAAGTATTTCAAAAAAATGATCAATAAAATGCCAGAACGTATCCCTGAGCCTGATCGAACCTGGTTTGCATTGGCTTCATACAATGTTGGTTTTGGTCATTTAAATGATGCGAGGATTATTACCCAACACCAGGGGGGAGATCCCGATCGTTGGTTTGATGTTAAAACACGCTTGCCACTGCTTAAACAAAAGAAATATTATAAAAAAACTAAATATGGTTATGCACGAGGTGATGAGCCTGTGAAATATGTAGAGAGTATTCGACGTTATTATGAAAGTTTGTCATTCTTAGACGATAAAGCTCAAAAAGAAAAGTGGTTACTTGATGAACTTGAACAAAAAAAAATTAACAATAAGAACTTAGTTAAAAGCTAAGGTGGTGACTTTGTCATCAAAATGTCATAAAGGTAAGTAATACTAAACTGGTATTCATTTAATTTATGAAATAAAAAGTGGGATAACATGAAAAACAAAAGACTAGCAACAGCATCTCAACGAAAGCGTCAATTGGCACGTCAGCACCACAAAGTAGCGACTCGTCGTCAAGAGTTTTTTATGCAAACGCTGCATGAAGAAAAGTTAATAGACTAGAGAATCAACGTTTTTATTACTTGTTTCTCTATTTTTTTTTCAGCTCTTCGTCTTTTAAAAAAAGCCGAGATCAGGGCGCTACACTCGTTAGCCATTACCCCCTCACTCACCTCAACTTGGTGGTTTAGCCCTTGGTGATTAACTAAATTAAGTAGACTGCCTGCCGCCCCTGTTTTTTTGTCTTTTGTGGCAAAAACTAATCGTTTTATTCTGCTATGTATCAGTAAACCTGCACACATTGGACAGGGTTCTAAAGTGACATATAAGGTAGAGTCTAACATTCGATAATTTTGTAATGTTTTACCTGCTTGGCGTATTGCTATCATTTCAGCATGAGCTGAGGGATCATTTAACATAATTGATTGATTAAATCCCTCACCAATAACGTGCCCATCGACAACCATAACCGCACCAATAGGAATTTCATTATGAGCCTCTGCTTGTTGAGCTAATTGATAGGCGCGATTCATAAAGCAGACATCAAGTGCATGTTGCTCAATACTTTCTTGCCTGGTAGCGGCATTCATAAGAACATTTCCAATAAGTCATTTAAATAACGATGTCCATGTTGACTAACCTGCCAATGATCATCATGTTGTTCCATCAGTTGCCTTTTTTTCGCACGTTCTAAAGTGGGTAATACCGAGTCAACGGCTAAACCAGTAGCTTTTTGATAATCCTCTAGTGTAAATTTCGACTGTAATCTTAACCGATTCATCATATATTCAAAGGGTAACTCATCTTCTTTCACGGTTGTAAGGTGATCTAAATGTTGACGCTCAATATCTAAATAGCCTTTAGGATGTTTGACTTTTACCGTACGAAATATTGATTTACTGTTAGCATCGGTGATCTTGCCATGAGCACCACAGCCAATGCCGATATAATCACCAAATTGCCAATAATTCAGGTTATGTTGGCACTCAAATTTTGGTTTGCTAAAAGCTGATATTTCATATTGTTGGTAGCCAGCCTGAGCTAATAACTCGATACCTTTGTCTTGAATTTCCCATAAAACATCATCTTGAGGAAGTGTTGGCGGCTTAGAGTGAAAAGGGGTATTGGGCTCTATGGTTAATTGATACCAAGAGATATGGCTAGGATTTAAGCTGATAGCTGTTTTTAAATCATCTAACGCGTTATCGATATTTTGCTGAGGCAAGCCATGCATTAAATCTAGGTTAAAGCTTTTTATGCCACACTGTTGTGCTAACAGGGCTGCTTTTTTTGCCTGACTACTGTCGTGAATTCGACCCAGCTTAATGAGCTTATCTGATTCGAAACTTTGAACGCCTATAGATAATCGTGAAACACCGCCATTAAAAAAACCGATAAATTTGTCAGCTTCAACCGTACCAGGGTTTGCCTCTAGTGTTATTTCTATATCACTTTTGTATTCAAATCGCTGTAATACTTGCTGCAATAAATTTTCAATGGCAGGCGCTGAAAATAAGCTCGGTGTTCCGCCACCAATAAAAATACTATACAAAGGGCGGCTTGATAAATCAAAACGTTGAATATCAGAGTCTAAGTCAATAATGAGCTGTTCTATATATTTTTGCTCAGGAATATCATGTTTTAATGCATGGGAGTTAAAGTCGCAATATGGACACTTTTGTACACACCACGGGATATGAATGTATAAAGATAAGGGGGGGATAACTAACACGCGATTCCTTTAATTTATTGTTGAGGTTTTAGCTAAAAGTAAAGGCACTAACTGAGCTAACGCTTTACCACGATGACTTAATTGGTTTTTTAAATCACGGGGTAATTGCGCCGAAGTTAGTTGACGGTCTGCTTGCCAGAAAACCGGGTCATAACCAAAACCTTGTTCACCTTGTTGCTCTCGACAAATACTGCCTTCCCATATGCCATGGCAAATAATGGGTGTGGGGTCTTTACTGCTTTGCATATAGACCAATACACAATGAAAACGAGCACTTCGCTTGTTATCTTCTACGTTTAATAGTGCCGCTAATAATTTTTCGGTATTGTCGATATCACTGGCATGCTCTCCTGCAAAACGTGCTGAATGAACACCTGGCGCACCAGCTAGCGCGTCAACAGCAAGACCTGAGTCATCTGCAATTGCTGGCAAACCAGTCATCTTAGAGGCATGCCGTGCTTTTATTATGGCATTTTCAACAAAAGTAGTGCCTGTTTCTGCAACATCGGGCACATTGAAGGTACTTTGAGGAACAATGGTAATGTTATGTGTGGCGAGCAAACTTGCCAGCTCTTCTACTTTGCCTTGATTACCTGTGGCTAAAACGATCGTTGACATTGTTACTCTTAATTGCTCTATTGTTCGCAAGGTGTGCATAATACCTTAAAGGACTAAACATTGAAAATTATCATATGGGAGGGGGGGGATGTCATTAAAAGACAGTTTAATTGGGTTATTTATTATTTTTATTTGGGGCATCAACTTTGTTGTTATTATTTGGGGCCTAGAAAGCCTACCACCTTTATTAATGGGGGCAGAGCGTTTTTTATTAGTAGCTATTATAGGATCTTTGTTTGTCAAGCGTCCTAACATTCCATGGCATTGGTTAATACTTTATGCCATGTCATTAAGTTTTGGTCAGTTTGCTTTTTTATTTTCTGCGATGGCTTTTGGTATGCCTGCAGGATTAGCCTCATTAGTTTTACAATCTCAAGCACTTTTCACCCTTATTTTTGCTGTGCTTATCCTCAAGGAACAAATAAAACCTATTCAGGTTTTAGCGATGTTAGTGTCAGGTATTGGGCTATATATTATTGGCGCATCAGATCAGCAAGCGGCAACTACTTACATGGTGATGACAGGTGTAGGTTTTGGCTTAACATTAGCGGCGGCAATGTGTTGGGCATTGGGGAATATTATCAATCGTTCCATTAATCAAAGAGGCTATAATGCTAATATAGGCTTGGTTGTTTGGTCGGCTTGGATACCTCCTGTTCCTTTTTTAGTCGCCAGCTATTATTTTGAAGGTCCGCAAGTAATCCTCAATAGTCTGATTAATATTGAACTAAGTTCTATATCAGCCTTATTATATTTAGCGTTAATGGCTTCTATTGTCGGTTATAGTTTATGGGGGTATTTATTAGGACGCTATCCTATAGCTCAAGTGGCGCCATTGAGCTTAGGTGTTCCTGTTGTTGGTTTAACCGCGGCGTCTATTTTATTAAATGAAACCTTGTTGTGGCAACAGGGGATAGGTATTGTGTTGGTGATGATAGGGTTGTTAATCAACTCAATGGGAGGACGTGTTGTCAGTTTTATATCAAAGCGTTTAGTTGAAAATAGAGGTTAGCCGTTTGAATGACTTACCTCGTTACACTTTGACTCGTTAATTTGATTAGTCAACGTAAAATTTTTGCTTAAATTTCATTTTGTGACTTTCTTTACCATCAGTAATTTCCAAGTCAAAATAATAGGTTTCTTCATTGCTATAATTTACCTGAGCTAAGTAATAAATAGCCTCACCCTCTTTAACTTCTTGAAACGATAATGATTTAATTTGTCCCAAATCATTACGTGCTGTGCCCGAGATAGAAACTGTTTTTGCTGGCATGTTTTTCTTTGTGTTATCAAGTACAGATATATTAATTAAACCATTATAACGACTACGCTCAATACCATATTGTTTAGCTATTTTCGGCGTTAAAAACGTTGCACCAATTGCCATGTAATGCACATTCATTGAACCTAATTCTTTCATGTTTTCAGCCATTACAGCAGCTGAAAAAAAACTGGAAAAAGCAATAAATAACAGGGTGAGTAGTGAACACTTTTTAGATAAGGCTGCCATGTTTTTCTCCAAATAATGGTGTAGTGTTGAGTATAGACAATCAATCTTGAGTTCGACAGTTTTACTGTTAAAGCGGTCGAAGCAAAAAGCCATATTGACTTATAATTGTGCCCAATATGGTAATACGTTTGAGAGAAATATATTTATCACATTGAGCAGTAAAAAAGCGATAAGTACAGATAAATCTAAACCACCAATGCTAGGCACTATTTTTCTAATAGGACGTAAAAAAGGCTCTGTTAGTTGATGAAAAACCGCTTGAGTGGGATTATAACCTTGTACAACCCAACTCATTAGCGCCATCACTAACATGATAACAAAGATTAAAAAACCTATTTGCTTACCAAGAATAATTAAACCGATATAAAGAGATACTAGGAGGTCTAATTCGCCTCCACTAAGTAAAGTAATACTGATAAATTTAACTGTTGCCACTATAAATGCGAGTAACACCGTTGCTAAATCAATACCGCCAAAGCCAGGCACTATTCTTCGAAGCGGAATAACCAAAGGATTACTAACTTTAACTATAAATTGGCTCAGGGGATTATAAAAGTCTGCTTTGACGAGTTGTAGCCACACGCGCATAATTAATATGGTCAATAAGGCGTCAAAAGCAAATCTTAATAGATAAATTATGGCTTCCATTAAAGTCTCCGGTTATGAATTTTGTTGGGAAATTTCTTTAGCACGGTTTAAGGCCGCTGCAACAGCACGACCCACTAATGGTGTTAAACCACCGTCAATAAGTGTAGTTAATGCCGCTTGAGTCGTACCGCCCTTAGAGGTAACATTGTTACGCAACTCGCTAATTTCAAGTTCAGCATTGCAAACAACCATATTTGCAGCACCTAATGCGGTTTGTTGGACAAGCTTTCTACTAACAGCTTCAGAAAAACCTGCTGCTTTTGCCTGTTGTTGCATCGCTTCCATAAACAAGAAGAAGTAAGCGGGACCTGAACCGGATATACTCGTAATATCATCTATTTGCGTTTCTTTGTCTACCCAAACCGTTTCACCAGCCGCGGCCATTAATTGATCGGCATAATCACGCTGCTCATTGCTTACTGATGGGCAAGCAAACATCCCTGTCATCCCTAAACCAAGCTGGGTTGGTGTATTTGGCATAGTGCGAATGATGGCAATATTTTCTCCCAGCACTTTTTTCATTTGTGAGATAGTGCACCCTGCGGCAACGGAGAGAAAACACTTTGTCGAAATATCAAGGGCTTGACTAATCTCTTGGCAAACATCATTAATCAAATGAGGCTTTACCCCTAGAACAATAAAATCGGCAAAGCGGGCAGCATCTAAATTGCTTGCCGTTTGTTTAATACCTAAGGCGTCGGCTAAGGCAAGGCGTTTTTCAGCCGAAGGATTAGCGACAATAATATCTTGGCCATCAATCCCTTGTTTGATTAGCCCTTTGATGATGCTAGCGTTCATATTGCCCGCACCAATAAATGCAACTTTTTTCATGATATACCTTTAACTTATTTAAATAATTCGTTGTTGTTTGTAACGCACTTTAAAAAATTATCTCTGAGTGACACAGAGCGGCGACAAGAGTAAAATATATTCTAAGCTTATAGCCGATGATGAATAGTCATTATATATTACCCTCGTTGCCCAAAAATAGCAGAACCAACTCTAACCATCGTTGAGCCGTTTGCAATTGCAGGGGCTAAATCATTAGACATGCCCATAGATAACGTATCGAGCTTTGGATAACTTGTTTTTAATTGGTTAAATAGCGAAAGCATCTTGATATAGCTTGATTTTTCGGCGTTTTTTTCTGGTATGGCCATCAAACCTCTTAAGGTTAAATGTTCACATTTGTCGATAAAATCAGCTAATGCCGGTAATTCATCAATAGTGACTCCTGATTTACTGGTCTCACCGCTAATGTTGACTTGTAAACAAACGTTTAGCGAGTTATCTTGACCATAGCTATGTTCATTTAGCCGTGCCGCAATTTTAATTCTGTCGACTGAATGAACCCAAGAAAAATGTGTTGCAATTAGCTTGGTTTTATTTGATTGAATAGGACCAATAAAGTGCCATTTTAATTGTGAAAGGTGTGTCAAAGCGCTAATTTTATCAATAGCTTCTTGCACATAACTTTCTCCAAATTCATGTTGACCAGCTTGATAAGCCTGTTCAATTAAATTAATGGGTTTTGTTTTACTAACAGCTAAAAGAATAACCTCATCAATAGAGCGATTGCTTTGTTGACAGGCTTGAAAAATTTGCTGTTTAATAATAGCTAGATTGTATTTTATGTCTATCATTTAAGTTACTTCAATGCTCAATTTATTTAACCATTACTTTTACATAAGAGGTTTTTATGGATATTACCGAACTATTAGCATTTAGCGTACAAAATAATGCATCAGATCTACATTTATCAACAGGCTCTCCGCCACTAATTCGGGTAGACGGCGATGTTCGTAAACTTAACATACCCGCGTTTGATGCTAAAGATGTTAATGCGTTAGTCTATGATATTATGAATGATCGCCAACGGAAAGAGTATGAAGAAAAATTAGAAGTCGACTTTTCATTTGAAGTTAAGAATTTAGCTCGTTTCAGGGTCAATGCTTTTAATCAAAATCGCGGGCCTGCAGCAGTATTTCGTACCATCCCAAGTAAAATTCTTTCATTAGATGATTTAGGTTGTCCTGATATTTTTAGAGAAATTTCTGACACCCCTCGTGGCTTAGTGCTTGTTACGGGCCCAACAGGCTCAGGTAAATCAACAACGCTAGCAGCTATGGTTGATTATATTAACAAGTCTAAAAATGATCATATTCTGACTATCGAGGACCCCATAGAATTCGTCCATGAAAATCATATGTGTTTGATTAATCAGCGCGAGGTTCACCGTGACACGTTAAGTTTTGAAGCGGCTTTACGTTCAGCACTCCGTGAAGACCCTGATGTTATTCTTGTGGGTGAAATGCGTGATTTAGAAACTATTCGCCTGGCAATGACCGCCGCCGAAACCGGTCACTTAGTATTTGGTACCTTACATACGACTTCTGCACCTAAAACCATTGACCGTATTATTGATGTCTTCCCAGGGGAAGAAAAGTCGATGGTACGCTCAATGTTATCTGAATCGCTACGGGCGGTAATTTCTCAAGCACTAATTAAAAAGGTGGGCGGTGGCCGAGTAGCCGCGCACGAAATTATGATTGCTGTTCCTGCCATTCGTAACCTTATCCGCGAAGATAAAATTGCACAAATGTATTCTGCTATTCAGACAGGTATGCGGCATGGTATGCAGACTATGGATCAATCCTTACAAAACCTGGTGAATAGCGGCATAATTTCCAAACAAGCTGCAATAGAAAAAGCCACAGATAAAAATCAATTTTCAGGGTTTTAGTTGGAGTAAAGTAATGGAATTCAATGATCTATTAAAAAAAATGGTAAAAGCTGGCGCTTCGGATATGTTTGTCACGGCAAAATTACCGGTGAGTGCCAAAATAAATGGTGAATTACACCCCATTGATACGGATGTTTTAACACCTGAGCAGTCGCTAGCGCTTGTTCATTTATCTATGAATAATAAGCAACGCCGAGTGTTTGATGAAAAAAAAGAATGTAACTATGCCATTTATGTTGATGATATTGGCCGTTTTCGTATCTCAGCTTTTTGGCAACGTGATATGGCGGGCATGGTCTTAAGGCGTATTGTTACCGAAATTCCAGACGTAGATCAACTAGGTTTACCACCAGTTTTAAAAGATATTGTCATGTCAAAACGTGGTTTAGTCCTTTTTGTTGGTGGTACCGGTAGCGGTAAATCAACATCAATGGCGTCATTAATCGGCTATCGTAATAAAAATGCATACGGCCATATTTTAACCATTGAAGACCCTATTGAATTTATTCATGAACATGGTAAATCTATGATCACGCAACGTGAAGTAGGTCTAGATACTGACTCCTTTGATGCCGCCTTAAAAAGTTCTTTACGGCAAGCTCCCGATGTTATTCTTATTGGTGAAATTCGTAGCCAAGAAACTATGGAATATGCACTATCGTTTGCTGAAACAGGGCACTTATGTATCGCCACATTGCATGCTAACAATGCCAACCAAGCAATCGACCGTATTATGCATTTAGTACCAGCCGAACAACATGATAAATTGTTATTTGATTTATCCTTGAACTTACGTGGCATTATTGCTCAGCAATTAATTCCAGCAAAAGATGGTCAAAGTCGTATCGCTGCTATCGAAATTTTGCTTAATTCACCTTATGTCGCTGAACTGATTAAGAGAGGCGACATAGCAGAAATTAAAGAGGCGATGAATAAATCGAAAGAGCTAGGAATGCAAACTTTCGATCAGGCATTATTTAACTTATATAATGAAGGGTTGATAACTTATACTGATGCAATACATCATGCCGACTCACCCAATGATTTACGTTTGATGATCAAGCTACGTTCAAACGATCAGAGTGACATTAGTGCCTTAAGCGGCATTACTATTGAAGGGTTAGAGTCTGATGATGACATGTAGCGCTTTTATATTTTTAGTTTAGTAGCCATCGCGCTAACTTAAAAACCAAAGCCAAAAAGGCAAAGTGACAATAGACACTAAGGTTGAGACTACGACAGTGCCTGCAACTGTTTCTTGGTGATATCCTTGGCTTTTTGCTATTAAGTAGGCGTTAACTCCTGTTGGAGATGCACTTAATATGACCAATACGGTTGTCACCATTGACTCCAGGGCAAAAATATAATGAGCGCCAACAAAAACCAAACTTGGCAATAGCAATAACTTTAAAAGAGTCGCTAAAGTAATAAATTTTATTTCCTTTCTTACCTGATAAAAAGTCATAGAGGCACCAAGAATAAATAAAGCCAGCGGGATTGCAGGGTGACCTAGCAGCGTTAAGGTACTAGTGATCATCGGAGGAAAGTCTACTGCTAATAAATTAAACACTAACCCTAATAAAATACTGACAATGACCGGATTATTAAAGGTTTGCTTGATAAAGCGTTGTCCTCTAAATTTTTGCCAATGAGGACCTTGTTGATGAAAAGAAAGTGCGCTCGTCAAAGAAAATAATATTGCGCTATGAAAAGTGACAATCAGAAATACTATACCAACAACTTGCTCGCCAAATGCGGCAAGTAAAATAGGTAAACCGACTATGATAGTATTCGAATAACTAACACTAAGCGCATAAACTGCAGATGCGGAATATTGTTTGTTCAACTGAGTATGAAAAAAATAATTGGCCAACCATGCAATGGCATAGCTAAGTAGCACAGGCAAATAAAATGCAGCTAATAAAGAAAAACTGACATGCTTTGATAAGTCGGCGTTGGACATTTGAACAAACAAAAAAGCAGGTATGGATATATAAAAAGTAAATTGGCTGAGCGCGTCGAGTTGCGATCGTTTCAGCCACTTGCTTTTAGTGCAAATAAACCCTAGTAATGCCACTAATACCAAAGGGCTGATAATGGTTAGGGCGTGTTGAACTTGAATATTCATCAGGTATGTTAAATACGTTAATTATATCTGGCTTCAAAAAAGCTTTCAATAATTAGCGCTGCAGACTCAGCATCAATATTGTCTTTTTTTAAATTACGGTAGCCACCTTGAGCAAAAAGTCTTTCTTTAGCATCGACAGTGGTTAAACGTTCGTCTTGGAATTCTACGGTGAGTCCATAACGCCCTGCTATACGCTTTCCAAATTTTTTGGCGTCATGGGTAAGTTGTTGTTCACTACCATCCATATTAAGTGGTAAGCCAACAATAATAATATCAGGTTGCCACTGTGTTAAATAATCACCGAGAGCGTCCCAATTAGGTATACCATCTTTCGCTTTAATCGAACCTAATGGCGAAGCACTGCCTGTGATTTCTTGACCAACCGCAACACCAATATATTTTTTACCAAAATCGAAGCCTATAACGGTACGTTGACCAATGAGTTGTGACAAAGTATTTCCTATTTTATATGCATTAAAAAAGCATAATGATTAGTTGCTGTTAGGCATGTCCAACATCTGAGGACAAATGCGCGATATCTATACCGAGTTTCTCGGTTGCTTTCTTCCACCGTTGCTCTAAAGGGGTATTAAATAAAATATCAGCATCAGCGGCTGTGGTTAGCCAAGAATTTGATATTAACTCTTCTTCAAGTTGACCGGGTCCCCAGCCAGCATAACCGAGAGTGACAATGTAGCACTCAGGTGCTTCTTTAGTGCCTAAGGAGAGTAAGATATCTTTTGAAGTGGTAATCATAATATCATCACTTAAAGACAATGAACTACTCCAGCCGCTTTGAGGGCTGTGTAAAACAAATCCTCTTTCACGAGCTAAAGGTCCACCTGAGAGAACAGGTTGCTCTAGTTTATCGGTATAGATATTTGACTCCTCTGCATGACCCTTGTCTTTTTCTTCTTCGAGTTGAGTCAATAGTTCATTGAGGCTGAGGTTAACGGGTAAATTAATAATTACCCCCATTGCCCCTTCATCATTGTGTTCACAAATATAAGTTACCGTTTTATTAAAGTAAGAATCAGCTAAGGTGGGCATAGCAATAAGCAATTGATTTTCTAAACTATTCATATTGATTCCTTTTAGATAATCGGGCTAATATTAGTAAGTAATACGAGTATAATAACTATCGAATGTTTGCTTCAATGGCATCCATTAATTTACCGCTGATATTAATTGGATAGGCGGCTTCTATTTCACGAATACATGTTGGGCTAGTCACATTTATTTCTGTAACCTTATCACCAATCACATCTAAACCGACAAAAAATAAGCCACGTTTTTTAAGCTCAGGGGCTATTTTTTCAGCGATAAACTTATCACTGGCGCTCAGTGGTTGTGCCGCTCCACGGCCACCTGCCGCTAAATTACCACGAGTTTCACCTTTAGCCGGAATGCGAGCTAAGCAGTATGGCATAGGCTCTCCATTAACGATGAGAATACGTTTGTCGCCGTCTACAATCTTAGGTAGGTATTCTTGTACCATGGCGTATTGACTACCATGCTCTGTTAAGGTTTCAATGATCACGCCAATATTGTCATCCTTTGGTCCTATTCTAAAGATAGAAGCTCCACCCATGCCATCAAGTGGTTTGATAATAATGTCTTTTTCTTGCGCATGAAAATCTCGAATCCGCTTGCTGCTTCGTGTTACTAGCGTTTTTGGTGTTAAATCAGCAAACCACGCGGTAAATAATTTTTCATTACAGTCTCTAAGACTTTGTGGTTTATTGACGATTAATGTGCCTTCAAGTTCAGCACGCTCAAGCATGTAGGTTGCATAAATAAATTCAGTATCAAAGGGAGGATCTTTTCGCATTAATACTACATCTAAATCACTCACGTTGATCTCTTGGACCTCGTCAAGCTCATACCAGTAATTTGTATCATCAAAAACTTTTATTTTGTGCGTAGTTGCACGGCAAACACCTTGCTCAAGATATAAATCACCCATTTCCATATAATAAAGTTCGTAGCCGCGTTTTTGTGCTTCAAATAACATCGCCATTGACGAATCTTTTTTAACATTAACGTCTTTAATGGGATCCATTACTATGCCAAGTTTTATTGTTTTAGCTGTCATCTTTTGTCCTGTTATTTAACAATTTCTAATGTGATTTATTTTAAAAGTGATAAAGATTAGGTCAAATCACCAAATCTGCACTGTAATGCTGTTATTGCTGTTAATGCTGCAGTTTCTGTGCGTAATATTCGTGGCCCTAACAATACATCAATACAAGCGGCATCGTTAGCTTGTTTAATTTCTTGGTCAGACAAGCCACCTTCAGGACCAATTAATAAGCGAACGTTAATTTGTTGTTGATTATTTTCCGAGACCGGCAAATTCATAATGGAGTGATTAGCTTTTGGATGCAGGTTAATTTTTAAGGCCTTGGTTGGCTGAGCTAACCAGTCTTGTAAACTGATGGGAGGATTGACAGTAGGGACAGTACACCGACCACTTTGCTCACAAGCACTAATGACTATTTTTTGCCATTGATCGTGTTTTTTTATCAAGCGGTCATTATTTAGTTTGACTCCGCAACGTTCAGTGAAGAGAGGGGTAATAGTATTCACGCCTAATTCAACAGATTTTTGCAAGGTAAAGTCCATACGGTCGCCACGAGAGATGCCTTGGCCAAGGTGAAGATTAAGCGGAGACTCAGCCTTTACTATTCGATAGTGATTAATTAAAACCTCAGCATGTTTTTTACTGATATTAACTAACACCCCTTGATACTCGCCATAGTTTCCATCGTTCATAAAACCATTAAACACTGTTATGGCATCGCCTTCTTTAAGACGGAGAACCCTTACCGTATGACCAAAGGCATCGTCACTTAAACCATAAGTTTGTCCAATTGAAAAATCGGTATGTTGATAAATTCTAGGATTGGACATTGAGCTACCTGATGATGATTTTATTTTTATCTCTATCAATACAAGATAGGGGTGATTGATCAAATTTCAATACAAGAAAGGGTTTATTTTAAGGATAAAAAACCTCCGACAGGAGGTTTTTAAAGTGATTTATTCGCTTATACCATTACAAACCAGCGGCCTGACGCAAGTCTTCGGCTTTGTCGGTTTTTTCCCAACTAAAAGCCGTAAAGGTATCATCACCTACAGTCATTTCAAAAGGTTCCCGACCAAAGTGCCCGTAAGCCGCGGTTTGTTGATACATAGGGTGAAGTAGGTCTAACATTTTCGTTATGCCATAGGGACGGAGATCAAAATGCTCACGCACTAAATCAACCAGTTTATCTTCTTCAATTTTACCGGTTCCAAAGGTATCGATAGATATTGATGTTGGCTCTGCAACACCGATGGCGTAAGATATTTGGATTTCACAGCGGTCGGCAAGGCCCGCAGCAACAATATTTTTTGCGACATAACGACCCGCATAAGCGGCACTGCGGTCTACTTTTGATGGATCTTTACCAGAAAAAGCCCCTCCCCCGTGACGCGCCATGCCGCCATAGGTATCAACAATAATTTTACGACCAGTTAAACCACAATCTCCAACAGGGCCGCCAATAACAAAACGCCCCGTTGGGTTGATGTGATATTTGGTCTCACTCGTTAATAAATGAGCCGGTAGCACATGCCTAATAATGTTTTCCATTACCGCATCAACCAAGTCTTTTTGTTTGATCTCAGGGTTATGCTGAGTAGATAATACAACGGTATCAATAGCGACTGGTTTGTTATCTTCATAAATGAAGGTCACTTGTGATTTAGCATCAGGACGTAACCAAGGCAATATACCTGATTTACGCGCTTCAGCTTGACGCTCTACTAGGCGATGAGAATAAAAAAGTGGTGCAGGCATTAAGGTTTCAGTTTCATTGGTGGCATAACCAAACATTAAACCTTGATCACCTGCACCTTGATCTTCGGGCTTAACTCTGTCAACACCTTGGGCGATTTCAGGTGATTGTTGACCAATTAAATTCATGATGCCACAAGTTTCACCATCAAAGCCGACATCAGAGGAGGTATAGCCAATATTACTGATAACATTACGGGTAATTTTTTCTAAATCGACCCATGCTGTTGTTGATACTTCACCAGAGATGATTGCTACACCTGTTTTTATCATCGTTTCACAAGCAACACGAGCATGTTTGTCTTGGGCAATAATAGCATCGAGGACCGCATCAGAAATTTGATCGGCAATTTTATCTGGGTGGCCTTCAGAAACTGATTCTGAAGTAAAGAAGTGTCTAGACATACGATCTCATTTCTATTTAATAACAAAATTTAGTTTGAATTAAACTGTTTAATCAAACAGTTAACCATCAACAATAGTAAAAATATGAGGCAATTGTACGCTGTTAAATCTGTTCTTTCTAGCTTTATTTACGCCTAGATGTCTAAACGTCTTAAATTGTGGTGTTTGATTTGAGTAATATCAAACTTAGTAAAAAATCATTTCTTGATATAACCGATTAATATTAAGGATGTTGTACAGGGAGTTCTAAAAAATTCACTCAAGGTTTACTAAGGATTTAAGTTTTAGTGGCTGTAACCATAAATCACTGAAAAGTTGCTGTTGTTGCGGATTGACTTGTGAACTTAAAAAACAATAATCTCCGGGTGTTTGACTCAAATTAAGGCTGTTTTGCTCTGTCAGTGTTCGTTGTAGTTGCAAAGTAACGGGAATAGCCGTTTCCACAATAGTGACTGTAGTCCCAACAATACCTTGTATTTTTTCAATTAAAAAAGGGTAATGAGTACAGCCTAAGACTAAAGTATCAACGTTTTTGCTGAGTAAAGTGGTCAAAAATTGTGTTAAAAGCAGCTCACACTCTTGCGTGTGTAATTTATTTTTTTCGATCAACTCGACTAAACCAGGACACGCCTGTATATGCACTTGAACATCATTTTTATGTAGTTCTACAAGACGTTGAAATCGATAGTTTTCAGCAGTTGCTTGTGTAACCAAAATACCAATATTTTTTGTGATACTTTGTTTGGCTGCTGGTTTTATTGCAGGCTCTACTCCAATAATAGGAATATTAATGCTCTTTCTTAATTGATCTATGGCGTTTACAGTTGCTGTATTACAAGCAACCACTAAGGCTTTTGCTGACTGTGCAAATAAAAGCATACTGATGTCATTAACCCTAGATTGAATAAAATCTATCGACTTATTACCATAAGGGCTGTGCAGAGTATCAGCAACATAAATAAGGTTTTCATTAGGAAGTTTGTTGGCGATAGCTTTGGCAATAGATAACCCCCCCACACCAGAGTCAAAGATGCCAATAGGACGGCAATCACCATTGTTATTTATGTCGTTCATCTTGCATATATACCAGTGTATTGCTTTATTCTGTTAGCAGTGTAATTAGTCAGCTTTGTAAGCTGCGTGAGTCAAGTAACGTTAGCATTTGCTAGGTAACTTTTATATAAACCATTTTTTTATCACTTCTTTATTTATATTAATGCTGTATTAGTAATGCGGTATAAAATAATAAAGGAGGTAAAAATACCTTTCAAATAAGTGAAGAGACTACCTTTATAATATTGCTTGCAATAAATGATGGGTGCTATATAAAATTTTACCGGCATACGTTCATCATTAAGGTAAGTATGTGTTGACCTATCAATAACGCCACATCACAAGGGTAAAAATTCACCTTATAAGAATAAATATTCATTAATTTTGTTTGGTTGAGCTATATTAATCGCTTTTTTGACCCTAAATAGTAGATAAATCACCATTTTTATATTGTATGCACTGTTATTTAAGTGTTAATGTTAGGTATTTTTTTCGGGTTTTGTTGTTTTTGGTTAGCCTTCCCGAAAAAAAAGTAAATTTTTTTTGAACTTATTTATCATTACATTTCTAGCCGATTTTTAATTCCTTATTACGAATCTATTCGCACATTACTTTTTGAGTTTCAGCTAAAGTCTAAGCATATAGAGACTTAGCTCTCTTGGTGTTGTTGATATACTGTTCAGCAAACCTTCGTAGTCAGTATTTTTTTACTTAAAAAACATAAATACTTGTCAAAAATTAACTAGCCCCCCCTTGTAATGAAAAATTAGCTGTTCTATAAAGAATTCGCTGAGTTGTTTTTAGTTGTTATTTCACACTAAAATAAAACGACTAAGCGATAAAGTAACAAATTGAATAAAAAATAGATAATTATAAAAAACTAGTCAAAAACATTGGGAAGGAAATAACATGTCAAATACATTCCGTACAGGAACCTTAGCACTTGCTGTAAGCATGGCACTTGGTACCGTATCTGTTTATGCTGCTGAAGGCGATGCCGTTAAAGCAGACAAGAATATCGAAAAAATTGTTGTTGTTGGTTCACGTGGTGCACCACGTTCAGTAAATGACTCACCAGTACCAATTGATTTAATTGGTGGTGAAGAGTTGTCACGCGGCGGCAACACCGACATGCTTGAATTATTAAAAGGCAGTGTGCCATCGTTAAACGTACACACTAACCCTATCTCTGATGCCGCAAGTTTAGTTAAACCTGCTAACTTACGTGGTTTATCATCAGACAGTACCTTGATTTTAGTGAACGGCAAGCGTCGTCATCGTGCCTCTGTTATTGCTTTACTAGGTGGTGGTATTAACGATGGCGCTCAAGGACCTGATATTTCAGTTATCCCCAGCTCTGCGTTAAAACAAGTCGAAGTACTTCGTGATGGTGCTGCTGCACAATATGGCTCTGATGCTATTGCCGGTGTAATGAACTTTGTTTTAAAAGACGATGCTGACGGTGGCTCTTTAACGGCTCGTTACGGTTCTTATTACGAAGGTGACGGCGATACCATGGAAGTGTCAGGTAACGTTGGTATGCCGTTAACTAAAGACGGTTTTGTTAACCTTAGTTTCCAATATAAAAACGCTGATGCAACTAGCCGCAGTGTCCAACGTCCAGATGCTGCTGGCCTAATTGCTGCCGGTAACACTGCTGTGTCAGACTTGGCGCAAATCTGGGGCTCTCCAGAAGTGAGTGATGATATTACTATTTTTGCTAACTTAGGTTTAGACTTAGGCGATGATAACGAAGCTTACATGTTTGGTAACTTCTCTGAGCGTGATGTGCGCGGTGGTTTCTACTTCCGTAACCCGCATACTCGTGGTGGTGTATATTCAGGCGATGGTGGTGATTCTATACTAATTGCCGATATTGCGCAGTCTGAAGGTGCTGAGAGAACGTGTGTCGATGTTCCTGTTACTAGTGGTAACGTCTTAGGACAAGCAGATTACATCGCAGAAGTTGCTAATAACGATAACTGCTTCTCGTTCAACGAAATGATACCAGGCGGTTTCACCCCTAATTTTGGTGGTAATATCGTTGATACTTCACTTACTGTCGGTACCAAAGGTGAATTTGATAACGGCGTTATGTATGACTTTAGTGGCTCTGTAGGTCGTAACACCTCTAGTTATGTCATTTATAACACCTTAAATGCTTCATTAGGCGCTGACACTCCACGTGATTTTGAACCAGGTAAACACACCCAATTAGAAAAAACCTTTAACATGGATTTCAATAAAGACATCGACGTTGAGATGTTTGACTCATTAATGGTTGCCGGTGGTTATGAATGGCATACCGAGTCGTTTGAAGTAACGGCGGGCGATGTTGCCTCGTTTACTGCAGGTCCATTCACTGACCAAGGTTTTGGTATTGGTTCAAATGGTTTCCCTGGTTTTAAACCACTAGCGGCTGGTGTTTTTTCTCGTCAAAACTCAGCAGTTTATGTTGATGTCGAAGCACAAGTTACCCAAGATTTATTGATAGGTACGGCTGTTCGTTTCGAAGACTATAGTACCTTTGGTAATGATACTAACTACAAGCTTACTGGCCAATATAAAGTTACTGATGATTTCTCATTACGTGGTTCAATTAGCACAGGTTTCCGTGCACCAACCGTTGGTCAAGCGAACTACGCTAACGTACAAACGTCATTATCTAGCGGTGTATTAGTTGACTCAGCATTATTGCCACCAACTAACCCTATTGCTATACAGCTTGGCGCAACCGAATTATCACCAGAGAGTTCACAAAGTTATACCTTAGGTGCTGTTTGGAATATCGGTGATATATTTGTAACCATTGATGCTTATAACATAGAAGTGACAGACCGTATTTCTCAATCAGAGAAGAAAACGTTAACAGATGCAGATAAAGTTGCCTTAAAAGCCGCTGGTGTAGCCAATGTTGACTCAATCTCACAAGCGAGCTTCTTTACTAATGATTTTGACACCACAACAACAGGTGTTGATGTTATTGGTAACTACTCGACTGACTTGTTTAATGGCGATGCCGCCTTTAGTTTAGCGTATAACTACAACAAAACTGAAGTTGACAAGTTCTCAGCCATCACAGGTGACTTTAAAGTATCTCGTTTAGAAAACGATTTACCCAATCACCGTGCAACTATGACTTGGGCGCAAAGCTACGATGCAATGAGCTTCTTACTTCGTGCTAACTACTATGGCGAATACCAAGGTGTTCACGTTGATTATGATGCAACCGTTAATACTGGCGATGCAGCAGTCACACTTGATGCTGAAGTAAGCTACTTCATCAATGATTCATTCACTGTATCACTTGGTGCGCAAAACTTACTTGACCAAGAAGCAACCAAGATTAACATTCCTGCTGACCAAGGTATCCCAAATAACAACTGGGGTGGTCAATATTATGAAACCTCTCCATTTGGCTTTAATGGTGGTTTCTACTACGTAAAAGCAACTTATAACTTCTAATATCGTTTAATGTAGAAGATATTTGATACACTAAAAACCTCAGCTTCGCTGGGGTTTTTTTTACTCCAGAATTTAATTAAGCCGTATTTTAATAACCAGTGCTTAAATAAACACTATTTTAATCAACAGTAAATTTATTAATCATGACTATTATACTTCAAGCTAATCAAATGTATCAACAAGGTAACTTTAAACAGGCAGAAGTCTTATATCGTCAATTGTTACAAGTTAACCCTCAAGATATCAATGCACTTTGGGGACTGGGCAAGGTGGCTTTAGCTCTTGATGGTTATCAAGTCGCTTATGAGGTGTTTAAAAAAAGTACTTCTTTGTATACTCAAGAGCCAGAGCTTTGGCTCTCTTTAGCTCAAGCTTGCCAAAAACTAACGCGCTTTGACGAAGCGGAGCAAGCGTTGGTTAATGCCTACCGGCTTAATAAAAAAAACCTGCCAAGTTTGCTGGCATTAGCTATTTTTTATGGTGAAGCAGGAGAGACGAATAAAGCCGAAAGTTATCTTACCGATATTTTGGCTATCAATGCAGCGCATGTTCAGGCCTTTTGTTTACTGACTCGGCTAAATCGACTGACACTTGCGAGTGAGCTGTCGCAGCTAATGCTGAGAAAATTAACCTCACTAAAAGAGCCTTTATCTTGGCATCAACAAATGTCGTTGCATTACGCATTTTTTACACTGCATCACCAAAGTAAAGACTATGTTCAAGCATTTGATCATTTGCAAAAAGCCAATGAATTACAGTCTTCGACCATCGACTTTAGTGTCGAGGAGATGAAACCTTTTTTCTCAAGTATTATCAGCTCTTTTGATGAGTCGATAATTAGACGTGATCAATCACCGATAAACGCAGAGACTCTAATCCCTATATTTATCGTTGGCCAACCACGTTCAGGCTCTACCTTGTTAGAACAAATGCTGATCGGGCATCAAGACATTAGCAGTGGTGGCGAGTTGCCTTTTTTAGCGGGTGATATCGCTCAAGGTATATGGCAGCTAACAGGCAAGCATTTCCCTGAGGGAGCGCGTTTATTATCTCAACACGATTGCAAAAAACTAGGAGCACATTATCTAAAAGGCATACAAAGTATTGCGCCTAAAGCCAAATATATTATTGATAAAATGCCGGCTAATTATCAATCAATAGGCTTAATTAAGATGTTATTGCCGCAGGCTAAAATCATACATATTAAACGAAATGTGATGGATGTCAGTTGGTCCATTTATCAAAATAATTTTGCAGCGCCTGAGCCTTATTTTTGCTCTTTAACTGAAATTGCTCAATATAACGAGTGTTATCAAGGTGTGATGAATCACTGGTATAGCTTAATTCCTGACTTTATTCATACCATCGAATATTCGAATTTAGTGGTCAATCCTGAGGATGAATTAACCCAAGTGTTAGCTTTTTGTGGTTTGCAGTATCAGAGTGAATGTTTAGCGTTTTCTAATAAAAATCGTCATATAAGTACGCTCAGTGATATTCAATTAAGATCGGGCATTAAACTCAATCAAACTCAAGCATGGCGACCTTATCAAGCCTACTTAAAGACAATAGAGTAATAGCTAACAAGTGAACACAAGGTGATTTAACTCTGACCTTCATACTGATTTTTAACGGCCTGTATAGCCTTAAGCCGCGCTTCTGCTATCGCCTCTTTTATGTCGAGCCCTTTTAATCCTTGCTCAACAAAGCCTTTAGCATTGACCTTACTCGCTGCAGCTAAGGCATCTTTTAAATACTGCTCTTGAGGGTAAGGCCGGTTTTCAAAGCCTAATCGACCAAGAAAATCCGCTTTACATGCAATGATAAATGGTTCAAATTCTTCTGGCTTTCGCCACACGTCTATCTGGTTAAATAAGTTTAATAAGGTGCTCGCCTTTAATTGAAAAGCTTTATGACAATGTAAATGATGCTCACATACCTTTAGAGCCAGTTGTTTATATTGATTAGGTATTTTAAGCTCCGAGGCTATTTTTTCAACTAGCGGTAGCCCTGCCTTTTCATGGCCATGATGGCTTGGCCATTTTGTAGACTGAGTAAGCCCTTTACCCAAATCATGACAAAGTGCCGCAAAACGAATAACTGTTCTTGTTGCCGGAGGCTCGTTACTCTTGTTTGTTAACATCACCGCTTGCTTGAGTACCATCATGGTATGAACACCACTACAAATTTCCGGATGCCACTGTGCAGGGTTAGGTATCCCCCAAAGGGCCTCTAATTCTGGCCAGATTGCTTTTAGTGCTTGACAGCGGAGTAGCACTTCAAAAAAAATTTCAGGATGATCTTCTGCCAAGCTTAGCTGCATTTCTTGCCATATACGTTCGGCACTGAGTGAGGAGAGTTCTCCACTTAGGCTAATGCGAGACATTAAGGTCAGTGTTTCATCGGCAACGCTAAAACCATAATCATGATAGCGAGCGGCAAAGCGAGCAACCCTTAATACACGCAGTGGGTCTTCAACAAAGGCATTACTGACATGGCGTAAAACGCGATCTTTTAAATCTTGTTGGCCATTATAGGGATCAATGATCGTACCATCATTATTCATGGCCATCGCATTAACGGTGAGGTCTCGGCGCAATAAATCTTCTTCAATAGTGACATCGGGCTCTGCGTAACAAACAAAACCGGTATAACCTGTACCTTGTTTTCGTTCCGTTCTGGCTAAGGCATATTCTTCTTTAGTGATGGGGTGAAGAAATACCGGAAAGTCTTTGCCAACTTGGGTAAAACCTAGGGATAACATTTGCTCAACGGATGTGCCAACTACTAAATAATCGCGGTCTTTAACGGCTCTATTTAATAGCTTATCGCGAACAGCACCACCAACAAGAAAACTATTGAGTGTAGGTACGCTGTTTTGACTGTTACTTGCCATGTTATTTTGATTATTGCACTGTGTTGACACAAGAAAGCCATGATGAAAATTAAATGATGGCTTAAGTTTATCATAATAATTGGTTAAGCTCTTTGACATAGTGCCAACAAGTCGGTAATTTCAATGAGTCGTTTTAGCTACTTAACTCTTTGTTGTTAAATTATATGTATACAGCTTTTTTTGGTCTAAATGAAGTGCCATTTTCTATAGCGCCTAACCCGCGTTATTTGTTTATGAGCGACCGTCACCGTGAGGCGTTATCACACTTAACTTATGGTTTAGGTGATACCGGTGGCTTTGTCTTATTAACAGGAGAAGTGGGTACCGGCAAAACGACCCTTAGCCGTTGTCTGATGGAACAGCTTCCAGAGAATATGCAAAGTGCATTTATTTTAAATCCGACACTTTCAAGCCAAGAGTTATTAGCAACGATTTGCGATGAACTCAAGATTAAATACCGGAAAACGGGGGCGACATTAAAAACACTTACCGATAAGATCCAAGAAAAGTTATTAAAAAATCATAAAAATGATATCAATACTTTGCTTATAATTGATGAAGCCCAACATTTACAACCTGAAGTGTTAGAGCAACTGCGTTTGTTAACCAATTTAGAAACTAATACAAAAAAACTATTACAAGTTATCCTGATTGGCCAACCTGAACTGCAACAGTTACTAAAACGACGAGACTTACGACAATTAGCTCAGCGTATTACTGCTCGATATCATTTATTGCCACTGAATAAACAAGAGGTTGTAAAGTACGTTAAACATCGCTTGTCAGTCGCCGAGTGTCACCGACCAATATTTAATCAAGGAGCGATAAAGGCTATTCATCAGCTTTCACAAGGTATACCAAGATTAATTAACTTGCTTTGTCATCGAGCCTTGATGAATGCCTACAATACTAACGATGCGGTAGTGAATAAAAAATGTGTGTTAAAAGCATCAAGTGAGGCCTTAGGGGATGAATATCAACAAGGGCTTTGGTGGCAAAAACCGTCGATAAAATTGAGTGCGATAACAGTTGGCTTGGCAGGTGTTTTAGTTCTAGGCTTGTGGTTAGGCAAAAGTTTAACGGCGCCATTCGATCCATTAGAAAATAAGTCCTCAATAGCTAGCTCTCCATTAGCAAGTAATCAACCTGCGGTAGCCTTAACAACAGAGGCACTTAACATTCAACCTACTTCTGCACCCGCTGACGACAGTCAACCCTCCGAACTACAAAAAAACTCACCCAGCGCTAAAAAAAATGAAAATTTGATTGAAACTGAGCAGACCGTCATAACTAAAAAGGCAGTAGACACAGCCACTGATACTCTTTTTCAAGTCAATGCCGTTGACGGTATTTCCAATGAATTTCTTGCCCGTTTTCAATCGGCTATTGATCAAACATCATCAGAAAAAACCGACCAACAGCGATTAACTGCTCAAAATGACACCAACACAGTGCCCGTATTAACTGACATGCCAGCATGGGTTCAAAAAGCAGTACCTAGCCTTGAATTTGATCTACATATTTACGCCAGTGATGGTGAAGGTTGGGTGAAGGTCAATGGCAGAGATCGTTATGAGGGTGATAAAATTGCGGAAAACTTATTTTTAAATAAAATATTGCCACAAAAAGTGATATTAAGTTACCAAGGTAAACGATTCAGTTTGCCTGCACTTTCTAGTTGGTAACTCATTTTTATGCTGTTTTAATTTTGGCTGTGAGGGAGCCTATAGTTAATCAGTCGCCAGATTAGGCCATATAAATCATTATTGGTTACTACTGACTAAATGTTATGTTCATAAAATGCATTTAGTCAGTCGAATAAACGTGGTATTTATTCACTGTGTATCAACTGCTCCTCCGTATGCCTTTCTTTGCGTTATCATTTATAAAAAATTGTAACATAAGTTGAATTTTAAAGATTTTTTGCTCTTTATTAAGTAGAGTGTTGCGCACAATTTAAAATGTGAATAAAGTATATTTTAAATGTAAATAAAATAACCCAATTCATTTTCCACTTAATTTATATTTAATAACTATTATGTAAACACTATTATAGAAGGGAAACTAACATGTTACGAAAAAAAATCAGTAAAAGGCTTAGTGCTTTTTTGTTACTTAGCTTTGCCTTGCTAACGGCTAAGGTCATTGCCTCTGAGCAAGTACCTACTGGCCAATTACCTGATAATGTTGAACCAACACATTATCAATTAACGTTAAAAATAGATCCTGAGCAAGAAAGGTTCTCTGGTCAAACAAGCATAGATCTCAACATTAAAAACGCGACCAACTACTTTTATATTAATGGTCAATCATTGACCATTAAATCAGTTTTTTTGAAAAATATCCATGGCAAAATTATTCAGGCTATAGCTAAAAACACCAGTGTTGAAGGGGTGATGAAAGTTACCGCTAATATTGAATTAACAGCTGGTGCATATACCATCACTTTTGATTATAACGCACCATTCAATGAAAATCTTGAAGGTTTACATCGCGTTAAAGATGGTGGTCAATATTATGCTTTCACTCAAATGGAGTCTATTTCTGCACGTTTAGCTTTCCCTTCATTTGATGAACCTCGCTTTAAAACGACTTATGATATGGATATCATTATCCCTGAAAGATTAGTGGCTATTGCTAACTCACCAGAAGCTAAAACAACAAAAATGGCGGATGGCTGGAAAACGGTATCCTTTGAAACCAGTAAAAAATTACCCACTTACTTAGTGGCATTTTTTGTCGGTGACTTTGATGTCGTCGTAATGCCTGATATGCCAGCAACTAGTGTTCGTGATTATGCCGTGCCACTTCGTGGTATTGCGGCAAAAGGTAAAGGTAAGCAATTAGCTTATGCTCTATCTCAAACACAAATTGTGACTGAAGCTTTAGAAGATTACTTCCAATATCCATATCCCTACCGTAAGTTAGACGTCTTAGCGGTACCTGACTTCGCTGCAGGCGCAATGGAAAATGCCGGTGCCATTACTTACCGTGAACAATTATTACTGTTAGATGAAAAATCCTCTATTGGCCAAAAACGTAGTTCTATTTCAGTTCAAGCACATGAGTTAGCACATCAATGGTTTGGTAATTTAGTCACACCGGTTTGGTGGAATGACATTTGGTTAAATGAAGCTTTTGCCACTTGGATGGCTGCTACTGCATTAGAGCGTCAGTTTCCGGGGCAACAATGGCAAAGACAACAAATTCGTAGCTCAAAAAGTGCGATGAATTCAGATTCCATTCCTTCTGCCCGTAAGGTTCGGAACCCAATTAAAAGTAACAGTGACATTATTACTGCATTTGATGGCATTACTTATCAGAAGGGATCAGGTGTTTTATTCATGATCGAGAACTTCATGGGCAAAGAAAAATTCCGTGAAGGTGTACAAAAGTACATGAGAAAGTACGAATGGGGTAATACTACGGCGATAGACTTTTTTGAAACAATCGCTAGTGTTTTAGAGCCAAAAAAAGCTGATGCGGTGGTTAAATCGTTTAGAGATTTTGTTGAACAAGCAGGAGTGCCAATTTTAAATATTGCTCAGTCATGTGACAAGGATAAAGCGGTATTAACCATAGAGCAAGAAAGATATACCCCGCTTGGTACTACATTTACAGAAAATACGTTATGGAACATACCTGTTTGTATGAGCTATGAGGCTAATGGTGAAATTAAACAGCAATGTAATGTTGTATCAAAGGCAAGCCAAAAAATAATGTTAGACGGCGTAAGCTGTAATGCTTGGGTTATGCCAAATTCAAAGGCGGCCGGTTACTATCGTTTCAACTTCGACTCTGTTGGCTGGCAAGCTATTTTATCCAACCTACATAAAGTTGGCCCATTAGAAGCCAATGCGGTCATTGATAGTATGAAGTCTGCATTTAAAAGCGGCAATTTAACGGTTCAAAATGTTGTCGATGTTATTCCTTCAACAGTTGACGCTGATTCTTGGGAAGTTATTACCTCTGGTATGGACACCTTAGGTACTTTAATTGGTTATGCTGATGAAAATGAAAAACCAACATTAAGAACCTTAGCGGGTGATTTATATCGTGTAAATGCAGATAATATTGGTTTTGTAGATAATACAGCACTCGATAAAACCAATCCGTTAGATGCGAACCAATTAAGAACTCGTTTAATCAGCTTTATGGCATTTACTGCTGAGGATAAGGTTTATCGTAAGCAGCTAACTGAGATGGCAATCAAATATATTGGTTATGAAAACGATGGTAAATTCCATGATGATGCCATTATTCCTGCTTTACGAACAACGGCGATGTCAGTCGCAGTACAATCTTTAGGGCAGCCATATGTGGATGCTTTAATGGTACTTTTAAAAGCTTCTGCGGACGGTACTATTCGTGGTCGTTTAATTAAAGCATTAACGGCAACCGAAAATTCAAAAATTGGTAAAAGCTTAATTGACTTTAGTTTAACGACAGACGTTCGTGATAATGAAAAAACATCCTTTATGTTTGGTTTAATAACAAAGAAAGAGTTAGATGAGGTGATGTGGCCTTGGTTAACTGCTAATTTTGATACCTTAATTGCTGGGCTACCGACTAACTATCAAAGCTATGCGCCTTACTTATTCTTAGGTGAATGTAATGAAGTTAAGAATGAACGCTTAGATAGCTTTTTAAAACCGAAATTAGCTAACTTAGTGGGTGCTGACAGAAACTTCGTTAAAGCGAAAGATTCGTTAAAGCAATGTTTAGCACAAAAAGCTCATGTTAAACCTCAAATAAAAAGTTTAGTGATGATGCTGAAGATTTAGGGCAGTAAATAAAATTAGGTAGTTTATATCAAAGGTGCAATATTTTATTGCGCCTTGCTTCTTTTAGACCTTCAGAGTCAGTAAACTAGCTGAACTCTAGCCAAGCAATCAATGGGTGAGGGACATAATACCCAGGTTGACAATATTGAGCTCAATCGGTTGCTATCAACAAAGTGTTTTCTGATATGGCGGGTGCACAGAAACGTTAGGTTAGGTAACCATTACTAGATGGTTGGCGAGCAAATATTCACAGCCACTGGCATATTTCTTTATATAGATAATCCAACTGAAAACGGTCGCTCAATAGTAATGCTTCAGCTTAAACCCTTAGTATGAATGTGCATTATAGCTCAGTTGTTTTGGACAACGGCTCTTACTTGATAACGGCAAGTAGGAGGTCATTAAATTAAAACCGTCATTCTCGATTGATTTCATCGTATAGCTCTAGATCAAAGCTATACGCACAATATTTTAATTTGATTTTTACCCTTGAAAGTCTACTGATTTATTGTGCTTGACCGACCTTATTTTTCGTAACCTGATACTCTTAACTCCAAGACATTATTCCCACTCATCTTCCAATTCATTTTCCATATGATGTAAATGACGATCCAGTTTATTCAATAAGTGATGCAGGCTAGATAACTCTTCATGGGTAAAGCAATCATCAATCATTTTTCCGGTTTCAATGCGTTTAGGTGTGATCTGATCATACAAGTGCGCACCAGTTTTCGTAAGATAAATCAAAACTTTACGGCGATCTCTTTTAGAGTTTAAGGTATCAACTAAATTTAAGGTTTTTAATACCTTTACTGCCCGAGATACGGTACCGGCATCGCTTTTTAAGGCATTTGCCACATGGCCATTGGTTAAGCCCCCATAAGCCCCTAATATAGAAATAACACGCCATTCGCGCTCGCCAATGTTAACACCGACCTCATTTAGTAATTCAGGCAAATCATTACCTGCCTGCGACATTTGCGCTGCCAAGCAATACATGCGGTAAGGGAGAAAGGTTTGCAAGTCTAAACTGCAATGTACTTTACCTGCGGGGTGTTTTTGTTGAGTAACGGCTATGTTTTTCTTGACTGAATTGCTTGGCATCGGGCAACTGATAACAAAAGAGAGAGTAAATAAAGTTTACAGGGAAAGCTTGATTGATTCTAGCGCCAAATGTTTCAAGATGTCGCGATCAATTATAGAAAAGTGCGGACAGATCATTAATGGTAGAGGGTAAAAACCGCTATTAGTGGTAGCGGTTTTTATTTTTATACAGAGATTAAGCGCGTTCAATAATCATCGCAATGCCTTGACCAACACCAATACACATAGTACAGAGCGCATAACGGCCGCCAGTACGTTGTAATTGGTAGCTAGCAGTAGTAACTAAACGGGCGCCACTCATGCCTAGTGGATGGCCCATAGCAATAGCGCCACCGTTTGGGTTAACTCGTTCATCATCGTCGCTAATGCCAAGTTCACGTAGTACGGCTAAACTTTGTGCGGCAAACGCTTCGTTAAGTTCAATAACATCGATTTCCTCTAGCGTTAACCCTGTTTGTGCTAACACTTTGTTAGTGGCATTAACGGGCCCTACACCCATAATTCGAGGTGATAGTCCGGCGGTTGCCATACCCACTACTCGTGCAATTGGCGTTAAACCATGAGCATCTGCTGCTTCTTTTGAGGCTATTAATAATGCACATGCACCGTCATTAATACCAGAGGCATTGCCTGCGGTTACTGTACCGCCGTCTCTGAACGGTGTTTTTAATGCAGCCAAGCCCTTAAGGGTGGTACTTGCTCTACCATGTTCATCTTTGGTAAATACTTGAGTGTCTTTGCGGCTGACATTAACGGTAACTGGGATTATTTCTTTGTCAAATGTCCGGTTTTCTTGAGCTTTAGCAAGTTTTTGTTGTGAGCGATAAGCGAAGAGGTCTTGATCTTCACGGCTAATATTGAATTGCTCGGCGACGTTCTCGCCAGTTTCTGGCATGGCATCTACCCCATATTCCGCTTTAAATTTTTTGTTGACGAAGCGCCAGCCCATAGTCGTATCAAATAGTTGAGCCTGGCGAGAAAAGGCGGTTTCTGCTTTAGCCATCACCATAGGTGCACGGGTCATTGCCTCAACCCCGCCAGCTATTACCATTGATTGTGCGCCACAAGCGATAGCGCGAGCGGCTATACCGATAGCGTCCATGCCTGAGCCACATAAACGATTAATAGTGACTGCAGGGATAACTTGAGGTAGGCCAGCGAGTAATACACTCATGCGAGCAACGTTACGATTATCTTCACCTGATTGATTAGCACAGCCATAATAGACTTCGTCAACTTGGCTCCAATCTACGTGTGGATTACGCACCATTAATGCTGTCATCGGCAGTGCGCCTAAATCATCGGCACGAACGGTTGCAAGTGAACCACCATAACGACCTATTGGGGTGCGAACGGCATCGCAAATATAGACATCTTTCATTTTAAAACCTTTGTATAGCAAATTAGTTTAGCCAGTTTACTGATAAGTTGGCTGATACGTGTGGCTAAATGGACGCTCATAACGTGGAAAATAAAGCCATCTTTAGCGGTGTTATTGACCAATAAACTTGGCGTGGCGTTTTTCCATAAAAGCAGCAACTCCTTCTTTATAGTCATCACTTTTACCCAAATGTTGCATGGTTTGACGTTCACATTCGAGTTGATCGTGTAAACTGTGTTCAAATGAGGTATTCAATAAGCGTTTAATATGGCTTAATGCCTCTGTGGGTTGAGTCGCTAAATGATTGGCTAAGGCCATTGACTCTTCGGCTAATAATTGATTATCAACGACCTGATAGATCAACCCCCATTGTTCAGCTTTTTCTGCACTGAGTTTATTCCCCAGAAGTGCTAAAGCTTTAGCGCGAGGTAAACCTAGTGCCCGGGTTAAATGCCAAGAGCTACCTGAGTCAGGCACTAAACCCACTTTAGCAAAGGATAAAATAAAGGAAGCACAGCGGGCAGCAATCACTATATCACAAGCCATCGCAATACTTGCACCAGCACCAGCGGCTACACCATTAAGAGCACAAATTACCGGCATATTTAAGCCAGTTAGTCGCCTAATAAGAGGGTTGTAATTTTTTTCTACTGATACACCTAAGTCTGGTCGGGCATCATCAGCAGCAACCGTGCGATCACTTAAGTCTTGGCCAGCACAAAATCCTTTACCATTACCTGTTAGTAGTAAGCAGCGAGTGATACCATCACTGGCAATATGGTCTAGCGCCTCACGAATTTCTTGATGCATTTGTACGTTGAGGCTATTCATTTTGTCTGGACGGTTCAACGTCAGTTTTGCCACACCCTCAGTTTTGTCCAAGCTGATAGTTTCAAAAGTTAGTCGCTCATTATTTTCATGGTGCATGGGGTTAACCTCATTTATAATCTTTGTTACAATTCATCTTAACCTTGTAAAGTTGAACCGCCACCTATTTTATTCATTTAACTATTACTTGTTAACTTTGGAGCTTTTATGCCTATCTACGCCCTTGACAACTTTATTCCGGTGATTGACCCCAGCAGCTTCATTCATCCGAGTGCTGAAATTATTGGCGATGTTATCATTGAAGCCAATTGCTACATTGGACCAAGCT
Organism: Colwellia sp.; assembly: GCA_034111045.1. GTDB lineage: Bacteria > Pseudomonadota > Gammaproteobacteria > Enterobacterales > Alteromonadaceae > JALJPB01. The sequence goes on along the minus strand of JAWUYA010000034.1, from coordinate 13,972 downwards.
CTGTGTTGCGTGGTGATTTTGGTCGTATTCATGTGTGTGCTAATTCAAATGTGCAAGACGCTTGTGTTTTACATAGCTTCCCTAATAAAGATTGCCACCTTGAGCCCTTTAGTCATATTGGTCATTGCGCCGTTTTACATGGCTGTCACATTGGCGAAAATGCGTTAATTGGCATGAACGCAGTCGTCATGGACGATGCAAAAATTGGTGCTGAGTCTATTGTTGCCGCTTCAGCTTTTGTTAAATCTGCTTTTAGCTGTGAACCCCGTTCAATGGTCGTTGGTACACCGGCTAAAGTTATCCGCCAGTTAACTGAACAAGAAGTTAATTGGAAAAAAGCCGGTACTCAAGAGTACATCAACTTAGTCACCCGTTGTAAAGACAGTTTACGCCTTGTTGTACCGCTTGCGAAAATACAAGCGGGGCGTCCTCGTTTTAAGCAGTCTTCGCATCAAACGAAATAGAGTTGAGAGTCTAGTAGCGAGCCATCAATATTTACTCGCTATTGTTAGCTGCCACTTGTTTTACGTTCAACTAAGGTCAAAATATCATAAATCGCCACGGCTTCATTCTGCTGATTGGTGACTTCTATGTCCCAAACAACAATCCCGGTATGGTATTTATCATCGGGGCGTTTTGATTTGTTAATTTTACGTTTAGCCGTCAATTTAACTTGGATAGTATCGCCAATAGCCACAGGCTCGACAAAGCGTAAGTTATCAATACCATAATTGGCAATAACAGGCCCTTGACCCGGATCCACAAACAATCCTGCCGCCGCAGCAATAACAAAATAACCATGGGCAACACGTTGACCAAAGAAAGAGTCTTTCGCCGCTATTTCATCAAAGTGTGCATAAAAATGGTCGCCAGATAAACAACCAAAATTGACAATATCTGCTTCAGTTACTGTCCGTCGATGAGTGGTTAACGACTCACCAATTTGCAGTTCTTCAAAGTATTTTCTAAAGGGGTGAATACGGTCTTCAACTGTGGTCGCCCCTTTTACATATTCATTAGTGATCGCCATTAATGCAGACGGAGAACCTTGAATGGCGCTACGTTGCATATAATGTTTAATTGCACGTACACCACCAAGTTCTTCACCACCCCCTGCACGACCAGGGCCGCCGTGAACTAGGTTAGCAAGTGGCGAGCCGTGACCTGTTGACTCTCCAGCACAATCTCTATCAATAACCAACATGCGTCCATGATGTGAAGCCGAACCTAAAATTAACTGGCGTGCGTGGTTTTTATCATAAGTAAATACGGAGCCGGCCAAGCTCCCTTTACCTAATTTTGCCAACGCAATCGCTTGCTCAATGTCAGTATAAGGCATTAACGTACTGACCGGACCAAAGGCTTCAACGTCATGGACGTTATTGTCGGTCAGTGGATTTTCACAATGTATTAAGGTAGGTGCTAAAAATGCCCCCTTGGCGCTATCAATACCAAGGGTTTGAAAGTTTTCCATACCGCTAAGAAGGATGTTATTGCCTTGACTGAGTTGTTCAATCACTGAGATAACATCATCACGCTGTGATTTACCAACCAAAGCGCCCATACGAACACCTTCGTGTGTCGGGTCACCGATAGTTGTTTTTAAAAGCTTAGCTTTTAGTGCGTCACCTACCGCTTCTGTCATATTACTTGGCGCAAAAATACGGCGAATGGCGGTACATTTTTGACCTGCTTTGGTGGTCATCTCACGGGCTATTTCTTTGATGTATAGATCAAACTCTGGATCTTCAACCTTAACATCAGGGGCTAAAATACAACAGTTAAGAGAATCCGCTTCCATGGTAAACGGAATCGACTTAGCAATAATATTGTGATGCGCTTTTAACTTTTGTCCGGTTGATGCAGATCCGGTAAACGTGACGACATCTTGCTCGTTCAGGTGGTCGAGTAAATCACCGACACTGCCACAAATTAATTGAATTGACCCTTCAGGAAATATTTTTGATGCAACCATAGCTTTAACGACGGCTTCGGTTAAATAGCAGGTGACACTGCCAGGTTTAACTATCACAGGCACACCAGCAATTAAACTTGGGGTGATTTTTTCTAACATCCCCCAAATGGGGAAGTTAAAGGCATTGATATGTACCGAAACGCCTTCTTTAGAGGTTAATATATGGCGACCAACAAAAGTACCATTTTTCGATAACGGCTCTACAGGGCCTTCAACAATAAAGGTATCGTTATTCAACTCACGTCGCGCAATGCCGCTATAGCTAAACATAGTGCCGATACCACCGTCAATATCTACCCAAGAGTCACCTTTGGTAGCACCTGTTAAAGACGATATTCGATAAAAGTCTTCTTTGCGATCCAGTAGATATTTAGCAAGAGTTTTAATCATTTCAGCACGTTGATGAATGGTTAATTTACGTAGTAAAGGACCGGCTTTAGTACGGCCATAATCAAGCAAGGCATCAAAGCCAGAAGTTAATGAGTTTATTTCACCGACAATTTCATCGTTGACCGCATTTAAACATTGCACAGAGCGACCATCACCACTAACCCACTGACCATTTACATAACTTTGAATTTTCATTATTTTATTCCTCCTGTCTGACTCTTTATTATTTAAGTTTTTATTTAAGTTTTAGTAGTGAACATTACTCACCCCAAGTTTCAATAACGTCAACAAAGGCAGCTAAAAACAGGTTGGTTTGGTGGGCGTCTAATGCGCGATGGTCTATGCTTAGAGAAACATAGCACTTAGGTCGAATCACCATGGTATCTGTGCCGTTAACTTCTTCAACTACCACGCGCTTTTCTAATTTCCCCACACCTAAAATAGCAACTTCTGGTTGATTGATGATAATAGGCGTCGCCATTAAACTGCCGCTGACGCCATGATTTGAAATGGTGAAGGTACCATTTTTCATATCACTGGGGCTAAGTTTTCCATTACGGGCTTTTATCGTTTGTATTGTTAATGCTTTGGCAATGCCAAAGAGGTTAAGAGATTGTACTTGTTGGACCACAGGTACAACTAAACCGGCATCACCCAGAGCGGTACCAACACCAATATTTATGTCTCTAAATAATTCTAGGCCATGGTCATGAAAACGCGCATTAACTTGTGGCACGGCTTGAGCTGCTTTAACTACAGCGGCTAAAAAATAGGCGGTAAAGGTTAAGTTAACCTCACACTCAGCATACTCTTTTTTGTGCCATTTTCTGTGATCGATGATATTGCTCATGTCCATTTCAAAAATACTGGTCACATGTGGAGATGTTTCCAAAAGGCTTTTAACCATATGATTAGCAATAGCTTTACGCATTTTAGTGTGTGGAATCATAGTGCCTTTAAGTGGCCTGACTGTGGTTGATTGTCCTGACATCGGTGTGTTTTCTACGACAGCGTCTTTTGCCATGGACCTATGTTCTATATAGGCCAGCACGTCATTTCTGGTCACTCTTCCTCGGCGGCCAGAGCCACTGATGCGGTTAAGCTCTACATGGTGACTTTTTAATAAGCGCCGTGCCGCTGGGCCAATCAGATCATGCGCACTGTTCTCGCCTTTGATTGCACATTCTTGGTTAACACCTTTCAGTGAAGGTGTTGTGTCATTTATGGTGTTGTCAACGGCTTGAGTTACTGTGTGTTCATTAGTGGTAACTGCTGATTCTTTATGGTTTAAGGGATGGGTATCTAAATGCCCTAGCACAGTATCAACGGCAATTTCCTCTCCCTCATAGGCAATAATGTCACGCAAAGTCCCTGTTTCAGGTGCACATATTTCCATTGATACTTTATCAGTTTCTAATTCTATTAACGGGTCACCGGCGTTAACTTGCTGACCAATGTTGACTAGCCACTTTGATAAAGTCGCTGAAGTACCTTCTAACTGGGCGGCGGGCAGGGTGATATCAATGGCACTCATCTTTGTTACTCACTTATAACTCAACGTTATTCAATTGCTATGGGTTAAAATTCTACACTGTCAATAATGGTTTGCATTATCCGTTCAACCGTAGGGACTGCGGCATTTAATAAATGGATATTATGTGGGTTTGGTGTATCGGGCATGGTTAAACGTTCAATAGGTGCGTCTAAATCAAAAAAACCATCTTTAGCCACTACAGCCGCTATTTCTGCACCAAAGCCTGCGGTCATATTATCTTCATGGACAATTAAACACCGGCCAGTTTTCTTAACACTGGCTAATACAGCTGCTTTATCCCATGGCGCTATAGTGCGCAAATCAATGAGCTCAATACTCTCCGGGGTATGTTCTTTTTCGAGTGCTTCAACGGCTATTTGGCAGCGCTCAACCATAGCACCCCAAGTAACAATGGTAAGTTTGTCACCCTTGGTTAGGATATTGGCTTTACCAAAAGGAATAACAAAATCATCACCTGGGTAGGGACGACGTGCCCAACGGTTATCTAGTAATGATCTGTGCTCGAAAAATATGGTGGGATTATTATCGCGTAAGGCATAGCGCAATAAACCCGCTGCATCTTCGGCATTTGACGGCATAACCACTTGCCAACCTATTTTATGTGCCCACTCAACTTCATCACACATTGAATGCCATGGATCGCCGCGGCCAGCAAAACCTCCAGGAATACGAATCACCATAGGAGCGGCAAATTGATTATTGGTGCGCCAACGCATTATCCCCGTATCAGAAATTTGCTCAGCCGCAGGCTCTGCATATTTTCTAAATTGTATTTCAGGTACCGGCATTAAACCGGCGAGTGCCATGCCAACAGCACGGCCAATAATGCCTTCTTCAGAGAGACTTGTATCAAATACCCGGTGATCGCCAAACTTTTCATTTAAGCCTAATGTTGCCCCATGAACGCCCCCTTTAGGGCCAACATCTTCTCCAAAAACTAATACTTTAGGATTGATTGCTAGTTCATGAGCTAGCACTTTTCGAATAGCGGTTTGCATATTTAAACGCTGGCCTTCGGGTTTAGCTGTTTCGCAGACCTTGGGAAATTGATAATGATCACCGTGTAAGCCACCCCGCAATTGTACTTCGGCTTGACCATTTTTATCTGTTTCAGCATACACATAACGAGTTAAGTTATTTGTGTTTGGCTCAGGTCGTTTTTTTGCTCGTTCAACACTCTGACGAATATCGAGTAATGATTTTTTTTCTAGTGCTTGCCACTGTTGTTCAGAAATAATTTTTTCTTTTGCTAAGTATGTTTTTAATTTAGGTAAGGGGTCATTAGCTTGTTCACTCGCGACCATTTCTTCAGGTTTATATGTTTGGGTATCTTGAAAAGTATGGCCACATAAACGGGGGACTTTTAAACGCAGTAGACAAGTGCCTTGACCATTTCGTACATAATCAACCGCGGCTTGTATGAGTTTTGGCGTTATTATCGGATCCGTGCCATCACCATCAATAATATGTAAGTTTTTATAAGCGGCTAAGTTAGCCACTTGATCGCCGCCTGGTGTTTGCACTGTCTGTGGTACCGAAATACCGTAGCCGTTATCTTCGATATAAAATAAATGCGGGAGATTATTGGTAGTGGATATATTTAATGAGGCCCAAAAACCACTGGTAGACATTGATGAATCACCTCCCATAGATAAACCTAAAGCGCCTTCATACGACTTATCATTAAGCTCATCTCGATGATAAAGAATAGACTGAGCCCAACCGGCAATAGGTGAGTACTGTGCCCCCACACCGCCACACATAGGGAATAATATTGCGCCGGTACGCTCAATATTCGGGTAGTTGCATACTACGCCAATATCACGACCATCACTGTAACCGCCAGACTTAGCCATAGGGGAGGCAACCGCTTCGTCGATATCTAAGCCCAGTGATAACACAAAAGGGCGAGAACGGTAATAACCAGTAGCACCATCATGAGGGTGAGTTAATTGCAGGCCTAAAAGGATTTGGGCAAAATCGTGACCACGGGCTGAAAATTGATTAAAAACCAGTTTAGCGGGTACCAGTTCTTGTTCTTCTACATGGTCCATGGCGCGGGATAATAATAGTAAATAGCTCAACTTATGCCAATCAACCTTAGTGGCTTGCTTGAGGCTATTCTGGTCTGCACTGTTAAGGGATGGTTTAAGTAAAACGGTATTCATTGTGCTATTCCTCAAGGTGGCTATCTATAGAAGATTATAGGAGATGGTGTTTTATTGTATTAACTGATACTACAAGTGAATTATTGTATCTGCAACAATCTGCTTGTTTATGGGCTGTATTATTTTTAAGGAAAAACTCAAAACTGTAAAATCATGATGACAGTCACAACGGTTAACTCCTCGTTAAGTCTTTATCAATTAGACTTATCATATATACTGATGTTAGATATTTTTTAGGAGTGTTGTTATGCGGTTATTTGGTGATAGGTTAATGCTTGTTGGTGTCTCTTTTGTATTACTTATAGTAGGCTGTAGCGAAAAAAAAACGGCATTTGAAGAAGTTATTCGCCCTATTGCTTGGCTAGAAGTACAACAATCCTCCTTTAATCAAGTCAGACGTATATCGGGTAGTGTTTATCCGGTTGAAGCGACAAACTTAAGTTTTGAATTAGGCGGTAAGGTTGAGTGGGTAAAAGTAAAGTTAGGGGTGAGGGTAAAGCGGGGTGATGAATTAGCCCGTTTAGATCAGCGAAACTTTAATTTAAGCATGCAAACATCTCAAGCAAATTTACAAAAAGCGAATGCGTCACTCTCCGAAGCTGATAATGAATTTAAACGTTATGCCGAATTATCTAAAAAAGGCTTAGTATCAAAATCAGGTTACGATAATGCTAAAGCGGCATACGAGTCTGCCATTAGCGCAGTAAATTTAGCGAAGGCACAAGTGGCCATTTCAAGTAAAGATTTAAGTGACTCGGTATTAACCGCACCCTATGATGGCAACATAACCAAACGCTTAGTTGAGCCTTCAATGCAAGTTTCTCCTGGGCAATCAATCTTTGAAATTGAAGGTGAAGACGGTCTTGAAGTGCAAGTGACAGTACCTGAAACGCTTATTCAAGAATTGGTCATGGGTAGTGAGGTTGATATTCACTATTCCGCCTTTAGCCAATTAAAGAGCAAAGGAAAAATCACCGAAATAAGCTCACGCGCCGGAACAGCAAATACTTTTCCGGTGACCATCGTTATTACCTCTTCCCTTGAAGGATTACGAGCCGGTATGAGTGCAGAAGTTGATTTTGTTTTTGCTGGTGTTGGTCGTACTGGCTACGCAGGAGAAACCTTTCATTTACCTATTTCAGCCTTAGGAGCCGATGAAGGACAAAAATCTTATGTCTATGTTTATGATGTTGACCAACAAGTGATTAATAAAAGGCAGGTGCAAACTGAAAGTATTATCAACAATCGTGTGATCGTCTCCTCGGGATTAAAAAATGGTGAAATCATTGCTACCGCGGGAATTTCATTCTTGCTTGATGGCCAAACAGTTAGTTTATTAGATAAACACGTACAACGTTTTAATTAACCTTCACCATTTCTGACGAGATAAAAAATGAATTTAACTAAAGTGGCATTTACTTACCGAAAATCAATTTTTATGGTGTTGGCATTATTATTAATTAATGGTGTTTTTGCTTATTTGACCTTGCCCGCACAAGAAGACCCGACTATTACAATACGTACTGCAGTGGTAACCACTTCATACCCAGGTATGGCACCAGAGCGCGTAGAACAACTTATTACTCGGGCATTAGAAAAAGAAATTAGGAAAATGCCTGAAGTTGAAAAGTTAACATCAACATCAACTACTGGACAATCTGTTATCCATGTCGAGATTTATGACCGATATTTTAACCTAGATGATATTTGGCAAGACCTACGCAACAAAGTCAAACAAGCAAAGACAAATTTACCTGAAGGAACTAGAGCGCCTTTTGTCAATGATGAATTTGGTGATGTGTCGGTAGTGACTCTAGCGTTAACTGCTGATGGTTTTAGCTTAGGAGAAATGTATGATATTGCGAAACATATCAGGGATAATATTTATTCGGTAGAGGGTACCAAAAAAGTTGATATTTTAGGCGCCCAAGCTGAGCGTATATTTTTAGAAGCTGGTACGGCAAAGCTTAGTCAGTTAGGAATTTCACCGCAAACTATTATCAAGGAATTACAAACGCAAAATATTATTAGCCCTGGCGGACAAGTTGATACCGGAACACGTTTTATTGTTGTTGAACCTACGGGGAATTTTTCGTCACTCGCTGATATTAGTAATACTCATATTACCCTTCCAGGTAATGATGACACGATTGCTTTAAAAGATATTGTAAATTTGCGCCGTGGTTATATAGACCCCCCTCATCAACCGGCTTATTTCAATGGCCAACCAGCGATAATGTTTGCTATTGCCATGCTGCCTGATTACAACTTACTTGAATATGCACCACGAGTGAAAACCATGGTGACCACATTAGAAAACAGCCTTCCTATTGGTTACCAATTAGATATTGCGACCTATCAGGCGGATCAGGTAAAAAAAGCGGTACGAGGTGTTTCAATCAATGTATTGCAAACCTTAGCTATTGTGCTTGTAGTGGTTATTTTCTTCTTAGGGATGCGAACAGGGTTAATTGTTGGCTCAATTGTCCCCTTTGTGATGTTAACGACCTTAGCTATTATGCAATTCTCTGGCATGTCACTAGAAAAAATGAGCTTGGCAACACTCATTATTGCACTAGGTTTGTTGGTTGATAATGGTATTGTTATAGCTGAAGATTTTAAAAGCCGTCTTGAACAAGGAGAAGAGCGTTTTTCGGCTATGATCCAAGGAGGCAAAGAGCTTGCTATGCCATTATTAAGCTCGTCAGTCACCACTATTTTATTCTTTTTGCCGTTAATGTTGGCCGAGCATGTCGCAGGGGAATTTACCCGCTCAATATCGTTAGTTATTTTGATTACCTTGATGACCAGTTGGGTACTGGCTTTGTGTGTTACGCCAACCTTATGTTATTTATTCATTCGAGTTGATAACACCTCGGTCAATACTGGGCTAGCTAAACAAAAAAACAACGGTTTTTATCAAGTTTACGAAAGTTTTTTACATTGGGTGTTAACGCATAAATTTATTTTTATGGTAGCGATGTTCGCTACATTAGTGTTCTCGATGAGCGGCTTTAAATATGTTGAAAAACAGTTTTTCCCCGACTCAGACCGTACACAGATCATGATGTACATTGACCTACCCAATGGCACCTCAGCACGTGAAACTAATCGTCAAATGCTTGAAGTGTTTGATTGGCTTGATAATCAACGCCGCTTTCCAGAAATCATCAGTTATTCAGGTTACTCTGGTTTTAACGGGCCTCGTTTTGTGCTGACACTCAACCCAGAAGACCCCGCTGACAATAAAGGTTTTGTGGTGTTAAATGTTAAAGATGGCACCGAACTCGATACCTTGGTAAACAAACTACATAATGGAATTATTGCAACTTTTCCAAATGTTTCTGGACGTGTAAAGCGAATGTTCGCAGGGCCTTCTGACTCAAGCACCATTAGTATTCAAGTAAAAGGCCCAGATAAAAATGTTATCTACGCCAAAGCTAATGAGATCATGGGAGTATTAAAAAAAGTGCCCCACACCAAAAATATCCGTACTGATTGGGAAAATCGCATTGTTAAAGTGCAAGTGAAAGTTGACCAGCATAGAGCAAGACGAGCCGGCGTCACTTCAAAAGACATTGCTACTGCACTGCAAACCTTTTTTAGTGGCGCAACGGTGACTGAATTTAGAGAAGGAGATGACATTATTCCGGTCATACTCAGGGCTAATGACGACGAGCGTTTTAATCTTGATCGTTTACGTACGGTTTCGGTATATTCAAATACCTCTGGTGTAGCGATTCCATTATTTCAAGTGGCTGATTTTATACCTGTTAATCAATACGCTAAATTGCAACGAGAAGATATGTTCAGCACGATTACCATCGAAGCTAACAACACTGAAATGACAGCAGAAGATCTTAAGCTTATTATTGATGCTGATATTGAAGCCTTGAAATCGGGTTTGCCTGTTAATCACCATATTGAATATGATGGTGTTATTGTGGTATCCCAAGAAGCTCAACAAGCCCTTGGTGCTAGTATGCCTATGGTTATTGGTTTGGTTTTAGTTTTATTGGTCATGCAGTTTAACTCATACCGTCGAGCGATGATTATTGTCTTAACTATTCCGTTGTTGCTCATTGGTACTATTATTGGTTTATTGGTAATGAACGCGCCCTTTGGCTTTATGGTGACATTAGGCATTTATAGTTTGGCAGGTATTATTATCAACAACGGTATTGTCTTAATAGACCGCATTGATATTGAACGTGGAAGAGGGGTCAGTGATTATCAAGCAATTATCAACGCCTGTTTAACACGTATCCGTCCTATCACCATGACAACAGTGACAACCATTATGGGTTTGTTACCCTTAATTATGAATTCAGAGTCTATGTTTTTTGGTATGGCCACTGTTTTAGCCTTTGGTTTAGGGGTTGGCACAATATTAACGTTAGGCGTGGTACCTGTTTTATATGCGTCATTTTTTAAGGTTAGTCGATAAACTTGCTATGGCAGAAGATGATTTTTACCGGTGTTTTTTTGAAAAAACAAGGTACTGTCTACATGATTACAATAATTTTTTCTTACTACTTTTACCTATGACTTTGCAAAAAAATAGCCGCTAAATTTCTTTAGCGGCTATTGAGGTTTATTAAGCTATTAAGCCAATCAACTATTAACTAAAAAATGTACCCAAATACTAGCAGCGTAACCTAGCGCTATAACCGGTGTCCATTTTAAATGACTGAAGAACGTATAATAACCACGCGCTTGGCCCATTAAGGCAACACCTGCAGCTGAGCCAACAGATAATAAGCTACCACCAACACCAGCCGTTAATGTCACTAATAACCACTGGAAGTGAGACATGTCAGGGTTCATGGTCAGTACTGCAAACATAACCGGGATGTTATCAACGATAGCCGATAAAATACCGACCAGGATATTTGCATAAGTGGCCCCTAATTGAACGTACATAAACTCAGAAGTCATGCCTAAGTAACCAATAAAACCTAAACCGCCTACGGCTAAAATAACACCATAAAAGAAGAACAAAGTGTCCCACTCGGCTTTTGCAATTTTGTCAAAAATATCAAAACCTTCATCTTTAATTTGATGACCTGTTGGAATATCTGAATGGTCAATTTCAGCTTGACCTGACTTACGAATGTAATAACCAAAGAATTTAAGATAAGCCAAACCTAACATCATGCCGTATACCGGTGGCAAATGCAGGAAGTTATGGAAAGAAACAGCGGTGATAATGGTTAGAATAAATAAACCAACAATCACTAGCCCCCCTTTTCTAATCGGTGTTATTTCAGCACTAACAGACTTAGGACTGCCTTCAGGGACAGCAAACTGCATGATTAATGCCGGAATAAGATAATTAACTACAGATGGAAGGAATAGTACAAAAAACTCACTAAAATTAACGATACCTTTTTGCCATACCATCAGCGTTGTAATATCACCAAATGGACTAAAGGCACCACCGGCATTTGCGCCAACAACAATACCAATACAACTGATAGCGATAAATTTAGGTTCGTCTTTACCGACAGCGAGCACAACGGCACACATAATTAATGCGGTCGTTAAATTATCAGCAATAGGGGAGATAAAGAAAGCAAGAATACCGGGTAACCAAAACAACTGTTTATAGCTAAAGCCGTTAGTCACTAACCAATCACGTAAAGAATCAAAAACATTACGCTCTAACATCGCATTGATGTAGGTCATGGCAACAAGTAAGAAGAAGAAAAGTTCGGCATATTCAAGGAAGTTATGACGAATAGCGACTTCTGCAGTATGTGGCATACCATTAGCGGCGTAATAAGCAGCAATTAATATCCAAATCAACCCAGCTGCGAGGAGAACTGGTTTAGACTTTCTTAAATGTAGCTTTTCTTCTAAAATAACTAGGGTGTAGGCAAGTACAAAAATAACGATGGCAGCATAACCCACCCAATGACTAGTTAAGTCAATTGTTTGATGTATAGCCTCAGACGCAAATGCTATGCTAGGCACACACATAGCCAGTAAAACGAATAAAAGTTGTTTCATGGAATTCTCAAATGTTGTTAAGTTTAAGTGTTTAATTATTTTATTTATAGATAAAAGAAATCACTGCAATACTAACAAATATGCACCAAAATGATACAACAAGGTTGGTGAATTCCTTAATAAAATACTTTATGCTATATAATATGACTCTGACTATAGACAAATAGCGTCCAATAGTTGCTTTACGTTAAATAACAAATAACAACTTGATAGTGCTTATTCATCAAAACAGTAATCTTAAAGGAGGTGTGTATGGTCAAAGAAACCATTAAATTTGAATATGAAAAATCGACAAAAAATAGTGTCCGTTATCAGGAAGTGCCACAAGCAGGGAAACCGCCTATTTTAGGTACATTATACGTACAAAAATGGTTTTCAGGCAATTGTAAAACCCTAGAAATCACCATCGAGAAAAAAGATTAATGCGTTCATACACATTGGTTTAATGACAATTTAGCCAAAACAGGGTTAGCATACATAGTCAATAACCAATGTTGCTGCAATTCATCAAGGCCCTTCATCCGTTCCTTTAACTTTTTAAGTACGAGGTGATCGGTAAACTTATCATTTAAATGAGCAAATGCCGCATAGTTACTACTAAATAGTTTGTAGTGGCCAATGATTTGTTGATCAATGGCGGATGCAACAGCTTTGCTATTTTGAAAATCCCCTTGCAGAGGACGACAAAATTCTAAATGAATTCGTCCCTTTTGTCCGAGCAAACCTTTAGTGATACTGCTTAAGTCTTCATTATCCTTTTTGTTATATTCTCCGGTACTTTCCTTAGTCGCCAGTTCGATCGCTTTTTGATTGTCACAGGGATCAAATTCATAAGAAATAGCAACGGGAATAATATTGATTTGCGCTAAGTAATCGCTGATGGCTGTAGTTTTATCTTTATTAAGTAATAACATCGAAATAAGTGCAGGATTCGTTTTATCCAAACCATCTTTAGCACGGCCCTCACGTTGAGCAATCCAGATGTTTTGTTTGCTCTGGGTGATTGAATGATGAATATAAGCCGATAAAGTTTTCGCTGCTTGTAGCATTTCTCGTTTGGTTGTTTCACTACGCTTGACAATAAAGCTTTTATTTAATCGCATTAAATCGGCCACCCAAGAGGTAGTTAGTAAGTTATCACCAACGGCAGACTCTGCGGTATTCAAGCCTTTTTCATAAAGTGCTAAATTAACTAAAGCGGCATCAAGGACAATATCTCTGTGGTTACTGATAAACAAGGCAGGCTTATTGACATCAAAATTTTCTAAGCCGTGGCAGGAGAAACCCTTAGCGCTTTTATGGATAATACCTTTAAGATATTTAGCAACTTCAAGGTGGATTTGATTAATTGTAGTAAACGATTTGGTGCGAAATTTCAATGAAACTTTAATGGTTTTTTTAGCAAACCAAGGCGCTAGGCGATAGAGGCGAGGCATAACTAATTGTGCAACAGAAGCTTGAAATTCATCTTCATTAATTAATTTGTTAATAACGGTGGTAACTTCGTTATCGCGAAATGGGCGGATATCATCAAACATTAAACATCTCAAATAAAAACTGCGGCCCAATTTATTGATTAACATGAATTATCTCAAAACATGTATCATATTAGCCATCTTAAAACTGCACTGAGTATATTATATGATAAAGCTTCTATGTAATTTAGTCATTTTTATTTTACGGTTGTTGCGCGTTTTGAACCTTTGCATTATTTGTATTTGTTTGTTTTTTCTTAACGATTACAGCTTGAGAAATTAATCAGGTAGAAAAAATAAATGATCTAGCAGCAAGAGTAAAATAGCACTTATTGTAAATGCAGTTCATAAAAAATTGTATTTTAATCAAATAGTCAACAAAGGCAATGGAAGTAGT
>JAWUYA010000033.1:0-109841 GCA_034111045.1 Colwellia sp. | reverse complement strand
CTTATTTACAATGCCTTGGCAATCGAGTCCAAGTTCATGATGAACTTCTTCTTGGCTTCCGTGTTTAATAAACTGATCAGGTAAACCAATATTAAGCACTTTTACAGCAATACCATGGTTGAGGATATATTCATTAACACCTGAACCGGCGCCGCCAGCAATGGCATTATCTTCAACGGTGATAATTGTTTGATGATTTTGCGCTACATTTTTAAGTAACTCAACATCGAGAGGTTTAATAAAACGCATATCAACGACCGTTGCATTAAGCGCTAGCCCTGCTTTTTCTACTTCTGCTAGTATTGGTCCAAAACTGAGTAAGGCAATATCTGTACCTTTACATTTTGTCACCGCTTTACCAATTTCAATGGTGTCGTTTATTTGTGGAAGCCTTTTGCCGGTACCATTACCTCGAGGGTATCGAACCACACTTGGTGTCTTGAGTTGATGGCCGGTGGTCAACATTAATTGGCATTCTCTTTCATCAGAGGGGGCCATAATCGTGAGGTTTGGAATACATCTTAGGTAACTTAAATCAAATGCCCCTTGATGAGTTGCGCCATCAGCACCAACAATACCTGCACGGTCTATGGCAAACATCACAGGGAGATTTTGGATAGCAACATCATGGATGAGTTGATCATAACCACGTTGAAGAAAACTTGAATAAATAGCCACAACAGGGTGTTGACCACCAATAGCTAAACCTGCAGCATAAGTGACAGCATGCTGCTCGGCGATGGCTACGTCATAATATTGTTCTGGGAACCTTTGGCTAAATTCTACCATACCAGAGCCTTCAGCCATGGCCGGTGTAACGGCAATTAATTTTTTATCAACCTCGGCGGTTTTGCATAGCCAATCACCAAAAGTTTGTGAATAACTGGGTAAACTCGGCGCTTTTGCTGGCAAACTTGTCTCTTCTGGATTAAATTTTGGCACAGCATGGTATTTAATGGGATCTTGTTCTGCTGCGTAATAGCCTTTACCTTTGGTGGTAATAACGTGAAGTAGTTGTGGGCCTTTTAAATGGCTCATATTTTTAATGGTATTGACCAAGCCATTAACATCATGGCCATCAATTGGTCCAATATAATTAAAACCAAGCTCCTCAAAAAAAGTACTAGGTACAACCATACCTTTCAAGTGTTCTTCTGCACGACTGGCAAGTTCTTTAATCGGCGGTATATTACTTAAAATGCGTTTGCTGCCTTCACGTAAACTGGCAAAAACACTACTTGATAATATATTAGCAAAATGAGTATTCAATGCCCCTACATTTGCTGAAATTGACATGTCATTATCATTAAGGATAACTAACAGGTCTTTTTTAATATCGCCTGCATGGTTTAGTGCTTCAAAGGCTATACCTGCGGTCATTGCACCATCACCAATGACGGCAACAGTTTTACGGTTTTTCCCTTCTTTTTCAGCGGCAACAGCTAAGCCTAGAGCAGCAGATATCGACGTACTTGAATGGCCAACGCTTAAGGTGTCATATTCACTTTCTTCGCGCCACGGAAAAGGATGTAACCCATTTTTTTGACGAATTGTATGAAGACGGTCACGACGGCCAGTTAAAATTTTATGAGGGTAAGCTTGATGACCTACATCCCAAATTAAATGGTCAAATGGAGTGTTGTAAATATAATGAAGGGCAACAGTAAGTTCTATCGTGCCTAATCCTGAGGCGAAATGACCACTACTCTTACTGACCGAATTGAGTAAATAACGACGTAACTCTTGGCTAACATTGACCAGCTTTTCCTGACTTAATTTTCGTAAGTCTGCAGGCGAGTCAATCGTAGATAATAAAGGATAGTTTGCAAGATTTGTCGTCATAATAATATGGTAACTTTAATTGTTTGTTTTGTATGGGTATTTCTGGCTTTAGCCGTAAAGTTAATGTGTTCGTCTAATAATAAAAGTCGCAAAGTCTGATAAAGCTTGGTTATTGTAAGGCAAAGTCTCCAAAGCTTGAAGCGCTTGCTGATATAGGTATTGTGCTTTTTCTTGAGCTCCTTGTAAACCCAACAAGGCAGGGTAGGTGCTTTTGTTGGCAGCAATGTCTGAACCTTTTGGTTTTCCCAACTCTTTTTCTGATGATATTATATCAATAATGTCATCTCTTACTTGATAGGCTAAACCAATAAATCGTGCAAAATCAGTTAAATTTTCTTTATCTGAACAAGTTGTTTTTATTGAACATTCTGCGGCCATTAAAACGGATGCTTGTAATAATGCGCCGGTTTTTAACGAATGTAAGGTTTCCAGTGCAGGTAAATCAATTGATTTACCTGTTGCTGACAAATCTAACGCTTGCCCCCCACACATACCTTGATAACCTGCAGCATTGACTAGTTGCTGGATCAGCGTAATGCGTTTAGCGGCTATCTCAGAGGTAAAGTTATGATTGACCAAAATGTCAAAAGCCAGCGTTTGCAAGCTGTCTCCAGCTAAAATAGCTGTTGCTTCATCAAAAGCTTTATGACAGGCAGGTTTACCACGGCGCAAATCATCATTGTCCATGGCAGGTAAATCATCATGTAATAATGAATAGGCATGGATACATTCCAATGCCGCTGCAACACCATCAATATCACTCAGTTCAGCACCCAATGTTTCCCCAGTAATATAAGCAAGATAGGGACGCATTCTTTTGCCACCAATAAGTAACCCATAGCGCATTGCTGCTAATAATTTAACGTCATTGATGGTGAGTTTATTTAGCTTGTCTTCTAAAAATTGGTTAATACGTAATTGATACGATGCAATATGGACTAAAGTTGTCACTAAAGCACATCCGAAGCATCATCAGTAGTAGGCTCAAAGTCAGACAACCCTACTTGACCATTTTTTTCTAACAAGATTTTTATTTTTTGATCTGCGTCTTGCAGCTTAGTTTGGCTCACTTGACTTAAATTTAAACCACGTTCAAACAACGTCATCGACTCTTCTAAGCTCAGTTCACCTTGTTCAAGGTTTTGCACTATAGTGTCGAGTTCATTTAAGGCTTCTTCAAAGCTCAAATTTTCTACTTTTTTCTTAGCCATAATTTTAGAAATACTAATTTAAGATGTCTGTTGAAACTTATCGGGCAAACTTACCTTAGCTTTGGTCTAAGGTCAATCAAGCAAGACATATTAACAGGTAAAAAAAAAAATACTAATAAGCCTTAATAAATTGGTATTACGGGCGATAATAATAATATACTCACCATTATTAGAATTTATAAACACAGCTTTGAAAAAATAGTTGTTTTAGGAGATGTAAGTGGATTTAGCAACAATACTAGGAATTATCGGTGCAATTGGTTTATTAATTGTCGCTATGGTGCTTTCTGGCGACATTATGATGTTTGCTGATACGCAATCAGTGATCATTGTACTTGGTGGTTCTCTTTTTGTGGTTTTATCTAATTATAATTTAGCGCAATTTTTAGGTATGGGGAAAATTATTGTTAAAGCCTTCATTTTTAAAATAGAAAAACCAGAAGAGCTAATTGAAAAATCAGTTGATATGGCTGATGCGGCTCGTAAAGGTGGATTTTTAGCCTTAGAAGAAGCGGAAATATCGAATCCTTTTATGCAAAAAGGGGTAGATATGTTAGTGGATGGTCATGATGCTGATGTGGTTCGAGGCACCTTACAAAAAGATATTTACTTAACCGCAGAGCGGCATGAAAGAGGTGTAGGAATGATGATGGCACTTGCTGATGTAGCACCTGCTATGGGCATGATAGGCACACTAATCGGTTTAGTGGCAATGCTAGCTAATATGGATGATCCTAAATCCATTGGTCCTGCGATGGCTGTTGCTCTATTGACCACCTTGTATGGGGCATTTTTAGCCAACGTTATCGCCATTCCTATTGCTTCAAAATTGAAATTACGCCTAGCAGAAGAGCAAATGAATCAAGAGCTCGTACTTGATGCTGTTTTGGGTATTCAAGATGGTCAAAACCCACGAGTAATTGAAGGTTTGCTGAAAAACTATTTAGCTGAAAGTAAACGTAGCATAAAAACCACTGAAGAAGAGTAGAACTGGTTATGGCTGAAAAATCTAAATGCCCACCACCTGGGTTACCCGCATGGATGGGTACTTTTGCTGATTTAATGTCACTGTTAATGTGCTTTTTTGTTCTGTTATTATCTTTTTCTGAAATGGATGTTTTAAAATTCAAACAAATTGCAGGTTCAATGAAGTTTGCTTTTGGTGTACAGAATAAAATTGAAGTCAAAGATATTCCCAAAGGCACCAGTATTATTGCCCTCGAATTTCGTCCAGGAAAACCTGAGCCTACACCTATTAAGATTATTCAACAGCAAACCATGGAAATGACTCAGCAAATGCTAACATTTCAAGACGGCGATGAAGCCTCTGCCGGTGGTCGTCAACAGCAGCGTGGTGATGCAAGAGGGGGGCAATCTCAAAGTACCGCTGATGAGTTGTCAGAGGCAACAATTAAACAAGCGAAAAATCAATTGGAGCAAGCCCAACAAGAGCAAGTAAATGAGTTAGTTAAAAAAATTGCAAAGCAGCTTGAAAAAGAAATCCAAGATGGCGCCATAGAGCTTGAATCTTTAGGGCAACAAGTCACCATTAGAATTCGCGAAAATGGCTCATTCCCTTCAGGATCAGCATTTTTGCAACCCCAATTTAGACCCATTATTCAAGCTATAGGGGAGCTTTTAAAAACGGTCCCGGGTGAAATTATGGTATCTGCACACACGGATAATCGTGGGATTAATTCAGAGCTATTTACTTCGAATTGGGATTTATCAAGCCAACGAGCGGTCGCTATTGCGCATGAGCTAATCAAAGTACCTGATTTTGACAATAATAGAATGTTAGTGGTAGGTCATGCCGATAGCCAGCCTTTAGTTCCTAATATTAATGTGCGTAATCGACAGCGTAATCGTCGCGTTGAAATATCGATTAATCAAGGTAAAGTGAAAGAAACAGACCCAATTAGCATCATTAAACCATAGAAAAATTTAATTATTAAATACATCTTCCCGCTTTATCTCATCAATAATAAAGCGAGAAGGTCTATTAAAATTGCTCGGTGGTGATATAAATTTATATAAGTTATATAAGTTATATATTATTGTAGCTGTGCTCACCTTTCATGTATAATTTGCGCCATTAAAAATTTTGCTAATATAAAACTAGTTAACTTGTGAGCTATAACTGATGAAATTCATCGTTAAATTACAATCTGAAATCACGATTAAAAGTCGCCCCGTACGCAAACGTTATACTAAGATATTAGCCTCTAGTATTAAAAATGTATTACGCAGTGTTGACGGGCAAGTAACAACGCAAGTGAATTGGGACGATATCGAAGTTAATAGTCAAAACGAAAGTTCAGAAAATCGTTTAGCGCTAATTGATGCCTTAAAATGTATTCCAGGTATCCCTAAATTTCTTGAAGTTCAACGTTTTGATTTTCTAGATCTTGACGACATCCTTCAAAAGACATTAGCGGTTCATGTTCAAACAATTGAAAAAAAATCCTTTTGTGTAAGAGTAAAACGTACTGGTACTCATGACTTTACTTCGTTAAAAGTAGAGCGATATGTTGGTAGTGGTTTAAGGCAAGCGGTTGATAGTGCAAGGGTAAAGTTGACTAAGCCTGATGTGACCATCCGTTTAGAAATTAAAAATAAAAGTTTCTTTATTGTAACGAAAACGCATATAGGTTTGAGTGGTCTGCCTATTGCTACCCAAGAAGATGTTTTATCTTTAGTGTCCGGAGGGTTCGACTCGGGTGTTGCCAGTTATCAAATGATTAAAAAGGGCTCACGTACCCATTATTGTTTCTTCAACTTAGGCGGCTCTGCTCATACAGTGGGGGTTAAAGAAGCTTGTTATTATCTATGGAAAAAATTTGCCTCCTCTCATAAAGTGAAATTTTTTGTCGTTGATTTTGAACCAGTCATTAGCGAGATTTTAGAAAATATTGAAAATGGTCAGATGGCTGTCGTGCTTAAACGTATGATGATGCGAGCTGCTGCGAGAATTGCTAAAAAAGGTAAAATTCAAGCGCTAATTACTGGCGAAGCCATTGGACAAGTTTCAAGTCAAACATTGACTAACTTAAATGTGATTGACCGAGTAACGGATACCCTTATTGTCAGACCACTTATTGCTTATGATAAACAAGCGATTATTGATATTGCTCGTGAAATTGGTACCGAAGATTTTGCTAAGACGATCCCTGAATATTGTGGAGTTATTTCTAAAAGTCCCACCATTAAAGCCGTAATATCTAAAATTGAAGCGGAAGAAGAAAACTTCAATTTCGACATTTTAGATCAAGTGGTTAGTGCAACTCAAATCTTTGATATACGTGATATTGGTCAAGAAGCTGAAGCAGAAATTAAAGCGGTAGATACGGTTGAGCAAATAACGGATGGTACAATCATTATTGATATTCGCAGTCCTGATGAAGAAGAAAACCAGCCATTAGTAATTGATGGGGTAGAAATTCAGCACCTACCCTTTTATAAATTAAGCAAAAATTTTAGTAAATTTGATCAGTCAAAAGAATATCTTTTATATTGTGACCATGGTGTGATGAGTAAACTTCAAGCTTTGCTTTTAATTGATAGCGGATTTAACAATGTAAAAGTTTATCGTCCAACACATATAAAATGAATTTTTTAGGCTTGTTGGCGTTGCAATACTTGCTGCCATAATTGACTATTGGTTGGTGTATCAATATTATTTGCTTGACCTAATCGGTGAATAAAGCCATTAATATAATCAATCTCTGTTCGTTTATTGTTCTTTAAATCGCAGCGCATTGATGAGCTGTTTTTATTGGTTGACTGGGCTACTTTTTGTACCGTATCAACGAGCTGCTTTAATTTAAGGGTGATGCCTTGAGTTTTAGCCACTGAAACAATTTCAATTAAGGTTTTGCGCGCTATTAATTTATATTCTTTGTCATTAATTACACCATTTTCAACATCATAAATAGCGGTTAACGGGTTGATGACACAATTGATTGCTAATTTTTGCCATTGTTTTTCAATGATGTTTTGATGAAATTTCGCCGGTGTTAATAGCTGTTCAAGTTTTGAAATAATAGCGTTATCGGGTTTATTTGGGCTTGAAGATTGTTTAACTAAACCTAAATTCAGTAAACCAAAATCGACTTCACCTAAACCGGTATGAGTAACCTTTAAATGTGAAGTTTTCAAACAGCCATGTGTTGTCAACATGGCAAGGATTTTATGTTTAGTTATTATCGATTTTGACAGTTCTTCAGCGGTTCCCATGCCGTTATGACATAAAATTATAATAGCTTTTGATGCTAAAATTGGTGATATATTAACTAGCGTTTTTTTGACTTGATACGACTTAACAGTAAGTAAAATTATATCAGCAGATTTTACTTTTTTATCATCGCCATAGCTTAAGTTTAAATGATTTGTTACGCCGTTAATATCAGTGAATTGATAAGTATCTTGTTTGTTAGTAATAGGATAAGAGGGTCTGAGCGAAAGAGAGTCTGTATTTCTTTCACCAGTATTCATACGATTAGTGATCAAGTTATACAATAATAAACCAATAGCTCCTTGACCAATAATGACAATATTCATGGTGTTTTATTTTGCCAGTAAAGGCTATAGAGCCACTTAAGAAAAGCAAACATTAAAACACCTACAACATCAGCAATAAAATCTCTAAACTCGCCATTTCTAAAGCCTAAATAATATTGTCCTATTTCACTCAGCGCGGCATAAAATATTAAGCAGGCAACTGTGGTTAATAGAGGGAATTTAAAAAAATTATTGAGCAAAAACGACAAAAAGAAGAAGCCAATGAAATGTCCAACGGTATCAATTTGGGTATACTTTAAGAGTGCTATTTTAACCTCAGCAGAAAAAAACAAGGTAATTAAGCACAATAAAAAAAGCAATATAAATAAAAAATGATAGCGAGTTGTTACGTTTTTTTTCACAATAAAGTTGGATAAGTTATTTTTAAATGAGTATCACAATGATAACACGAGAGCGCTATATGTCTCTATTACCTTGGCGTTCATTAATAGCTTTGTTAGTATAATCAAATATCACCTTTATCATTTACACAGAGAAAACTATGCCATCGCTAGATATTGTTTCAGAAATTAATTTAGAAGAAGTTCGTAACGCAACCGAAAATGCTAAAAAAGAGCTTGCCACTCGATTTGATTTTCGAGGTGTTACTGCCAGTATTGAATGGAAATCACCTGTGGTAACCGTTAGTGCGGAATTAGATTTTCAGGTTAATCAATTATTAGATATTCTGCGTAGTAATTTAGCCAAACGAAATGTTGATGCTAAAGCGATGACTTTTGGTAACTTTTTACACAGTGGAAAAACCTTTACAGCAAAAGTGACCTTCAAAGAAGGTATTGAGCAAGATGTTGCTAAAAAAGTGGTTAAATTAATTAAGGACGGAAAATTAAAAGTGCAAGTGGCAATTCAGGGTGAGCAAGTACGAGTTACTGGAAAAAAACGTGATGATTTACAAGCAGTAATGCAGTTAATACGGCAAGCAGATTTAGATCAATCTTTTCAATTTACTAACTTTAAAGATTAACTATTTAATCAAAGCTTCTACGGTTAAATTTAGCATTAACCTTGCTACTATCAGCAGGGTTTAATATCATGAAGTAATCATATCTTTACAAAAATGTAATCATTATTAAGCATTTTATACTGATAATAATTGATCTTAACCCTATTCTTTAGTCGAGAATTTCAGTAGATTAGTCTGCTGAAATTCAAATATATAATAAAAAGATGTGATTCAATGACTGTTTCAAGAGGTGGCTTTAGTTCGCGTTTAGGTTTTATCATGGCAGCAGCTGGATCGGCTGTTGGTTTAGGCAATATTTGGGGCTTTCCTACACAAACAGCAAGTAACGGTGGTGCTGCCTTTGTTTTAGTGTATTTAGTGTTAGCCTTTTGTCTAGCTTACCCTGCGTTTATGGCAGAACTGCTAATTGGTCGATATGGCCAAGCAAACGCCGTTTCTTCTATGCAAAAAATGTCGAGAAATCTTTGGCAAAAACGTTTTGCTTTTTGTGTGGGTTTTGGAGGCATTATTTGTGCCGCTCTTATTTTAAGTTTTTACGGCATATTAGCTGGCTGGATGATGTCATATGCTATGGAGCCCATCGCTAGGCTAGTAGGCTTGGACGACATATCAACTTGGTTAACCTCGCAATCTATTGCACGTAATTTAGTTTTTAATGCGTTATTTATGATGTTAACTATTGCCATCATTCGACGTGGTGTAGAAGAGGGTATAGAAAAATGGTCAAAACGTTTAATGCCTATGCTTATTGGTCTGCTTATTTTATTAATCATTTACGTTTTTACATTAGACGGTTCAAAGGAAGGCTTTGAAGCTTACTTAAATCCTGATATTTCTAGAATTTTTGAACCAGACTTACTTATTAGCGCTTTGGGGCAAGCATTTTTTTCATTATCACTCGGGACGAGTGTCATGGTAATTTATGGCTCTTATATTTCAAAAAGTGAAAATTTAGTGACTTTAGGAGCTCAAGTCACACTTATCGATGTATCTATCGCTTTTCTTGCTGGTTTATTAATTATTCCTGCTATGTATGTTGCGCAAGCGCAGGGCGTTGAAATATTTGCTGCAGACGGTAGTTTAATCTCAGGACCTACTTTGGTTTTTGATATTTTACCTACTTTATTTAATGGCATGGGATCCATTGGTGTCTTTGTAGCGTTTGCCTTTTTTGTTTTAATGTCAATTGCTGCGCTAACATCTTCTATATCTATGCTTGAAGGCCCGGTATCCTTTGTGGTTGAACGACACGATATTGAGCGTAAAAAAGCAACGACGCTTATTGGCTTAATAATCTTAGCCTTGAGTGCACTGATTGTACTTAATTTTGATTTATTGTTTGGTTTGATCATCAACATTGCTACCGTTTATGGTCAACCGTTAATCGCTATGCTTTGTTGTATTTTTGTTGGATGGATATGGCATCGTAGTGACGTATTAGAAGAAATTAAACAGGGTAATGATAACGTAGAAAACAGCCTATTTTGGAAAATTTGGCCTTGGTATACCAAATTTGTTTGTCCGGTAGCGATTGGCGCAGTATTTATCCATTCTTTGTAGTACTTGTCAGAGGATATGAGCGGTCAGCTGTTAAAGGTTGACCTATCGTATCGGTTATAAACTTTATAGTACTATGAACAGCTTCTATATCTGGGCTAGGGTATCTTCAAGTTAAAAAGTACATTCCTCGGTCACAATCTACGTTATTATCTAACACGACTCGAAGGGGTAAATAAATACTTTAGGGACATCGCATGACTCATACCTGATTCAAAAACTCTCCGCTTAATGTTGCCCATTAAATTGACTTGAACGTTTCAATTCTCTGCTGGCAGATTTGCCCAACACATTGAAAAATATCAATATAAATATCAATATCAATTATATTTTAATAGTTTTTAACAGAATTTTCATTTAATGACATTGATCGTTTTCCCAATCATTTTGCTGCTTATCTGCAGAGTAAATTAAACATCCTAAAGGCGATAACGTTGCATTTATGTTTCCTCATGTACATAGTTTTCCTGTGGCTATGTGGAGTATTATTAAAGTAGGCGGTGTCTAAGTTAAGGTCAACCCTTTGTATACCGCCAAAGAAATAGCACATCAGTTAAATGATACACCAGTTAATACGCTCATGATTTTTGTGTCATTAACTAACGTACTTGCTGATATTATTGATAATACCCAAGTTAACAATATTATTGTCATTGAGCTAGATAAAACTATTGAATTTATTGATGAGTTACCAAAATTTAGTGTGGGTAAAATACTAAGGCACAAATTAAATGAGAAGTTGACCATGTCAGAATAGACACTGCACAATTGTGATAGAGCGTTGATAAGCAGAATTATACCCTTATTGCCCAAGCATTTGGTTTTTGATGGTCAAGAAAAAAAGCCTTTATAAACTCGGGTCTGTTTGTGTTCTTTTCAGAGCGAGAGTGACACTCATAAGTTTTGGTCTAAATTTTAATGTTAGGCCAGTTTAATAACCAAGGCGTTTGCAGTGTTTCAAGTTGCTTTATTGTATGGGATGCGAGGTAATGTTCACCACTGCTGGGTGATAAAATATAAGCATAGTGTTGTGCATTCAAGATAAACTTTAATGCATAAGCATGCAAATACCCTCGCTTTTCCTCGTTTGATCCATAATAACGTTCATCACCCATAATAGGGGCGCCGATACTACTTAGGGCAACCCTAATTTGGTGAGTTTTCCCTGAGTGAGGTTTAATAAGATATAAGCGTTTTTTCTCTGATAAAGCATAAGAGAAAAACTGACTGCTAGCAGGGTTGTGTTGACTTCTTAATAGTTTCCACGAGCCTCTTCTACTTTTCTCCATATCGCCTTTTATTAAGCCTTGCTTCTTATTAGGTTTTTTATCACTAATGGCTAGGTAATATTTGTCAATATGGCGTTGACTAAATAAGTTCTGAAATTGTTGCGCTGTAGTTAAATTTCTAGCAAAAACAATCAAACCAGACGTCATTTTATCCAAACGATGCACTGGATATAGTTTATCTTTGCTTGTTTGCATGAAATGTTGGCTAACTAAATTAAACAGTCCTTGCGCCAACTCATTTTCATCATGAAAATTTATGCCTGAGGCTTTGTTTACTACGATAAAGTTATCTTGGATATCAATAATTTCAAAAGAAGAAGTTTGCTCACTCACGATTAAAAGCTCAAACCAATTAATGAATAAAGTATTAGCGTCACTATAGCGCCAAACAAGGCATAAGGTAATTGAGTGCTGACATGTTCAAAGTGATCACAACCACTGGCAATTGAAGCTACTATGGTGGTGTCAGAAATAGGAGAGGCGTGATCACCAAATATACCTCCACCGAGTACTGAAGCCACTAAAAAGTGAATAGGTAAACCACTTTCTAAGGCAATAGGTACGGCAATAGGCACAAGTATTGCCCATGTTCCCCAAGAAGTACCCGTAGCAAAAGCCATAACAGCTGCTGCTATAAATAAAATCGGGGCCATTAAGAATAAAGGTACTTCAATATTCATTAGTTGGCTAACATAAATGCCTGTGCCAAGTTCTTTGATTGCAGCACCAAAGGCGAATGAAATGACTAATATACTCACCGGGGCTATCATGGTTTTTATGCCTGAAAGTGCGGTTAAAATAATTTGCTTAGCGTTAAGTAGTCGGTAAAATAAAATCATGAGTATAAGCATAATGAGTGAGCTAGTTATTGCCCAAAAGACAGAGAAGGATCCTGAACCACGGCGAATATCACCATCACCAGTGATAAATAATAAAACTAATGTTATTGCTAATAAGCTAATAAATGGCAGCCACATTACACGGGCCAGAGCTGTCTTTTTAACAACAGGCTCAATATTCATATTGATATGAGATTTTGCTGTTTTCATTGGCCCATAAACTTTACCCGAATAGGCAGTAAAATAGGCTAATACTACGGCAATAATTGCATAAAAATTATAACCAACTGTACCGATTAAAATACCCACAGGGTCATCAAAACTAAAATCATCTAATAGCCCTAATACATAAGCCCCCCAACCATTGATTAGAAATAATATACTGATAGGCGCACAAGTTGAATCGATCAAATAAGCAAGTCGTGCACGACTCAGTTTATGTTTATCAAAAAGCTGTTGGCTTGCCATACCCGCAGCGAACATGCTCAAGTTGGTATCGGTGAAAATACTAGTGCCAATGATAGTGGGTAGCATGCTGGCTTGACGTTTATTTTTAACGAGATTTAATTGACTTAAGTGATGTATAAAACCATTTACAGCGCCAGAAGTATTCATTAATTTAACCAGTGCGCCAATTAATAAACTAAAAGTGATGATATAAAAATTACCCAATGATTGAAATACAGCCGCAAGTTCATTGATACCGCCGATAAAACCATCTAAAGGTTGCCAATTTGCAATCATCACATGGCAAATTAACAGCCCTGCAAGTAAAGCAAGTAACGCATTCTTTCGCCAAATGGCAAGGATAATAGCAACTAAAGGGGGGAGTAGAGTGATAGCACTGTTTTGCATTATTAACTTCTTTATTTTTTTATTGTCAAATTTTAACATGCCATAAATGGAAATAGCATAATCACTTTAACTGTAACTGAAATTAACACTTTTAGAAACTGCGAATAGGGCGTTAAAGCTATTTTATTACAAGTTTTGATCGCCATAAATACTGTACCATTGCAGGTGAGTTACTCTTGTATAAGTTATTTCTTTAATTGCGAGTGGTATATGACTAATTCTAATATTTATCAGTATATTATAAATATTAGTAATTACCCTACTTTCTTTATTTTCCTGTCATCTTTGCCATACCTATAATAAGGTGCTCTTTTACCGACTCGTTAACCTCTTAGGTATTGACCAGCATCTATTTTTAAACTTTTAGTCACATAAGCATTGACTCAACCAATGCAAAAACTCGTTGTTGCTAACGATTTTGAGATCCAAGTATAAATGTCTTCAAACACGAAGTTGTTGAGTTATACTTTTTAAAATAGTGTTACTTAAGGGCAAGTTTTGTCATCATCGCGTTCTTTTAGTAAAAATTGAGTTATTATGTTTGTTATCAAGCATTGATTTTTTAATATTTACCCTCAAATAAAACTGTAACTAGTTTGAGGACTTTTTCTTCCAGGAGTTATTTTGACTTTATCTTTAAAAGATTACCTTCGTGCATTAAGTGAATCTGATGATCTTCACAAAACCGTAGAATTTGGACGTGGTATTGAGCGTGAAGCGTTAAGAGTTTTACCTGACGGGGGACTTTCTCAGCTGCCACATCATTATAAAATTGGCTCGTCATTAACACACCCCAATATCACTACTGATTACTCTGAAGCTTTATTAGAGTTTATTACCCCGGTTAGTAGAGAGCCTGAACAGGCAATAGCGCAATTACAAGATATTCAAAAATTTACCATGTCACAAATCGATGGTGAATTGTTATGGCCTTTTAGTATGCCCTGTTTTGTTAATGATGAGGATAAAGTGCAATTGGCTTATTTTGGTGAGTCAAATGTAGGAAAAATGAAGACTGTCTATCGTCAGGGCTTAAAAAATCGTTATGGCTCTATGATGCAAGTTATCTCAGGTATTCACTTTAATTTTTCATTTTCAGATGATTTTTGGCGTTCAATTCAAAAAATATCTGACAATAGTGAGGATCATGAAACTTTCAAATCTGACGGTTATTTCGCTCTAATTCGTAATTATAAACGCTACTGCTGGTTGATTCCTTATTTGTATGGTAGTTCGCCAATTATTTGTCGATCTTTTTTACAAGGTACCTCAACGATAAGTGGTGCATGGCCGTTTCCTTTTAAACAATCGGAAAATGGCTATATGTATTTAGAACATGCTACTTCATTAAGAATGAGTGATTTAGGATATACCAATAATGCCCAATCTGAACTAGCCATTTGTTATAACGACCTACCTGGTTATCTTGAAGGGGTAGAGCAAGCCATGAGATTAGGCTCTGATGAATTTGCAAAAACAGGGATTAAAGTTGATGGTAAGTATCAGCAATTAAATGCCAATGTATTACAAATTGAAAATGAACTCTATGCACCTATTCGCCCTAAACGAGTAGCAAAGACCGGTGAAAAACCTTCAGAAGCTTTAAAAAATAGAGGGGTTGAATATATTGAAGTACGTGCTCTTGATGTTAATCCATTTGTTGATACTGGTATTAGCACGGATCAAATTTATTTTTTAGATATATTTCTCACTTTTTGTGCTTTAGCGCCAAGCCCCATATTTGATTGCCAAGGTCAAGATGAAAGTAGTTCAAATATGGACCAAGTTGTAGTCCGTGGCCGAGATCCTAAGTTATTACTTAATGATCAAGGGGTTGATAAATCAGTACAACAATGGGGTAATGCACTATTTGATCAATTTGATGATGTTGCCCATTTACTTGATCAAGCTAAAGGTAGCAAACGTTATAGTCAATCCGTTGAGCACGAGCGTACTAAAATTAATAACAGTGAACTTACCCCGTCTGCTCAGTTATTAGACATGGTGGTTAATCAAAATAAAAGCCTAACAAAACTAGCGCTTGATTACGCGTCTACTTATCGTGAGTCCTTATTGGCAAAAGATTATCAAATTTTTGATGAAGCATATTTCAAGGCCAGTGTTGACAAATCTCATCAAGAGCAGATAAAAATTGAACAAGCAGATGTGCTTTCGTTTGATGACTTCTTAGCTCAATATTTTAATTAAGAGGGTGTTAGGGTTAAATTCAAAAAAGTTAAATTTACAGAAAAAAAAGCGCGTACACTTGAATTCAAGTGACGCGCATAAAGCACTAAGGGAAATAATAACTGCTCACATTATAAGAGTAGGGATAGCTTGATTAGTTCATTTTAATTTATAAGTTTTACCATTTAAACTGCAATTCTATGACTAATTCTGGCACACTAATCGCTATTCTCTCAATTTTAAGACCTGCTATTATAATGCGACTAAAAAAACAAACTATTATTGTTAGCTGTTTATTTATAACAGTACTATCATCTTGCGCAACCCCCCCACCTCAAAATCCTGAGAATATCTGTGAAATCTTTAGGGAACATCGGGATTGGTATTTTGCTGCCAAAGACGCTAATGAGCGTTGGGGTGTGCCTATTCATGTGCCGATGAGTATGATGTATCAAGAAAGTTCTTTTCGCCATGATGCTATTCCACCGAGAGATTACCTATTAGGCTTTATTCCTTGGGGACGAGTCAGTAGTGCTTATGGCTATTCTCAAGCTAAAACGATGACTTGGGATGACTATATTAATGAATCGGGTAATTCAGGTGCCGATCGTGATGATTTTGATGATGCGATCGATTTTATGGGCTGGTTTATTTTTAAAACTCAAAAAATAAATAAAGTATCAAAGTGGGACGCTTATAATCAGTATTTAAACTATCACGAAGGTTGGGGAGGGTTTAAAAATAAAAGCTATAAAAAGAAACCTTGGTTGGTAAAAGTTTCTCGAAAAGTAGACGCTAGAGCTAAGCGCTACAGTAGCCAATTGAAAGGTTGTGAGGCAGAATTAAATAAAGGTTGGTTATGGCGACTATTGTTCGGATGAAATATTTAATTAAATTATAAAGAAAGAGGGTTGTTTACTCCCCGTGAGATTTTGTTTTGTATACAATGCATGATAGTTTTTGTGATTAATATCGTTTTATAAAATCAACATTTCACTTGCAATACATTAAATTATTATATGCGTAAACCTTCATATTGATAATATAAAATACTTCACTTTTTTATCAAATAATTATTGCAAATATTGAGTGCTTAAATACATTGGTCTTGCTTTTGTTATCCACAGAAATTGTGGAACGTTCACTTTGATTCATTGCCTGTGAATAACTCTGTGGTTAACTATTGTTAAAACGTTTTATGTAAGCAGTTACTATCTAATAAGTAGCTCTGCTAATTGCTTTTTAGATTTTTATTCTTCCTCCGGAGTTGATTGTAGACAAAACTCAGGCATTACCCTTACTGTTTTTATCATATTATCACCAACGTCAATAATTTCTATTGGATAACCAGAAATACGAACACTTAGATTATTTTCTGGTATATCTTCTAGATATTCCACAATAAGGCCATTTAAGGTTTTAGGACCATTAGTCGGTAATTCCCAAGACATTTCTTTATTAATATCACGAATGGTTGCACTGCCATCAACTAGGAAACTACCATCTGGTTGCAGATGAACTTCATCACTGGGACTAGGTGTCATTGTCGTGGTAAAGTCACCTACTATTTCTTCTAGAATATCTTCTAAAGTGACTAGACCTTGAATATCACCATACTCATCAACAACTAAACCTAAACGTTCTTTCGCCGCTTGAAACTTTAATAACTGAACATTGAGCGGTGTACCTTCAGGAATAAAATAAAGTTCACGCACTGCGCGTAATAAGGTTGTTTTGGTAAATTGATTTTTTGATACCAGCTTTAGCGCATCTTTGACATGAATATAACCAACGACATCATCAATATTATCGCGATAAAGAAGAATACGGGTGTGGTTAGAATGGGTTAATTGTTTTTGAATTTTTTTCCAATCATTATTGACATCAATGCCTACTAATTCATTCCGTGGGATCATAATATCTTCAACACAAACGTTTTCTAAATCTAAAATACTGACCAGCATATCTTGATCACGACCGGTTAATAAAGCCCCCGCTTCATTAACCACTGTCCGCAATTCTTCACTACTCAAGCCGTGTTGTTCTCTTTGCTCTGCATTTATGCCAATGAGTGCCAATATACCATTAGTGATCCAATTTATCGCAATAACGAAAGGTAAAAATAACTTCAGTAAAAATTTGAGAATAATCGAACTCGGAAAGGCAACTTTTTCAGGATGTAAAGCAGCTAATGTCTTAGGGGTGACTTCGGCAAATATAAGAACAACAAAAGTTAAAATGACGGTTGAAGCAATAACCCCGCTAACATCCCCTAAAAGCCTAGTGCCTATTATTGTTGCAATTGAAGCAGCCGCAATATTAACCAGGTTATTACCAATTAAAATTAAGCCAATTAATCGGTCAGGGCGAGCTAATAATTTAGCTACACGCTTAGCACCTTTATGGTTTTTTTGTTCTAAGTGTCTTAATCGGTAGCGATTTAATGACATAAGACCAGTTTCTGAACCCGAAAAATAGGCCGAAATAAAAATGAGTATGGCAAGAATGCCAAACAGCATTTCGGTAGATATGTTATCCAATAGGGGTTCCTAAATTATTAAAACTAGGGCTAAAGCATGAATTTTATGAATTGGCTTAGCCTGAGCTCTTTATACCTTAAAAATAGAAAAAGAGAAACTCTAAAAGCTTATAAAACAAATTCTTTTACAAATCGGCTACCAAAATAAGATAAAGTTAAAAGCATAGATGCAATTACCGTTAATACTAATACCTTGTGGCCTCGCCAACCTTGTTTGAAGTGTCCCCATAAAATGATCATATACACAGTTAATGACATTAATGACAGCACGGTTTTATGGGCTCTTTCTTTTGAAAGAAAATCATCAAGAAACACCAAACCACTAAATTGACTCAGTAATAAGCATAATGTTCCAAGGGTTAAAATTAAAAATAATTGATTTTCAACTTGCATTAATGGTGCAAGATTGCTGACAGACCGAAGCTTTTTATTTTTTAGTTTGTAGTTTATATAGGCTACTTGGAATGCGTATAACGTTGCTATAATGAGTATACAATAAGAAATTAATGCCAATGTGATATGTGTCACTAAAAACATTTTTTCAGTATTTAAAGGGATTTGCGCACTAGGGGGAATGAAAATCATTAATAATTGCCAGATACCAGCAAAGCCGTAAACCACAGGTAATAGTAAGTTAACTTTATATTTTAATGCAGCAGCAGACACCGTTAAAGTAATGAGTAAACTCACTAACGAGATTACATTGGGTAAACTGAAATTGATATTGGCTTGTTGATATAAATATTGTCCGTTAGTTAAGGTATGAGCAATAATGGCAACACATCCTAAAGATAATACTAAAACAATATTTGGTCCTTCAGCATGGAATAATCTTGACAAAATGGCTATAGAGGCAAGCATATAACTCATAAAGGCAACGCTAGAACCAATGACTAATAAATCCACAAAGTGCTCCGACACTAATAGTTAACCCAACGATTCTATCAGGTTTTGAGATCAACTCCATGATAAATATCATAGGATTTTTGATAACGCGCTTATTTTATTAAGATTGTTCTTAAGGGCTTAATAGCTAAAAAAGCAATAAGTAAGGTACAACTGAGGTTAATCCAATGAGGTAATATTGAATGACTATGTTGCATTTGTTCTGCAATGTTAATGTCATAATAGTTTAGAAAAAAGTCGAGCACACTGCCAAAAAAAATGGCACAAAGTGAAATACCGGCTAAATAATGGCTCAGTACTTTCGTCCCCATTTCATTTTTGATAATACCAAGGGTCGATATATTAGTTGCAGGCCCTGCCATCATAAAGACCAAAGCAGTACCTGGAGATAATCCGGCCAAAATAAATCCGGCAGCAATAGGGGTTGAAGCAGTTGCACAAATATACATAGGGATAGAAATGACTATCATCATGCACATGGCACCTAAACCACTGCCATAACTTAATAAAAACGCTTCAGGTAAAAAGGTTTTTATTAAGGTCGCAAATAACAAACCTATCACTAACCAAATAATAATATCGTCAATAAGTTGTGTGGCCGCGTACTTAACACCTTGCAATGTTTTATTTATTACCGATTTTGGTTTAGGATTTTGAGGAACGCCTTGGCTGGCACAACAACTGTCTGCTTTTACCACTTTGACTTCCTTCATTTTTTGCAATGAAGACTCTTTAGCACAACAATCATCAATAGTGGATAGATGAGTACTAGCATCAAAAGCGTTATTTTTTGCGTCATGTTCTTTTATTAAAGCAACCAAAAATCCGGTAATAATAGCAGAAATTATAGCGGTTATTGGCCGATAAATAGCCATTACAGGGCCTAACATTGCATAAGAGACTGAAACTGAATCAACGCCTGTTTCCGGCGTTGCTACTAAAAATGCTGCAGTGGCAGGTCTTGATGCACCACTTCTTCTTAACTCAGTCGCAACAGGAATGACACCACACGAACAAAGAGGTAAAGGTGCACCAATTAATGCGGCTTTAATAATGCTTTTATATCCACCACCTAAGTGTTTACTTAAAATTTTTGTTGGCACCCATGCTTTCATGAGGCCAGCAATTAACAATCCAAGCAATAGCCAAGGGCTTGCTTCAGCACTTAACTCGAGAAAATTATTTATTAAATCAGCCATTAATATTTCTTACGTTTACAAATTTAATACCATGGTAATACCCTAACAAACTCAGTGCATTTATTAAAGATTGATAAAATAAAAAGACTAAATTTAGTGCGTTATTAACAATAAATGCTTGAATAAAACACTTTGTTGGTATTTTATGCTTTCTCTTATGAGTATGGCAGTTATAATAGATGAACTTTTCGTTAATTTTCGCTTTTTGAGTATTTCATGTTTGAGAATTTATCTGAGCGTTTAACTAAAACGCTAAAAAATATCAGTGGCCGTGGTCGTTTAACTGATGACAATATTAAAGAAACTTTGCGTGAAGTGCGCATGGCATTACTTGAGGCCGATGTTGCCTTACCTGTTATTCGTGACTTTATTGGCAAAGTTAAAGAGCGAGCAGTAGGTACCGATGTTTCAAAAAGCTTAACACCAGGCCAAGTTTTTGTAAAAATTGTACAATCAGAACTTGAAAGTGCAATGGGCGAACACAACGAGGGCTTGGATCTAAAAGCTACCCCTCCTGCTATTGTTTTAATGGCTGGTTTACAAGGTGCTGGTAAAACAACCTCTGTTGCCAAGTTAGCTAAATATTTAACAGAACGTGAAAAGAAAAAAGTGTTAGTTGTTAGTGTTGATGTTTATCGACCGGCAGCAATCAAGCAATTACAAACTTTAGCTGAAGAAGTCAATGTTGAGTGTTTTCCCAGTACTATTGAACAAAAACCAATTGATATAGCCCATGCTGCTATTGATCATGCTAAGAAAAAATTCTTCGATGTATTGATCGTTGATACGGCCGGTCGTTTGCATGTTGATGCAAGCATGATGAATGAAATTCAAGAGCTGCACAGCGCCATCAATCCAATAGAAACCCTATTCACTGTTGATGCAATGACAGGTCAAGATGCGGCCAATACCGCTAAAGCTTTTGGAGACGCATTACCTTTAACAGGGATTATATTAACTAAAACTGATGGTGATGCTAGAGGTGGTGCCGCGCTATCAATTCGTTACGTGACTGGCAAGCCCATTAAATTTATGGGTGTAGGTGAAAAAACTGATGCTTTAGAAGCTTTTCACCCTGAACGTATCGCTTCACGTATTCTAGGTATGGGTGATGTACTATCACTTATTGAAGAAGTTGAACAAAAAGTTGATAAAGAACAAGCCGCTAAGCTTGCTGCTAAAGTTAAAGGCGGTAAAGGTTTTGATTTAGAGGATTTTCGTGACCAACTTGTACAAATGAAAAGCATGGGTGGGATGACCGGAATGATGACTAAGTTGCCGGGGATGGGCAATATTTCAG
The DNA here is from genome assembly GCA_034111045.1 of Colwellia sp. GTDB lineage: Bacteria > Pseudomonadota > Gammaproteobacteria > Enterobacterales > Alteromonadaceae > JALJPB01. Next base: position 88,572 of record JAWUYA010000033.1, on the reverse strand, counting down.
ATAAAATTAAAGACCAGATGGATGATAAGGTAACTGTTCAAATGGAAGCCATTATTAATTCAATGACCCGTGGCGAACGTCAAAGACCTGATGTAATTAAAGGCTCAAGAAAACGTAGAATTGCCGCAGGTTCTGGTACCCAGATCCAAGACGTGAATAAGTTATTAAAACAGTTTACTCAAATGCAAAAAATGATGAAAAAAATGTCAGGTAAAGGCGGCATGAAAAAAATGATGCGTAGCATGCAAGGCATGATGCCACCGGGTGGTGGTATGGGCGGAGGCATGTTTGGCCGTTAATTTTAACAGCAGATCTTACAATAAAAAAACGCTATTTAGCGTTTTTTTATGGGTTAATTTTCTGAACGTACTTGTTTCTCTTCATTGACCGATAAATTAAAGTCCAATTGACTTCATTTTTTCGAATATTGATGTTTTCTTTAAATATAACTAAAGAATGGTCTATTTTTCAATTAATTTTCAACCGTTTTATTTGTTATAATCACTGACTGAGGAAGACCATTAGACAAGTCTATAACCTTAGGGTGTACCATATAGTTCTGCCATTGATGACCTCAGCAAAAAAACATACTGTTTTTATATCACTTTTGGGTAAAACACACTTACAAAAGGCATTAATTAGCCGCATTGTTTTACTCAAGGAAAAAGGATGAGTGTTTAACCTCTTAAAGTAAGGTATTGCTTGCTATTTATTGCTGAAAGCGTAAAATACGCGAGCTTTTCTTTCACTGAGGTGATGGAAGTGTCTGGAAAATCCGTTTAACAATTAATTATATAGAGGACGATATGGTTACCATTCGTTTAGCTCGTGGCGGCGCTAAAAAGCGTCCATTCTATCAGGTTGTTGTTGCAGATAGCCGTAATTCTCGCGATGGTCGTTTCATCGAGAGAATTGGTTTCTTCAACCCAACAGCACAAGGTCAAGCTGAAAAATTACGCTTAGACTTAGACCGTATAACCCATTGGGTTGGTCAAGGTGCGACGTTATCTGATCGTGTGGCTAAGTTAGTTAAAGATGCGCAAGTAGCAGCTTAATTACTTAGTAGTTGTAGAAGGAGTATTTAGTGAGCGAAGAAACAAAAATCATCCTAGGCAAAATAGGCGCTGTTTATGGAGTCAAAGGCTGGTTGAAAATTCATTCATTTACTGGTGAAACTGAAGCAATACTAGACTATTTTCCTTGGTCTTTAAAATTAGGAAATAAAACACAATCAGTAGAAATTACCGATTGGCGCAAACATAACAAAGGTTTAATTGTTAAAGCTGCTGGTTTAGATGATCGAGATGATGCGCAAGCATTAGTTGGCTCAGAAATACTTGTTAGCGAAGCCGTACTACCAGAATTACCCGAAGGGGAATTTTATTGGCGCGACTTAATTGGCATGAGCGTTGTTACTACCAATGGTTACGACCTTGGTACAGTATCTGAAATGATGGAAACTGGCGCTAACGATATATTGGTTGTAAAAGCTAATCCGAATGATGGTTTTAGTAAGAAAGAGCGGTTAATTCCTTATCTTTTTGAACAAGTTATTATTTCGGTAGATGCACACACTAAACATATTTGTGTTGACTGGGACCCAGGTTTTTAATTGGTGATTAGCGATAAATCATGCAAACTTTGGATTGGGGTAATAAGCCTCTTTCCTGAAATGTTTGATGCTATTACCGAATATGGGGTGACAGGCCGAGCGATCCGCAACGGGTTAATTGAGTTTCATAAGTGGAACCCAAGAGACTTTACTCATGATCGACATCGTACCGTTGATGACCGTCCTTATGGTGGTGGTCCGGGTATGTTGATGATGGTACAACCGTTACGAGATGCCATTGCTGAGGCGCGTAAAGCTGCTGATCTTGACATTTCTCTTAATGGTGGTGGGAAAGCAAAGGTTATATATTTGTCTCCTCAAGGGCGAAAATTGGACCAAGCGGGTGTACGTGAATTAGCACAACATGATCGACTAGTATTTATTGCTGGAAGATATGAAGGTATAGACGAGCGACTAATTGAGTCAGATATTGATGAAGAATGGTCGGTTGGTGATTACGTTTTAAGTGGTGGGGAACTGCCAGCGATGAATGTAATCGATGCCGTAGCACGATTTGTGCCCGGTGTATTAGGACATAAAAAATCAGCTGAAGAAGACTCGTTTTCTAACGGTTTATTAGATTGTCCACATTACACTAGGCCAGAGGTATTTGAAGTTTCTTCTGATGAAGAAAAATTAGTACCTAAAGTGCTACTAAGTGGTAATCATGAACATATAAGGCAATGGCGTCAATTTAAGTCTTTAGAACGAACCTGGACTAGACGACCAGAATTATTAACTAACCTAGCTCTGACTGCGGAGCAGGAAGAAATGCTTAGTACCATTAAACGTGGTAAAAAGCACAAACTTGCTGATTGCCAGTGAACTCTAGGAAGAAGGTATTATGAGTAAAATTATTGATATGCTCAATCAAGAGCAATTAAAAACAGACTTACCAGATTTCGCCCCAGGTGATACGGTAGTTGTTCAAGTTAAAGTAGTTGAAGGCGAAAAAGAACGTTTACAAGCGTTCGAAGGCGTTGTTATAGCTATTAAAAACCGTGGCTTACATTCTGCTTTCACTGTTCGTAAAATTTCGAATGGTGTAGGTGTTGAGCGTGTATTCCAGACACATAGCCCTATTGTTGACTCAATTTCAGTCAAGCGTCGCGGTGATGTACGTCAAGCTAAACTTTACTACTTGCGTGAGCTATCTGGCCGTAAAGCACGTATTAAAGAAAAATTGGCAAAAAGATAAGCTCTTTTTAAACCAATTTGCTTTAAGCAAAACGTATAAAAAAACCTGGATAAGTAATTATTCAGGTTTTTTTTGTTTTGTAATGCCCAACTTTAAAGCCTATACAGTAATTTTAATAAGTTAAAAAATAGAAAGTGTTTGTGGTTGAAACGCATTAGAGTGTAATTTCTGTAATTTCAAAATAGTTAACATTAATTATTAGCGAATAACGCAATTATATAGTTAAATATGACTCAATATATCATGCTTAATTTTAATTAGATCTATCCAAAAAAAGAGTGAACATTACCTTAGGAAAACAAATGTCTTTAGAGTTATTAACCGAATATATTGAAAAAACTGAAGCGTTACTTGCTAATGACCTGCAGCTAAATGATGTAGCTGCTGATATTGAAAGAGACTTATTGCCTGAACAGGTTGCTATTTTTTTAGAAGCCTTCCCACTTAAGCGCCGCTGGAGTTTATGGGAATTATTTAGCAGTGACTATCAACAAAATATTTTTCTAGCAATGAAGAATGAATCTAGACAGATGTTATTAAATGAAATGGATGATGATGCCTGCCTGCCATTATTTGATCGTTTAGATGCCAATAGCTTACTTGAACTGACCGAAGGTTTAAGTGAACGCTTTATCGAATATGCTGTAACTAAAATGACAGCTAAACAAAAAGAGCACTTTAAAAAGGCACAAGATTATTCTGATATTGAAGTGGGGCACTGGCAAAGCTTTGATGAACTTAAAATATCACATAAACTGAAAGTATCAGCAGCAAAGAAATTTTGTGTACAAAATCAATCAATGTTAACTAACGTCATTTATGTGATTGATAATCAATCTAAATTATTAGGTGCAATAGCCATCAGTCAGTTATTAATATTAGATGATAATACACCCTTATCTGATGTCGTTTATCAAGACATATTGGCGATTATTGCCAGTAAAGACATAGCAGAAGCGGTAGATGAAGTTATCTCTTCAGGTCTATCTGCCTTACCTATAATTGATGGCAATGGCTGCTTAACGGGGCGTTTAGATTTACACTCGGCCTATAAATTCAAAGAACAGCAAAAAGATAACCAATTAATACAATCGGCAGGGTTAAGCGATGAAGAAGATTTATTTGCTAATGTTTGGCTAAGCAGTAAAAACAGAGCTATTTGGTTAGGCATTAACTTGATCACAGCTTTTTTAGCTTCTTGGTTTATCGGATTATTTGAGGCAACTTTGCAACAAGTTGTGGCTTTAGCTGTGCTAATGCCGGTTGTTGCTTCAATGGGCGGAATTTCAGGCAGCCAAACCTTAACATTAATCATCAGAGGCTTAGCTTTAGGACAAATTACCGACGCTAACAGGCAAGATATTGTAAAAAAAGAATTAAAAGTTGGCGTAATCAATGGACTATTATGGTCAACCGTCATAGGTATTATTACCTTTTACTGGTTTGGCAACCCGTTGTTATCCGTTACTATTTGTATCGCAATTTTAGGTAATATTCTTGTTGCTTCTTTATCCGGTGTTTGGGTGCCGTGGTTATTAAATAAATTCAACATTGACCCCGCATTATCAGGCGCTGTTATCCTAACAACGGTTACTGATATCTTTGGTTTTATCGCTTTTCTTGGATGTGGTACGTTATTATTATTGTAAGAAAAATAAAAAAATGCCATAGATAATAATATCCATTGTCGTTTATCGAACTCAACTATAGTCAATTATGGCCTATTTATCTGATGCTTAATATTCACGCCGTTTGATAAATTTTTTTACTAAGAAAATAAAAATCATTTACTTTCCAATTTGAAAAACATGGCTCATTATTTTGTAAAATTGAATTAATGAACAAATATCACGGGATAGGCCGCTAAATTGGTTTAGTTATTATTGAGATAGTTAATTAACTTTTTATTAGGAGACAAAAAAATGAAAAAAACACTGTTGTTACTAACATTAGTAACGTTATTCACGCTATCTTCAAACTTAGCTTATAGCGAAGAAGCTGAACCTGAATTACTCGAAGCGTCTGAAGATTACGTCATAAGCCTTTTAAGATTATGTCAAAATTATGCGATAGAGGACGAAATTTCTAAAGCCGCTGTTAACGCATACTTGTTAACATGTATTAACGATGAGTTGATGTCGAGATATTATAAACGGATAACAATATTACCTAAAGAAGACTAAGCAAATTAATAATGTTGAGAAAAGTTCACGTTATATCATTTCTTTAATGCAGGTGCTCACTTTGTGTAATACCTATATCTTGTTTTATTTTGCACCATAAACTGAGTTCATTACCCTCCTTCATCACCCTTTTTTAATTATAAGGGGTAATCATAAAGGTTAATGAAGGGGGGTATTTATATTTATCGTTCGGTCACAGCAGCGCTATGTATTATGTATTATGTCTTTTTTGCAGTACAGCCATCACCTCAGATAAGGCAACGTCTTTATCTTGAAGCAATACCAAAGTATGGTAAAACAGGTCAGCACATTCCCCTAGTAAGTCTTCTTTGGTTTCTGCGACAGCAGCCAAAGCCACTTCAACGCCTTCTTCACCTACTTTTTGGGCCATTTTAGTTGTGCCTTTAGCAAATAAACTGGCGGTGTAGCTGGTTTCTGGCGATTCATTTCTTTTGCTAGCGATCACTTGCTCTAAATGACTTAAAAAGTTTTGCTGGCTTAATGCGTGTTCTGGAAAACAAGACTCAGTGCCTAAATGACAACTCGGACCAATGGGGCGACAAGCAATTAATAAACTGTCTTGGTCACAATCGGTGAGTACTTGGCTAACATTTAAAAAGTTGCCAGAGGTTTCACCTTTTAACCACAGCGCTTTTTTTGAGCGGCTAAAAAATGTGGCTTGGCCAGAGTTTAATGTTGCGGCTAAAGAGGCTTGACTCATATAACCTTGCATTAATATTGCGCCGGTATCTTGGTGTTGAATAATAGCGGGGATCGAATCATCCATCTTTTGCCAAGCTAATTGGCTGATATTTTCGGTAGTGACTAACATAATCTGATCTCTATTTTTGGCTCGAAGCTTTTGCTGACTAAGTAATTTTTTAGATCAACAATTTTGATTATTTCTTTATGAAATACACTGGCAGCTAATGCGCCATCAACATCACATTGCTGATAAACATTTTTAAAATGCACCATTTCACCTGCGCCACCTGAAGCAATTAATGGTAAATGGCAAATAGCACGAGCTTTTTTCAATTGTGTAATATCATAACCTTGGCGAACACCGTCTTGGTTCATACAGTTTAAAACAATTTCACCGGCGCCACGACGTTGAACTTCTTTTATCCAATCAAAGGTATTCCATGCTGTTTTTTGAGTACGAGTTTCATCGCCAGTAAATTGATACACTTGATATTGATGGGTTTGTTTATCAAAAAAGCTGTCAATGCCTATCACTATACATTGCTGACCAAAAACATCCGCTAAACGCGTGATTAATGACGGGTCTTGCAGTGCAGGGGAGTTAATACTGATTTTATCAGCGCCCATGGTAAGTATTTCTTTGGCATCGGCTTCGCTTTTTATACCCCCTGCAACACAAAAGGGAATGTCTATCACCTCGGCAATACGGCTAACCCAGCTTTTATCAACAACACGGCCGTCTGCGCTAGCGGTAATGTCGTAAAAAACCAGTTCATCAGCACCCGCTTCGGCGTAACGCTGGGCAAGAGGCACTATATCACCAATAATTTCATGGTTACGAAATTGAATCCCCTTGACCACTTTGCCATCTTTAACATCTAAACAAGGAATTATACGTTTTGCTAGCATTGTTCACCTACTTCGATGAATATTTTAAAATATAATATGTTATTTATAACCTTCATTGCGAGTTAATTCTTATCGTTAACAACCTGTGTATACCTAGATATACTGGGCTTTCAATAGTTTTTAATATTATGCACTAAGTGAAAAAAATTGTAACCAATGAAATGCTCTAAAGTTTAACTTTATTCTTTTTAATGAAGAGGGTTTATATATTGAATTGACTGACAATAGCTGATTTTTGCATGTGAATGTAAGATGTTTAATCTTGCTGAATAAATCAATTCTTGGTACGCGAGCCATAAATAACATCCTTATTATGCAAATGGCTTCAAGTATAATGTAACTTAATTAAAGTGTACCTGACCCCTTTTATTACTTTTATTTCATTTCTTACTTAATTTGCTTTGAGTAGCCCTTGTTAAATAAAGCTTAAAATTCATATCGTCACCCTTAGTATGAATTTTAATAGCTTGTTTATTATTTTCTTGCAACTAAGTGAACGGTACTTGTAGAACGTTCTAAAAATGCCCCTTCGCAATAGGCAAAGTAATATAACCATAGGCGTTTAAAGGTGTTGTCGTAACCTAAAGTCGAGAGATGGGGCCAAGATAACAAAAAGTTAGTGCGCCAATCTGCGAGTGTTTTTGCATAATCTAAGCCGATATCATCTAGTGACTCCATCACTAATGAGCTATGTGAAGTGATGTGTTGAGACAATATGTTGATTGACGGTAAAAAACCACCCGGAAATATATAGCGTTGAATAAAATCGACATTTTTTCTGTAATAGTCAAAGCGTTGATCAGCGATAGTAATAGATTGAATAAGTAACTTACCGCCTTCTTTGAGCCTGTCGTTACATTGTTGAAAGAAACTCGGTAAATACTCATAACCAACTGCTTCAATCATTTCTATAGAAACAACTTTATCAAAACTACCGGTAAGATTGCGATAATCTTCTTTGAGTAGTGTGATCTTATCCCCAAGGTTCAATTCATCTATTTTATTTTTAGCATAGTCAAACTGTGCATCAGATATGGTCGTGGTGGTGACGTTACAACCATAGTTTTGCGCAGCGTAAATAGCTAAACCACCCCATCCTGTGCCTATTTCTAGGAGATGATCATTTTCACCAAGCGCCAACTTTTCCCAAATAGTTTTTAATTTATGTTGTTGTGCTTCATCTAAGGTGGCTTTTGCATCAGGGTATATAGCCGAAGAGTACATCATTGAGGGGTCGAGAAATTGCGTGTATAACTCGTTACCCAAATCGTAATGAGCCAATATATTTCGTTTAGACCCTGATTGTGTGTTTCTGTTTTGCCAGTGATTAACGGCACCTTTAATTTTATTCATCCAAGATTTATTCTTTTCTAAAGAGTCAGTTTCTTGTTGAGCTTTAGCAAATATGCGGATGACATTGGTTAAATCCGGACTACTCCACTTACCGTCAATAAAGGCCTCTGCTGCACCAATACTGCCGCCTTTAACTAAATCCCGGTAAACACTGATGTCATGTATGATAAGTTTTCCTTTTATCACCGCGTCATTAGCTGGTTGTGGGAAGAAGTAATTAGCTGATGCTTCTTCAATTTGTAATTGACCATAAGTGATCTTATCTAAAACAGCATGTACTAATGAACGACATCGTTTATCTAGCCAATTGGCGTTTTTTAAGCGATTCATTATCTCAACATTTTCCATCTTTTACTCCTTGTATATTTCAATCACTAACAGTTATTATTGATTCGGTTTTTGATAGCCAATAAACGGAATGCGTTTAATGAATAGTTTTAACGCTTGCCAATAGATACTCAGCAATATTGTTATCGTCATTAGTGGTAATTGACACCAAATACCGATCAACGCTTGTTTAGAAAAAGGCATTTTTTTCATTACCAAGCTCACCCCAAATAATGTTTCAAGGTGTTTGTTATTTGCATCAACTCGTTTATTCTCAATTTTAACCAGCAAGTTATCATCAATAGTCGTTGGTGGTTTTATTTGCCAAAAGTAAGTTATGTCTAGATCCATAAAAGGCGATACTTGAAATGCTTTCTTGGAGGTTTTATTTTTACTGTTAGTTAATAAATCAACTAAATAGTAATGACGCTCATTCCAGGGGGTATTACTGACTTCGGCAAGCATTTGTGTGCAGTTATCATTTTTGTCATAACAGAAATAGAAATTAGCTGGGCTAAAATAGACGCCAAAACATCTCACCTGAACCAACATGACAATGCTATTTATATCGTTATGTCCCTTTAACGAATCAACTTTTTTTATAATACGTTGTGATAATGATAAAGGTTCATCCCTTAAATAATCTTTTTCAACAAAACGTAAGGGATGATACCAAGCAAAACCAAAAACTCCTCTGCTGGCCGATTTTTTTTCAACATCACGCACATCAAGTGCAAGCATGTATAAGCGATAATTAAAGCTGTGTTTTTTGGGGCTAAAGCGTCGATGAGTGATATTACCTAAATAAATATTACTGTTACTAAAAGGCAGCTTATTATTTTGTGGCACAACTTTTATGTTATCCATCCTTAAGGCTTATTCACTTGTTTATCTAGTAGACAGTCAAACCTTTTTGCCACTTCAACAGCACTTCTTACTCCATCTTCATGAAAGCCACTATGCCAATAAGCGCCAGCAAAATGGGTATGGTTATGGCCACAAATTAAATGTCTTCGTTGTTGAGCCTGTATCGACTCAGTAGAAAAAATGGGGTGATGATAGATAAATTCTTTTAATATAGACGAGGGATCAATGTCGTTTTTTTGGTTGAGCGTGACACAAAAGGTATGTGGGCTTTTTATTGCCTGTAAAATATTCATATTGTAGGTAACACTAGCGGCTTTTTTACGATCATCACTTAACTGATAATTCCAACTTGCCCACGCTTTTTCTCGTTTAGGTAATAAGTTTTTGTCGGTATGTAAAACCACTGAATTTTCACTGTAGGGCATGGCAGATAATACCCTTTGTTCATCATTTGATGCATCATTGAGTAAGCCAAGTGCTTGGTCTGAATGGCAAGCGATAACAACCTCGTCAAAAGTTTCAGAGGGTGCATCTTTAAAATGCAAATGTACCTTTTCATTACTCCGTGTAATGCCACTAATATTAGCATTAACTTTAATGTTTTCTTTAAAGGGTTCACACAAAGGGGCCAAGTAACTACGAGAGCCATTAGGTATTACATACCATTGTGGTCTGTCGGCAATATTTAATAACCCATGATTATGAAAAAATTGAATGAAAAACCGGCATTCAAAACCTTCCATTTGCGCTAAAGAGCTTGACCAAATAGCCGCACCCATAGGGAGAATGTAATGTTCTGCAAAAAACGAGCTAAATTGATGGTCTGTTAAGAATGCGCCTAAGGTATAACCATCAGTATAGTTTTGCTGTGCAAATACAGTTTTACAGAGTTTATTAAATCTCAAAATATCTTTGATTAGTAACCAAAATTTTGGTCTAAAGAGATTACGGCGTTGAGCAAATAAGGTGTTCAGGTTATGGCCATTATACTCTAGGCCAGTCTGGCAATTATGTACTGAAAAGCTCATTTGAGTTGCTTGTTTATTTATACCAATCTCAGATAACATGGCTAAGAAATTAGGATAAGTTTTGTCATTAAAGACAATGAAACCGGTATCAATAGCAAAATTTTCACCGTCTTTTACTATATCAACGGTAGCGGTATGTCCGCCAATATATTCATTTTTCTCAAAAACAGTCACCCGATGTTTTTTGGAAAGTAAATAGGCAACCGTTAGTCCTGAAACCCCTGATCCAACAATAGCAAAATGCTTCATGCGTCATGCTTCCTTACAATAATTGATTGCCATAATGAAGAGGGTAATAATGCCAATAGCTTTAATAATAGCGTCAGTCTTTTGGGAAAATGGATATAATTCTTGTGTGCTTCTACACCTTTGAAAATTCGTTGTGCCGCTTCTTCGCTAGTCAGTAAAAAAGGCATGGGAAAATCATTTTTGTCGGTTAAAGGGGTTTTAATAAACCCTGGATGTACTAAGGTAACACTGATGTCATGGCTGGCTAAGTCGAGGCGCAAACTTTTTGCCAGATAATCCATACCTGCTTTTGAGGCACCGTACGCCTCACTCCTAGGGAATGGCAGTATGGTTGCACTTGAACTAACAAATACGACTTGCCCTCCCTTTTTGATTTTCGGTAATAGTGATTGTAATAACCAACCTAGTGAGATTAAATTGGTGGTAATCACATCGGCAAAAAGCTCACCGTCAAATTGTTTGGCATTGTCTATGTAACGACAATTTCCGGCATTTAAAATTAAAATATCAAGTTGTTCAATTACCTCAGTTTTAGTGGCAATTTCTGCTTGATTAGTCATATCAAATGAGCATATTTTATAGGCTTTATCTTTAATAGCGGCAAGTTGTTTTTCATTTCTCCCACAAGCAATAACCTGGTACTCTTTATTAATGTAGGTGTCGAATAATGCGGCACCAATACCCGACGTTGCTCCAGTAATTAATACAGTTTTAGTTGGTAGGTTGATCTGAGACATTACTTCGCCGCCTGTAATTTTATCCAACGAATCAGTTTACCAAGCACAGGAAGCTGCTCATAAAGCATCACACCTAAATCAAGGTAGTCTCTGTGATAAATCACCTTACCAGCTTCTGCACTTATATGTGAGTTACCCCAAATGGTAACCCCTTTACCTTTGTTGAGCTTTTTGTGTTGGTAGGTCATTTGCCAGTATATTGAAGCATTTGAGTGTTGCACAATGACTCGTTCGATAATAAAGTCACAAGAAGCTAGATTTTGGTACAAACCATCAAAGTATCTATAAAGATTATCGAAGCCTTCAACTTGATGAATAGGGTCTACAAAGGTGATATTTTCATGATAAATACTTTCTAATAGCTCAAGGTTATCAGTCGATAAATTTTGGTAAACTTCAACGAAATTTTTCAGCCAAAGAGGATAGTCTGTTGAGTTATTCTTGAGTACGTTATCTTGCATTGTTATCTCCACAGTATGTTGTATAAACGTTTAATATCAGGCGCATTGAGCCAAAGCTTAATTTAATCAGTTATATATGTGCTTATCACTTATAAAAAGCGAGTGCCTTTATTCTTGCCTCTTTATGGTCAACAATGGCTGGCCAATAGATATTGAGTTGATGGTCCTTAATATATTGATGAGGAAAATGAATTTTTTTATCAGGCACCTTCTCAAGCTCAGGTACATATCTACGTATGAATATTCCGTTAGGATCAAATCGCTCACTTTGTCTAATGGGATTAAAAATTCTAAAGTATGGCTGAGCGTCACATCCAGTACTGGCAGCCCATTGCCAGCCGCCATTATTTGACGCTAAGTCACCGTCTATTAAATGTTGCATAAAATACTGCTCACCTTTACGCCAATCGATGAGTAAATGCTTAGTGAGAAAACTCGCGACAACCATTCGAAGACGATTATGCATCCAGCCTGTTTGATTGAGTTGCCTCATGGCTGCATCTACAAGAGGGTAACCTGTTTTACCTGCACACCAGGCGTCAAAGAGCACCTTGTTATCAGACCAGTTAACCTTTTCATATTTGTCTTTAAAACATTGGTTTTTTGATAGTTTTTGTTCATGAAACATTAAGTGACGATAAAAGTCACGCCAGATAATTTCATTTAACCATGCGAACGCTTTGCTATCAGTAGCTAGTAAAATGTCAGGAGAGTAATTGAGCAGGGATCTTAAAATGTATCGAGCACTGATAACCCCAGCGGCTAAATAGGGCGATAGTCCTGAGGTGCCTTTAATTGACGGTACATCCCTTACTTCCTCATAGTTAATAAGTTTGTTTCGATAAAAACCGGGTAAAATATTTTTTTCAAAATCAATCGCTAATGGCCACTGTTTAGACAGACCTAAGTGTGCTGATTGATCAGTGTTAAAGGATGTGTTTAGCTGTTTTGTTGTGTCGGGTTTACCTAAGTACTCAAAGCTATATTGCTTGATGTAAGCTAACCACGCCTTTTTAAACGGAGTGAATACCTTAAACATTTGACCTGATTGATTAAGGACTTTTCCCTTGGGTGCAATAACGTCTGACTCGTATAGTGTTAATGGTATGCCCAGATCAATGAGGGTTTTATCGCGTTGTTGTTCGTTAAATTCAAGCTCGCTATTAGCGATAACTTCATTGATATTATGGTTAACACAGTAGGTTTTTAAATAAACGATTTGAGCAGGAAAATCTGCCACTTCAACTAATTCAAGGGCTATATTATATTGAGTGAGCTCATCAACAAGGGCGTATGCATGCCGTTTAATAAAGTCTATTTTTATTTGCGACCAATGGTGTTGATGCCACTGTTTTTCACAAATAAAAAAAATCGCCTTACGGGGAAGTGATGAGTCAGGGAGCGACAAAAAGTGATGCAAGGCGGAATTGTCGTGTGTTCTAAGATCATTGCGAAACCAAAGTAACAAAGGTATTCCTTAAAATATTATGTAAAGTTGTTTTTAATAAGCGTATCTGAGTTTCAAAGTGTCAGGATAAGGTGATAAATAAGACTGTTTAGTTAAATACTCTGCTGGATATTTCATCAGATAATGTTTAATTAAGGTCAGAGGGGCAATTAATGGCATAAGCCCTTTTCGATAGGCATTTATCTGTTCACATAGCTCATTTCGTTCATTTGTTTGTAAGTTTTTGGAAAAACACCCCTGAATATGGAAAAGTACATTGGCATGTTTCTTACGTGTGGCTTTAATCGTTAACGCCGCCATTAAACCCGTGATATAAGCGGAGGCTTTTTTTTCTAAAGGTAAATCGTCTCTTGCTAATAATTGACCTAACTTTTTATAGGCAATTAAGTCATGACTCATAACGGTATATTTATATTGACTATGAAATGTGGTTAATTTATGTTTTGTTAGCTTGGAGGCTTCAAGAGTTTGCCAGTGTTTGTAGGCATAAATACGAGCAACAAAATTCTCTCTAATGAAAGAGTCATTCAATCTGCCGTTTTCTTCACAAGGGAGCAGTGGATTTGCTGCCATTATTTCTTTTGCAAAAGCACCAATGCCAGTAGAGGATAAAGCATGACCTTCTGGTGAATATACTTTTACTCGCTCCATACCACAGCTTGGACTTTTCGCACAAAACACATAACCACTTAGGTGTTTGGTTATTTCTGCTACTTTTTGGCCGTATAAGCTCAATGCCTCAGTAACATCACCTATTCCATCAGGACGAGAAACACGAATAACATCATTATCTTTGATTTGCCGTATGGTTGGCCTAGGAATAGGTAAACCAACAGCGACTTCAGGGCAAAAAGACTGATATGTTACGTGCTTTCCTAATTCATCAATACAGAAAATTGATGGCTTATTGCTGGCGTCAAATCTTACTTTTTCACCAAGAAGGCAAGCACTAATACCAATATGAAGATCGTCTTTATCAACAAAATGAATCATCATTGCTGTTAATAAATAAAACTGGCGATAGGGTTGAGTAGTTTATTGATGCCCTGGGTAAAATATGGCGCATCATTGGCTACTGTATAGCATAAGCAGCCATCCTTAGAAATGGGCTGATGCGTATGAGAGCCGTCCAGCATCATAAAATCCCCTTTTACATACACACCTTCATCATCATGAAATGAACCAGCTAATAATAGCGTTAATTCAAAGCCTTTATGCTTATGCTCGGGCACGCCAGCCCCAGGTTCTATATGCAATAAACTCGTATGAATTTCATTTTCATCAAGTTGTATACGTGCACGTGCTAAATTGCCAAATTGAGCGGCTTTACCTAGTTGCATATTATTTAAAATAGCGGGTAATTTATACGTTTTGTTTTTAAACGCTATTACTTTCTCAATAATAGCTTCTTCAAGTTTAACCTCATTATTTTCGGTAATGGCTTCGATCATTTGGTTAAAATCTATTGAAGAAACATTGAGTTTTTTATCGTCATCAACAATATATTTATCTAAATGATCTTCTTCAAAACTGACTTCAGCCATTTGTTCTGTTAATTGAAAAATCTGCTCTTGGCAAACTGGGCACATGCCAGCATGTATGGTGATACCGGCAGATAATGAGGCAGGTAAGTCACCTTTTACAAAAGACAGCATTAACTCAAATTTAGGGTGGTGTTTAATCATTGTGTTCTCCTAGCTGTACTTTGAGTTTGGCTAACGCTAAACGCAGACGCGACTTAATGGTACCTAAAGGTAAATTTAGTTGCTGGGCAAGTTGTACTTGGGACATTTCCATCAGATAAAACCCTTTCACTACTTGTTGCTGGTTATCTGGAAGTTTGTTTATCACACTCAATAATTGTTTATTCTCAAGATGGTCATCAAATACTTCAGCTTCGGTTTGCATGTTTTCCACTATCGGCCATATATCATCACTGAGGTTATCTTCTTTATTGCCTTTTATTTTTCTAAGAAGATCAAAGGTCACATTACGCATTACTGTATAAACCCAAGTCGTAGATGCTCCTTTATTTTCATCAAAAAGGTGCGCCTTACGCCAGACATTGCTCATTGTTTCTTGTACCACTTCATTTGCTTGTGTTTCGTTTGGAAATTTACTTCTTGCTATGTGTTGTATTTTTGGAGCAAAGAACATAAACAAACCGGTAAATGCTTGTTTATCTCTTGTCTTAGCAACAGCATTAAGCCATTGGCTAAGTTGAACGTGATCGGTTTTATCTGCCATATTACAAGGGTTGACCTTTATATATTTACTTAGCAAATGAGATTTTTGCAGAATACCCATTATAACCTCCTCTAACTGCAGATATAAAGTTAATACGCTAAGATAAATAAAAAGATCATGCTGCTCATTACTTATTTATAAATTATCGTGTGAATAAAGTCTTTAGCTTGTTCAAAGCTATAGTTATTTACAAAATTATTTTTAGAGGTATGGACTATGGGCAATAACTCTAACCATCTTGCGATAACCCAGCTCGGGTTATCGCAAGATATTTCTGGATAAAGTTCTCTGAGCATTTTATTGTTTTTAAATACTTGTGAAAGAGACGTTGATAATTCATCTATTGCTACGTCTGTTTTGATTTTAGTTTTAGACCAATGGGCAAGAAGTGTCACTGAGCTATAATGAAAGTTGTCATCACCTTTATTAATAGAGTTAAGTTCAACTAATGATTTACACTTAACATCAACCTCTAGTATGCCATCTTCCCCATGATCAAAATTGATAATTTCAACCCAACTCCCCCACATTTTATTGGCAAGTTGCTCTTCTTTATCCTTTAACCAAATAACAAACCCTTGTCCTTGTGAAGCCACGCTTATCATCTTTAAATAGCGAGGTTCAAATATCCGTAACCGGGTAATACCTCCTGGTAAGAGAAATATGGGTAAAGGAAAAACCGGTAAATATATTGTTGGCATTATCATTTATGAAGGACTCCTTTCAACTGTAATGTTGCATTAATGTTATCTTTGTATTTATTATGTGTGAAAACTTGAAAAAGTAAACAAAAGATCAAATTTTTAATAAGCTTATTTAAAGGCAAAAGAGACTAGGGGCCATATAGATTTTATTAACGACACTAGATTGTCGATAACATTAATCACGGCACTAACGGTTATATAGCGGTTATAACATTTGCACTTGTTACGTTTGCGCTATGGACAACTCATATAGTGTCATCAAATGACAATGATACTTTGCGACCATTGGATTTCTGTGATGCTTTTAGCTTACTGTGCAAGGAATAGCTTTATAATACTCTGGTGAAGTATTTTACGAGATCAAATTAAAAAGGATCGGTAAAGAGTACGTCATAAAGATAATTTTCTAATGATCTAAAGTCAAAATTTACCCGTATTAACCATGATATATATTAAGGAGTTGATGATGAATTATCTTATTACTGGCGGTACTGGACTCATAGGTAAAGCATTAATAGCCAAATTATCTCAAAAAAATAGTGATATAACGGTGTTGACCCGAAATCCTAAACAAGCACAAGCTTTACTGGGCGATCATATTCATTTTATCAATAAATTAACTAGTAAAAGTCTAGAGAATAAAGCGGTTGTGATCAATTTAGCCGGAGAGCCCATTGCAGATAAACGATGGACAAAGTCTCAAAAAATCGAGATTTGCCAAAGCCGCTGGCAGATAACTCAGCAACTAGTAACACTTATCAAAAAAGCAGAGGTACCACCGAGCTTATTTATTTCTGGCAGTGCCATTGGCATATACGGTAGACAAGATAAAACAGCAATAAGTGAAAACTATAACAATTTTAATCAAGAATTTACCCATGAAATCTGTAAGCAATGGGAAGCCATAGCCCTAGGCGCAACTTCAGAGAAAACTCGCGTTGCTATTTTAAGAACAGGGGTAGTATTAGCACCAAACGCTGGTGCTTTAGCTAAAATGTTACTGCCCTTTAAATTGGGATTAGGTGGGAAAATTGGTGACGGTGAACAAATGATGTCTTGGATACACTATTTAGATATGGTCGCTGCAATTTTACATATAGTGAAACATGAAGAACTCAAAGGGGCAATAAACTTAACGGCACCCTTTGCGGTATCTAATAATGATTTTAGTCAAGCATTGTCAAGCCAATTAAAGAGGCCATGCTTTTTTACTTCACCGCCGTGGTTATTAAAAATGCTATTCGGAGAAATGGCCGATATATTACTCTTTGGCCAAAATGTTGTGCCAACCAAACTAATCAACTCTGATTACACCTTTAAATATTCTACAATTAAAGAGGCATTTTCTGACTTAATTGTTTAACTCAATTGTCTCATTAAACTCTCTGACTCAACTCTCTGATTGAGTTAATTGATTGTCGCTAAAAGAAGAGCATTGTTGATAAGGTGTTTCTTTATCAAAAAATAACGTGACTTCTGCCACGTTAATGCCAAATTTTGATATCGATGTTTTGTTCATTACCCGGTAATCATCAATTTTGTACATCCAATCATCCATAGCAACTTGATAAGTCTCACCTTTAACCTTAAGTAATAAATCGTAACTAAACTGAAAAGCAAAACCTTGATGCCTTCCGATTGCTGTACCAACAACATCTTCAGCTAGACCAAGGTAGCTACCGTTATCTTTTTTGGTTAATTGCCAATTTCTGTAACTAATTTCGCCATCATTAAAGTAAAATTTCTCAGCTAAAGTCCCTTCATTCCCTTGCCATGTTCCTTTGATTTCGACACAAAACCTTCTGTTTACTTTGTTGGTGTAATCTTGAACTATTCCTCTGCCAATAATATCGCCTGAAAAGTAATTTTTAATATCAAAAGGTTTTTTCTCTTGCGGGTAGTCGGTTAAATCAGTTGAGCAGCTGGTCAGTATTAATGAAATAAAA
This sequence comes from Colwellia sp., assembly GCA_034111045.1. Taxonomy (GTDB): domain Bacteria; phylum Pseudomonadota; class Gammaproteobacteria; order Enterobacterales; family Alteromonadaceae; genus JALJPB01. The sequence continues at coordinate 70,578 of JAWUYA010000033.1, read as the reverse complement.
AGTATACATATAATGTTAATCGGATTTTTTATGGCTTTATTCATGACCGGTTTTACCTAATAATTGTGAGCGAAGTTTGGGTTGACTGGTATTTTCGGCTAGCCAAATATCAAGAAACATTTGACCAAACTCGGGTACATCGATACTACCTATATATTGCTGATTGAAATAAAAAGTACTCTTGTTGTTATCAATTAGCAGGGATAAGGTATCGCCTTCGTTAATATCTGGCCATATACTTTTTAATGTCGGTAAAAACCTTTTGTAACTTTCAATAGATAAACCTAAGTGATGCCATTGTTCAACCGTACGTTTGATTAGATCATCTCTTGAAATATCGGTCATATAGGTTATTTCATAAATGAGCTTTTCATTGACATCACTTAATGGGTATTTGCCTGAAGTGGTTAGTAACCTACTCTTATACAGATCCCAAAACAAAATTGAAAAGGTTGTTTCTCCAACTCGATAAAAGCTCAATTGTTCCTTTAAGCTTTTGAGACTGGTATTAGATAAAGTTTCATTGGTTAGTGTTGAAGCAAATAAAGAAGAGCAGCTCAAAACTAACACTAATATTAATTTAATCATGGCTGAGTTCTTTATCAATAAAAAATGACTGTAACTTAAAAAACAACATGAAGAGTGATGCCCAAATCAAACTTAAAATAATATAGGTGATCATTATCGAGTGACTAAAATTAACCGCTTCAAATTGATAGCCAGCGATATAACTTAAGGGTGCTAATAAACCTGCTACGATTTGAAGCCATACAGCCTTGTCTAAAAATCGTAAACTATGCGATAAAGTACTTGCAAAACAGGGCCACAAAACCATCAACCAGAAGGGGATATGTATTTCTTCATTAAAAATAAAAAGATCAAAATAGTGTAATAAAGAATCAACACCAATACCTATTACACTGATAAGCAATATATAAAAAATTTCTTTTTTATTGTTTATAAAGAACAATAGGTGGATGCTCAGCATTAGCATAGCTATTGGGATAAAGGCATTGCCCCAATAAACCAAACCAAACCAGGTGATATTAAAACCAATGATATTTTTCAACATATTCACTATCAACTCTCCTTAATTGTTATACGTACAATAAATTAATAAGGTTTAATTTATTGAGAAAAATAATAAAGTTTGATTAAGGGCTACTCTATGGCAACAGGCTTTCTAGTTTATCTAGTTAATTATTTAAACAAGGGATGGGTATAGCGACAGAAAATATTGTTGCAATACCCTAAGAGGTTAGTAGGTTATTAAGTGCGTACTAGGGATATGGTTAATTGAAAGTATTAATTTGGCCAACACTCAATTGCTTGCGCTAGGGTGAATTTACCTTCAAGTAATGAGCGTCCTAAAATAACAGCACTAACACCGGTTGGAATAAGCGCTTTGATATCATCAAGGCTACCAATACCACCAGAAGCTTGCCAAGCAATACTTGGATAATTCTGGCAAAGCTCTGCATAAAGTGAGACATTACTGCCAGTTAAGGTACCATCTTTTGAAATGTCGGTGCATAAGATATGCTTGATACCTGCGTCAATATAAGCGCCGAGTAAGTCTTCTAAATTAACACCGCTGTCTTCTATCCAGCCATGGGTTGGCAGTGTTTTATTGCCTTTTTTGTCAATTTTAATATCAAGGGCTAATACAATTTTTTCACCGCCATATATACCCAGCCATTTAAGTACTAGTTCAGGCTGCTTTATCGCCAATGAGCCAATAACAACACGATTTACACCTAGAGCAAGTAGTTGTTTAACATCCTCTTCGCAGCGAATACCACCACCGACTTGAATGATCATACTTGGGTGATTCATTACAGTTTTTAGTGTTGATAGTTGACGTTTAGTGCTATCTTTTGCCCCGTCTAAATCGACAAAGTGCATCACCGTTGCCCCTGCATTACTGTAGGCTTGCTGACGTTCTTGTACGGTATATTGATAGTCGGTTTTTTGGTTGTAGTCGCCTTGGAATAAGCGAACTACTTTGCCACCAATTAAATCTATTGCTGGGATCATCATAGGTTTGTTAACTCCTTTGGCTTTAATTCTAAAAAATTCTTGATAATTTTACTGCCTAATTCACCTGAACGTTCAGGGTGAAATTGACAGCCAATAAAGTTGTCTTTAGCAATGACTGCCGAAAAGTCACTGCCATATCGACAACTTGCCAAGGTGTGTTCACTAACGGGGGCAGCGAAACTATGAACAAAATAGAAATAATCGCCAAGAGTAATGCCATTAAAAATAGGGTGGTGAGCTAAGGTTGTTAATGTATTCCAGCCCATGTGAGGTAAACGGTTACCTTGTGCTTCTAATGGTAAAACTTTTGTTGGGATCAAGCCTAGGCATTGAATCACATCACCGCTTGAACTCTCTGTGGAAGACTCGGTCATCAATTGCATGCCTAAACAAAAGCCAAGCACCGGCTGCGTCAGCTTTTGCAGTGTATCAACTAAGCCTTTTGTAACAATATTGGCCATGGCATGCTTTGCCGTACCAACACCAGGTAAAAAAACTTTGTCTGCTTGTTTAATTAAATCGGAATCATCACTAATGAGCACGTCATAGCCTAAGCGTTCAATAGCAAATTTTACTGAAGATAAATTAGCGCAGCCGGTATCAACAATAATAGTAGATTGTTGCTCACCTTTTTTTGTCATTACAGAGTGCCTTTTGAGCTAGGTAATACATCACCTTTTACTGCTATTGCTTGACCAAGTGCCCGGCCAAAGACTTTAAATAAACTTTCTACTTGATGATGACAATTGCCTTTGCTCGTTGATAGGTGCAAGGTAATTGCCATAGCATCAGCAAGTGAACGAAAAAAGTGACCAACCATTTGTGTCGACATTTTACCTACCATATTGTCAGTAAAATCAGCATCAAATTCTAGCCACGGGCGACCTGATAAATCGATAGCACACTCTGCTCTGCACTCATCCATCGGTAAAACAAAGCCAAAGCGGGCAATACCACGTTTATCACCTAGGGCTTCTTTTAATGCTTGGCCTAATGCAAGCGCTGTGTCTTCGACACTGTGGTGTTCATCAATATGATAATCCCCTGAGACATTACACTGGAGATTAAATCCACCGTGGGTCGCTATTTGATCTAACATGTGATCAAAAAAACCTAGGCCTGTATCTATAGTGCTACCACCGACTTTATCTAAGTTGACGCTGACTTTTATATCGGTTTCTTTAGTGGTACGGATAACGGTAGAGGTCCGCTTTTTACTGGTTAATAGCTGCTCGCTTATGGCATTCCAATTTAAGCTGTCACGATGATATTTGATGCCGACAATGCCCATATTAGCGGCAAGCTGCATATCAGTCTCGCGATCGCCAATAACAAATGAATGGGCAAAGTTAACTTTACCTTGTTGTAAGTAATCGCTCACTAGACCTAGTTTAGGTTTACGGCAATGACAATTGTCCTCATCAAAATGAGGGCAAAGTAATACATCTTCAAAAACAACACCTTGAGAGCTAAATATCTCCATCATTTTGTTGTGTGGCAAATCAAAATCTTCTTGTGGATAACTTTTGGTGCCTAAACCATCTTGGTTCGATACCATTACTAGTTTAAAACCTTTGTTTTGCAGTGCCAATAATACCGGCAGCACATTAGGCTCAAAGACTAATTTCTCTAAGCTATCGACTTGTTTATCGCTAATAGGCTCTTCAATTAAGGTGCCGTCACGGTCGATAAATAAAATATTTTGTTGTGCCATAGTCATTCTCTATAAAATCTCTGTAAAAACTTTCTGTTATACCTTGAAAGCTAAAGTAAGTGTATGTTTTAACAAGCTTAGCTCACGTTCACTGCCAATACTGATGCGTAAACAGTCGCTCAATTGTTCTTGTTTGGACTGATCACGAATTAATATACCTTGTGTTAATAATACATTAAAAATAAACGTTTTTAGCTCAGCAGAACTGGCTTTAAATAAAATAAAATTAGCATCGCTGTGGTGAATTGTTTCACACCAAGGCTGTTCAGCAAGCCAGGTAGCCAGTTGGCGACGTAATAAGATGGTTTCTTCAACACGAATTCTTACCTGCTCTAAGTTTTTGGTGGCTAAGGCAATGCTGGCGATTTCAGCCACAGGAGCAGCAATAGGATAAGGAGCTATTACTTTGCTGAGCATAGTAATAATATCACTATTGGCAAGGGTAAAACCACAACGTAACCCAGCAAGAGCAAAAGCTTTTGATAATGTTCTCAGTACCACTAAATTTTCATATTGCTCTAACCAAGAGGTCACAGAGTCTTTCGCTGAAAATTCAATATAAGCTTCATCAACTACTACAATAGCACTGTCTTTAAATAGCTCAATAGCGGCTTTTATTTGCGCCTCAGGTAATAAATTACCAGTAGGGTTACCCGGTGAACATAAAAAGACAACTTTGACTTTTCCTATATTAGCTTTTAAGCCTTCTAGGTCGAGTATATTATTCCTTAAGGGGACTTTAACAATACCAGCCCCATGATTTTCAGCGCTTACAGCATACATACCATAAGTTGGTGGACATATTAAAATATTGTCTTGATAGGCTTTGCAAAAAGTCCTGATTAACAGTTCTATACCTTCATCTGCGCCACGTGTTGCTAATAGATTACTCACCGGCTGTTGAGCATAGTCACTATAGGCTTTTAGCAAGGACTCGGGTTGAAAGTCAGGATAACGGTTAATACTATTGGCATCAAGTTGATAAATACCCGGACCAGAGGCTTCATTTGCATTTAGCCAAATTTTATTCGTTGCGTTTTCGCCACTACTTGAAAATAATCGACGGGCCGATTGATAGGGCACCATGTCAATTAGCTCTTCTCGAGCAAGTTTATTTGTTATTGAACAGGCATTATCTGCATTGGTTGACATAATTAAATCTCTTCAAGACGAATAGTAACGGCACGTTTATGTGCATCTAAACCTTCCGCATCAGTTAACTCAGTAATACATTCAGCCAAGCTTGCTAAACCTTCTTTGCTCAGCTCTTGTACCGTATAGCGACGAGAAAAGTCGGCAAGAGATAAACTGCTAATAACTTTCGAATAACCATATGTGGGCAATACGTGATTAGTACCGCTGGCATAGTCACCTGCAGATTCTGGCGTATAAGCGCCAACAAATATTGAACCTGCGTTACGTAAACGCTTTAATAAATCGTGTGGTTTATCGGTTTGAATAATTAAATGCTCTGGACCATACTCATTTGATATTTCAACCGCTTGGCTTAAATCTTTAGTTAAAATCAGCCGGCTTTGCAATAGCGCTTGTTGGGCGATTTTTTTACGGCTCAATAAGGCAATTTGCTGCTCAAGCTCCATTGAAACATCACGTATTAACCGTTCGCTATCTGATAGTAAAATCACTTGGCTGTCTGGACCATGTTCAGCTTGTGATAATAAATCTGCGGCAACAAAAGCCGCATTGGCCTGTTCATCAGCTATGATTAACAGCTCTGAAGGGCCGGCTGGCATATCGATAGCAAATCCAGGCACTTGTTGTGAAAGTTGTTTTTTAGCTTCAGTAACAAAACGATTACCAGGGCCAAACACTTTATTAACTGCGCTAATCGTTTCTGTGCCATAAGCTAAAGCCGCTATAGCTTGCGCGCCACCTACCGTATAAATTTCATCAATATCACAAAGGCCAGCCGCTACTAAAATTTCATTAGCCAGTTGGCCATTTTTATCAGGGGGGCAAACTAAAACCGTACGTGCACAACCAGTAATTTGGGCTGGAACGCCCAACATTAATACCGTTGATGGTAAAGGCGCACTACCAGCTGGAATATACAAACCAACACTTTCAATCGCTTCTGTTTTTAAAATACAGCGTACACCAGGACGAGTGGTAACATCAATGTCACTGGGTTTTTGTGCGTCGTGAAAACATTTTATTTGTTTATAAGCGGTTTCAATAGCTTTCAAACGTTTGTCAGTTAATGCCAGTTTAGCTTGTTGAACTTGCTCTTTTGTAACAACTAAGGTGGATAATTTTATCGAGTCGAACTTTTCAGTTAACTGAAAAAGCGCTTGATCGCCTTGGTCTTTCACCGAGGATAAAATATCAGCAACTTGAGTTGATAAATTGACACTATCACTAATGGCAGGACGGGCAAGTGTTGATTTTTGTGCATTGGGTGAAAGTGAAGACCAGTCGATAGCCATCGCGTATGATCCATGGTTACCTGGTATTAGGGAATTGGACATAACTTAACCCATCATCTTTTCAATTGGCATCACGAGTATTGAGTGACAACCTAACGCTTTGAGTTGTTCCATAGTTTCCCAGAAGAAAGTTTCAGTCGCTACTACGTGTACTGCGACTAAGTCATCACGCTCTGCCAGTGGTAAAATTGTAGGTGTCTCAGTACCTGGCATAAGTGCACTTACTTCGCTAACTTTGTCTTTTGGGGCGTGCAACATGATGTATTTACTTTCTTTGGCCTTCATTACCCCTTGAATACGAGGTAATAAGGTATCAAGTATTTTTTGTTTTTCATCACCCAGCGCTACAGCTGTTTGAATTAACGATGCCTTAGAGCGAAAGATTACTTCAACTTCTTTTAAGCCATTAGCTTCCAATGTTGCCCCTGTTGATACGAGATCACAGATGCCATCCGCCAAACCGACTCGGGGAGCCACTTCTACAGAGCCTTTTAATAAACAAAAGTCGAGTTTAATGCCTCTCTCTTTGGCAAAGCGGTTGAGTAGTTGTGGGTAAGTGGTGGCAAACCGTAAGCCATTTAAACTTTCAATGCCTTGATAATCAAATTCTTCTGGCATAGCAATAGAAAGATGACAAGCGGCGAAGTTTAACCCAGTGGTTCGAATATAATCGGCTTTATTGCCTAAAAGCTCACGCTCTAATGCGGCTTCTTCTAAGGTGTTATCACCGACAATACCTAAATCACACACCCCATCCATAACCAAACCTGGAATGTCACTACTTCTAACACGCATGATATCAATAGGCATATTAGTGACATGTGCTAACAAACGGCGGTCGGTAACATTGAGCTTTAAGCCACAACGTTTGAGTAAATTTTGAGTATCTTCGCTTAATCTTCCTGATTTTTGCATGGCGATGCGTAATCGTGGTTGAGTAGTCATCTTGTCTTTCCTGTGTAGAATCTATAATATTTTTGTGTTTCATAATGTTTCGCATGTATATACAATTTTAAATACTATAAAATGCGAAAACCCCCGAGAGAGATTGACTCTTCCGGGGGTTTAGAATTTGGTGTAAATTTAACTAATCCACTGAAAGGTCGATAACCCCTCAGTGTATATACTTGAGTGGCTAATTTTTATGATGGTGATGATGCAGCATGTTCAGGTTAACAGTCATAATAAGCTCGTTAAATTTATTTTTACAGCATGAAATCATAATATGCATGCATCATACACAATACGAGGAATTTTGCTAGCTCGCAAGCTTTTCTTCTCGTTTTTTTATGACAAAAATGTATATGATATTAACATTTATTAATTTTTTGCCGATAGTGTTATTATGAGACTAATTATTAGGGTTCATTAACAAATGAATAACTCAATTTATGACTTTCAGTAAAGGGGATTTTTAATGGATATTTTTACCACACAATTAACACGTGTTGTGCTCTTGCCAATTAAACCGACTCACCTCAAAGTTAAGGCATTATTAAAAGAGGCTGCAACGGGTCAGTTAAAGGAAGATATTGATCACCTTGAAAATCATGATTGTTATTTTATTTCAGATGCAAAACATCAAGAAAACAAACAAAAAAACCAAGGCCATGCCCAAGAATATAAGCAAACAGATAACATAAACACTAAGAATGAACAGTCAGTGATGACTCAAAGTAAAAATCACAAACCGCATCTTGATATATTTGTCTAAACCAACGATACAATGCATTAAAAATCTTTCAATGCATTAAAAGCTGATTATAATAGGCTTTATTCACTTTTTATGAGGTCGTTATTTTACCTCATCTTATAATAAGCTTGTTGCCAATAAATGACACCGATAGAAATAGCCTTTTCAACACAAGGCATATTAGCTAAAGCCATTGACGGTTTTTCTCCCCGACAAGCACAAACAGATATGGCTATTGAAGTTGCTTTTGCTATTGATAAAAAATCGTCATTAATTGTTGAGGCAGGCACAGGTACCGGTAAAACGTTTGCCTATTTAATTCCAGCACTGCTTAGTGATAAAAAAATCATTGTTTCAACAGGCACCAAAAACTTACAAGAACAACTCTTTCATAAAGACCTTCCTCTTATTCGTAAAGCGTTGGCCAGTAATGCTCAAATGGCTTTATTAAAAGGGCGTGCCAATTATTTATGTCGTTATCGCCTAAACCAATACCAAGAAACCCGAGGTCAACTTGATGCTGAAACATTAACAGACTTGGTAAAAGTGAGAACATGGGCAAACAGTACGCAAAGTGGTGACATTGGTGAGTTGGTCAGTGTGCAAGAAAATTCGCCTGTTTTTCCTTTTGTTACCAGTACGGTTGATAACTGCTTAGCTAAAGATTGTCCTGATTACGACGATTGTTACCTTATTAAAGCCCGTAAAAAAGCGATTGATGCTGATTTAGTTGTGGTCAATCATCACTTGTTTTTTGCCGACATGGCTTTAAAAGATACTGGTTTTGGTGAGTTAATACCAAAAGCAGATGTTATGATCTTTGATGAAGCACATCAAATACCTGACATTGCCAGTGAGTATTTTGGTGATGCTTTTTCAACACGTCAGTTACTTGAATTGTGCGTGGATGTTTTACAGGTATATCGAACCTCGCTAATGGATGTTAAACAGTTAGGCAAGGCTGCTGAAAAATTACAAAAAACAGCACAAAGCTTTAGATTATTATTTAATTACGATCCCGAACGAGGCAATTGGCGTGACAAAGCAAAGCAATCGGTATTTTTACAATGTTTCCAAGGACTAAAGATAGATCTCGACTTTCTCTATCAAGTGATAAAATTGTGCGTATCTCGTAACGAAGCTATTGATAATTGTTTTGAACGTGCAGTTAAGCTGCTGAGTAAATACGACATTATGGCGAAGTTTGACGATTACAGTATGAGTTTTTGGTATGAAACAACTCATCGGCATGTCGTGTTACATCAAACACCGTTAACGGTTGCAGAAAAATTTAGTGATTATGTCAAAGACTCATGCGCGGGTTGGATTTTCACTTCAGCAACATTAGCGGTCAATGGAAAGTTTGAACATTTTGCTAAACACCTAGGATTACAGCGAGCAAAAAGCTTACTTCTCGATAGCCCTTTTGACTACCAAAAACAATCACAACTCATTGTTCCTCGCTATTTACCTGAAGCGAATAATAAAAATAGAGCTTTGGCATTAGCCGAACTTGCTATTCCTTTAATCGCCGCCAGTAATGGTGCTTGCTTTATGTTATTCACCAGTTACCGAGTGATGAATCAAGTGGCGGAACATTTAGCGGAAAAAATTGATAATCCTTTACTTGTTCAAGGGCAAATGGCTAAGGGAAAGTTACTTGCACAATTTGTTGAAGACCCCCAGGCCGTATTATTAGCAACGGCTAGCTTTTGGGAAGGTGTCGATGTACGAGGGGATAAACTTACCTGTGTCATTATTGATAAATTGCCATTTGCATCACCGGATGATCCCTTATTACAAGCAAGATGTGAAGAAGTTAGACGTCAAGGCAACGATCCCTTTAGTCAAATTCAATTACCTCAAGCCGTTATTGCTTTAAAACAAGGAGTAGGGCGGTTAATTCGAGATGTCAGTGATAAGGGCGTTTTAGTTATTTGTGATGACCGTTTAGTGAGTCGCCCATATGGTGAAGTGTTTTTGAAAAGTTTACCGGTAATGAAGCGGAGTCGTAATTTAGAACAAGCGGCACAATTTTTACAAGAGATTACAGGTTAGTTTACTCCATTGAAGTTTGTTAGTTTACCTAAAAAGAAGAGAGAATAACGTGAATTATTTGGCCATAGATGCCTCGACAGAAGCTTGCTCAGTTGCTTTACAATTTAACCATGAAGTTTTTAGTCGCTATGAAGTCTGCCCTCAATCACACAGCCTTCGTTTATTACCTATGGTTGATGATGTATTAAAAGAAGCCGGGTGTAAGTTAAGCCAACTTGATGGTTTGATCTTTGGTCAAGGTCCCGGAAGCTTCACTGGTGTGCGCATTGGCATTGGCGTGGCGCAAGGTTTGGCTTTTGCAGCAGATTTAAAGCTTATTGGCGTATCCACACTTCAAACTATGGCGCAATTAGCCTATATAAATCATCAGCAAACTAAAGTGATTGCGGTAATTGATGCCCGAATGTCTGAGGTTTATAACGGTTACTATGAACTTGATGAAAATAATATTATGCAATCTAAAATTAATGAGGCCGTGACCTCTCCTAATCAAGTCAAACAAAGGTTATCAAAGGTTGTTCAACAAGCCTATGGTGTAGGAACCGGCTGGGATGTTTATCCGAATGACTTAAGTCTCTTAAACGCTACTAAGCATTCACCAGAAATATTATTTCCTGAGGCAAAAGCAATGTTAGTTATAGGCGCATTAGCCTTTAAAAAAGGTGAAAGTGTATTGCCTGAAAATGCTCAACCTGTGTATGTGAGAGATACAGTGTCTTGGAAAAAATTACCAGGACGAAAATAAATACTGTCACCTGTGGTTAAAATTTGTTAGATTAGTCATATGCAAATATCAAACTCAGCGTTTAACTTATCGATCAATAGTCAGATAAGTAATAGCAAAAAAGTACAAAGTCCTGTTAATCAACAGCAGGAACTTACTCGTGTACAATTTGATAAAGATGAAAAATCAGAGCAAAAGCAAAACGATCGTTTAGATATTGACCCTCAAGCACTCGAGCTTGTTCAGCGTCAAGATGCTAAACAAGCCGAACCACAACAAACTAGAAATACCAGATATGATCAGCCAAATGAGCAACACACCATGGCCATCGCTGCTTATCAATCGGTTGAAAACCAGTCTCAGCAAGATAATATCAAGCAAGTCTTTGGAGTAGACCTACTTGCGTGATTCGCATTATTCTTCTGCACCGCAATTAAAATCACTTTCATTTTGGCAAAAACATCAGTTTTGGTTATTTCTCATTGCCGGTGTTGCTATCCGGCAAATTCCAATTGTATCCATTCCTTTTAATTGGTTAGAAAGTTACTTTCACGAAATTGGTCATGGTTTAGCCGCCATTGCTACTGGTGGAGAGATAGTTAAAATTCAATTATTCGCTAATGGTGCCGGATTATGCACCACACTGGGCGGCAGTGCTTTTGTTATTAGCTTTTTTGGCTATGCCGGTGCTATTCTCTGGGGAGGCTTAATTTATGGCATTGCTGGTCATCATCAAAGGCTGGCCCAATTGTTCTCTGGTTTTATTATCTTTTTACTCTCTGCTTCCATTGTACTCTGGGCGAGAGATATTTTAACTATCATTATTTTGGGCTTGTTATTAACCATGTTTATTATGACAATAAAGCTTAAGAAGTTAACAATCTTGCAAAAGTTTGTACAACTACTTGGTATTATCGTTTTACTTAATAGCCTGTTTAGCCCGTTATATCTTTTAGATGGTAGAGATTTGGGTGATGGTGCAACACTTTCATCCGCAACCGGTATTCCAGAGATACTGTGGGTGACTATATGGTCGGCACTTGCGTTGGCAATGATATTTTTTCTTAGCCGGTTCAAGGCTAAAGTTCATTACTAACTTAATCGTTTCTTCAATCCCCCAGTGATTCATTACCATAAACTAGTAGTGCAAAAAAATAAGTGTCATAAATTTATATGTCAGCAATTAAAGTAGAAGAAATTTGTTATGATATTGGTCCATTATCACTACAAGGTTTAGCTTGTGGCGATGATGACAGAGAGGTGGTTTTATGCCTGCATGGCTGGTTAGATAACGCCGCAAGTTTCAGCCCTTTAATACCTTATTTAACCAACAAACGTATTATTGCTATTGATTGGCCGGGGCATGGTTTTTCATCACATCGTTCTCAAGATGCTCATTATCATTTTATTGACTGGGTCTATGATCTACTTCAGTTATTTGAATTAAATGATTGGCATAATATTGACATAGTTGCTCATTCAATGGGTGGTATGGTTGCTTCTGCCTTTGCTGCATCATTTCCTGAAAGAGTGAAATCATTAACACTGCTTGATTCTATTGGTTTTATAACTACAGAAGCGGAAAAAAGCACAGCTCAGCTAAGACAAGGAATGATCAGTCGCTTTAAGAACGCCGCGAATTATTTACATAATACCAATATTAAAAAAACCAAAACGTTACATCCAAGCTCAGCGTCAGCCATTAAAGCGAGGGTGGCTGTGAGTGATATGAATTATCAGCAAGCTAAAATTATTGTTAAAAGAGGTTTGACTAAAGAAGGGCCAGGATATGTTTGGCGTGCCGATAGTCGTCTGAGAAATGCCTCCCCGTATCGTTTAACTTTATCTCAAGCTGAGCAGTTCATTCGAGATATTAACTGCCCAGTACAATTAGTGCATGGTACTAAGGGAACCGGACTTAATATGATCACCAATGGCCTTGCTCATTTTGGTCCCTTGTTTAGTGACTTTGTTGATTATGCTATTGATGGTGGCCATCATGTTCATATGGAAAAACCAAAAGAAATAGCTCAACTCATTAATAACTTTATAAAAGGTTAATCGGCCCTAGATATTTTATTAGTCCAGCATTTTATTAGAACTCAGTAATAGTATTAGTTTCAAAGTGTATTTGGGGGACAGCACCATTTTAAACAAGTGTTTTAAAATAGTGGCCCAACCAGTTAAAATTTGCTAACTTAAAACCCTAAATAAAAAAGATAATTGAAAGTAATCATACATATTATCTATTTTTTAAAATAATTTTAGAATGAGGAAGTACATTGTGGAAAAAATTTGGTTAGAAAAAAGTTATCCCCCTGGAGTCCCATTCGAAATTGATCCCAATAAATATGCTTCTCTTGTTGATATGTTTAATAAATATACTCAAGTTTATGGCGATAGAACTGCCTTTATTAATATGGGTGCAGAAATTAGTTACACTGAACTTGCTGCTCAATCACAAGCTTTTGCTGCCTATTTACAACAAGAGCTGGGGTTAGTTAAAGGCGATAAATTTGCGATTATGGTGCCTAATACTTTGCAATACCCTATTGCCTTGTTTGGTGCACTGCTTGCTGGCCTCACTGTGGTCAATGTTAATCCTTTATATACTGCGCGCGAATTAGAGCATCAATTAAAAGACTCTGGTGCTAAAGCGATATTAATCATTGAAAACTTTGCCTATACCCTTGAAACCATTATTAATAAAACACCGATAGAGCAGGTGATTATTACCTCACTAGGTGACCGTCTTGGTTTGGTTAAAGGAGCGATGGTTAATACGGTTGTGAAATACGTTAAAAAAATGGTACCAGCATTTAATCTTACTAACACCGTAAAATTTAATACCGTTTTGGCAAAAGGTAAAAATATGACCTTTTCACCGGTGGCCTTAAAAGGAGAAGATCTTGCCTTTTTACAATACACAGGTGGTACCACGGGTGTTTCAAAAGGTGCGATGCTTTCTCATCGAAACATGGTGGCCAATTTAGAACAAGCTAAAGCCGCTATTAAGCCATTATTAGAAGAAGGTAAAGAATTAGTAGTGACTGCATTACCCCTTTATCATATTTTTGCATTAACCGCTAACTGCCTTACATTCATCACTTTAGGAGGGACTAATTTACTCATTACCAATCCTCGTGATATGCCTGCCTTTATTAAAGAATTAGCCAAGTATCACTTTACAGCGATTACCGGGGTCAATACCTTATTCAATGCTTTATTAAATACTGACGGTTTTAAAAATCTAGACTTTAGTCATTTAAAAATGGCTATGGGGGGGGGGATGGCAGTACAACGTCCTGTTGCAGAGCGTTGGCAGCAAGTGACCTCAGTTAAATTACTCGAAGGTTATGGCTTAACAGAATGCTCGCCAATGGTGACATTAAGTCCGTATAATCAAGAAAGTTATAATGGCACTATTGGGCTTCCTGCATCATCAACGGATATCCGAATTGTAAAAGACGATGGTACAGAGGCTGAAATTGGTGAAGCCGGTGAAATGTGGGTTAAAGGTCCACAGGTTATGGTCGGCTATTATAATCGGCAAGAAGCGACAGATGAAATTTTAAAAGAGGGTTGGTTAGCAACAGGCGATATTGCCACTATGGATAAGAATGGTTTTTTCAAGATAGTGGATCGTAAAAAAGACATGATCATAGTGTCAGGTTTTAATGTTTTTCCTAATGAGATTGAAGAGGTTGTTATGATGCATGAAGGTGTATTAGAAGCTGCAGCTATCGGAGTCCCTAATGATTCATCAGGTGAATTGGTGAAGATATTTGTGGTGAAAAAAGATGAGCACCTTGATGAAAAATCGTTAATTGATCATTGCCGTAAAAACTTAACCAATTATAAAGTACCTAAATTAATCGAATTTAGAGATGATCTACCTAAAACCAATGTAGGTAAAATTTTACGAAGAGAGCTACGTTAATAACTAGACACCTCATTAATCAAAGAGGCGTTTCACATATCAATAGTGAAACGTTTTGTTATTGGGCTTTTAACGTTTGTCCGTTAACTGCAATGCTCTCATCACTCATTAAATAAACATACAACGGCATAATATCAACTGCGGTTGCTAACGTGCTTTTATCTTCAGCAGGAAAAGCACTGGCGCGCATATTGGTGTTTGTTGCCCCTGGATTGATTGCATTGGTCCGTAATGCTGTGTTTTCATATTCATCAGCAATAACTTGCATCATGCCTTCAGTGGCAAATTTCGAAATACTATAGGGGCCCCAGAAAGCTCGACCTTGAGTTCCCACTCCTGACGAGGTAAATACCATTGAAGCGTTTTTAGCTAAAAGCAGTGTTGGAATAAGTGCCTGAGCCATTAAATATTGAGCGCTCACATTTACTTTCATCACATCATTAAATATTTGTTCATGTATTTGAGTAAAAGGAGTTAATTCACCTAACATTGACGCATTTAATAACAGCCCATCTAACTGACCAAATTGTTCAGTAATTGTAGCTGACATATCACTATAGTTTTGTTTAGTCGCACCTTTTAAATCAAGTGGAATAATTGCAGGCTCTTTACTTCCTTGAGCAATTATTTCATCATAAACAGTTTCTAATTTCTTGACGGTTTTTCCTAATAAAATAACCGTAGCACCTAATTTTGCATAACTTAATGCTGCTTGACGGCCAATACCATCACCGGCGCCAGTGACCAGTATGTTTTTACCGGTTAAGCAATTCTCTTTTATTTGATAGTCGAACATTTTTGTTTCATTGGTGGCTTTAAAGGCGGGTAATTCTACCCTTTAGGACGTTGCCTGACGAGTAAATTTCTCTATTTGTAGAAAAAAGATAAAATCAATCATCAGAAAGCTAAAAAGGGCTAGCGCATTGTTAAATCTTGGGTAAGTTTAACTGTTCGTGCAAACTTTGGTTTACATAGTTTACATGGTTTACCTGCTTTAACGGCTATGCCAGAAAGGGCTTAGCTTATGATTATTCTTCAACAAAGTATTACCTCTAAAAAAAGATATGCTAGCAATGATAGGAATTTTATCTACTTTTGGCTTTGCCATTGTTGCCATTGATCATCCCCTTACATGGCAGTCGTGGTTTTGACATAACAGGTTCTGATAATGCTCCTAGCGGTATTGATGAGATTAATGCATTAACAGTTTCTGCCACTCATTATATGAATTTAGCCAGTTTACTGACTACCCGTGATAGATTACGTCAAAGTACCGTTGACATCTTAGGGCTTCCTTTAGGTTTAAGTACCATTGCCAATATTAACGGCACCAAGGTACATTTATTAGGTCATTCTTTATGTGCTATTACAGGTATTAACTTTTTAGCACTAGCTACCACCCCTGTAAATCCTGCCTTAGATACTATGTTTAGCATTTATTCTAATTCATTAGCAATGCTTGGTATTATGGTCGATAATTTCTTAATGGAGTTTCCGGCTTTTGCTGATTTGATTAAGCTAGTTTAACGTTTGCATAATCTCTTGAGTTCCAATGTTATACCGCCCTAGTTGGCTTTGATAAATTTCCGCCAAAAAAAACTGAGATGGTCGGCTATTATCGAGACTTCTATGCTTTACTAACCCTTGAACAGCAAGGGGCATTAGAAGCTGTTTTTGCTCAATTTACTTCTGCAGTTCAAACGGTAACTGACTCCGCTGACCCTATTAACTATTTAGCAGTAATGGCTGCCTCGCAAACCCATCCACTTAATTGAAGTGGGTGGTAATGGAGGGGGTAGTGAAACCACTTTTGGCTCTGGTATGTTAGGATTTAAGGCGGGTCATCATGCTTCTATCTTAGTCCAATTTCTCGACCTGAAGCTCTAGGTGAAGCCATGGCATGTCGTGCCACTCAAGAAATGCAAAATCCAGTTGCTCGATTACCCTTATTCTGTGGTCAAGTTATTACCGTTACCGATGGTAATGTAGTCAACTAATGATGATTAAATGAATACTGAATAATTCTTCATTTAGAAGACTTACTCATTTGATTTTTATTCAGTTTTTGAAATTTTTTTTAGTTGTTTTTAGTTGTTCTAGTTATCAGTAAAACCTTTTGATAAAAATTGAGTAAACTAATAAAGAAGAAATACTGTAGAATCTGTGCAAAAATTTGATATGGCAATTAATACCCCCATATCACTCATAATAGTTAGTTTTATTATAATTTAGGTAGATCTCAGGAGAGAAAGTGTGGATTTTTTGTATGAATATGGCTTATTTTTAGCTAAAACCATTACCTTTGTTATTGCCGTTATCGCCATTATTGTGGCCATAGCTGCTGCGGCAATTAAACAAAAACCTAAAAAAGGTGAGCTTGACATAACCGATCTTTCTGAGCAGTTTGAGCAAGTAGAATATGACATAACGCATGCGTTATTATCAAAAGAGCAACTGAAAGCGAAAGATAAAGCAGATAAAAAAAGGGCAAAAGAAAAAGCTAAAGAAGAGAAAAAAACAGGTAAACATGAAGATGATGACAAACCTCGGTTATTTGTGGTTGATTTTCATGGCAGCATAGATGCTAAAGAAGTCTCATCTTTACGTGAAGAAATCACCGCCATTTTATCGATTGCGACCAAGGAAGATGAGGTTTTTGTTCGCTTAGAAAGTGGCGGCGGCATGGTACATGGCTACGGTTTAGCTTCGTCTCAGTTAGATAGAGTGCGTCAAAATGAAATTCCATTAACTGTTTCAGTAGATAAAGTAGCGGCAAGTGGCGGTTATATGATGGCTTGTGTTGCCAATAAAATAATTTCTGCACCCTTTGCTATTTTAGGCTCTATAGGCGTTATTGCCCAAGTACCAAACTTTCATAAATTATTAAAGAAAAATGATATAGATTTCGAGCAATTTACCGCAGGTGAATTTAAACGCACGGTTACCATGTTTGGTGAAAACACCGAAAAAGGCAAAGAAAAATTTAACGAAGAGCTTGAAGAAACACATGTATTGTTTAAAAACTTTGTGAGTGAACATAGAGTGAGTTTAGATCTGAAAAAAGTAGCCACAGGCGAGCATTGGTTTGGCACGAAAGCCTTAGAATTAGGCTTAGTTGATAAAATTCAAACCAGTGATGACTATCTGCAATCGTCAAGTAAAACCCATAATATTGTCGCTATTAAATATGTCATTCATAAAAGCTTGACTGAAAAGTTCTCCAAAGCCGCCTCTTTGTCAATAACCAATGTGTTTGGTAAATTGTGGCAATCTAATCGAATTTTCCCAAGTTAATAAGTAAAGGTAACCGTTAGGGGGGAGGCTGTAAGATAATGAAAGCATCTTTTTGGCATAAATGTTGGGAGAATAACAGCTTAGGTTTTCACCAAGAGCAAATACATCCTTTTTTATCTCAATACCTAGCGCCACTGATTAATGAACAAGATAGACATGTTTTTGTTCCATTTTGTGGTAAATCATTAGACATGTACTGGCTTGCTCAATATATGAAGGTGTCGGGAAGTGAGTTAAGTGACATTGCTTGCCGTGACTTTTTTATCGATGCCAATATCGATAGCCAAATCAAAGTATACGAAGAGAGTCAATCAGGGGTTAAGTTTCAACAATTTTCGTTTGACAATATAACCTTGTGGCAAGGGGATTTTTTCAATCTCAAGGCTCAGCATCTGACTTTAGAGCAAAAAACATCAATAGATTGGATTTACGATCGCGCTGCTTTGATTGCTCTGCCAATTGAAATGCAACAGAGATATGTTGAACATTTAATTAGTTTTATTGACCAAGGTACCAAGCTTTTTCTAATATCAGTGGAGTTTCCTAACCAAGAAATGTCAGGGCCGCCATTCCCTGTTACCCAGCAAGATATCAATCGATTATTTTTATCTGTCAATAAGCGCTGCCAAATCGAATGCATTGCCTCAAGATCGTTAGCCGATAAACGTTTTGCCCAACGACATTTACAAGTGAGTCATTTGATTGAACGTTTATACATTATTACCAAAAATTAAAACAAATATTCGTTAGCAGTTTTGTCGCTTTACAGATTAGTTTTAAACTAAAGGCTATGGTTTTACTCTCATTAATATTAAAACTAGGGTATAAATTAAGCTGTCGACTAGTTAACATTACTCAACTTTTTCTCAGTAAAATCTCAAACTCATCAATAGGCACAGGTTTACTAAATAAATAACCTTGAAAGTGATTACAACCATTAGCAAGTAAAAGCTGTCTATGTTCTTCTGTTTCAACGCCTTCAGCAATCACACCGATATCTAAGCTGTGCGCCATGGCTATAATGGTACGAATAATCACCTCATCTTGGATATCAGTGACAATATCACGTACAAAAGATTGATCAATTTTGAGTTGATAAATGAGTAATTTTTTTAGATATTGTAATGATGAATAGCCCGTGCCAAAGTCATCTAATGATATTTTAATGCCGATTTCATTCAATGTATTGATAGTGATCATGATGTTTTCAATGTCATCAACCAACATGCTCTCGGTCAATTCCAGTTTAAGCATGCTCGGATTAATACTATAACGTTGAACTGTTGCCTGCACTTGCGATAAAAATTCTTTCTGAAAAAATTGTTTAGCACTCACATTAACTGACAAGGTGAGGTGACGTGTCAGTTCATCTTGCTCCCACTGCTTTAATTGTGCACAGGCGGTTTCGAGCACCCACTGTCCAATGTCGATAATGAGTCCTGTTTCTTCTGCTACGGGAATAAAATGTAAAGGAGAAACTATGCCACGTTTTGGATGCTGCCAGCGAATTAAGGCTTCAGCACCAAAGGGATGCCCCATGCTGTCAACTTGTATTTGATAGTGTAATTGGAATTGCTGTTGTTCAATCGCTCTGTGTAATCCGTTTTCAATATTAACACGAGCAGTAATTATCTCTTGCATTATGGTGTTAAAGAAACTCAGCGTATTACGGCCTTTGCTTTTAGATTGATACATGGCGATATCTGCCTGCTTTAATAACTCCTTTGGCTTGAGTTCATGACCTATGAACAGTGTGGCCCCTATGCTAATGGTGTTTTGGTAGTAATGAGTGTTCAATTGATAGGGTTTATTTAATGTCAGGAATACTTTTTCTGCGACATCGTTAGTTTTAGAGGCGGCTTCGATGGCACTCTCGCTTAAATCTTCTAGCACGATGACAAACTCATCACCACCAATACGAGCAATAGTATCCTCTTCACGTATACAGGTAATTAACCGTTGTGCCACCTGTTGCAGTAATAAATCACCAACATCATGGCCGAGCGTATCATTGAGGTTTTTGAAGTGGTCTAGGTCGAGAAACAATAATGCACCACGTTTACCACTACGCGCACTGGCGGCTAAGGCATGATTAATTCTATCAAATAACAGATAGCGGTTAGGTAACTGGGTGAGTACATCATAGTTAGCTAAGTTCATGGCTAGGTGCATGTTCTCATCATTTTGAATGCTCAATTCTTTATTGGCAATAACGAGTTCAGCCGCACGTCTTGCTTTTATATCATTTTGAAAGCTCAGTTCTTTATTGGCGATAACGAGTTCAGCAGCTCGCTTTGCTTTTTCATGTTGTGCGACATTTAGTTCTTTATTGGCGATAACGAGTTCAGCAGCTCGCGTTGCTTTTTCATCCTGAGCGACACTCAGTTCTTTATTGGCGATAATAAGTTCAGCCGCTCGCTTTGCTTTTTCATGTTGTGCGACACTCAGTTCTTTATTGGCGGTATCGAGTTCAGCCATATACTCTACTTTCTTATCATGTTCAACACTCAGCTTTTTATAGGCGGTAACGAGGTTAGCTGCACGTTTTGCTTTTCTATCTTGTGCGGCAATCAGCTCTTTATTGGCGATAACGAGTTCAGTCGCACGTTTTGCATCATGAGCATCTAGCAAGCTTAGTTTTTTATTAACGATAACGAGTTCATCCGCCCGCTTTACTTTTACATCATTTTGTAAAATCATTTTTTTATTGGCAATAACGAGTTCATCCGCCCGCTTTACTTTTTCATTATTTTGAATACTTAACTCTTTATTGGCGAGTACGAGTTCAGCCACAGACTTTACTTTCTCATCATTTAGAAGACTCAGTTCTTTATTGCTAATATCGAGCTCTGCCGAAAGCTTTGTTTTTTCCTCAAATTGGCGACTCAGTTCTTTATTGATGGTATCGAGCTGAATTGAAAGCTTTGTTTTTTTATCATATAGGCGACTCAGTTCTTCATTGGCGATTTCTAGTTGAGCTGCAAGCAGTTTTTTTTCACTCTGTTCAAAGCTAAGTTCTTTATTGGCGATATCGAGTTCAGTCGCAAGCTGTTCTTTTTCAACATGTTCAAGGCGAAGTTCTTTATTGGCGATATCGAGTTCAGTCGCAAGCTGTTCTTTTTCATCCTTTTGAAAAACAAGTTCTTTTTTAGTAATGTTGAGCTCAGCCGCATGCTTTGCTTTTTCATTATGTTTAATGCTCAACTCTTTGTCGGCGATAACTAATTCAGCGGCGAGCTTTTTATCTTTATTTTTTTTAGTCACTTTATTCACTTTATATAAGTCACTTTAGTTACTTTATATTAGTCAATTTATTCACTTTATATGAGTTATTTTAAGTTATTTTAAGTTTTTTACCTTGGAATTTGATCTTTAGACGCCAAAACTAACAAGCGTTAAAGTTCATCGGCATTTTAATCGCAAAAAAACACAGGACAGAGTCTTGTGCGTTATTGGCTACTGTCATTAAAATAAAAAAATAATATATTTGACCTAAAAATAAGTCGTTAGTAATGAATAAAAATGAGGACGGCTTATCTAGTTCCAAATAAACAATTATTATAACCAAGTGATTTTAATGCGTGTTATTTTTGTCTAGCTCTGCAGGATTATATTAATTTGTGGTGATTTCAAATGGAACACGCGTTCATGTTTTTTATTGAATGGGCGTTGCGCTAGATTGGTTTTTTTGCTATTGGCAATAGTTACCACTTAAAGTTTACGGGCTGGTTTTGTCTTACAAGCTTATTGACAAATTGACAAATTGACAAATGCCAATGTTGGTTGGTATGTGAGTGCAATGATGTGTTTATGGTTAACCACGTTATTGTTGATGATTACATTTATCCTTCTGTGTTGGTAACACAGCTAATCATCATTCTTTTAATCGGTTTTATTCAGGTTTGTCATCAATAGAGACACTTAACTCATTATTTTTGACTGCTTCCGACTCTTGTAATAACTCCACCATTTCTGAGGCAACATCAGGAACAGAATCAATTATTGTACTGGCAATATCTACCGCATATTCGGGAATGTTTTCTACTACCTGAGATATATAGTCATTAACCGCATTCTCAATATTTTCTAGCGCGTCAGTTGCACCATGTTGATTATTTTCACTTTCTATCAAGTTATGCAGGTAAGCCTCAGCAATAACATTGGAGGACTCTGGTAAGGCTTCTGATACCGTTAATGCTAATTCAGCTGAATGCTCAGGTGATACCTCGCTTAAACGGCTATAGAGCTCAGATGCTGTTTGCTCAGATGCTGCTGCACTTCGATCCACTGGCCGCATTTCATCTAAAGAGTCTGACAATTGGGTCATATATTGTTCCGTCATTGCTAACAGCCCACCACAATCGTCTGCAGACATGTTTTCCGCCGCTAACGCCATCACTCTTACCCCGTTATCAGGCATAGAATTGGCTATTGCGACAATAATATTGGTAAAGTGCTCTGGATAAGCTGTGGTTATCCAATCAACTAACTCTTCCGCTTGTTCTGGAGAGGTATTGGTTAACGCTTCTGCGATATGAATAGCCATTTCCGGCGCCGCAGTGGTAATCGCCGCATACAATTTACCTATATTGATTTGTTCAATGGTACTTAATGCGGCCGCTAAATTGGACGCATTGTTAGGGTCTCTAAGGGCTAAAGCTGTTGCCATATTAACCGCAGCCGCAGGGTTTTTAGTTGCCAGGCTAATGGCAACTTCTATTTCTGGGCTTTGTTCGAATGTTGGTTCAGCATAATCTGTGCGCGGATCTAATTCAGACACGGCGCCAGAAGGGGTCTGCATAAAAAAACTTTCTTGCTCATCATAGGGTAAAGCAGAACGTTGCTGCATACGGATAATAATAAACAGTAATAAGGTACTGGCAATGATCGCCATAAGCGTAAATAACGCGTTGCTACCAAATAGCTTCATGACCACGGAAGCAAGATAGGGCCCCAGAATACTGCCCAGTGCATAAATGACTAATAACGAAGACATTGCTGCTAATATTTGTTCCTTTAATACTTTATCAAAGGTTTCGGACATGCTCATAGGATAAAGACAAGCCGTCATTCCTGTAAGAACTGCAAGGGCTAACAGGCTTAAATTAAACATCGCTAACGTTATAAGTATAGGAATTAATAAAGCGGTCAAAATAATGGTTAGTATCATCACCGACATGATTTTACGGCGATCGAAGTGATCTGATAGATAAGCAATAGGGAACTGTAAAATTATCGCGCCAGAGATCGCTGCGCCCATAAATATTGATAAATTTAGACCTTCTATACCGTTATCACTGGCGTAAATTGGCAGCATATTCAATAACGCCGCATAAATGAGGCCACAATAGAAACAGCTAACAGCACCTAGAGGAGACAAGTTTAAAATAGTGAGTAAAGACATGCCTTGACTGTCTTCAATGTGCGGACCTAATTGTTTACTGATAACAATCGGTGTGATGGAAAGACTAAATAAAACCCCCGAAAGCACAAATAAAGTCATCTCATCTACGGGGGCAACACTTAATAAAAATTGTCCAGAAAACAATGCGCTCATCAACACCATCTGGTTAATAGAAAGTATTCTCCCTCTGTTTTTTTCAGTCGCACTATAACTTAACCAACTATCAAGGGTGGCATTAGCGCACGCCATACAAAAACCAGTAATAATCCTCATCCCTGCTAAAATTAAGGGGTCAGGATAAAGACCCGACAATAAAATAGCCACGGATGTTAAACTGCCACACATGGCAAATATTCGGATATGGCCAACACGCTGTAATAACTTACGGCTGTAGATTGCACCGATCAGAAATCCCACCGACAACATCGATAAAACAAGACCGATATTATCGAGGCTAACGCCATCACTTTGCATTCGAACAGGCAATAAAATGTTGCTCAAGCCATAACCTGTCATTAACAAAAAACAGCTGGTTAGCAACAGTAAAAAAGGTCTGATAGTTATTATCACCGTGATATTCTCTTATTTAATCGGGAAGAACATAGGTTACCAACGGTATATGTCATTAGTGACATATTAACGATAGCAGCTCATTTTTTTCTAGTTCAGGTCAACATTATAACCAAAAGAATATAGACTCTGATCTCATAATTACTGCTATTAACAGCCGATATATTTTGCCGGATTATGCCGCTAATTCACCAGACTGTAAAATAAATAATAATTATCGTATCGATAACTAATGGCATAATAGCTGTTGAGCTCATTAAAACTTTTCTGGTAGGAAAAATTTTTTGGTCACATTGTTATAGTGGTCAGAGTGTTGAGTGATTTATTTTTATAACGATGAAATTTTTTGTCTGGTATTAATAGAGGTTAACACTTGCTTGTTCATGGTTGGACCCAAGGGTAAAACCAGATTTTAAGTGAGTCTCAGCGAGTTACTCGATAAATAATCTGGTTAATGGCGTGACCATTGTCTATTTATTATAAGTGTTTAAAGATTATCAGTTGATAAGTCATAGCTATCAAACTTATTGAATTTGATTATTGAGGTAAGCTCATGTCCATATTCAGCGCCCTTTTCAGAATAACGGTCTAATTTAGTAACCAACAAAAAGGGGTCGTTACTTTGCATTCTCAATGTTCTAAATTCTTTAAATGCACTACTGCGGCCAAGAGTACGATAATAATCTTTTACCGCGGCTTTGATGGATGAATACTTTTTAACCCAAATGGTTTTATCACCACGTTTTTGTAATGCAGCAATTCTAGGCTCATCTTCATCAAAAGACCAAACACCAAAGATGTTATTGGCTTCGTTAAAAAAGCGAGAAGTTGCCCAAGCGCTTTCCATTGCCGCCTGGGCAATCGCAATACTTTTAGGATGTGGTTTTAGTGCCATGAGCAACTCATTATTATTCGTTGCTTTATATTCAGCTTTTAGTTGCTCAATTTGGTTACTGTTTTTGCCAGACTCAATGGACGTTGACACTTCTTTATATTGAGACATCAGCTCGTTATAAACATCATTAACGGCAGGTACAATGAGTGCTTTAAATCGAGTTTTTTTTTCTTGAACAGTCATCTTAGGAACATCAGCCTCTTTGGCAGAGAAATAATACATGATGACAGACAGTAAAAGTAAAGAAATGAGTGCAGTTAATAGCTTTGATTGAATTGACGTTAATTTCAAAATAGAACCTAAATTAAACAATATAAAGAGGTTAAATTATAAAGCAGTCCAATAAACAATCATACTGTTGTTTATTGGACTGCTTAAGTTATTTATTATTGATAGTAGGGTGATGACACCTCACCCTTATCCATTTGGTTAAGCTAACATAAAGTTATCTTTATAATTTTTATCTCATTCATTAAGTTACAGGCCATTATGGTATTGCACATGGGTAGACTCTGGTACTAGTTTATTGAGTGTGGTTTGTATATCGAGTTGGTGTGCTAATTCACCATTGAGTAATTGTTCAAATTGCTTAATAAGGACTATTTTATCAGGTGATTTTTTATCGCCAGCGCCGATATTGGTTAAGTCGATCATAAAGCCATCATATAACTGGGCAAGGTCACTGACAATTTCCATATTCAAAAATTGATCATCATTATAAATACTTGGGTAACCCGCCTTTTGTTTATCGATGGCAAATGAAACCCCTTTAAGATTGGTAATGCTCGTAGACTTATCACAAGAAAGCATACAGCCATTATCAATACGTGGCTTGTCACACCCTACACTTTGTTGGAAAAAACACTGTCTACTGGTCATTAATAAAATAGGGTGGTAAATGCTGTAGAACATCTTGAAGTTTTCAGGTCGAGCAATAGTTTTCATTTGTTGAAGGTTTATTTCATTTGAAATAAAGGCACCAGCACAATCAAATGATTCTTTCATTGCCAATAACGCGTAAGAGTTAGTGGTATTTAAAAACGGTCCTGCTATCCATTTTATGCCAAGTTCATATGCTCTGTTGGCAATGCCGGTATTATTAGTAACAATTAGCGCAGGCTTTACTTGTTCTAATATAGTTAAAGCCGCATCAAAGTCTTTGCCAATTAATACGGCAGGAAACCACGGGATTAATTGGGGATTTTCCTTGAAAAAACCAACATATTTAGTACAACCACGTTTGTAGGCATCGGGCAGCTTAAAGTAAATGTCAGCATCGGTGATACTGGTTAGGTGTATATCGGCTTCATCACAAATCAATAGTGATAATTTGGCTTTAGGGTTTGTCTTATCTGGTGCAGAGGCTAAGTTTTTGTGATGATGAACCAGTTTAGGTAACTCAATTTCAGGTAATATTGCTCTGTTGTTATTGAGTAAAGATGCTATTTTATTTTTTAGCGTGGTTAATTCTTTAAATGGAATGGATAGGCCCAGTGGTAATGCGTCAATGTTCAATTGAGTTAAGTTGAACAGGCTATTATTGAAGCTTTTAAAACGTTTTTCAATGGCCTTTTTATCTAAACAACTTTTTTCACTGATCTTCAGCGTGCTAGTTGAATGAATAATATAAGTTTTATCTTCCTCTGTTGTTTGCCCCGCGAGGAAGTCTTGAGTGCTTATTTTGACTGTTAATGGGCTATTAACCTCGCCACTAAACGTTAAGGATAGCGGGCGCTTTTCTATACTCAAATGCTTGGTTTTTTCCTGTACAGTTATGTTGATTTGCGATTTATCATCACTAAGTTGCTGTTCAACTTCGTGAATTTGAACCACAGAAATAGCATTACTCTGTTCAATTGCGTGATTTTTTGAATTATCACGAGGATTTTCAATAAACATTGACTGATTTAAATCGCCGGTTAAAAAAGCATTGGTTAAATCACGATTAAACACTTTATATAATCGCTCACCATCTTCAAGTAATTCGCCAGTTGCCAGAAAACCATCAATTTGTTTGCGAAAACTGTCGACCACGGTATGAACATAATTAGCGCCTTTAATCCGGCCTTCAATTTTAAACGAATGAACGCCAGCATCAATTAATGCGGGTAAATCGAAAAATGCTGAATTGTCTTTGATATTAAGGGGGAAATTATTACCTGTTGCTGTGGTTTCATATTCTTCGCGACAAGCTTGACTACACCGACCTCGGTTGCCCGAGTTGCCGACACTAGCAGATGTTGAATAACATAGACCTGAAAAAGCAACACAAAGGGAGCCATGAACAAACACTTCAGTCAGCACGTTTTGATCGTGGGCAACTGCGGCAATAGTCGTTATTTCTCTTAAATTCATTTCTCTAGATAAGTTAACGCGAGAAACGCCTAGCTTTTTTAAGAACGGAATTTGGCCAATGTTATGAGTAGTTAATTGAGTGGATGCATGAACATCTAACGTGGGGAAGTGCTTCTTCAGCAAATAAACCAGTCCTAAGTCTTGCACAATAACACCATCAAGGGTGGTGTTTACCAACTGACTTAATAACTTGGCCAGAGACTTAAATTCACGTTCTAATATCACAATATTTAAGGTTAAAAATATTTGGCATTGGTACTGATGGGCAAGTCGAATAATACCGCAGAGTTGATCAAATGAAATATTAGTTGCACGATTTCGAGCATTAAAGGTATCTAAACCACAATAAACAGCATCTGCGCCAGCAATAATAGCTGCTTTTATTGCCTCTACATCACCACCGGGGGCTAATAATTCAATTTTATTACTCATTTATACAACTTTAGCCAATAAACTAGGCAGTTAAATTTTTAAAGGAAAGATTTTACCCATATATTTAGCTAATGAATACCGTTAAAGTAGCATAATTGTCGTAATAATATGACCTAGTCATTATTCTCGCCTTGGGATATAAGAAATAATGAATAAAAACAATAATAAAGAGGGTGAAGTAATGGCGCTAGCTATTCTTTATTCATTAAGGAATTGTCCTTATGCTATGCGCGCCAGAATTGCCATTTATAAAGCAAAACAAACGGTATGGTTACGAGATTTGGTGTTATCTGATAAGCCTAGGGAAATGCTAATTGCTTCACCAAAGGCTACTGTACCGGTGTTAGTGCTAAATAATGGTGCAGTTGTTGATGAAAGTTTAGACGTGATGTTATGGGCGCTTCGAGAAACAGACCCTGATGATCTACTGCATCGGCAGATGGACAATGAAAAAGAAAGCGTTCTTGCTAGTATGTTGTTGTTAATTAATGAATTTGATGGTAAGTTCAAAGCTTGTTTAGAGCAATACAAGTGTACTAAACGCTATAAAGAAGACAACATCGAACACTATCGAACAGCTTGTGAATTTTACATCAAACAATTAGAACAACGTTTAACTCAACACTTGTTTTTATTCTCAGACAAAGAGAGTTTAGCTGACATTGCTTTATTGCCTTTTATTCGGCAATTTGCACGAGTAGAGCGTCAATGGTACTTACAATCACCTTATCCAAGGGTAAGACAATGGTTAACTAACTATTTACAAAGCGTAATGTTTACTAAAGTTATGGCCAAATACCCCTTGTGGTTAAACAAGAAAGAGCAGATTTTATTTGGTGGGAACAGCCAGTGAAAGCTTAAACGCTATAGTCATATAGCTATTAATGGTCAATAAATACGTTACAAAACAGGATAATAATGAAGGCTACTAGAGTAAAAAAGATACGCTTAATAAGTCAGGTGTTGATCTATTGGGGACTGTTAACTTACAGCGCTTTTTTAAGCGCAGACAATCAAGGGTCAGTCAGTGCAAATAAGCAATTAACAGCCATTATTACCGAGCGGTGGGATTATTCTTTAAAAGAAAGCCCAATGTCGGCGACTCATGCAGGAGTCAATGATTATAATCATATGCTTGACCGGGTATCCCGCCAAGATAATGATAGACGCCTTGCCACCGAAGCCTCATTTCTTAGCCGTTTAACCAACATTGACATCACTGACTTAACGGCGCAAAACCGTATTAACCACCAATTACTCCAGTGGATATTAGAGCAGGAAATTAACTATTATCAGCTAAATTTATCTCGTATCCCATTAACAACTTTCAGCAGCTTTTTTATGTCGGTACTTAATATGGCCAATGGCTTGCCAATGAATAGCGTTGAAGACTACCAAAACTATATCGCCAGATTAAATGACATACCGCGATATTTTAATGAAAATATCGCCAATATGCGCACCGGTATTAACACCCATTTTACTTTACCTAAAATAGTGGTTGAGGGTATTCTTCCTACTATTGAGGCTCAGGTCTATGAGGATCCAACAAAAAGTAGTTTATACCAACCGTTTTTGAAAATGAGCGAGAATATAGCCGCAGACGATCAAGCAAAGCTAAAACTTGCTGCTAAAAGCGCTTTATCACAATCTGCCATACCCGCTTTTAAATCCTTTGGTGAGTTTTTCGGTGGCGATTATTTACAAGCAGCGACCCAAACACTTGGCGCAGAACAAATGCATAATGGTAAAGCCTATTATGCCCATCAAATTAAAACCTACACCACATTAACCAATATTAGCGCTACACAAATTCATCAAACAGGGCTTAGCGAGGTCAAACGTATTCGGGCGGAAATGGCCAAGGTGATAAAATCACTTAACTTTGATGGTACATTTGAAGCGTTTATTCATTACCTGAGAACAGATCCCAAATTCTACGCAAAATCACCTAAAGAACTATTAAAAGAAGCGGCCTACATTGCTAAACGTATCGACTATGTTATGCCTGAATTTTTTGGCAAACTGCCTCGTCTTCCTTATGGTGTTGTGCCAGTGCCTAAGGAGATTGCTCCTAATTATACCACGGCATCATATAATCCTGCCATTGTCGGTGGTAACCGTGGTGGGGCCTATTGGTTAAACACCTACCAATTGAACCAACGTCCTTTGTATGAACTAACCGCATTAACTTTACATGAAGCGGTGCCTGGCCATCATCATCAATCAGCTATTTCACGTGAATTGCAAAATGTGCCAAAATTCAGGTTGGCTTTATATTTTAGTGCCTATGGTGAGGGCTGGGGCTTGTACGCTGAAAAATTAGGGGTTGAAATGGGACTCTACGATACCCCTTATGACAATTTTGGACGACTCAGTTATGAAATGTGGCGTGCTTGCCGATTAGTTATTGATACCGGCATACATGCCATGGGATGGAGTAGACAACAAGGCTTAGATTTTCTTGCGAGTAATACCTCTTTGTCTCAAGCCAATGTTAGAGCAGAAATAGACCGTTACATCTCTTGGCCAGGGCAGGCGCTTTCATATAAATTAGGTGAGCTAGCGATTTGGAAGTTAAGACATAAAGCTGAGAATATATTGGGCGATAAATTTGATATTAAAAGCTTTCATGATGCGTTATTAGGTAATGGCGCATTACCTTTGACTATGGTAGAAGCAGAAATAGACAGGTATATTACCGCTAGTCGCTAGTTGATTGCTCTTTGTTAAAAATAGTTTTGTCTTTAAGGGTTGATGATAATGAGCCTGCAGCATTAGATCATCTCAGATGTACAGTGCGAGTTTTTTAACTTCATCTACTGTTTTAAGAGGAACTATTTATCCTATTAGCAAACACAGCCTGCAACAGTATGACTGTTTTTATTTTATTTGGGGTCAGTTGCCCTTTTTGAACCAAATTTGGTGTAAAATCAACCGGAAAATCATAATGATTGCCATTGTAGTAGGCTAGCAATAATGCAGAATGAACAGAATGAAAATAGCCCGATAAAAACGACAAAAACACTGTTTTTTATTTTTTTTGTTGGCTACTTTTTAAGTGGTATTGTTCTATCAAAAATTTCTTTTCAGTCGCAAATTGTGCCGGTGTGGATCCCCGCAGGTATTGCGCTTGTCGGGTGTTATATTTGGTGGTGGCGTTTTTTTCCTGCGGTATTTATTGCCTCTCTTATCTTTAACTTTTCTGTAATTCCTAACCTTGAATTGAGCTCTGTTTTATCGAGTGCTGGATTAAAAAATATTATAATCGCTACAGGTGCAACGCTACAAGCGATCGTTGGTAGTGCATTACTCCGTTATTGGTTAGGTAACCCCATAAATGAATGGGACAATGTCAAAACGGTCTATTTTATTTTTATTGTCGGTATCTTTACTAATGTAATCTCTGCCAGTATTGGCGTTTACTCACTGAGTATATTTAACCCTTCATATAGTATTGACTATTATTGGTTAAATGTAATTTATTGGTGGCTTGGCGATTCACTCGGCGTGCTTTTAACGGTACCATTTTTGCTCTGTTTATTAACTTATAAACGGTTAGATGTTCAACAAAAAAAAGCGCGTGTCATTATTGCCTATTCTGTTACGGTACTCTTCATTATTGTAACCACTATGACTTGGTTTTTTGTAGTCTCTTCAAATGTTAATACCGAGCAATTAATCAAGAAAGAAGTTGGGGTAATTGAGAACGGTATTCATCGTCAATTAAATATTAGCCTGTATCAACTTAGCGAGTTAGCTAGCTATATCCAAGAGCACCCTCATTTGACCCATGAAAATTTTGAGTTTTATGTTGATAAAAAAATAGCGTTACAGCCTAGTGTAAAAGCCATGTCATGGAATCCTTTAATTTACGCTGAACAAAAACGAGCCCATGAAGCTCAACTTAGCAATACATACTCAAAATCAGTAGTTATTACCGGCAGTTCACTCGAAAGTAATGATCCTATTATTTATGTTAAATTTATTTCACCAGTGAAAAAAAATGAAAAAGCGATAGGGTTTAACGTTTACTCAAACGCTTCTCGAAAACAAACATTGTCAGACGCATTGACTAATTCTCAACCTAAGGCAACGCCAATTATTCAGTTGGTTCAGTCTGAGCAACCTGAACCCGCTTTTTTATTGTTTTTTCCTGTTTTTGAACAAACAATTGGTCAGTCAGGTGAAAAAGTTAAACGGATAAGTGGCTTTGCCACCGGGGTTTTTTTAGTTAACCAGATATTAAAAGTTGCTATTGACGAACAGCAAAGACAGTTGTTTTTCTATGAGTTTTTAGAGCAAGGTCAAGTCAACAATTTTTCATCAAATACAGGTACCAATAAACTGATCATACAAAAAAACCCAGCGCATATATCACAAGTTTTTAACATTGCGGGACAAACGTGGAAAATCAACTTGTTAGTCAATGATGAGTATGTGGTAGATAAAAAAAATCAGGATTATTTAATCTTTTTTTTATTACAAGTCTCTATTGTGACTACCATCATGATGCTATTACTTTTGATGAATAATCGTCAGTTAGCTCTTGATAACGAAGTCAAAAAGAAAACAAAATCATTAAATAGCGCCATGAATAAAGCGAATAAAGCGAACCAAGCTAAAAGTCAATTCTTGGCGAATATGAGTCATGAAATACGTACACCAATGAACGCGGTAATAGGATTTGCTCAATTAGCGAAACAGTCTGAAGATATCAATAAAATTAAGTCATATCTCAATAGGATAGATGTTTCTTCTGAGTTGTTACTTCATATTGTCAATGACATTCTTGATATTTCAAAAATAGAATCGCAAAAAGTAGCGTTAAATTATGATGTTTTTGACGTGCATGACTCTATCCGCCGAATAGCGATGATACTTGAAAGTAGCGCTAAAAATAAGCAGCTCACTTGGCAAATACAAGATAACTTACCGGATGACTTGTACTTTAAAGGTGACCAAATTCGCTTTGAACAAATTTTAATGAATTTGTGTAGTAATGCCGTTAAATTTACCCCAGTAGGGAAAGTATCTTTGATTGCCAATTTAATTGACGTTGATGATAAGCAGGCTAGGATACAAATTGCAATATTGGATACCGGAATTGGTATTGCGCCAGAAAATATTGATAAAATATTTCATCCTTTTGTTCAAGAAGATGCATCTACTTCACGTGATTTTGGCGGTACAGGTTTAGGCTTAGCTATTTCAAAAGAGTTCAGTAAATTAATGAATGGTGATATTACTATAACGAGTGAGCTAGGTTTGGGCTCTACATTTACTTTTACTTGTACCTTAGATATATCAAGTGAAAAACCGAATAGTTCTTTGGTAGTCAGTACAAAAATGAATCGTTTACAAGGGGTTGAACATTTATCAGTTTTAGTAGCTGAAGATAATCGAGTTAATCAAAAGTTGATTGAGCTGGTATTAAAGAAATTAGGGATTAAAGCCGATATTGTTGAAAATGGAGAGCTTGCGATAGAGCAAGTACAACAAAAAAAATATGATGTTATTTTGATGGATTGTCAAATGCCGATACTCGACGGTTACGAGGCAACTAAGATCATACGGTCAATGCCTCAATATAACCGAATAAGTATTATTGCGTTAACCGCCGATGTTGATATCTTAAGCAGAGAAAGAGCAAGTAAAGTAGGCTTTAATCGGCACTTAGCTAAACCTATTAATTTTGAAGAGTTAAAACAATGCTTGCAAGAATTGTAAATATTACCAAAGGTCAACCCATAGCTTTAAATAGCTATTTCACCAATTTTTTAAGTTTTCCCAAGACTATTGCTTCGAAAAAAAAGATAATTACTTATGGTAAGATCCCTTAGCCGATAGGCAGCTGCTTACACCTAAAGTATAAGGTCTGTAACGCTGCCGATTTCAACCTATAACTCTGGAAAAATTCAATGGAAATCAAAGTTAACTTTCTCGACAACCTCAGACTAGAAGCTAAGTTTGATGATTTTAGTGTGATTGCCGATCAACCTGTTCGTTATAAAGGCGATGGTTCAGCACCCGGACCTTTTGATTATTTTTTGGCGTCATCTGCACTTTGTGCTGCTTATTTTGTTAAAGTCTATTGTGCTTCTCGCACTATTCCAACTGACAATATCAGGTTATCTCAGAACAATATTGTTGATCCCGATAATCGTTATAACCAAGTTTTTCAAATTCAGGTTGAGATGCCTGACAGTATTTCAGATAAAGACCGCCAGGGTATTTTAAGATCAATTGATCGCTGCACTGTTAAAAAAGTGGTACAAACCGGACCTGAGTTTAGAGTTGAGGCGGTTGCAAACCTAGAAGAAGATGCCCAAGCCATGTTAATAGGGCAGACAGCAGCCGATACGAGTACTTATATTGTAGGTAAAGATTTACCGCTAGAAAAAACCATAACTAACATGACGGCGATTTTGGCCGATCTTGGCATGAAAATCGAAATTTCTTCTTGGCGAAATATTGTGCCTAATGTTTGGTCACTGCATATTCGCGATGCGGCCTCTCCTTTGTGTTTTACCAATGGCAAAGGGGCAACTAAAGAGAGCGCGCTTTGCTCTGCCTTAGGTGAGTTTATTGAACGATTAAACTGTAACTTCTTTTACAACGATCAGTTTTTTGGTCAAGATATTGCTAATAGCGACTTTGTTCATTACCCTAATGAAAAATGGTTTCAACCGGGAATAGATGATGCACTCCCTGAAGGCATTTTAGATGACTATTGTTTAGCGATATATAACCCTGAAGAGGAGTTACGCAGCTCAAACCTGATTGATACTAACTCGGGTAATATTAACCGTGGTATCTGCACCATTCCTTATAAACGTCACTCAGACGGCGAAACCGTTTATTTTCCTTCAAACTTAATTGAAAATTTGTTTTTAAGTAATGGCATGAGCGCAGGCAATAACTTGCAAGAAGCGCAAGTGCAATGTTTATCTGAAATTTTTGAACGTGCGATAAAAAAGCAAATTATCGAACAAGAAATCATCTTGCCCGATGTACCACAGCAAGTATTAGCAAAATACCCAAACATAGTGGCTGGTATTAAAGGGCTCGAAGAACAAGGCTTTCCTGTGGTGGTTAAAGACGCTTCGTTAGGTGGTCAATTCCCCGTGATATGTGTCACGTTAATGAACCCAAAAACAGGAGGGGTATTTGCCTCCTTCGGCGCTCATCCGAGTTTTGAAGTAGCACTTGAGCGAAGTTTAACCGAGCTATTACAAGGTCGTAGCTTTGAAGGGTTAAATGATGTGCCAAGACCAACCTTTAATAGCATGGCAGTAGCTGAGCCAGAAAACTTTGTTGAGCACTTTATTGACTCAACAGGGGTGATTTCATGGCGTTTCTTTAGTACTAATTATGATTATCAGTTTACTGAGTGGGATTTTTCTGGCACCAATGAACAGGAGTGTGAAGGCTTATTCGCTATTTTGAAAACGTTAGGTAAAGAAGCCTATATAGCAGTATTTGATGAGCTGGGTGCAATTGCCTGTCGTATTTTAGTACCCGAATATTCCGAAGTGTATCCAGTGGAAGACCTTATTTGGGATAATACCAATAAAGCGTTGAACTATCGTGAAGATATCCTCAATATTCACCGCCTGAGTGATGAGGCTTTAGTTAGTTTAGTGGAGCGTCTAGAAGAAAGCCAGCTTGATAATTATACCGATATTATCAGTCTAATAGGTATTGAGTTTGATGAAAATACTGTTTGGGGACAGTTGACCATTCTTGAGCTGAAAATCCTTATTTATCTTGCTCTAGGCTCACTTGAAGAGGCGATAGACTTGGTGGGTGAATTTTTACAATACAACGACAATACAGTAGAGCGCGGTTTGTTCTATCAAGCGGTCCATGCAGTACTTGAAGTTACCTTGGACGAGGACTTAGCACTTGAGCACTTTATCAATAACTTTAATCGAATGTTTGGTAAAGAGACAATGGATAATGTGGTTGGCTCAGTTAACGGTGACGTGAAATTTTTTGGCCTAACAAAAACCAGCATGAAGTTAGAAGGTTTAGACAAACACTTAAGACTCATTGCCAGTTATAAAAAACTTCACCAAGCACGCCAATTAGCAAGGTGAAATAGTAAAGGCTAGTGTGTTTGAACGCTCATGATTTTTATCAATAGTCGCTTTTTTATCATCATTGTTACTTGCTTTAAATAATAACAAAGTAGAATGAATAAGTGTTCAATACTTGGTAACGAAATTTTAATATTGGCGCTGTGGTTAACCCTTTACATTCTCGGTGTTAATTTAAATTCCTTGCTTAATTTTTTGGTCTAGTTCAGCCGCGTTAATGTTGCTAGCTATGTTAACAAACATTTAACCTGCTGGCTCTTTAGTGATGGTATAAAGTCAAAGCCGCCAGCTTAAAAGACCATTGACTACCTTGGTTATTTAATTAATTTCGCCTTTTTTTAGGTTGACAGTAATATAATTCTGATCTAATTCTACATTTATACTAGCAAAATTCTCATGAACCAGTTCGCCGTTCAGCCCAATTTTTATAGCGTCAAGCCGCACTTAATGAGTTAAAACCATTAAAGTTGATGCTATTACTGTCTTTATTGCTAAACACCGCCAATTTTATCTAAAAAACCCTTGCTTAAAAATCTCAGCCAATATTACCAAGCGCTTCGGTTATTTTATTATAAACACATGAAAGTAGGCTTGGTCATTTTCAATGAAAGCTATGGTAAATTTTTTTATTGATATTTTAGTGGGAATTACGTTTATTCTTCTATAATAATAAAACTATTAACATACGTCAGCATGACTTTTGCTATTCAAGTATTATTTAGAAAGAACAATTTAATACTGATTTACTGTAGCTAAATAATGATTTGGCATGTATTACGAATACAAATAAACCAATTTATATTTTATTAAGATTATGAAAGGTAAGGAGTTATATATGAACACGGTAAAAATTAGTAACTATTTTTTTAGTCTACTCAGTCTTATACTCATTACCTCTTTAATCGGCTGTGGTAGCGGTAATGACGACAATAAAGTTATTGATAGCACTAAACCTATCATCACGGTCACTGGCGTTAACCCCGTTACTATTATCCAAAATTCGATTTACGCTGATGCTGGGGCAACAGCAGTTGATGCGGTTGATGGTACGGTAATTACCGTTACTAGTGGAACGGTCGATACAGCAACGCTAGGCGCTTATATTTTAACATATACAGCTACCGATCTCGCTGGAAACTCGAGTACAGCGACAAGAACAGTAAATGTTATTGCCCCTGTACTGAGTGGTGTTGCCGCCGCCGGTGGCGCTATTGTTGGCACGGTGACAGTCAAAGGTTCACTGGGTTTGTCAGTCTCAACAACCATTAAAGCCGATGGACATTACAATGTAGATGTAACGGGATTAACACCTCCTTACCGTATAAGAGCACAAGGAACCGTTGGCGGCAAAACATACAAAATTTATTCTTATGCACAAGCAAGTGACATAGGTAATACCATTAACGTAAGCCCTTTTACCGATCTAATTATCGCCAATACAGCACAACAAATTGCAGAATCATTTTTTGATTCAAATACAACCACATCATTAGACCCGGTAGAATTAGCACTTCAAGAAACGGCCCTTCAAGTTAAACTTCAAGCCGTGTTCAGTACATTAGGATTAGATACCGCAATTGATTTATTGCGAACCACTTTCAGTACTGATCATTCAGGCTTAGACGCTGCGTTAGATTTGATACAGATAGGCACAGCACAAAATAATATCGTTACTATCACCAACCTATTAGATGGGTCGACAATCGTCGATGACATTTCAGATCTAGGTGATAACACCGAAGTAATAGTAATTGACCCAATTGAGGTAGAAGAAGCGATCAGCGATATTCAAGCCATTGCTAATTTATTTCAAATATTATCCAATGCTTTCATTGATGGATTACCTGCACCATCGGTCATTGAAGATATATTTAGCCTTGATTTTATTGAAAATGATTCCAGTATTGATCAATTTTTGACAGAAATTACAACCGATCCCACATTGGTAGGCCTTGGATTTGCAAGTGTTAGTATTAGCGACCTCGATTCTACGGCAGGAACCGCCTCTGTTGCTTTTAATATTGTTTTGCAGGAGGAAGTTGAGCGTGAAATAGAAACCTGGTTTGCTGTCAAAGATAGTGTTTTAGGGTGGCAACTTCAAGGAGATCAACGGATTGTTGATGTTAGTGACTTCCAATATATTTGTAACGATTATGATGGTCAAGATGACGTTATCGGAGTATGTGGTATTAATACTTCACTAATAGACGAAGATTTTACAAACAACAGTATAAATGAGTTAGCAATCGCATCGGCTACGGTTAGCCTCATTGATGGTAGTGATGGCTCCACAGTAAAACATATCATTTATTTAGGAACACCAGTCACTGGAACCGCTGGCGAACTTAATGTTTATAATGAAGCAAGCGGAGCATATCAAGGTGAGTGGAGAGCATTTGGGTTGGCGGTTGGAGAGATCAATCCTGCCATCATCCTGGCAGGAGATATTATCGAGTATAGAATATATACCGAAAATCTCGACCTATCGTCACCTGCAACACCCGCGGTTACGGTTGGCTCTGAAGTTGCTACTTATAGAGACAGTGTTTTATATGCTCCTTCTTCTATAGGACTTTATCCGAACGCTACGACAGAAACTATAACGGCAATTGCAGAGTATCAGATAGGTACGGATCTGACACTCGAATGGATCTTGACAGAAGGAACGGTGAGTGACGCAGTATTGATTGACATTAGTGATCCGCAGGGTAACAGCATTCAAATTTGGGATGAATCTTTTACTGCTTCTGACACTAATGTCACACTTTCTGCCGCAACCTTTAATGAAGCAGTCGCTGACAATCCTAATTTTGACGCGGCAACCGCAAATTACATGG
This sequence comes from Colwellia sp., assembly GCA_034111045.1. GTDB lineage: Bacteria > Pseudomonadota > Gammaproteobacteria > Enterobacterales > Alteromonadaceae > JALJPB01. The sequence continues at coordinate 32,073 of JAWUYA010000033.1, read as the reverse complement.
TATTCATTAGAATTTATGCAGTAGATCCTTTAACCGGACAAGTACATTCTACTGATTATCGAGCTGATGTTGTTAGCACTGCGCTCATGTGCGATCACGAGTCAGGATGGGATGACAATGCTGATGGCGGTTTAGGTGCACCGATAAATCCAAACAGCTTTACAGATTATCTGAGTGTTATCGGAGGATGTGGAGGCAGTCTTCAATTTTCATCTACCGAAATTGCCGGTAAAAGTTTAGTTAAGTTTGACGAGATCTTGTCATTTTTTGATACCGGTTCAGCCACATCGTCTGATCCCGCTACGGGTGAAATCAGTGATAATTCAGCTGAGCCGGCGATACCATTTCAATGGTACGTTGAAACTATAGGAGATCATACTTTCTTGGTTATCTATACTGATTCAAGTATCGCTACTGATTTACCTGCTGGTGTGTCATTTAGAGAAACAAATACTTTAATTTCGTTAAATGGAAGCCAAGGCGTATCAGGAACCACATATCATTTTGTTAAATATTCTGAACAATCAAATTATGGCGATATGGTGAGGAATATAGGAATTGACGGTGAAATATGGAATTCATCAGAAGTTCTTCAATAGTGCTTTTGTTTAAAAAATAACTAAACACCTCGTTGTTACTTCAATTAATAGGATCGCTTCGTTATGTTGCGATCCGCTCCATTTAACGAAAGCTCTTCTCTGTCTATGGTAAATAAAGTATTGTCTGAAAAATTAGCCCTTAGGTTCGAAAAAGTAAAAAAATTTTCTGACAACAGGGCGTTAGGTTTTCTACTATGTTCTGTTTGTGTGATGTCGGTGATATACGAAAGTACAATATGAATGATGGGGATGCCGCTAGCAATCAATCGCAATCAATAGCATTGCTGCCTAGGAAAAGGTTTGATAAATCATATTACTGTCCATGTTACTGATTTTTAATGAGTAAAAGTGAGATTATTGAGTTTTTTGGTCAACTTTTTATTTGTTGCATCAAGGATATTAACGACGGGGTACGGGTAAAATAAAAGATCATATTATTAATATCTATTTGACACTTACTCACATGTTTTTATTCTAAAGTTTTTTCTTGCGCTTAGTGTTTTTTGGTTGTTGAGACAACTCAATGATCCCGTACTTGTCGAATAAAGATATTAACTCGCTTGACATTTGACTGGTTGATGACTCTTTTTTTCAATTAAACCTAAAGATAACTTTCAGTATAATTCTGTCACTTTATTGAAATTAAATTGAAGTATATAATCTCAATTTTATTTGTGCTATGCGCTTATGGTTTACAGTTATTATGGGTGGTATAGATACGGGTTGGATGTTGCGTAATTATTCTCGTTTTTTGAGTACTAGATGCCAACCAAATAATATTATTTCTAAATAGCCACGCATCGTCTACACTATGCGCAATTAAAAATGTATACGTATGAATCAAAAAGATATTATTAAGAATCATTGTTAATCAATTTTATCGGTCATGGAACATTACAATGGGAAATAGAATATGAATATCGAATTTAGCGATTGGATTACCAGCAACCTAGAAAACCAACAAGGTAAAATTGTATTAATAACCGGAGCGAACTCTGGCATTGGATACTATGCTGCACTTGCCTTAGCAAGTGTTGGTGCCCATGTGATTATGGCGGGCAGAAATGAAGCTAAAATTAATACGGCTATGAAAACCATTGAGAAAGAAAATATATCCGGCAGTTTGGAAGCTGGGATTGTAAATTTGGCCAGTTTAAAGTCGGTGCGCAATTTTGCTGAATCGGTCAACAACAAACATACTCAATTAGATGTTCTGATCAACAATGCTGGTGTGATGATGACGCCAGAGTCAAAAACTGACGATGGCTTTGAACAACAATTTGGCGTCAACTTTTTAGGTCACTTTGCATTAACTGGGTTGCTTTATGGCTTGCTCGATGCCACACCGAACGCAAGGGTCGTTACATTAAGTAGTCTCGCTCACAAAGGAGCAACAATAGATTTTGATAATTTAAAAATTGAAAAGCCCTATGATGGCAGAAGAGAGTATTATCAAAGTAAGTTAGCGAATATTATGTTTACTTTAGAATTAGGTAAAAGAATCAATGCTAACAACGGTTATACCCTTTCTGTGGCCTGTCATCCAGGATTTACTAAAACCGATTTACAAAGACATCTTGACCCGAAAATTTTGGGCGGACTGGTTTTTATGGAAGCATGGCAAGGCAGTTTGTCTACGCTTGTTGCCGCAACAAAAATCGGCTTGCAACAAGGGGATTACTATGGACCCGATGGTCCAGGTGAGTTAGGTGGATTTCCTGTGTTGGCAGTAATTGATGATGCAGCACGCAAAGATAAAGTAGCAAATAGACTCTGGAGTGAAGCACAAAAATATACCGGGGTGTCTTTCCCATAAAAGTTATCCGATAACAATGCATTTTACTCATTTTTTCCGGTGCATGGCGAGTTTTAATCAACTTTAACCTTAGGGATTAATGTTGCCCTAGGTGGCATGGTCGGTCTAAATAGATATTATTAGGGTGGTCGAAGGAACTTTAATACTAAACGGAACTCTTATCATTTGAGATACTTTATTTCCTTAGTGTTTTATGTTTTTTTAATGCGTTTACTTGAATTCAGGTAAACGCTTTTTTTTGCCTAATATTAAATATCGTTAGCGATAAAACATCTAATCTGAATCAGCTGTAAACCTCCATCAATTAATGCTCGCAATGAGGCAACTGCTCACTCTTTATAAATTTAGTATCAATTTTCATAACGTTATATGATCATTTATTCACCCACGTCTATAGTGGTGGAGCGTATCTATGTTATAAAAAGTTAGTTGTGATCCAGAGAGGTAAGTTGTCCTCATTTAACATTTAAAAGTTTATAATATAAAAACTTTTAAGGATAATTAGCACTGTAGTGCTGACACTGTTTTAACAGTTGGCAAAAAGCATCTGTTTCTCGGTCTGTACTCGACTCAGGAATATAAAGATGATAGCCCAAGGCTTTATGTAAGATTTGGCAATGATGTAAAAAAGCCGCTAGAGGCCCTTTTATTATTTTGCCTGACGCTAAGGTAAATGGATTGAAGTTGAGTTGAGTTGCTTCTAATGGAAGTAAATGCTGCATTACAGAAAAACCCAACAAAGGGCGTTGTTCATGAATCAGTCTATTGGCTAAACGTGGTGATATTTGCTCTGCTAAAACATCTACACTTTTAAGCCGAATACCTACGTAGGGTAAGGTGACTGTTGTTAAACCAATAACTTCTTGAATCGTATTAATATTCTGTATTTGTTGCCAATTTAGGGTCCAATTACCATAGCGATGATGATATTGAATACACTGAGGACTTAACTGAAAACTGACTCTCGGCTCTGAGCGTTTTAATAGCCCCGTCAACATAAAAATAAATGCTAATAAATAGCTAAATATCAAAACCAAACGGTAACTACGCCAATAATATTGACTGACGATTAACGTTATAATGAATATTACCACGGCAAGTAACATTAAAAAAAGCGCATGCTGATTAGCTTTAGCGTTAATATTAATGCAAGGTAATGTTGTCATGTTAGCCACTAATATTTAAGGGGGATATAGTTAGGGCACAAAAGTCATTAACTCGGTCTTTAGTTGGTGTTTAGAAAAATAATAAACACCGAGGCAAATAAAGTCTAATTCAATACACTGATATCAATGGTAAAGGGTTAGTTAATATGCCACACAGGTCGAAAGTTAATAATCATTATAGTCATAAAGTAGGTAGAATGTTATTAAGCTATTAATAAGACTAAGGTAGAGTGCAAATGATGAAAATAAAAAGGTAGGCTGTCAATAATTGAAAAAAAAGACTCATTACTTAAATTGTTTTTATTGATTTCTTTGCTAAATATAAAACATCATCAATTAAAAACAATGCTTAAGGTTTATCTTCTGACTTTAAAACGATAAATTTCACATGATATATTAAGGACAAGGCATGAACAAATTACAACAATTTTATCCTGTTTTAGATAAAGCAAAAGCACGCACTCACATTGATGCGGCAACATATGATGCTATGTATCAACAATCTATTGAACAGCCAGATGAATTTTGGAGTGAGCAAGCATTGAAGTTTATTGATTGGACTTCACCTTTTGATAACGTCAGCAGTATTAATTTTAAAGCGTCAGAAATTAAGTGGTTCACTGGCGGTAAACTAAACGTTAGCTACAACTGTATTGATCGCCATCTGGCAACTAAAGCCAATGATACCGCGATAATCTGGGAGGGTGATGATCCTTCTGAAGATGCTAAAATCAGTTATCAAGCATTACATGACCATGTGTGTCGTTTGGCTAATTTATTAAAAGCACGTGGTGTAAAAAAAGGCGATCGCGTTTGTATTTATATGCCAATGATCCCCGAAGTGGGTTATGCCATGTTAGCCTGTGCACGTATTGGCGCTATTCATTCGGTGGTATTTGGTGGTTTCTCAGCAGAAGCGATTAAATCACGTGTTATTGATGCTGACTGCCAAGTAATAATTACTGCTGATGAAAGCCTTCGTGGCGGTAAAAAAATACCACTTAAAGCCAATGTTGATGCCGCTATTGTTGAATGTGACAATGTGCATACGGTTATTGTTGTTGAGCGCACGGGGGGGGTTGTTAATTACAACGATAAAATTGATATCAAATATGCAGCCGCTGTTGCTGGAATGCCTGCAGTTTGTCAACCTGAAGAAATGGATGCAGAAGACCCCTTATTTATTTTATATACTTCAGGCTCTACAGGTACACCAAAAGGTGTTGTACATAGCTGTGGAGGTTATATTCTTTACGCGGCAATGACACATAAATACGTATTTGATTACCAAGAGGGTGATATTTACTGGTGTACTGCTGATGCAGGTTGGATTACCGGGCATTCCTATATTTTTTATGGTCCACTGGCTAATGGGGCAACAACATTAGTGTTTGAGGGGGTACCAACATATCCTGATGCCGGCCGTTTTTGGCAAGTGTGTGATAAGCATCAAGTCAATATTTTCTATACGGCCCCAACGGCTATTCGTGCATTAATGAGTCTTGGTGATGCCTTGGTGGAAAAAGCTGATTTATCTTCAGTCCGTTTGTTAGGAACGGTAGGAGAGCCAATAAATCCTGAGGCTTGGCATTGGTATTATGAAATTGTTGGTAAAAGTAACTGCTCAGTTGTCGATACTTGGTGGCAAACTGAAACAGGCGGTATTATGATCACCTCTCTTCCCGGCGCTGTTGGTATGAAACCAGGCTGTGCAGGTAAACCTTTCTTCGGGGTACAGCCGGCATTATTTGATAATGAAGGTAATACGTTAGTAGACGCCAACCAAGGTTTATTAGTGATGACAGGCAGTTGGCCCGGACAGTTACGTACTGTTTATGGTGATCATGACCGTTTCTATCAAACGTATTTAAGTCAATATCCTGGTAATTATTTTACTGGTGACGGAGCAAAACGTGATAAAGACGGTTTTTATTGGATCACGGGTCGTGTTGATGATGTGCTCAATGTATCGGGCCATAGGTTAGGCACTGCCGAAATTGAAAGTGCCTTGGTGCTTCACCCAACTGTTGCCGAAGCCGCCGCTGTTGGTTATCCACATGAAATTAAAGGACAGGGTGTTTATTGCTACGTTACTTTAATGTCCGGGGCTCCAAAAAGCGATAAGCTTAATAGTGAGCTTAAAGAGTTTGTAGCTAACGAGATAGGCCGTTTTGCTAAACCTGATTATATTCAATGGGCGCCAGGATTACCTAAAACCCGTTCGGGTAAAATTATGCGTCGTATTTTACGTAAAATTGCCGAGAATGATTTAGACACATTAGGTGACACGTCAACACTTGCAGACCCTAGTGTTGTTGAAGATTTGATTGAACAGCGAATTGTGCATGGTGGTTAACCACGACAATTAAAAGATTTGGTCAAAATTTATTATGTGCATCTATAGATAATTAAAAAAGCGCCTTTCGGCGCATTTTTTGTATCTAAACGCTGTACCTTGAATGGCTAACTGTGTATTATATTCCTTACAAAGAGTGTAATTAAAAGTTTACATAATTTGATTTTGTTTATCACCTTAAAATAAGTAAAAAATATCTGATAATTTAACAAGCTATGCTATTTATCTACAATCAATTCTATTTGTTAAGTCATTGATTTATTTATGGTGATTAACAACTCTTTTGGTCAGTGTTGTTAACGGGCTCACATTATCGACACTTAATAAATTAAACACACAGTCACCAAAACCTGGAAAATTATGTCAATCATCAAAGCTAAAAGTACCTTAAACAATATCCATATTAACTCAGAACAAGTATTAATTACTCCTGAACAACTTAGAGCTGAAATTACTTTATCGCAGAGAGGTCGTGATTATGTAACCAATGCAAGAAAAGTTATTGCCAATATTATTCATCATCGTGACCCTCGTTTATTAGTGATAAGTGGCCCATGTTCAGTGCATAATGTTGATGAGGCAAAAGAATATGCAAGAGAACTGAAAAAATTGCACGATAAATACCAAGATACTATGTATATAGTGATGCGAGTGTATTTTGAAAAACCACGAACCACCATCGGTTGGAAAGGACTAATAAACGATCCGCACATGGACGGCTCATTTGATGTCGAAACTGGCTTACGTAAAGCTCGTGAATTATTAATCTACTTAACAGAGCTTGGTTTGCCATTAGCAACCGAAGCACTTGATCCAATAAGCCCGCAATATTTAGCTGAGTTATTTAGTTGGTCAGCTATTGGAGCAAGAACTACTGAGTCGCAAACTCATCGTGAAATGGCCAGTGGATTATCCATGCCTATTGGTTTTAAAAACGGTACAAATGGTAGTTTAGGCGTGGCAATTAATGCGATGCAGTCGGCTGAGTCACCACATCGCTTTATGGGTATTAACCGCCAAGGGCAAGTGGCGCTAATTAAAACCTCAGGGAATCCTGATGGACATGTTATTTTACGTGGCGGCAAACAGCCCAATTATGACTCGGTAAATATTGCAGAATGTGAGCAAGAAATCAAAGCCCAAGGTATTAAACCAAGTATTGTTGTCGATTGTAGCCATGGTAACTCAAATAAAGACTATAATCGTCAACCGCTTGTGGCTACCAATGTTTTTAACCAAATACTTGAAGGCAATAAATCTATTATTGGTATTATGTTAGAAAGTAACTTGAATGCGGGTAATCAAAGTTCAGATTTACCAAAAGAAGAATTGACCTATGGGGTCTCGGTAACCGATGCTTGTATTGATTTTGCAACAACAGAGGAATTATTTAAACAAGCGGATGAAATGTTAGCAACAAAACTTCATCAACGCATTGCATAATGTTATTTAAATGGACCTTTATTTGAGAGCACAATGACAGATAAGAATAATGTTGAGTTTGAAAAACACCTCAACGACTTGCGTAACGAAATAGACGATATTGATAGTAAATTAGTTGAATTGTTGTCAAAGCGTCTAACTATCACTAGCAAAGTGGGACAATTAAAAAGCCAAGTAGGTATGCCTATTTATGACCCGGTCCGTGAAAAAGCACTTTTTAGCAAGCGCCGTCAACAAGCTATAGACTCAGGTATTTCTGGCGATTTAATTGAAGATGTTCTGCGCCGCTTAATGCGTGACTCTTACGTTAGCCAAGATGCCAGTGGCTATCATTGTATTAATCCAGATTGTAATAAAGTGGTGATTATTGGTGGTAAAGGGCAGTTAGGCAGTGTATTTGTGGATTTGTTTCAGCGCTCGGAATATCAAGTTGAAGTGCTTGAGCAAGAAGACTGGCCAAACAGTGAAAGTATTTTAGCTAATGCCAGCTTAGTTATAGTGGCTGTGCCGATTAGATTAACCACTAAGGTTATTGGCCAATTAAAAGCGTTACCAGAAGACTGTATTCTAGCCGATGTTACGAGTATTAAAGAGGCGCCGCTGTGTGAAATGATGAAAATTCACCATGGCCCTGTTGTTGGCTTACACCCGATGTTTGGGCCAGATGTTACTGGGCTTATTAAACAAACGATTATTGCCTGCGATGGTCGTTTTCCTAGTAAGTACAATTGGTTATTACAACAATTTAAAGTATGGGGAGCAAAAGTTTATCCTGTAGCAGCCCATGAGCATGATCAAGCCATGGCAATGGTGCAAGTGATGCGTCATTTTTCAACGATCACTTATGGTTACCATTTGATGGCTGAAGGCGCTGATATCTCACAGCTTGTTGATATGAGTTCTCCTATTTATCGGTTAGAGCTGATAATGGTTGGTCGACTTTTTGCTCAAGACCCTATTCTTTATTCTGACATTATTTTTGCGAACCCTGATAATGTCGCTATGATGAAGCGCTTCGCTTACCGCTTTTTAGAATTATTAGAAGATGTTGAAAATGGAGATAAAGAGGCCTTTGTTAATATCTTTAACCAAGTTTCTCACTGGTTTGGTGATTATGCTGATATTTTCTTAGCCGAAAGTAAAGGCATGTTATTAAAAGCGAATGAGCTAAAAAAATAACTTTTATACTGTTAAGGCGTTAGGTTTGAAGAAATATTATTTGGCCACTCTGGCCTTACTTATGCCATTAGTGTTTGTTGGTTGCTCCTATAATAATGATACAGTTGAATATGCCTTGGGTGAAGTTAACCAGCAAGAACTCATAGCACACTATCAAACTTTTGCTCTAAGTTACCAAAAGTTTGATATAAAAAAAGAACAAACAGAGCAAATTAAACAGTGGCCAGCAACGTTAAATATTGATATTTATTTTGCTACATGGTGCCATGATAGTCAGCGTGAAGTCCCTCATTTATTAAAAGCTTTGCAAAAAAACAACCAAGTTACAGTGCTGTTAATCGCTCTAGATTATCAAAAATCAGAGCCACAAGAGCGTGCCAAGCAAGCTAAGGTTAAATACACACCCACCTTTATTGTTTCTTTAGCAGGAAAAGAAATTGGTCGTATTATTGAAAAACCTAAAAAAAGCTTAGTGGATGATATTTCAGCAATGTTAAAAAAGGATAAAGAAGGGATTTAAAGGTGAAGCGGGGGTAAGGTTAAAATCCTCCTTCACCTTCTTATTTGTGCCGTCAATATAATAAATTGTATTTAGTCGATGTGTGCCTATCATTGACAAAGAAATTTACCAGTCATTAGCTAAAAAATCTGCTACAATCCGCGACCTAAAATTTTATTTGTATATTTAATGTTGGTGATGTGATGAGTGTTGATTCAATGGGTTTTTCTGAAGGGCTGTTAAAAGCGGTTAAGGCGTGTGGTTACCAAACTGTCACTCCTATTCAGCAACGAGCGATTCCTGTTATCCGTTCTGGTGCTGATCTGCTCGCTAGTGCGCAAACAGGCACGGGGAAAACCGCCGCTTTTGCTTTGCCTATTATTGATTTGTTAGCCAAGACAACTGTCAGTCAAAATGCTTCATCTCAACGCAACATCCGAGCGCTTATTTTAACACCGACAAGAGAGTTAGCGGCACAGGTTGCTCAAAATATTAGCGACTACAGTCAATATTTACCCTTGAAGTCAGGTGTGGTTTTTGGTGGCGGTAAGATGCCATCACAAACCAAAATGTTAAAAGAAGGGGTCGATGTGTTAGTGGCAACGCCTGGACGATTACTTGAGCATTTAACATTAAGAAATGTTGACTTATCACATATTAAACATGTTGTTTTAGATGAAGCCGATCGCATGTTAGATATGGGGTTTTTAAAAGATATAGAAGGTTTACTTGCTGTCATTAAACAGCGCCATCAAACTCTGATGTTTTCAGCCACTTTTTCTCATAAAGTTAAAACATTAGCGAATCAAATATTAGTAACACCTAAAACAATTGAGGTTGCTCGTCAAAACTCAACCTCAGGAAAAATCAAACAATCGGTCTACTGGGTATCTGAAATACGTAAACGTGAATTATTATCCGAGATTATTGGGGTCAATAACTGGCAGCAAGTTCTGGTGTTTGCTGGAACGAAAGACAGTGCCGATATTCTAGCCAAAGAATTAAAACTCGATGGTATAAAAACAGCACTTTGTCATGGCGATAAGTCGCAAGGGGCCCGTAATCAATCGCTTGAGAAATTCAAAAATGGTAGTGTTCGCGTCTTAGTGGCTACCGACGTTGCGGCTCGTGGTTTAGATATTGAAGACTTGCCTTATGTCGTTAATTTTCATTTGCCGTATTTAGCGGAAGATTATGTTCATCGTATAGGTCGTACAGGTAGAGCAGGAAAAACCGGTACGGCTATATCGTTGGTAAGTCCTAAGGACGAGCAGTTTTTAGAAAATATTGAGCAATTAATTGAACGTAAATTTGAGCGAATTATTGCCCCAGGTTATGAGCTTGACCGTGCCTTGCCTTTGCAATATAAAGATATAGATGAAAAACCCTTAAAGAAAAGTCGCTACCACGCCACTCAAGAAAAAAATCAGCTGTTGGCAAAGAAAATCTCTGATAAAGCAGGTTCAAGAAAGAAAAAGCCTGAAACGACGACCAAATACAATTCAAATATCAAGAAAAAACGTTAAAATTTCTTTTAATATTGAGAGGGTTTATCTTTAAATGACATATGCTAACAATGAGGTAAGTGCTATTGAAATACCTTTTGAGCACAGACATCATTGTTGGTTTTGTGGAGAACCATCACAAGTCAATTTTTGTTTCCCGTCAAACTATTCTGATAATGTCGATCATAATCAACACCGAGTGGTAAACGCTTCTCATCCTAGGCTGAATGTACCCTGTTGTGCTGAATGTTACCGATTAGCCAGTGAGGTTGAAGCTGACTCTATTTGGGCGGTCAAGGAAGCGGTCAAACGCCGTTTACTTCATCTTTATCGTAAAGATTTAGCTATAGGTCTTAATTGGACACAAGAAGAGCTGGCAAACAGTGAATTTGAAGGAGGCTGTTTTGCAGGTTTTCAAAAAAGTGCTTGGTTTATTTATGAAGTCGCCAAAGCAAGAGTGAGTTTTAATGGTTGGCCCATTGTATATCAGGGTATTGATCTTGATATCGCTATAGATGAACAAACCTTTGTTTTTGATGGGGTGACCTACCCTAATGTTGAAGATGCCGTGAGTCACTATTGCCAAGTGTTTTCTCTCAATAAAACGCTTTTTCAAAAAGCATTAAATAAAGTCGGTATTGAAGGTTTTGCTAAAGTGATTAGGTTTTGTCGTTTGTTAGTTGGAGCTACACCTAATGAGCAAAAGCAAAGTTTAAAAGAGTTTATTTAAGTATCAATAAATATCGCTTACATTTCTTAAACAATACTTATGTTGCGTTCTACACACTGTTTATTTTTGTATAAAAGCTGGTCAGCTCGTTTAAAAAAACTTTTATCGCTATCAGTTGAATTCATAAAGGTCATTCCCAAACTGGTTAATACTTGATATTTAGCTAACAGAGTATCTTGGCTTAATGCGTCATTTATCCTATTTTCAATAACGATTAATGATTGTTTGCAAGCACTTTCTACAATGATGCTAAACTCATCACCACCAAAACGAAAAACACTGTCAGAGTGACGAACACTTGAACGTAGTGCATTGGCAAAGTGAAATAATACTTTGTCGCCAATATTATGACCAAAATTGTCATTGATAACTTTAAATTTATCAAGGTCACAAACGATTAAACCGACTTCAGAGGAATGACGTTTACCATGGTACATTGCTCTTGAGAGTTGTTCATCAAAATACCGGCGATTACCTAAACCCGTTAAAGGGTCTTGCATGGCAAGTTTCATCGCCTGATAGTATTGACTGGCATTTTTTAGTGGATATACTAAATATTTGTGTAACCCATTTAGTATCTTATAACTGGCTAAGCTAATGGGTGAGTTGACAACATAGGTTAAAATACCAATAAATTCTCCTGCAATTGAGAGTTCAAATATTTGCTCATATTTACCTTTACGGTTACCTCTAATTGATTTTTTTATTTTATCTTTTTTAAAGTACATTCCTGATAAATCGACAAATTTAGAGGCTTCCATGGCAAACATATTAAGAATACTTTCAATATCAAGGCTGGTTTGAAGTTGTTCTAGCAAGCCTAAACCAAGGTTGGTTTTTTCAAAATTAGAAGTATCAAAGGCCCTAAGAGGGTTAAAGTCTGACAAATGAGTGTCGAGTATGTTTAATGTTTGCATAAAAGTCCCTAAGTTATAAGTACAGGATAGATAAAGCAATTATTGTGCCTGATATGAAATTTAGATGGGATAACTATAAATCATTGATTATTCTTAGTTAAACTGGTGTAGAATAGCTATATTATTAGTATTTAGAGATGTCAGTATTTTGACATTATTTTTGACGGCAATAAATTGCCATGCGGCAATTAACATAATTGACGGTAATGTAATGAACAACAAGGGTGTTTTGTGACCGGACATTTAGAAATATTAGCTATTTTAACCAGCGCTGTTTTAATTGTTTGGATCTTCAGGCGCTTAAAGTTACCTGCCATTCTTGCTTATTTAGTTGCCGGCATGCTGGTGGGTGAACACGGTCTTGATTGGGCACAAGGCCATGTTAATTATGATCACTTTGCTGAACTTGGCATCGTATTTTTGCTTTTTACTCTGGGTTTAGAATTTTCATTACCTAAATTAATGGCTATGCGGCACCTAGTAATGAGGGTGGGTAGCTTACAGGTTTTTATTTCTCTCGTCATTTTTATCATTCTCGCTATGATGTTGGGTCAAAATTTTAGCAGTGCATTTGTTATTGGTGGTATTTTAGCACTTTCATCTACGGCAATTGTTGTTAGGCAATTAAGTGAATCTGGGACAATGAAACGTAAGTCAGGTCAACTAGCTATTGCCGTATTATTGTTTCAAGATGTTGCTGTAGTTCCTTTTTTGATCATCATTCCTATGCTAGCGACCAATGGTGATAGTTCAATGATCTTGGCGCTGATCCTGGCACTAATTAAAGGTATTGTTGTTGTTGGCATGTTACTGCTAGCTGGTAAGTGGTTGTTACCGAGATTATTTAATGTTATCGCTCAAGTAAGGACAGATGAACTTTTTGTCTTAACCACCTTATTGGTGACTTTAGTTGCCTCAGCGTTAACTCAGTGGTTTGGTTTATCTATGGCATTAGGGGCATTTCTTGCGGGAATGATGTTAGGTGAGAGTCAATATAAATATCAATTAGAAGCTGATATTAGACCTTATCGAGATATTTTACTTGGTTTATTTTTTATTACTGTAGGCATGAAGTTAGATATTGGAGTGTTATTGTCATCACCACTGATCATTTTTTCTATCATGATATCTTTTATGTTAATTAAAATAATGGTTATTAAAACATTAGCGGTGAGAGCTGGAGAAGCCTCTAAAGATGCTTGGGCGACTGGTTTTATGTTGGCTCAAATGGGTGAATTTGGATTTGTGTTAATCGCTTTGGCGGGTCAGGTTGAGTTATTACCAGTGAATGTCGCTTCTATTTTACTAGGTGCTGGCGTTATAAGTATGGGTATTACTCCATATATGGTAAACAATGCAAGGCAATGGGGAATTTGGTTAAGTAATGATAAGCAAATTGATACTGAGTCTTTACAGCAATTGTCGGATAATAAAAACCTTAAAGATCATGTGATCATTTGTGGTTTTGGACGAGTAGGGCAAACCGTTAGTCGTTTCTTGAAACAAGAATCAATAAATTTTGTGGCTATCGATATTGACCCTCTAAGAACTTCAAAAGCACGTGATGCAGGCGAGAATATTTTATTTGGCTCCTCTCGACAGGCTGAATTGCTCCAAGCTGCCCATTTATCGTCAGCAAAGTTAGTTGTTATTTCTTTTGGTGAAGATAAACAATCAATTGAAGTTATCAAAAAAGTAAGATCTTTATCAGCAGATGTACCTATTTTAGTGAGAACGAGAAACGATGATCAATTAGACTCTTTACAAGAAGCCGGCGCGAATGAAGTTGTGCCAGAGAGCTTAGAAGGCAGCTTAATGTTAGTTTCTCAAGTCTTGTCTTTATCAGGAGTACCTATTTCTAGAATTATCCGTCGGGTGCAAAAAGAACGTAAAAATCATTACAATCATTTGCATGGTTTTTTTCAGGGAGAACATACTGATATGGGTGCTGAAGCGATTGACCGAAGAGAATTTGCTCATGCAGTATTGTTAACTGACGATGCTCATGTTGTTGGTCACTCAATACGCTCTCTTAACTTATCTCGTCGCAGAGTCAGTATCATAGCATTAAGAAGAGATAATCAAGAAATTGAGCAACCAGATGAAAATACGCTATTAATGGCACAAGATACTTTAATCTTACGTGGTAAACCGATAAGAGTAGAACGCACTGAACGTTATTTACATGATGGTGAAAACTAGCGGTTCATCATAAAGATAAGAAGTCTCTTATTTGCACTTCTTGTGCCATAGCATCTTCAAAACCTAATTTTATCAGCTTATTACAGTAATTTTTTTCAAATAATAAGTAGCTAGCTATACTTGACTCTGAATCATTGCTCATACCTACACTTCTTAACAATAAACGTATAGATAGAGGTAATTCACTATAATGTTGGCAAGCCATAGCATTAAAGTCGTGGCTAGGGTTAAGCACCAGACTATCAATATGGTGAAGCCCCTGTATATTTTTTTTATTCTCATTAGGAATCAACGATAAGGTGTTGTTAATTCTATTCATCCGTTCAATATCACTTTTAAGCGTATCAGAAAAAATACTATCGAGTAAATGCCCTGCAATGGTTGCTGTACTTGGTGGATGGGGGTTATTTTCATTGGCGTGAATGGGCTCATTAGGTTGCTCAACCCCGATGACCAATATACGTTGTGCGCCTAAATGTATGGCGGGGCTTAAGGGAGACAATTGATGCACTGAGCCATCACCGAAATGTTGGTGACGAATTTTAATCGAAGGGAATACCAAAGGTATCGCTGCAGATGCCATTAAATGTTCACTGTTAATTTGACAAGGCTCACCATGGCGTTTAGCTCTGAACCAAGGCTTTATACCTTGCTCTGACTGAAAGAAACTAATTGAGTCACCTGTAGAATAATTTGACGCGGTAATTGATAGAGCCGATAAAAACCCATTAGATATATTACTGTCGATTCGATCAAAATTGACCATCTGATTGAGTAAATCTCTTAGTGGCGCAGTGTTTAGTAAACTCCTAGCTGATTTGTTGGCATAATCTGCTTGTATGCTGCCTAATATGCCTCTACTAATATGACCAAAAACCCTTAACGGATCGCTATAATAAATATTGTGAGTATGTAATGATTTCCACATCCATTCTAATTTTTTAACCCCAAGATGAAAACATGAGGCGTAGCATGAAAGCGCTGTAGCGTTTATAGCACCAGCAGAGGTCCCACAAATGATGGGAAATGGAATACCATGATTACGCGGGACAAATTTTGTGATGGCTGATAATATGCCTACTTGATAGGCTGCACGAGCACCGCCACCAGTAAGTACTAATGCATTTTTGCTGCCTTTATAGGTTTTCTTAATGGCCATACCGAAAAATTTTCCTAATTTAGCATTAATTGTATGAATTTTTTATGATGTTGACTAGCGGTTAAGCGAATTAACCTGATATTTTATTAATTCCATGCAAAAAAAAACCAGCAGAGCTGGGTTTTAAATCATTTAGTATAATTACCTAATAAAATATTATACTAAGTATTGACGCTTGATTGAAAATGATTTTCAGCCGCCAACTCGTTCGTTAGCCTTATCTATTAATGGTTGCGGTCCACTTTGAATAAGAGCTAGGTTCTCTTCAACTACCCCCTTTGGTAATTTAGATATCATTAAAGTACCCGTTTCAATAGAGCCTTGCTTGGCTGCAAACACTAACAAGTTTGAACCGTTACATTTTATATCTGAGAAAATGTTACGAATTTTTAATCGATTGGTCCTTAAAAATGAACGCATGCGTCTTTTGTCATCGGCAGCGACATATTCACATATACTTCGGGCTATGTTAGTAGCTGATGCTTGCGGCAATGATATAACAGATGTTAATAATAAAGCAGCGAGGGTAAAAACCAGTAATTTACTTTTCATTTTATTAACCTTATCAATTAGTTAGTTAGTAAAAACAAAACCACCGGGTGTCGTTATAGAGTTAACTCCGCTGTCATAGATCTTAAAATTAATGGAATGTTCTTAGATCTGTGGTTTTTCGAAACATGTCTTCACATGTATTAGCTTTTCTTTACCACTTCCTGTGTCGCAAAATAAAGTTGGATCGTCACTTTAATAGTAGTAATCTAGTTTTATTATGTATGCTCTCTTTATTATAGAATTACTAATATTCTCAATATTTAACTTTTATAGTATACAGTACTGGCCGGCAATTCCTTTTATTAACTGAACATTGATTTACTCTAAACTAGACAAGCATTTCAGGTACATTTTTTGGTATGACAAGTTCACCTTCAGTTAGCTTTATAATGGCTTCAACCGAAACACCGGGGGCTCGTTCAAGCAAATGAAACTTACCTTCTTTGATTTCAATAAAGGCTAAATCGGTTAATACCCGCTTAATACAACCTTTACCTGTTAATGGTAAGGAACATTGGTCAAGTAGTTTTGATACGCCATGTTTTGATGCATGAGTCATGGTCACGATAATATTATTAGCACCAGCAACTAGGTCCATTGCACCACCCATTCCTTTTATTAGCTTGCCTGGAATCATATATGACGCAATATTACCCTTGGTGTCTACTTCGAAGGCTCCTAGTACGGTTAAATCAACATGGCCACCTCGAATCATGGCAAAAGACTCGGCTGAATCAAATATTGATGCCCCCGTTGCCATCGTTACCGTTTGTTTACCCGCATTAATCAAATCAGCGTCAATTTCTGCTTCTGTTGGGAATTGTCCCATGCCTAATAAACCATTTTCAGATTGAAGCATCACCTCGATATCATCAGGGACGTAATTGGCTACTAATGTCGGAATACCAATGCCTAAGTTGACGTAAAAGCCATCTTGGAGTTCTTGAGCAACGCGTTGTGCAATTTGTTCACGTGTTAAAGCCATTATGCCTCCTAAACTTTGCGAACAGTGCGTTGTTCGATACGTTTTTCAAATGTGCCTAAAATAAGGCGGTTTACATAAATTCCAGGGGTGTGAATGTGATCAGGGTCTAACTCTCCAGGCTCAACAATCTCTTCAACTTCCACTACAGTAATTTTCCCTGCAGTTGCAGCCAAAGGGTTAAAATTTCGAGCGGTTTTTCTAAACACTAGATTACCGTATCGATCTGCTTTCCAGGCTTTGACTATGGCAAAGTCGCCAGTAATTGCCGGTTCTAATATATAGTGACGGCCATTAAATTCTCGTTCTTCTTTGCCTTTCGCTACAGGTGTTCCGTAGCCTGTTGCCGTATAGAATGCAGGGATACCTGCACCGCCAGCACGCATTTTTTCTGCGAGTGTACCTTGAGGAGTCAGTTCAACTTCTAATTCAGCCGCCATCATTTGGCGTTCAAATTCAGCATTTTCACCAACATAAGAAGCAATTATTTTTTTAATTTGGCGATCTTGTAATAATATACCCAATCCAAAATCATCGACACCACAATTATTCGATACTATGGTTAGGCCTTTAGTCCCTTTACGTTTGATTTCATTAATTAAATTTTCAGGGATACCACAAAGACCAAAACCGCCAGCAATAATCGACATATTATCGGTTAAACCTGCCATGGCTTCTTCATAGCTGGACACGACCTTGTCAAAACCTGCCATTGTAAACTCCTTTATTTGTTAGTTATTAATTTAAAAAATTAGCGTTGCGCGCGATAAGCATTGGATACTTTTGAAATAGGCGTTTTTACTAATTTGTCACTGATAAACCAACCGGCTTTAAGCAGTTTATCGAAATCTATTCCTGTTTTTATGCCTAAACCATTAAGCATATATATTACATCTTCAGTCGCAACATTCCCTGATGCCCCTTTAGCATAAGGGCAACCACCTAATCCTGCAATAGCCGTATCGACTACCTTAATACCCATTTGTAAAGCAGTGTAAATGTTAACTAACGCCTGAGCGTAGGTATCATGGAAGTGTACGGCTAGGTTAGCCATTGGTACACGGGCACTAACGGCATGTAACATCTTTTGTACACTCGCTGGTGTACCTACACCCGTGGTATCGCCCAGAGAGATTTCATAACAACCCATGTTAAATAATTTTTCAGCAACCACTGCTACTTTTTCGGGTTCAATAAAGCCATCATATGGACAGCCAACCACGCAAGAGACATAACCTCTAACAGGAATTTTTGCCGCTTTTGCTGCTGTCATTATTGGTTCAAAACGAGTAAGGCTTTCTTCTATCGAGCAGTTAATGTTTTTGTGGCTAAAGGCTTCTGAGGCGGCTCCAAAAATAGCCACTTCATTAGCTTTTACGGCCATAGCTTCTTCAAAGCCTCGCATATTAGGTGTTAATGCCGCGTAAGTTACCCCCTTATTACGAATTACACCTTCAAATACAGCTGCAGAATTTGCCATTTGAGGGACCCATTTGGGCGAAACAAAACTTCCACTTTCAATATAGCCAATACCTGCTTGGGCTAGAAGGTTTATCAGGGTTATTTTATCCTCAGCACTAACGTGTATTTTTTCATTTTGCAAACCATCACGAGGACCTACCTCAACAATTTTAACTGACGTTGGCATCAAACTGTTTAACTTAGATGTTGTCATGGTCTCCTCCTTGTGCAATAAAAGACAGCAAGGCTGCGCCGCCATCAACCATTTCATCTTCAGTAAAAAAGATGGCTTCAATGGTGCCGTCTTCTGGTGCACGTATTGTGTGTTCCATTTTCATCGCTTCCATAATGACCAGTGGTTGATCTTTTTTAACTGTGTCACCAGCGTTAACAAGCACACTCACCATAGTGCCGTTCATCGGAGCAACTAAGCCAGCATGATTATCATCAGCTGAATTATCGCCACAATCAGGAAGTACATGGGTGAAATTAAACACACCATTTTGTCCATTTCTATTACAATATAAGCTTATTTTATTGTCGAAGTGAGCAATAGTTGCTTGGCTTCTATAGCCATTAATGCTCACTTTTAAAACTTCATCTTCAATCCTTCCTTGGCAATCAAGTGTTTGGCCATCTATGGTAATTAAAAAATAACTAGCACTGCCTTGTCTTTTTTGTTCAACAACGACCGCATACTCAATATCATTATGGGCCAGCACTAACTGATGATTATGCGCTTCATTTAAACGCCAAGCGTTAGTATTGTTCCAAGGAGAGTAAGGGTCATTAGTTTTAGCCGCTAAATGTTGAGCATTTCTAGCCTGAGAAAGGACCAAATAAAGTGCTGCCATTGGCAGTTCATTTTCTAAAGTTTGACTGTTTGTATGAAAGATAAGGTCGGTATTTTTTTCAATAAATCCGGTATCAATATCGGCTTCAATAAATGGCTGACAGGTTGCTAAATTATATAAAAATTCAATGTTAGTGGTAACACCATAGATACGGTACTCACTCAATGCTTTAGCTAGTCGTTGTAGTGCTTTGTCACGATTTTCATCCCATACAATTAACTTTGCGATCATCGGATCATAAAAAACACTAACATCATCACCTTGACGAACACCTGTGTCTATACGTACATGTTCACTTTCTATTGGTGTTTGTAAAAACGCTAATTTTCCTGTTGCAGGTAAAAAATCATTATTTGGGTCTTCAGCATAAATTCGTGCTTCAAACGCATGGCCATTGAGCACTAATTCTGCTTGAGTTTTAGGTAAGTTTTCACCAGCGGCTACTCTTAATTGCCACTCAACTAAATCTTGCCCGGTGATCATTTCCGTTACCGGATGCTCAACTTGCAATCGAGTGTTCATTTCCATGAAATAGAAAGAGCCATCAACATCTAATAAAAATTCTACGGTCCCAGCACCTTGGTAACCAATAGCTTGAGCCGACTTAATCGCAGACTCACCCATTTGAGTACGTAACTCTTCACTCATACTAAAAGCGGGAGCTTCTTCAATCACTTTTTGATGACGACGCTGAACTGAGCAGTCACGCTCAAATAAATAAACCGCTTGTTGATAATTATCACAAAAAACTTGAATTTCAACATGACGAGGTTGGGTTAAGTATTTTTCAACCAACATGCGATCATCACCAAAAGATGATTTTGCTTCCCGTTTTGCTGCAGCTAACCCTTGCGAAAATTCAGACTCGTTCCAGACTTGACGCATGCCCTTACCGCCACCGCCAGCCGTTGCTTTTAGTAATACCGGATAGCCCATCTCATCCGCTGATTTTTTAAGAATACTTTCTGATTGATCATCACCATGATAGCCAGGCACTAATGGCACATTCGCTTTTTCCATAATATTTTTAGCGGCTGATTTTGAACCCATAGCTTCGATTGCGCCAACAGGAGGGCCGATAAAAGTGATTTTTTCTTGACTGCATTGTCGACAAAAATCAGCATTCTCAGATAAAAAACCATAACCTGGGTGAATTGCTTGAGCGCCGGTCATTTTCGCTGCAGCAATCACTTTATCAACCAATAAGTAACTCTCACGAGAAGGTGATGGGCCAAGATAAACCGCTTCATCAGCCATATGCACATGCAAAGAATCAGCATCGGCATCTGAATAAACCGCAACGGTTAAAATACCCATTTTTTGGGCTGTTTTAATCACCCGGCAAGCAATTTCACCACGGTTGGCAATTAAAATTTTAGTGAACATTTTACTCATAACTTTAGCCGGTTTTGTATTAGTCATTTGAGTTATCCTTGGTTAAATGCCAAGCAGGAGTTCGTTTTTCAAAGAAAGCAGTTAACCCTTCTTGACCTTCTGACGAAACTCTTACCTGGGCAATTCGTTGGCTAGTCTCTTGGATCAATGTTTCATTGCACTCTTTAAAAGCGACATCTAAAGCCAGTTTTTTTGCTGCTTGAATTGCATGAGGGCCATTTGAGAGCAGGGTGGCGATCATTTTATCAACTTCGGCTGTCAAGGACTCAAGTTCAACAACTTCATCGACCAGACCTATTTGTTGAGCCTTGTTGGCAAAAAATCGCTCAGCGGTTATAAAGTAACGCCTAGCTGCTTTTAATCCTATGGCGTTAACCACATACGGACCTATTGTTGCAGGAATCAACCCTAGCTTTACTTCACTTAAACAAAAACTGGCTTTACTTGCCGCAATAACAATATCACAACAACATGCTAAACCTACCGCACCACCGAAGGCGGCGCCTTGAATCTTAGCTATGCTTGGCTGAGGTAAATAATTTAAGGCTTTAAGCATCTGAGCTAATGCGGTGGCATCTTTTAAATTATCCTCATAAGAATAACTTGCCATGCGTTGCATCCAAGCGAGATCTGCGCCTGCTGAAAAGTTTTTTCCGGTAGAGTCAAGTACCATAACTTTTATGTCATTGCGCTCGGCAATCGATTGAAAAATATCAGTTAATTGGCTAATGATCATGTCATCAAAAGCATTATGTTTATCCGGATTATTTAACGTTACGGTAGCAACACCTTGCTGATCGACATTAAATAAAACACGCGGGGTATTTATATTTTCATTCATGGGGGGTACCTACATTCTAAAGATGCCGAACTTAGTGTCTGCAATGGTTTTATTTAATGAGGCTGATATTGCTAAACCTAAGACTTGACGAGTTTCACGGGGATCAATAATACCGTCGTCCCATAGTCGTGCTGAAGCATAATAAGGATGTCCTTGGTGCTCATAACTAGCGATGATGGGTTGTTTAAATATGTTTTCATCAGCCGCAGACCAAGTTTCACCGTTACGCTCTTTTTTATCGCGAGTCACTTGTGCCATTACCCCAGCCGCTTGTTCACCCCCCATAACTGAAATTCGGGCATTAGGCCACATAAATAAGAAACGAGGATCATAAGCCCGGCCACACATACCGTAGTTTCCTGCGCCAAAACTTCCGCCTATCAGTACGGTAAACTTAGGCACTTGCGCCGTTGCTACTGCAGTCACCATTTTCGCACCATGTTTTGCTATTCCGCCTGACTCGTATTGTTGACCCACCATAAAACCTGTTATGTTTTGTAAAAATACCAATGGAATTTTACGTTGAGCACAAAGTTCAATAAAATGAGCGCCTTTTTGCGCGGACTCACCAAATAAAACCCCATTATTGGCGATGATACCTACAGGGTAGCCGAATATCCGTGCAAAGCCACACACTAAGGTTGTACCATAAAGCGCTTTGAATTCAGCAAATTCACTGCCATCAATAATACGTGCAATAACTTCTCTAACATCATAAGGCTGACGTGGGTCTTTAGGGACAATACCGTAAATCTCATTAGCGTTATAAGCGGGCTCGGTAATTTTTTCAATGTTGAGTTGCACTGGTTTTATGCGGTTTAAATTTTTAACGGCACTGCGCGCTAGCGCTAAAGCGTGATGATCATTTTGTGCGTAATAGTCGGTTACACCTGAAGTGCGGCAATGTACATCGGCACCCCCTAAATCTTCAGCACTAACAACCTCACCTGTTGCCGCTTTGACCAGTGGAGGCCCCGCAAGAAAAATAGTTCCTTGCTCTTTGACAATAATAGACTCATCAGCCATAGCCGGTACATAAGCACCACCAGCGGTACATGAGCCCATAACTACTGCAATTTGTGGAATGTTCTTCGCTGACATATTAGCTTGATTAAAGAAAATACGACCAAAGTGTTCTTTATCAGGGAAAACATCATCTTGGTTAGGCAAGTTAGCCCCCCCTGAGTCCACCAAATATATGCAAGGTAAGTTGTTTTCTTGAGCGATATTTTGTGCTCTAAGGTGTTTTTTTACGGTTAAAGGGTAATAAGTACCGCCTTTTACCGTGGCATCGTTAGCTACAATAATACATTCTTGGCCACCAACCCGGCCAATGCCAGTAATAATACCTGCTGAGGGAACACTGTCTTTATATACCTCAAAAGCGGCAAACTGAGATAACTCAAGAAAAGGTGAGCCGGCGTCTAACAGTGCAATAACACGATCGCGTGGCAGTAATTTGCCACGAGCCAAATGGCGTTGACGACTTCCTTCACCACCACCGAGTTTAATTTTTTCAAGTTTGGTTGTTAAGTCATCAACTTGAGTCTGCATATGAGCAGCATTTTCGATGAAATCTTGGCTGCGAGGATTGATTTTAGAGATTATTTTAGCCACAGTTAAACCCTTGTATTTATTATGTTAGCATCACTTAAAATCGTTAAGGATTGCAGTAAGTTATTGTTCACATTGAGTATTTTAAATGATGTTATTATGTAGACTCAGAAAATAGTTCTCTGCCGATTAACATACGGCGAATTTCTGATGTACCCGCACCAATCTCATATAATTTTGCATCACGTAATAAACGACCTGCTGGAAATTCATTAATGTAGCCATTACCACCGAGTAATTGAATAGTATCTAGAGCCATCTTTGTTGCTAACTCGGCCGCATAAAGGATCACTGCAGCTGAATCTTTCCGTGTTGTTTCGCCACGATCACAGGCTTGAGCAACCATATAGGCATATGACTTTGCGGCATTCATTTGCGTATACATATCAGCAATTTTGCCTTGTACCAATTGGAATTCACCAATGGCTTGACCAAACTGTTTACGGTCATGAATATAGGGAACAACTAAATCCATACAAGCATCCATAATGCCTAAAGAACCCCCTGAGAGTACGACACGCTCGTAATCTAAGCCACTCATTAATACCCGAACACCTTTGCCTTCTTGACCTAAAATGTTTTCAGCGGGTACTTCACAGTCTTGAAAAACTAACTCGCATGTGTTTGAACCACGCATACCCAATTTGTCTAATTTTTGATGGCGAGAAAAACCTGGGTAGTCACGTTCAACGATAAAAGCGGTAATGCCTTTTGAGCCAGCATTAATATCTGTTTTGGCGTAGATAACGTAAACATCAGCATCTGGACCATTGGTGATCCACATTTTATTGCCATTTAAAATATATTTTTCACCTTTTTCATCAGTCACTTTTCTAGCAGAAAGTTTCATACTGACAACATCACTACCGGCATTAGGCTCACTCATTGCTAAGGCACCGATATGCTCACCCGAACAAAGTTTGGGTAAATATTTTAATTTTTGTTGATGCGAAGCATTTTTGCTTAACTGATTTAAACATAGGTTGGACATAGCGCCATAACTCAAGCCAACTGAAGCAGAAGCTCTGCTGATTTCTTGCATAGCTATAATATGCTCGATATAACCTAAATTAGAACCGCCATATTGTTCGTCAACGGTCATTCCTAATAAACCCATATCGCCAAATTTACGCCATAAATCTTTTGGAAATTCATTATCGATATCAATTTGAGCTGCACGAGGAGCTATTTCATCCCGAGCAAAAGCGTTAACTTGATTGCGAATCATGTCGACAGTTTCGCCTAAGTGAAAGTTTAATGAAGAGAATGTTGAAATCATTGGTAACTCCTTATTTAATAGTGATTCGTGACAATCTATGTAAGTAAAATTTCTTTGACTTTTATCACTGTTTATAATTCTACTGTGGTTGTTCGCTTCTTTGAGTTTCAATAATAGTTAATGTTTTTAAACAGTTTTTCTCTAGCTCATCTAACTCGATTAATACCGCTTTGATATCTTCAAGTTGTTGGCTCAAATCGCTTTTCTTTTGAGCAATTAGGCTCATAATCGTTTCTAACTGTGAAGCACTGGTTTTGTCTGCATCATAGAGTTCAAATAAACGGCCAGTTTCAGCTAATGAAAATCCTAAACGTTTACCGCGTAAAATTAACTTTAGTCTAACTCGGTCTCTTTGATTGTAAATTCTTTTTTGCCCTTTACGAGTAGGACTGATAAGTCCTTGATCTTGGTAAAATCTAATGCTACGTGTTGTTATATCAAATTCTTTAGAAAGATCACCGATGGAGTAAATGGTTTGTGCTGTTTTTTTCATGTCGAGCTCGGAGCTTACTTATAGTGTGAAACACCTTACATGAAGTTTACGTAAACGTAAAGTTTGTTTTTGATCAGCGAATACTCATGTAAATTTATTCTCTATGGTCATATTTTAAAAGAGGCGGAGATAAAATTTATAATAAAAACAAAAATTTAAGTTATTTTATATAAAGTACTGCACAATTATAATTACAAATAGCTAGCTTACTGTGCAGTTAATATTTTAGTTTACGTTGGCGTAAACGTTAGATTGAGTTAGGCTGTTGCTATATTTTGTTATCGCTTATTTTTCTTGGAGAATTTCATGCCTGCATCAGACCCTATTGTTATTGTTTCTGCTATAAGAACCCCTATGGGTGGATTTATGGGCGCTTTATCTGCTGTTACTTCACCCGCACTTGGTGCAACGGCTATTAAGGCTGCATTAAAAAATGCAAACTTAGCCAATGATCAAATTGATGAAGTTATAATGGGCTGTGTTTTACCTGCAGGTTTAAAGCAAGCACCAGCTAGACAATCAGCCATTGCTGCAGATTTAGCCTTATCCACTGTTTGCACCACTATTAATAAAGTTTGTGGCTCAGGTATGAAAGCCGTAATGCAAGCACATGACTCTTTGATGGCTGGCTCTATCGATGTGGCTATCGCTGGTGGAATGGAGAGTATGAGTAATGCGCCACACTTACTGCCTAAGTCTCGGTCAGGAATTAAAATGGGCCACGGACAAATAATTGACCATATGATGTTAGATGGCCTTGAAAATGCTTATGATGGTATTTCTATGGGCTGTTTTGCCCAAGAAACCGCTGACGATGCCAGTTTTACTCGTGAAGATATGGACGCCTTTGCCATACGTTCGTTAGACCGTGCTAATACGGCTATTAATTCAGGTGCTTTTAGCAATGAAGTAACTCCGGTTACGATTAAAAATCGCGGGGGTGATATTGTTATTGATACCGATGAACAGCCTGGTAATGCTCGGCCGGCAAAAATACCTTTATTGCGTGCTGCTTTTAAAAAGAACGGCACAATAACCGCTGCCAATTCTAGTTCAATTTCTGATGGTGCTGCGGCACTGGTGATGATGAAATTATCAAGTGCTCAGGAGCGCGGTTTAACACCGCTTTGTAAAATAGTCAGTCATGCGACTCATGCACAAGCACCTGCAGAATTTACTGTTGCTCCTGTTGGGGCAATGACTAAAGTATTAAACAAAGCTGGCTGGGGCGTTAATGACATAGATTTATTTGAAATTAACGAGGCATTTGCCATGGTTACTATGCTTGCAGTTAAAAAAATGGACCTTGATATTAATAAAGTAAACATCAATGGTGGTGCCTGTGCTTTAGGACATCCTTTAGGTGCTAGTGGTGCTCGTATCATGGTGACTTTGATTCACGCACTTAAAAATAAAGGGCTATCTAAAGGTGTTGCTTCTCTTTGTATTGGTGGTGGTGAAGCTACGGCCATCGCTATTGAGATGCTTTAACGCTTTAAAATATCCCTCTTTATAATACTTACTATTGATGAGCCTCTATACTACTAACTCTAACCTCTGAGTTTAGGGTGATGCTCTACTGTAAATTAACTTACTAAGACAAAAGGAAGACAAGTGAACTTTAACTTAACTGAAGATCAGCAAATGTTTGCTGAAACCGCTAAACAATTTAGTGATGCAGAATTTGTTCCTTTTGCAGCAAAGTGGGATCAAGAACATATCTTTCCAAAAGATATTATTGCCAAGGCCGGTGAATTAGGTTTTTGTGGCTTATATTCTCCTGAAAATGCAGGGGGTTTAGGCTTAAGTCGTCTAGATTCCTCTATTATATTCGAACAATTGTCTATGGGCTGTACCGCTACCACAGCGATGATGACTATTCATAACATGGCGACTTGGATGATTGCTACTTGGGGAACTCAAACTGTCAAAGATACTTGGTGTCCGTCACTTGTTCTAGGACAACAATTAGCATCATATTGCTTAACCGAACCCACTGCCGGCTCTGACGCCGCATCATTGAGAACAAGTGCTAAAAAAGATGGCGACCATTATTTAGTCAATGGTTCAAAAGTGTTTATATCAGGTGCTGGTGAGACTGATGTTCTCGTAGTGATGGTACGTACTGGCGAAACGGGTGCAAAAGGTATTTCAGCATTAGCTATTCCTGCCGATCTGGAAGGTATAATTTACGGTAAAGCAGAAGAAAAATTAGGTTGGAATGCTCAACCGACACGTCAAATCACTTTTGATAACGTTAAAGTGCCTATTGACAATTTGCTAGGTAAAGAAGGTGAAGGTTTTTCTATTGCCATGAAAGGACTTGATGGTGGACGCATTAACATCGCTACTTGCTCAATTGGTACCGCACAACAAGCACTGAATTCAGCCATCGCCTATATGCAAGAACGCGAACAGTTTGGCAAACCTATTGCGGCTTTTCAGGGATTACAATTTAAATTAGCTGATATGGCAACTGAATTAGTTGCTGCTCGTCAGCTAGTTCGTTTGGCTGCTTTTAAACTCGATAATAACGATCCTGAAAAAACCGCCTATTGTGCAATGGCTAAACGTTTTGCTACTGATATAGGTTTTCAAGTCTGTGATGCAGCACTTCAACTTCATGGCGGGTATGGTTATATCAAAGAATATCCATTAGAGCGTCATTTTAGAGATGTACGTGTGCATCAAATTTTAGAAGGCACCAATGAAATTATGCGCCTTATTATTGCACGTCGTTTATTAACTCAAGGTGCAGGGCAACTTTTATAAGACAAACGTTGAAAGTCAACCATGTTGCATGCTAGTAAAAAGTAGATAGCGTAAACTTTGAACAACAACGTTAGGATTAATTAAAGATGTCAACATATTCCGACTATCCACGACTATTTGTTGATGTCATTGTAAATACAGCAGTGATTACTTTTGATAACCCACCAGCACATACCTGGACACATCCAAGTCTGACAAATTTACGCGATTTGGTTTTATAGTTTAATAAAGATAATGCTATATATGTTTTAGTGATAACGGGTGGTGGTGGTAAATTTTTCAGCAAGTGCGGACTTGAAGGTTTTACTTAGGGTGATCAAAAATTAGCGGCAGATATGTCTGATATATTCGGTCAGCATTTGAAAATTCATCCCGTTTTAGAGGTGTGTCTATTGCCGCCATTAATGGTTATGCCATGGTGGAAATCGCACTGGTTTTTGAATTGCATTGCTAAAACATTTGCTGTTATGGCCCTAGCTCAAACAAGTGTTGGGTTATTAGCGTGTGCTGGAGGGACGCAAAATCTACCAACTTTGGTTGGC
This sequence comes from Colwellia sp., assembly GCA_034111045.1. Lineage (GTDB taxonomy): Bacteria > Pseudomonadota > Gammaproteobacteria > Enterobacterales > Alteromonadaceae > JALJPB01. Next base: position 3,717 of record JAWUYA010000033.1, on the reverse strand, counting down.
GAAGTCTGCACCAAACGTCTGATCTTACGTGGACAGTGAATAGACAGTACTAATACGTTGAGAATCGGTTTAGTTGAGGAGGCTGTTGACAAAGGTTCAGGTAAATTGGCTGTAATAGCGCTGGCAAGTATAGTCGAGAAACAGAGACTTATAGCCGTAACCGCATGTAAAAAACTAATCACCAAATATAGATCTATGTCTATTATTAAAACGCTACTGCATGAACGACAGGCGTTTGTTGATTTGTTTTACTCTGTTGATCAAACCTAAGGTGTGCAAGCATTTTTAGAAAAACGTCAATCTGTTTGGTTAAATAAATAAGCAGCTAAATAAAGCTTAAATAAGTATTAAGGTAATAATTATGACTGATGTAGTGCTGTTTCAAGAATTGACTTGTGATAACGGCAAAAAAATTGGAATGGCGACATTGAACTCAGAGCGTTCATTAAACGCACTAAGTGGTGACATGCTAGATGCATTATTTCCTCAACTGATGTTGTGGCATCAAAATGATGAAATATCGGCAGTTTTTTTACAAGGCTCGGGAGATAAAGCATTCTGTGCAGGTGGCGATATTGTTCATCTTTATAATCAAATGCAAAGTCATGTTGGTGAGTATGCTCCGGCCATTGAAACGTATTTCACCAAAGAATATAAACTCGATTATTTAATTCATACCTTTAATAAACCTATTATTGTTTGGGGTAATGGCATTGTTATGGGTGGTGGCCTAGGCATGATGGTTGGTGCAAGCCATAGAGTCGTGACTGAAAGTTCACGCCTTGCTATGCCAGAAATTAGCATTGGCTTATACCCTGATGTGGGTGGTACATGGTTTCTAAATCGTATGCCTGATAACTGTGGTTTGTTTTTAGGTTTAACTGGGGCATCGATTAATGCCTCTGATGCCAAATATACTGGTCTTGCCGATTTCTTTATCCTCAATGATAAAAAACAAAAGTTGATTGAGGCACTAAAATCAATTAAATGGGGTAATACCAAGTCACTCAATCATGACAAACTCTCAAATGTAATGCATGAGTTAGAATTATATTCAAATGCCAGTTTGCCTGTTTCACATGTCCGAGCACAAAAGTCGCTTATTGAGCATGTAACTAATCACGACAACATTGCTGATATTGTTAACGCTATCGTAACGGTTGAAGTTGAAGATAAGTGGTTTAACAAAGCACAAAAATCTTTGAAACATGGTAGTGCGGTTAGTGGTCATTTAGTTTACCGTCAACTCGAAGAAGGTAAGTCGTTAAGCTTAGCTGATTGTTTTAAAATGGAGCTTAACTTGTCCGTCAAAGCCGCGCAGTATGGCGAGTTTGTTGAAGGGGTAAGAGCGTTACTTATTGATAAAGACTTTAACCCCCAATGGAAATTTACTTCTGTCGCAGATGTCGACATAAAAGTCATTGATTGGTTCTTTGACTCTAAATGGCAAAATACAGAACATCCGCTATCCACACTTGGCTGTTAATCAGATGGTTGTGAATGATTCAAACATCTTTAAATAAAATATTTAGGAGCACATTATGGCGAACGTTGCCTTTGTAGGATTAGGAAATATGGGTGGTCCAATGGCTATTAACTTAGTCAAAGCGGGTCATCAGGTATGTGTGTTTGATTTATCCGAGCAAGCTATTAGTCAGGTAGTAGAGCACGGCGCAACAACGCAAGCAAAAGCGAGTGATTGCGTAAAAGAGGCTGAATTTATTATATCAATGTTACCTGCAGGTAAACATGTAGAAGCCGTTTATTTATCCGATAATGGTTTAATTAACCATATTGCAAAAAATGCATTAGTTATTGATTCTTCAACTATTGACTCTGCTACTTCGATTAAAGTAGGTGCTGCATTATTTGATAAAGGTATTAACTTCATTGATGCACCTGTTTCAGGTGGTGTTGGTGGTGCGACTGCAGGCACGTTAAGTTTTATGGTGGGAGGGGGGGAAACTGACTTCGAACGTTCTAAAGTTGTATTAGATCATATGGGTAAAAATATTTTTCATGCGGGTGACCACGGCGCAGGACAAGTTGCTAAAGTTTGTAATAATATGTTGTTATCAATATTAATGTTGGGCACGTCAGAAGCTTTGCAGCTCGGTATTTGTAACGGATTAGATCCGGTGATATTGTCAAATATCATGAGTAAGAGTTCAGGCGGGAATTGGACGTTAGATACTTATAATCCGTGCCCAGGTGTTATGGATAATGTACCGTCTTCAAATAATTATCAAGGAGGATTTATGGTCGACTTGATGACAAAAGATTTGGGACTTGCTATGAATACTGCCGTCACTAGTCAATCTGCTACACCTATGGGGGCATTAGCGCGTAACCTATATACGATGCATGCGGCATCGGGTCATGGTTCTAAGGATTTTTCTAGTGTTTTTAATATTTTCAATCAAAAAAATAAAAAAGAGTTAATATGAACATTAAAGATAAAGTGATAGTTATCACTGGCGGAGGCCAAGGGTTAGGGCGTGCTATGGCTATTGAACTGGCGAAAGATGGGGCTAAGTTAGCCTTAATTGATTTGCATGAAGAACAATTAAAAGAAACCGTTACTTTAATTGAACAAGCGGGCTCTAGAGCGAAATATTACCTAGCCAATGTTACAAATGAAGAAGAAGTCGAAACAACATTTAGCCAGATCAATAGTGACTTTCAAGGCTTTGATGGCTTGATAAATAATGCAGGTATATTACGAGACGGTATGTTTGTTAAGGCCAAAGACGGTGTTGTTAGTAAAAAAATGTCGTTATCACAATTTCAAACAGTCATAGATGTTAATTTAACGGGGGTATTCTTATGTGGTCGTGAAGCGGCTGTGCATATGATTGAACAAAAGCGTAAAGGGGTTATTATTAATATGTCGTCCATTGCTAGAGGCGGTAATATCGGACAAACTAACTATGCGGCTTCTAAAGCAGGGGTAGTTGCAATGACAGTTACCTGGGCGCGTGAGTTAGGTCGCCATAGTATTCGAGTCGGTGCTATTGCCCCTGGTGTTATTCGCACAGCGATGACCGATGCAATGAAACCTGAAATGCGCGAGCGATTAGAGAAAATGAAACCGCTGGAACGATTAGGTAATGCAGATGAAGTCGCTCACACTGTAAAGTATATTTTTGAAAATGAATTTTTTACTGGTCGTGTTGTTGAAATTGACGGTGGTCTTTGCATGTAGTGACTAACACTCGTTTCACCACAAAGTGAATAAAAGCGGTTTTAACTCGCGAGTATTGATAGTTAGCGGATGAAATTTAATCACTTTGTATTATTTATAAGCACTCAATCAATTAATGATCATTTTTAACAAAAAAGGGTTGACGAAAAGCCGAAACTCTCTAAAATGCGCATCCAGTTCAAAGGGGTAACCCAAAGGGCTGTTTTGATAAGTTAACTCGTGGTTATAAACGCCAAAGCGTTGACTTAAGCTGATAGACAGTGTTTATGTGATGCAAGGTAATAGCCTAGCGCTTTATTTAAGAAACGTTAAATAAAAATCAAATAAAACGTTGACATCAAAACTGAGGCGCGTAGTATACGCATCTCGCGTCAGGCAAGGCCTGCAGCAACGAAATACTTTACGGTACAGAGCGAATGAGTCTCTTACCGATATCTTCTTAGAAGATAGGTTCTTTAACAATTAGTTATCATGCAATTTGTGTGGACACTCACATTACTGTTGATTTTACA
>JAWUYA010000032.1:0-9319 GCA_034111045.1 Colwellia sp. | reverse complement strand
ATAAAACTTAATCCAAAATAAAAGCAAAATAACAGATTATTATTCATCTAGGTAACTGTTGTAGCTCTTTATATCGCTTAACATCAAAGTAGTGAACGCTTAAGCGCATCACTAAAATAAAAATATTGTCTAACAGTAAAGAAAGTTTAGCTAAAAATTGGCAACGCCCGTCAAATATTTAAGGCCATATATTGGAAAGTATCCTCTTGAAGTGCTGCATCGGCTTCAACACCCATGATGGAATGCCGGAGCAGTTATTCATGTTAGCTTATCCATTAGCGGAATAATCTCTGCTTTTTTCATTCGACTCAGTATGGTTCGAGTTACCGATTGGCAAAGCGACTAGCTAACTGATGTATTTTTACAAAAATTAGCTAGTTTAAAGCTTAACTTAATGCTAATACAACTTTTTCTGATCTTAGTTTTTTCGCCATAGCCAAAACTAATACTATAGTCATCGCAAGAGTGACCACACCGGTGAAAAATAATAGATTCCAGCTGACGGGTAAGCCTTTAAATAAGTCTTCCATAATTAACGACTGACCAGAAACGGGTAACCAGTCTAACCATTTAGGACGATCATCCATAATCATAGTTACAATGGGCACCATGGCGGGTATCAAAATAATCATAGAAACCATCGACTGCGCTTCTTTAAAGTTTTTTGAATGGAAGGCCACAAATAATTGTAGAGCAGAAGCAAAAAAGCAGATGGGAATTAATAATAACAACAACGCACTAATGGTAAAGCCATCTAAGCTAAAGCTTGCACCAATTTTAGTTAAGTCAATAAAACTAACCGCAAAACTTGTAAGTACAAGGGTTAATATAACCCCAACAACTGCGATTAAACTGGCACTGGTGAGTTTAGCTAGCACAATTTTAACGGTACTTACCGGTTGGCATAATAACATTTCTAAGACGTTACGTTCACGCTCACCAGCACTCGAGTCAATAGCGACTGGCAGCCCTGACATAAAGGCGGCCATGAGTAAATAAAGCCCTAGCATCATAGAAATAAATGTCGCATTACTATTAGGCATAGCGGTATTTTGCTCAATAAGCTTGATGGGTTGTAATAGACGAACATCAATACCGCGAACGAGTAAACGCTTGTACCCTATTGATTGGGCAAATTCTCTGATATTATCTTGAATACGGCGAATTGGCGACATCATCGCTTTATCGCTATAGTCAGTATTGAGTATAAGTTCAATCGATTTCCCATCAAGCATATCTTGATTAAAAGTCTTGGGAATGGTCAATTTTACCTCGCGTTCATCCCACATTACTTTTTCACTTTTAGGCACTTGTTCAAACAATAAAATGTTTGCCTCTTTTAAGTGTTTAATTAATTTAGGCGCATATTCAGCCCCACTGATTTTAACGTAAATATCTGGTGTTTCGATTGTTTTGTTAATCATCACTTTTGACAGAGTAAAAATCATCACTGGCGCCATAACCGCCATCATTAACGCCATCATTAATGCACGTCTATCGCGAAGCGCTTCTTTTAATTCTTTGGTTAATAAGGCTCTAAACTGGATCATGCGGCCACTCCTTCGTCCGAGCCAATAATTTTAACAAAGGCTTCTTCTAAATGGCTTTCACCAGCAAGTTCACATAGTTCTGCGGGTGTTCCTTGAGCGGCTAATTTTCCATTGGCAACAATAATAACGCGATCACATAACGCAGCAACTTCTTGCATCACATGAGAAGAGAATAAAATACAGTGACCTTTTTCTCTAAAACGTGCTAAATAATTACGTAACACCCGAGTACTCATTACATCTAAACCACGCGTAGGCTCATCAAGCACAAAGTTTTTTGGTTGATGGACAAGTGCTTGCGCAAGGGTAACTTTCATCCTTTGGCCTTGAGAAAAACCAGCTGTTTTACGATGCGCTAATGCTGTCATCTCTAAATCACTGATTACCGTTTCAATAGCTTGATGTTTAGCAACACCTTGTAAACCATGTAAACTGGCAAAGTAATCTATTTGCTCATAGGCCGTTAAACGCTCATACAAGCCGAATTTATCGGGAAAGATCCCTAACTCTTTTCGCGCCAGTAAAGGGTTTTCAACGACATTAATGCCGTCAATGGTGGCATAACCACTGTCGGCTTTTAATAAACCATACAGCGTACGTAAACAGGTTGTTTTACCAGCGCCATTTGGCCCTAAAATCCCAGTAATTTCACCGTCATTGGCAGTAAATGACAAGCCGTCTAAAGCGATCACTCGATTTTCTTTACCCTTTTTAGCACCTGTAAAGGTTTTACGTAAATTATTGACTTCAATCATTATTGATTTCCTTTACTGTTATTATCTTTCACGCTATTAGTTTCATTTAAGGTATTTTCTTTCATAGTGTCTGAGTCTTTCAAGGCAATAGTGCCACTGAGACTACCACCACCATTTAAGCTGGTCATAAACGACTCTACTGGCACATCTTCAAGACAGGTTTCGTCTAATGTTTTTGGTGTTAAAGTAGATAAAAACTCATTAATGATTAACACCCCACAACTACCAGTGCTAGTAGCAACACCATGAGAAACATTATCGACTATTATGTGATGAGAGTTTGGAATAGTTGCCGCTGAAAAATCACCATTACTTGGGGGGGTTACTGGGTCAAGACCGCCGGATAAAATTAACGTAGGAATATCGGCTGTAACGGCTTGGTAAAACGCTTTACCGGGACGGTATTGTGGCCATACACTACAGGCTTTTTTAAAACCTAATTGACTGTCATCACCACCAAAACTGTTATCCGCATCTTTAGCTGACATCTGTGCCGTGATTTTTGGAAAGTCTTCATTACAGGTAATGTTAAATAACAAGCCGATATACGCAAGTTGCACCCCATCAGTCATAGCAATTAATCCCGCTAACGGCATATAATTATCGAGATAAGCTTGATGAATAATCAAAGGGACTAAATGCCGCGAAGCAACTGAATAAAGTTGCTGAAAAATGATACCAAGCATTTTGCTTTTACTAATAACAAATTCGGTATGAGTACCCAAACGCGGGTGCGGAATGGTCACTGTTACTGACTTTTCTGCTAGCCGTGTCATTAACTGCTGAAACTCATCAGCTAAATTGGGATAAGCATTATTACACCCTTCTTCTTGCTGGCAATGTTCAAGTAACCGTTTGAACGACTGGGCTGAACTTTGACCAAACAAACCAATAGGCACTTCAATAGGCCCTACGCTGTCAAGTACGACACTGCGCAATGAGTCAGGGAACATCCGCATATAAACCAAACCTGCGCGGGTGCCATATGAGCCACCATAAATATTAATTTGTTGGTGTCCCAAAACGTCGCGAACTGCATCAAAATCACGTATGGCATTTTCAGAGTTATATTGACTTAAATCACCAGTAAACTCAGCAAGACAGTCGTTAATATCTTGCTCAGAAAAATCCTCTGGGACCATTTGATAGATATTTTGATCCCCTGAGATGTCTCTACACGCTAAGGGGTGAGATTTACCCGTGCCACGTTGATCAACTAAAATTATATCGCGCGTTTTTCTAATTTCACTAAAAGCTCTACGCAAACCAGCCGCCAATTCAACTGCAGCCTGTCCAGGCCCGCCCGCTAAAAACATTAAAGGTGTTTTTTTATCGCTATCATCAATAGCAGGTAAAATAGCAAAATTAATTGATATTTGCTCTCCATTGTCAAGGCTGTAGTTTTCTGGTACTTGTAAGCTACCGCATTTCACTTGTGCTTTTATACCATCTAAATGGCAGTCTTTAAGGGTTAATTTATTTTCTAGCGGGTTAACATAAGCTACTTTATTACTATCGGTATTGCTTGCACTGGTTAAATTACTAGTAGAGAGTAAAATCACCACTAATAACTGTTGTAAAAATCTATTCATTTAACCTTCCTTTTATTATCCCTTACCTAGTCTTTGTGTTTATAGTTTTATTACATAAGAAAGTAAATATATTTCAGATTCACAAATATGTAATAAAAGGATAAACAAACTATTTTATTGAGAGGCTGTAAACTAGCCCGTTATACTTAATTTATAACGGGTAAACTATACTACCGATGAATTTATTTATCATATTTTATTCTTTTAGTTGTACTCGGTTGTTGATTGAACGTCGGTAAATATTTATCGGATATAAACACAGCTATGTTTAACGATTATCACCTGTTAATTTTACTACACGGGTATGAAAAATGTTATGTCGAGTAAAATATAGATTCTGGTAAATAGTGCATTAGCATATAGGTTAGATCAAACAAAAATATTTTTCGCTATCTATTTCGTATTAAAATATCACCTTGTTTTCTTTAAAATTACGACTTTATTTTTCATACGTCTAATTCCTTACTTACTTTATCAACCGCTCAATTTATTGATAAAAATTTAAATTAATCATTCCAAATCAGTGCAATAAAAGCTATGGTTTAGTTATGAATTTATACCTAAGCATTTAAGGACGCATCATGGAAATAAACCAATGGGTAGATGAGCTGTTTGAAGTATTTGACGAAGATAAAGATGGTGTAATAAATCGTAGTGAATTTGTTGAACTAATAGATGTACTCTTGCAAGATAAAGGTTTACGTATGTGTGAAACTATCTTTAACCGATTTGATAAGAATCATGACAATTGTATTTCTAAAGATGAACTTAAAGAAATGGTGATTGAGCTCGCCTTATAGCTTTATATTTGCAGTACTCAGACCTTTTGAGTACTGCAAAATCCCCCCTTTACCTGTGACTATCCCCTTATTTTATCAATGCGCTGATCAATTTTATCTGCATGTTGTCTCACTTTAATATGATTAAGTGGTCTAACCTCTATATTTCAAATTTCACCTCTGCTACAATCTCAGCTTACAAGTGTACACTCAAAATACAGTAAAGCTAAAAATATGCCAAATCATTCTAAATATACAGTCGCAGAAGAACTTGCAAATACCACTAGCCATGGTTTAGGCGTTCTATTAAGTGTTATCGCGTTGATCACTTTAATGGCTGTTTCAATACCCGAAGGAAATATCATTAAAATAGCCAGCTTTGCTATCTATGGCACAAGCTTGATTTTACTTTTTCTTGCATCAACGATATACCATGGCTTGAGTAATGAAAAACTCAAACAAACCTTTAAGTTGCTTGATCACTGCGCTATTTATATTCTAATTGCTGGCTCATATACCCCATTGATGCTAATTACCCTCAAAGGCCCATTAGGTGATGGCATGTTGGTCTTGATTTGGTTGACCGCTTTTTTGGGGATAATTTTTAAAATAAAATGGGGCCATAAACATAAAAAGTTATCATTATTGACTTATTTAGGTATGGGATTTATTTCACTGGCTGTAATAAATGAACTTTATCAAAACCTTACCACCGCAGGTTTATTTTTATTAGCTACGGGTGGTTTCATCTATACCTTGGGAGTGTTTTTTTACGTGCAGAAAAAAATCCATTTCAATCATGCTATATGGCATTTATTTGTTCTAGCCGGCGCTGGTTGTCATTTTTTTATGATATTGTTTTATTTATAAAAGCGTCTTCTAAATAAATAAAAAGTCATCAAAATAAGACAATGGTAAGCGTCTAGCATCCTCAATTGTTAGTAAAGACTGTTCGATGGAACCATTTGTACACACAAAAAAAATGAGAATACTCCAGGAAAGCTCAAGTTTTTTCGCTCTCTGCCTTGAAATATCAAGAGATTTACGCGCAACATGATAATGCTAATTGATACGCTCTATGCTCAGAGATATTCATTATGTTGTGACTACTGCAAGTATCACTGGGGATAGTTTTTTTTCGGTGCTTTTACGACGTTTTCTACCTTTTTGCCCTTGCCAGTCGCACCCATTGTAATATCAGATCGAGCTTTGATGATGTTGGCACCAGCATTAATCCCTATGCTCACGGCGGCGCCAGAAGCGATGTTTTTAACAGTATACGGAGCACCTATGGTAACCACCGCACCTGCATTGATATTTTGAGCATGACTCGAAATCCCAGCACCAAAAACAATGGCCGCTTTTGCACAGAGATCACCATCTAAGGCGAGTATCCAGAGTCACTAAGAGCACCACCAGATGTTGCAGTATGTTCCGTATAAGTCTAGGCAGCATATATCGACACTTGAGTAAAAGCATCGCCCCCGATAATTATCAACAGCTTCTAAAAAATGTAATCACTACCTCTGCTGATAGTTTAAAGCAAAAATTTAATTGGTTGATGTATTAGCAGAAGATTACTGATTTTAGGTTCTCTAGTCAATTGATACCCGTACCGCTATAATTCTATATTTTGACGAAAGTGGTTACAATTAGAAACAGTTTGTCCCATTATCTATGTATAAATCTAGGTATACTCTCGCTATATTAATAACTTAGTCATCATTATATGAATTATTTCTTGTATAAAATAGCGAAGGAAATCCGCACTGGTCTTATTTTCAGTGGTCTTATGCTCACTGCTCCTCTTATCGCTTTTGGTGTCGCGGCAAATACCGACAAGTTGGCTGAGAAAACCCAAGCGCCAACCAATAGTAATTATACAGCTAATTTTTTTGCTCAATATCAACCGCAAAGTGCTTTGGATATGATAAACAAATTACCCGGCTTTACCTTTGACGGTGGCGACAATGCTCGAGGCTTTGGCGGTAATGCCGGTAATGTTTTGATTGATGGAGCAAGACCCACCTCTAAATCAGGTGGCTTAGCGGGGGCATTAAAACGCATTCCTGCCGCACAAATTATGCGTATAGAAATTTTACGTGGCGGTGTTGGCGCTGGCGAAGCCTCCGGGCAATCAATAGTGGCCAACGTCGTAAAATTCGACGATGTAACATCAGGCACCTGGGCGGTAAAATTTCGTCGATCACCGGACGGGACAACCAAACCTAATATCGAAGCGGCGGTAAGTACTAAAGTGGGCCTATGGAACGTGGCCTTTGATATTGATTTAGGTCAAGGTCCGAATTCAAGAACAGCGAAAATTACCGAATTTGATCAATATGATCAGGAGGTTATGCAAGAGAATGAGCAACAAGCTCAGCTTGGCCAATTTGCCTTTAGTAATACTCAATTTGACCGTGAGTTTGACAACGCTAAACTAACTCTTAATGGCCGTATTGGCACAGATACTTGGTCGAGTCAGTTAATCCGGGATATTGTTGATACCTCAATAGCTCAAACTAGTGTTAACACCTGGTGGCAACTCGATGAACGTAGTACCTATAAAATAGCTGAATTGGGCGTTGATTGGGTTGAGTCCTTCGATGATTGGAAATGGCACAGCTTAGGACTTTTTCAACAGGAAGACAGTGCTTATCGTAATATGACACAAGACACTGAAAGTAATGTGTTAACCAATGTCAGCAATTTCAGTCAAAATAAGTTACAACAAGAATTTATTTTGCGTAACACCTATGGCTATACCGGAGTTAATCAATTTAAACCCGAGTTTGGTGTTGAGTTTGCCAATAACACTTTAGAAGCAGAGCTTGACTTTGTAGCCGATGGTATTGAGCAAGCACTTGCTAATGCCAATGTTACCGTTGCAGAACTGCGCGGTGAATTGTTTGCCAGTTTTGTTTACGTCTTCACTCAAGATGTCACCTTTGAAGGGGGAATAACGGCTGAGTTTTCGCAAATTGAAGTCTCCGGTGGTAATGCTAAAAAGCAACAATTTGAATTCTTAAAGCCACGCTTAGCGGTAAACTATAAATTAAGTAACGAGCTGAGTTTATCCTTAGAAGCGCAACATAGCGTAGGTCAGCTTAATTTTAATGACTTTGCCGCGAGCTCGTCAGCAGAAGACGAACGTGATATTAGTGGTAATTCGGATCTTGTTCCTGAGCAAGTGAGCCAAGTTTCGGCGACCATGGATTGGCGCTTTAGCGAAAAGGGCAGTGTTAAAGTTGAACTTTATCATCACTGGCATGATGACATTTTGGAAGCCATTTTTCTGGAATCAGGTGGTGCTGGTATTGGCAATGCCGGTGACTCAAGGATGTGGGGTTTTGACACTCATATTAATCTGCCCATTGATAACATTATAGATAATGGCTTAGTCGAGATAAATTATAATTACCGGGATACCGAATTCTTTGATTCGATAATTAACCGTAACCGTAAAACAAGTTATTACTTACCACACAACTTGTACGTGCAGTTTCGTCAAGACTTAACCGAACTAAAAATGGCTTGGGGGCTTGAATATTACAATCATTTCACCGAAAAGGCTTATTACGTTGATGAAATAGCAACGTTTGAAGGCAACGACCGATTCCGCCTTTTTGTTGAAACCAGCTATATCGACGGACTTAAAATTCAGTTAGAGGTGGACAACGCCAATACCGGTGAATTTACTCGTACCCGAACCTTTTATGATGATAACCGTGGTGGCGCATATGCGGGTAAGCAATTATCACAGCGTGTTCGCCACCCAAGTTACAAACTGTCAGTTTGGGGGACATTTTAAGCCAAGCTCCACGTTATAAGCTGAGATTTTTCTTGAGCGTGAGTGAAGTGGTCAATCACTTTTGTCCACAGATTTATACGCAAGTTCGTATTGGTTGAACCTGTGTTTTTTTCCTCCTTTATTTACACTGGCTGCTCAATAAAATGGATCTTGGGTCTTAGCTTTTACAATTTAGCGGCTACTTTTCTTAGCCATTAACGTTGATCAAGCGAATCATTCCCTGAACAGAAATGCCAGACTCTCCATCTATCTGGATTTTTCTCAAAGTATTTAGTTTTTATATTAAGCCCTTGCACAAGATTCGGTGGACATATTTTATTGACCTTGTCATCAAAGTTATTAAATAAGGCCATACATTTCATTAATATTTCCCGTGAGGTGAAACGAATGTGTATTTATATTAATAAGCAATCAATAGTGGGGAAAGGTAAGGGGCAATTGTGTATAATTTATCAATGTATTTATTTGGCTGAGCACAGAAAGGGGTGTTTCCTCTTTTTTATCTATCAAGCTATTGCGCGCTACCTTTTCTATAGAGTGCCCAGTGTCACTAAGGCTGCTGACACCAGCCGCTTCACTTAGCAGAAAAAAGTTTGTCGACCCCAGTGTTACACTCTCGGTTAAGGCTGCTTGTTGAGTAATATTCTTTAATGTACCACCCTTGTTTTGACAACAATTGGCTTGTAATTGCTCACAATACCCACATAATGTTTCTTTGACCATAACCTTCTTACTGGCCGCGTTAGGCATCAGCCTTGGTTGGTTTTTTCGTGGTATTTTATGGTCAACATCTTCAGAAAAAACTGCTTGTCCTTGCTTTTTGGTTAATATA
>JAWUYA010000031.1:0-66956 GCA_034111045.1 Colwellia sp. | reverse complement strand
AATTTTTCATGAGTATTTCCTTGGTGTTTTGGCTCAAAATAGTAGACTGTAATTAACTGAGTTTAAGCGCTTAAAAGTTTATTTTAAACAGGGCATAAGCCCCTGCATTATAATATTGGTAGGGATGAATAAACATCATCTACAAAATCGATGTTGAAACATCTTCTCTGGTTGATATATTCCTAGAGAAGGGGTTGCGCCTTTGCCATACCATACCATAGCATTCATCTTTGAAACTGAACAACTGACTTACTAGAGCCAGCTATTTTACCCTGAAAAAGATCAAACAAGAGATTTGACCACAGAGCTTAAAATAATCACCGTAGCGAGAAATTTTTTCTTATAATATTCGTTGTTAATAAATAATTGTAAATATATAAGTGAATAGATTCAGCGATATCAATATGTGACTTAGGGTAAATATATTGAATGTTACTTTGATCCAAATCCATTTTTTTTATGTATAATATATAATATATAACACGCAACGTATTACATATTACATATAACCTATGACATACAAATATAGACTGTGTAACATATGGCCATTGACTATGTGTTGGTTATGTTAACCTACATGTGAATTATTTCAACAAAGTATGGGTGAAGACATGCGTTTTTTTATTTTAGCTCTATTGAGTGTTTTTATTACAGCTTGTAGTACAAGCTACCCAAACAACGATATTGTCGGGCAAGTTTTTCCAACCATCACAGGTGAAAGTTTAGCGAGTGAAAGTATATCAATTCCTGACGCGTTTAAAGGCTCAAAAACTTTACTGCTCATCGGCTATAAGCAGAACTCACAATTTGATATCGACAGATGGCTTATTGGTTTAGACATGACACAAACGAATGTCGATGTTTATGAAATACCCACCATTCAAGGTTTGTTACCCCGCATGTTCAGTACCATGATTGACAATGGTATGAGAAAAGGTATTCCAAAACCTTTATGGAAAGGTGTCATAACAGTTTACAGCGATGGCGATGAAGTACAAAAACTAACGGGCAACACCGATCCTAATAATACACGAGTCATTTTACTAGATGAAAATAGCACCATTATTTATTTTTATGATCAAGGTTTTTCAGTTGATGCGTTGAATAATTTAAAAGATATACTCGATAAAAATAGTGAAGAGATATGACCAATACAAGTCAACAAATTAATACTGAGCTTAATAAAAATAGCAAGCGTTTAGATACCTTTCTTAACGCTACTGGCGTCGGTATATGGGATTGGCAGATCCAAACAGGGCAATTAACATTCAATAAAATTTGGGCAGAGATCTTAGGGTATACCGTTGAAGAGCTCCAACCGATTCAATTTAGCACTTGGTCTAGTAACCTTCATCCCGAGGATTTAATTAAAGCAGAAACCCTATTAGCACAACATTTTAATGATGAACTTGATTATTATGAGGTTGAGGCGCGAATGAAGCACAAATTAGGGCACTATGTGTGGGTGCTGGCTTCGGGGAAATTAGTTGAAAGAGATGATAAAGGCAATCCAATGCGTATGGTGGGTTCGCACCGCGATATCACTAACCGAAAAAATATCGAAGCGCAGGTAATTGTTAGCAGTGAGTTGCTCAATGAATCACAAGCGGTGGGGTGTTTAGGGGGATGGACATTAGATTTAATCACAGGTGCTTTGTTTTGGACAGATGAGACCTACCGCATACATGAAACATCACCAGAAGAATTTAATCCTACGATAGATGCTGGTATAGATTTTTATTTACCTGAGTCGAAAAAAATTATTTATGAGGCTTTCGACTTGGCTGTCAACAGTGGAGTAGGTTATGACCTCGAGTTAAAAACCTATACCACTAAAGGTAATGAAATAGATGTAAGAACAACATGCACTGTTACGACAGAAAAAGGCATACCTGTTCGCTTAGCGGGTATTTTTCAAGACATTAGCGTTCAAAAAACGACTCAGAGAAAATTAGAACAAAGTAACCTTGATTTAGAGCATGCTAACTCAGCGCTTAAACTATCAGCACATTACGACCCATTAACGGAATTACCTAACAGAAACTTGTTAGCCGACAGAATTGAGCAAGCACTGATAAGAAGTTTACATAATAAAAAATATGTGGCCATCGCCTTTATAGATTTAGATGGATTTAAAAAAATCAATGATAAGCATGGTCACGATATTGGTGACCAATTATTGAAAAAAGTGGCGACTCAATTACATCTAGTGCTACGAGAAGGGGATACCTTATCCCGCCTTGGCGGCGATGAATTTGTGGCGGTGATTGATAATCTTTCTGACCCTTCAGAAAGCGATGCTATAGTATCCCGAATGCTTAAGTCGGTTTCTGCGACGCTTGTTGTTGAAAAAAAATTATTGAAAATTTCTGCCAGTATAGGGGTTACCTTTTATCCGTTAGATAATGTAAACCCAGACCAGTTGCTAAGGCATGCGGATCAAGCTATGTATATAGCAAAGCAAACCGGCAAGAACCGAAAGCATATTTTTGATATAGAAAAAGACGTGGCGGAAAAACACCATAATGAAGAGTTGCTAAAGATAGAGGATGGGTTAAAAAATAATGAATTTGTACTGTATTATCAACCTAAGGTTGATCTTAGAACCAATGAAGTAGAGGGGGTAGAAGCGCTTATCCGTTGGGATGATCCCAACAGAGGAATACTTGCTCCTGGGATGTTTTTACCCGAGGTTGAACATGATATATTAGGGATTGAAATAGGGCGTTGGGTGATCAATAGTGCTTTGCAGCAATCAAAAAATTGGCTAGCGATGGGGCATAATATCCCCATCAGTGTCAATATCAGTCCTTTGCATTTACAGCATACTGAATTTGTAAGCGAATTGAAGGAGATGCTTGCTCAATACCCTTATAGTAAACGTGGAAGCCTGGAGTTTGAAATTTTAGAAAGTAGTGCGCTGACCGATATTGAGTCAGTGTCAAACGTGATAAAAGAGTGTAACGAGTTAGGCGTTTTTTTCTCCATTGATGATTTTGGTACCGGTTATTCATCATTAACCTATTTAAAGCGCTTACCGGCCAAGTCTTTAAAAATAGATCAATCATTTGTTAGAAATATGTTGTCGGACGAGGACGATAAAGCCATTATTCAAGGCATCATTGAATTAGCCAAAGTATTTAATCTTAAAGTGATTGCCGAAGGAGTAGAAACCCCTAAACATGCCGAGCTATTACTCTCTTTTGGTAGTTATATAGCACAAGGATATGGTATCGCCAAACCTATGCCGGCAAACAACCTTTTAACTTGGTTGGCTAGTTGGAAAAACAACCCTTGTTTAGTTGACGGAAGTCTTTAATTGAAGCGGTTGGTAATGACTATTTATTTGTTAACCAGCACAACCATTAACTGCCCGCAATGAGCCCATAGTGGGTTTTTTTTGACTTTAGCTTGATATTGATACTTACCGTACCTACCTCATAACAAAGCCTAACAATTAAAGCTCATTATGTTGTCTTATCTGTTACCTATCTTTATTGGTGTTACATTCATTGGTTACTCTTTTGGTAAGCCTTATTGGCGAAATTATCAGCGAAATAAAATAAAAAATCAGCCATTTAAAAAGTTATGGCGACAAATTATCCAGCAAAGAATGCCTTACTTTAGACAAATGCCTGCTGATTTACAGCTACAGCTTAAGCAACATATTCAGGTTTTTTTGGCGGAAAAAAAGTTCATCGGTTGTAATGGCGTGAAAATAACTGACGAGATAAGAATAACGGTCGCTGCACAGGCCTGTTTATTGTTACTTAATCGTAAAACTGATTTTTATCCTAAATTGCAAACCATACTTATTTATCCACGGGCATTTATTAAAGAGCAGCAGGTTATTAATCTAGATGGGGTTAACCATCTAAAAACAATGGCATTAGCTGGTGAATCATGGGATTTTGGTAAAGTGGTTTTATCTTGGCAAGACACCTTGGACGGCGCGAAAATTCCAGATGACGGACATAATGTGGTGATCCATGAATTTGCTCATCAATTAGATCAAGAAAATGGTAAAGCCAATGGTGCACCTATCTTAGCTAAAGGTCAAAGTTATCAATCTTGGTCTGCAATCTTTTCTGCGCAATTTGAACAACTGAAAATGCAAGCTAAAATAGGAACACCTTCATTATTTGATTATTATGGCGCAACCGAGCCTGCCGAATTTTTTGCAGTGGCTAGTGAGGTGTTCTTTGAACAAGCGCAACAGTTTTATTCTGAATATCCACTGCTTTATCAACAATTAAAGCAATATTACCAAGTCGATCCTATTCATTGGCATTAGAGTATTTTTGCAATTTCAGCTTAAGTGAATTGATTCTATCATTATTCACTTTTTTCAAGTCCAACACCTGTCTTTTTAGTCTTGACTTTCCATAGACGCTTGGCTAATTTTTGCATATCGACATCTTTATCGCTTTCATCAACTATTTCACGACCAATCAGTGTTTCTAAAATATCTTCCAATGTTAAAATTCCTCTTATGGTGCCATACTCATTGACAATTAATGATATGTGAATTTTACCACTTAACATTTCTTTCATCGCATGTAGCAAGGTCATATCTTCCAATAAAGTTGGCATCTCTTTAATGTAGTTACTTAACCGAGTGTGTTTATTTCCGCGCGCTTTTGCTAGTAGTAGGTCGCTACGTAGAACAAAACCAACATAATTATCAATATCATGTTTATAAACCGGTATTCGGGAAAAACGAATTTTCTTATGTTTATGAAAGAACTCCTCCACTAGCAGGTCTTGAGAATCACTAAATACCACTGTTCTTGGCGTTAAAACCGTTTTAATTTTAATTTCTTGTAATAACATCAGGTTTTGTAAAATAAGAGCTTCTTCGCCATTAATATGTCCTTCTTCAGCACTTAACCTAGCCATTACAGCAAACTCATTGCGGTTAAAAGCGATAGATTTTTCTTTCTTAATGATACGGCGAGTAATAAAGGCTGACATTTTGACAAACGGGTATAATCCCCAAACAATACTTTTTAGAAAGTAAGCAGTGACAGGTGCCAATACTTGCCAATGTGAAGTACCTAATGTTTTGGGAATTATCTCAGAAAAAACCAGTATCAAGAAAGTTAACAACGCAGAGACACTTGCTAATGAATAACTGCCAAATAACACAGCAGCCTGAGCACCAACCCCAGCAGCTCCAACAGTATGCGCTATAGTATTGAGTGTTAGTATTGCAGCCAACGGGTTATTAATATCTTCTTTTAATAAACGCAGAATTTTACCCGTTTTTAGTCCCTCATTTTCCATTTTAACTATATGTAGCCAAGAAATACTGAGTAATACGGCTTCGGCAATAGAACACAAAAACGAAAAAAACAAAGCAATAAATAAATACAATCCTAAGAGCAACATAGATTCCTTATGACGATCTCTTTAATAATATAGGGTTAAGGTAAGGTCAATCTTAGATCATAGTCTGTATGTCAACTCTTTCAACGTTATATCTACGATAGCAAAAAAAATACCGAAATAAACCGTTTAAGGTAATAGATGGAGGTGAAGCTAAAAGTCTTGACCTTTGATCAAAAAAACATCACTAGAGTGAGTGTTATATACCAAATTATCATAGTTACTGTTCAACAATGACTTCTGCATAGGTCAAATTTATTAGCCCAACAAATGGTAAATAATGTCTTATACTGAAATTGAAGAACGTTGCTTTTAGTGCATTAGTAAATAAAGTGGGAGGAAGCTCAAGATAAATTAAAATAAGGAAATATGATGAGTAGACAAGAAATGTCATCTGAAATACAGACACAAACAATGCAGCTCTCTATTTTAGGTGCTGGGTGTGCGAGTTGTGTTATCAAAATCGAAAAGGCATTAAAGGCTGTAAATGGCGTTGCAGATGCTGAAATGAATTTTGCTGACAGAACGGTGCTTATAACAGGTAAATTAAATGCTGAATTATTAATTAATGCCGTTGAGAGTGTTGGCTATAATGCCAAAGAATTAAGCGCTAACAATGCAGATGATGCCATAACTGAAAAAGAACAAGGCGATTGGGCTTATTACATTCAACTTATACGAAATACATCCATCGCCCTTGCGTTAGGTATTCCGTTAATGGTCTACGGTCTTTTTATTGGTGAAATGACGGTAGCAACTAATATTGAAAGAGTTACATGGTTAGTTGTTGGTATAGCAACGTTAGCGGTAATGTACGTTTCAGGTAAACATTTTTATATCGGTGCATGGAACAGTTTTAAAAATCATACGGCTAATATGGACACCTTGATTGCATTAGGCACCGGCACTGCTTGGTTCTATTCAATGATTGTCATTCTTGCCCCTGACATTGTTCCTTTGATGGCTCGTCATATCTATTTTGAAGCGACGACAATGATCCTTGGTTTAATTAATTTAGGCTTAGCACTTGAGTTAAAAGCCAGAGGGAAAACCTCAGAAGCAATCAAACGCTTGATTGGTTTACAAGCCAAAACAGCTAGCGTTATTCGTGATGGTCAAACGTTTGATCTTAAGATAGAACATGTATTAATCAATGATGTTGTTAGAGTGCATCCAGGGGAAAAAATTCCAGTAGATGGCATTGTTATACAAGGTCATACTTCAATTGATGAAGCGATGCTCACGGGTGAGCCAATGCCTGTGGAGAAGGATGAAAATGACGAAGTTGCCGCAGGCACGCTAAATAAATCAGGGGCTATATTATTTAAAACCACTCGAGTGGGTAAAGATACCGCTCTTGCTCAAATTATTCATATGGTGAAACGCGCACAGAACTCAAAACCGCCTATAGGACGTTTAGCGGACACTATTTCTACTTATTTTGTACCTGCAGTAATGATAATTTCTCTCGCAAGTTCACTTCTTTGGCTAAATTTTGGTCCTGAGCCTTCGGTGGCATTTGCTATGGTTTCAGCCACGACAGTGCTGATCATTGCTTGCCCTTGTGCGCTGGGTTTAGCAACGCCAATGTCAGTAATGGTAGGCGTGGGCAAGGCAGCAGAAGCAGGTGTTCTCATTCGCAATGGCGAGGCACTGCAAACCGTTGCTAAAATCACAGCCATGATTTTAGATAAAACCGGTACCATTACTGAAGGTTCGCCCAAAGTCACTGATATTTTACTGACCAGTGAAGGCGAGGGTGCTCTAGATGAAAATGGGGTATTACAACTGGTTGCAAGTATTGAAAATAGCTCTGAACATCCACTAGCACAAGCCATTGTTGAAAGTGCAATAGCAAAGGATTTAACCTTACTCACTATTGAAAATTTTAATGCCATTGCAGGGCAAGGAATAGAAGCGAGTTATCAAGATAAAAATTTTTTATTGGGTAACAAAAAACTGATGGATGAGCAAAGTATAGATATTTCCCCCTTCTTTGTTAAGGTACAGTCTCTGGCTAAAGAAGAAAAAACACCAATGTATTTTGCCATTAATAAAAAACTCTCAGCTATTATCGCCGTGACTGATCCCATTAAGTCTGACTCTATTGATGCTATTAAGCGCTTACAAAAAAATAATATTCGGGTAATTATGGTCACAGGTGACAATATTGATACCGCAGCGGCGGTCGCCAAAAAGGTTGGAATCACAGAATTTATTGCCGGCGTGTCGCCACAAGAAAAAGCCAATAAGGTAAAAGCATTACAAAAGCAACATGAAGTGGTCGGTATGACAGGTGACGGCATTAATGATGCACCAGCCCTTGCACTCGCTGATGTTGGTTTTGCTATTGGTACAGGTACAGACATTGCTATTGAAAGCGCAGATATTACCTTAATGAGGGGTTCTTTACATGGTTTAGCCGATGGCATAGCTGTGAGTAGGGCCACGTTAACTAATATAAAGCAAAATCTTGCGGGGGCATTTATTTATAACATTGCTGGTATTCCTATTGCTGCAGGTATGCTTTATCCATTTTTTGGCTTATTGCTAAGCCCTGTCATTGCGGGAGCAGCAATGGCATTTTCATCGCTGACGGTGGTTAGCAATGCTAATCGTTTACGTTTCTTCAAAGCTAAAGAGCATTAAGGCGAGATGATGATAATTATTAATATACTGGGTTTAGTCGTTATAGGTTTGATCATCTGGTGGTTTTGGCTCTATAGGCCTTAATCAAAAAATGCGTAAAATAAAAATATTATCGATGCTAAATAAGGTGTTTACCAACAAACATCGGTTAAATATTATCTGCAATAAGTCAGTTGGTATTCTTGATGCTTCCAGTATCAACAGCTAATTTGATGAGTATCTAATTTAATAACAATCATGTTATGGTTATCCGTGCTGGCCTCCGCTTTAGTTCTTTAGCAAACTAATTACGCTATGTATTTTACGCTTAACCTACTATATTGGTGGCTAGTCTTGTGGGAGAGTTAATCTGTTGATATTAAATTATGGGAAATTATTATGACTAAACCAGTAAGGGCATCTAATACCCCTTTTGCAGTAGAAGTTGAAGAAGGTAAAACTTATTCTTGGTGTTCATGTGGGAAAAGCGAAAAACAACCTTTCTGTGATGGTTCTCACCGAGGTTCTGAATTCTCGCCAGTAAGATTTACTGCGACAGAGTCTAAAAAAATGTTTCTTTGTGGCTGTAAATTAACTGCATCACAACCTATTTGTGACGGTAGTCATAAATAAACACAGGTGATCATTGATAGGATAATAAAAAGTTGGCTAGTATGTTAGCTCACTTTTTATTAGCCCTTGAGTTGACCTTATCTGCTGGTGTTTTTTGCTTCTATTGCTGATATCTTTTTTTGTATTTGGTCTGCTTCAAAAGTTAATTCAGAATAACGTTTGATGTCACCATTTCTTTGAGCTAGCATTGCCTGTTCAAGTTTTATGTCTAAGAGTTTATTTAGTTTTTTTGTTGGATTTGCTTTAAATATAGAAAACATTATTTTCTCTAATTAGGTGTTATCTTTATATATACGGTCGAAAATTGCTATTCGATTACTTTTGGACAATAAAAATATAAAAAGCTAATTAAACTCCTTCATTCCCCCATGAATTTGGTTATATCAAGGTTCTTCTTTAGATATGATAAACGCCTATGGCTATCTATCGAATGCTATATCGTAATGATTTCGGGCATTAGTCCTTACCCAACAAAAATAAAAAAATCATTAGTCTAAATATTTTTGATTGTGAAAAATACCAATAGAGTTAAAATGTAATCATTACTATAAAAGCGGGTAATGATAAGGCTCGTTAACTTTACTGGAGGTTTTGTGAAGTATTTTGCTTACGGTTCAAATATGTCAATCTTAAGATTGCAAGAACGAGTTCCAAGTGCACTGAGGATTGGTGTATTTCTTCTAGAAGGCCATCAATTACGTTTTCATAAAGCGAGTAAAGATGGCTCTGGAAAGTGTGACGCTCACCAAACAAATGATAAAGATGATGTGGTTATAGGTGCTCTTTTTGAAATAGATCAAAGTGAAAAAAAACATTTAGATAGTGCGGAAGGTTTAGGTTATGACTATGATGAAAAAGTGGTAACGGTAAAAAATCATTCGGGTGAAAGCTTCGAAGTGTTAATCTATTGTGCAATTAACACGGGCTCTTCGTTAAAACCTTATTCTTGGTACCTTAACCATGTTGTGACTGGGGCAAATGAAATAAAGGTGCCTGCTCAATATCTTGATATAATTCAATCTACAGAGTGCATTGAAGATCCCAATAAAAATAGAGACACAAGACAACGTGCCATTTACAGTGCACTGAAATACCAATAATAACAGTTGCCATTCCAGTGCAATTAAACCACTTTCTAGGCAGTTATGCTTCACTTGTTAGTGTATAGATTTTTTCCTGCATACAGCTGAGTAATAAAATAGAACTCTGTGATAAACTTGCTTTTTTTAAAAGTGACCAATATATAAATGGTTGCAGTTTTTTTGTACTTTAAGGTATAACATGTCGGATAAATTATTTTTCAAGGGACGTCAGGATGCACGCCAGAATCACATTAAATATGGTTACGAAACCAAGAATAATAACAAAACCGGTAGTAAGAAGTATCCTTTGACCTTGGTGGTGACAAACGAGACACGCAAGAAAGAAGTAGAAACTTTGGTTGATGACGCTAATCTATATGCGGTGATTAGTATTGACAGTAGCGATGGTGCGGTTGAGTATGTCAATGAACTTATAGTGCAACTTAACAAAAAATCAACCGTTAAAATAAATAAGCTTCCTGGACGTAACGATTCATGTATTTGCGGTAGTGGTAAAAAATATAAAACGTGTTGTGGGTAGGGCGCTGACTTTTTCAGTTATTAGAAAGTAAGTGATGTACATCATAAAATCATCAGTAAAAAGCCAGCATTAAAATAAGCTGGCTTTTTACTGATCGTTTTTAAAATATTATTGAGCTATTTTTACTCTAATTTTATTTTTGGCAACCCTTGTTTCATGCAGGTTAGCAATTGCCAATTTCGCTTCACTCTCATTAGGCATTTCAAGAAAAGCAAAGCCTTTTGATTTGGCGGTTTCTTTGTCTAAAACTAAGTTACATTCAGTGACAGAGCCATGAGTAGAAAATAAAATACGGAGTTCTTGTTCAGTTGTTGAACGTGAAAGGTTACGAACTAAAAGTTTCATAATGAGCCATTGGTATGTTTTTGCGAACTCAATTGTCTCATATATTTGAAATAGACCAAGATATATTGTGTATTTCAATAAAATAATATTGACATAAGAGGCTAATCTTTAAATTCAGCATTATGATAAACATTTTGTACATCGTCACACTCATCAAGCAAAGCCATAAATTTTTCAAAGTTAGCGGTATCTTCATCACCTTCAATATTGATATAGGTCTGTGGTACCCATGTGATCTCTTCTACTTCTAAATCAAACTCTGGCATAGAATTAGCAAACTCAGTTTTTATTTTGAAATATTCAGTATGAGGTGCATAAACTGTAATTATACCATCTTCAAGTTCAACGTCAGTTATGTCAATATCAGCCATCATTAGGTTGTCTAATACCACTTCGTCATCTTCGCCCTTGAATGCAAATACCGCTTGATGATCAAACATATGAGAAACAGTGCCAGAAGAACCAACTTTAGAATGGGTTTTAGAGAAACATTGACGAACATCTTTAATGGTGCGGTTGCCATTGTCTGTTAAGCAATCAATAATTACCATGCAGTTACCTGGACCAAAACCTTCGTATCGTGCTGCGACAAAATCTTCACCACCAGCACCTGAAGCTTTTTTAATCGCATTTTCAATTACATGGGTAGGAACTTGGTCTTTCTTAGCTCTCTCAATTAACCCACGTAATGCTAGATTACCGTCAGGGTCTACGCCGCCATCTTTTGCGCTAACATAAATAGCTTTACCATATTTAGAATAAACTTTTGTTTTTGCACCGGCTGTTTTAGCCATTGATAATTTACGGTTTTGGTATGCTCTACCCATCTAAAAATCTTCTCATGAAAAAATATTAATCCTATTGCTCGATTCTACCAGTGTCAATACAGTTTTTACTAGTCTTGTTACGCGCTTAATACTTTTATTTGCTCAAGGTTTGAGTGATTTTTGACTTTAAAATTCAAATGAAAAATAGATCGGTTGAAATATTAGGGATAATACATACTCAATTTTATGCTGTATGGCTTTGATAACTCAACGATATGATGATGCAGTCATCATTATTATTTCAACCAATTCTGAATGTATTTCATCGAGTCAGTTTTATTGTCTACACTTTTTACAGTTTAGCGTTGTTACTTGTTTATCATTATTTTTTTATAATTCATCCTTTTGATTTTAATGGGTTTTTATGTTTTTGGTATATTTTATGCTTAATTGATGCTGATATAAATATAAAGTGACTCTTACGTTTATAATTTACCATTAGGTGTTTATATGAGGGTAAAAGAGTCTGGAGATATGCTCATTGAACGTCGACAGCATAAAGTGGATGAAAAATTATGGCAGCAATTAACACTGTCACAATGTTTTTCAGCTAAAAGCCTAACGAATTTGGGATATCATCTGACTTTTATCCGTAGCTCTGAAGCAGGTAGTTTTGCCGTACTCATTAAAGGTGGCTATTGCACGACAGTTGCAGATAATGGTGATATTGATACTAAACCTGTTATTAATGTAAGAACTTAACTCGGTTACTCAGGCTCGTTATATTGTAACATTAGCATACCTTTAATTAGCTTATGCTAATGTTATGATGTAAAAATCATTTGTAGGTATCAATTAAGTGATTTTTATTAATTAACGCCTACTTGAACTGATTTTAATCAGTTCATAAGCAAGATATAGCTGATACATTTTCAAATATAGCTAAACTATTTGATATCATGAAACGCGTCAAAAAAGTGCTGTTTTTAAATATAACGTTGGTCAAACTTATGAAATTTCAGATATCAAGAAACTTAGATGCTCACTTAATTAAAGAAAGAGTGCCAACTCAATATAAAAATCTCGCCGTTAGTTGTGAATCAGAACTTAGGGGCAAATGCACGCTAATTACTTTTCCACATCACAACCGAGATATCGTAAAAAGCGGCCTAGTAGGAAAAGCATTAAAGTCTCTTGGTACCTTAACCGATCATCAATTGGTCGTTGTTGGCGGTTGCTTTTCCATCGAGGCTACTAATATTCTTAATTCAAAAAAGGCTATATTTTTGTCTTTGTCTGATCAATATATAACAGACACTTATCACAGTAACGTTTAGTCTGCTTAAGTCATAAAATGGGTTATTGGTGATGGGTAACTAAAAATGGATCACTAAAGACAATAATAGTTTTATTAGCATTATCATCAAAAATTTCTATTGCTTCTAGAACATTTTGCTGTTGTTGAAAGCAAATCGTTAATGGTGCTTCTATTAAGTGATTCAATTGTTCAAACATGAGCTCAAGAATATCGTTATGATTATCATAAGATAATTTAGTGAGCTTCATCTCACTTTTTCCAATCTGATTCTCCAAGTTTAAGCCGGTCACTTTGACATGTGCCACCTTGTTTTCTAATGCGATTGACAGTTGATCAAGCTTGTATTGCCAGTCGAAAGGTTCAATTTCATACTTTATCATATCTATATTTCCTCTTGTGTACTTGCTAAAACAATCTCAGGAATATTCATTTATCTTGTGTTTTTTCTATTATCGAAAGTGCTTTAAGTTTACTGCGAATGTGTGTTTCTACGTTATGTTGTCCTTCTACGTTATGTTGTTCTTATTGATGCTGGTCACCATAAAAAAATCAGTAATTAATGGTCATTATTATTAATTTTATGGCGCTCAGTATGAGAATACATTAGGGTGAAATGATCATATGCATTTTTGAGGTAACAGGATTACCACGCCTTATTTTTCTGGATTAAATTGTTTAGGTGAAATGGATTGTTTTTCCTCTTATAGTTTTATGATGGTGACATTCGACCTGTCACCATACATTCGTAAATCAAATGGGCTATCCGCTCCTGAAGTAGCCGGCTGAATAAGTCCCTTGATGCCTTGTGCTTCACACAGTACTCTAAGATTTTCAGCCAATTATTTTATTGTTTTAGTTGTATGGAGATAAGTTTGACAGCGAACATTATTGGCCTGTTCGACTTTAAGTTGTGCCGCTATTTAATAAAACTTTTGGGCAAATTTATTGTGAAAGCTTATCATCTACTGCTCCCCATATTCGTTACACTATTACCATTTACTCGCTTTCAACTTTAGCCTGAACATTATTTTATAAGTAATATACTCATGTTATTATTAGTTAACGTTACGTGTAACGTAAGTTGAAATAAGTTGTCTCTACTTTATATAGTGTTATCTATAAGGCACTGATTTACATCAGCGTGAATCACTTTATATAACAGCATCAATATCGGTTAATTAGCCTTGTTTGTTATTGTGATAGTTAGCTCACTCTTATTACTCTGGTAATCCACTAGTTAATATAACAATAAATATAACAATCATTAGTTATCATTAGAATGATCACTTTGCTGACAAGCTATTTCAACCGATTGGGTAACTAACGTTAATAACCTCCTGACACCATTGAGTTTCAACTATCATTTTTAGCATGAATATTGCGGTCATATCATTGATAATCGAGGCAACAGGTGTATTACGCACTACCAATATTAGTTCTTCGTTTAGCTTAAAAATTGATTCAGTGTGAAATTATTCAACAGCATGTATTTAAGGTGCCCGGTGAAAAATCCATCTATTTTTACCAATTCTTCTTGTTGGTGAAAAAACAATCGAAAAAGGTTAATATTTGGTGGGGTAAAAGTAATTATTACTGTAGAATGTGCGACCTTAATATTTTCAATCTGTTTGTTTTTTTCTGAGTGACTTTCCTCAGTGTTATTGAACAATCAGTCATTCATTTGCCGTTAGCAAAACCCAGGGATATCTTTTGATCACTACATCGAACATTACAATGCAATTTGGCGCAGAGCCTTTATTTGAAAACATCTCGGCTAAATTTGGTAACGGTAATCGTTACGGTTTGATCGGTGCTAATGGTTGTGGCAAGTCTACATTCATGAAAATACTCAGTGGTGAGCTAATACCAAGTTCAGGTAATGTTTCGGTCAGTACAGGTAATAAGGTCAGTACGCTGGGTCAAGACCAGTTCGCTTTTGAAGCACACAATGTTATTGATACTGTGATCATGGGTGATGCTCCTTTATGGAAAGTAAAGCAAGAACGTGACGCTATTTATGCACAAGCCGAAATGAGTGAAGCCGACGGCATGCGTGTTGGTGACTTAGAAAGTGAATTTGCTGAAATGGACGGTTATACCGCAGAAAGTCGTGCGGGTGAAATTTTATTAGAAGCAGGTATTGACGAGTCAATGCATTATGGCTCAATGCAGCAAGTTGCGCCAGGCTGGAAGTTACGTGTTTTACTTGCTCAAGCCCTATTCGCTAATCCTGATATTTTATTACTCGATGAGCCAACCAACAACTTGGATATTCATACCATCAGTTGGTTAGAGGGTGAATTAAATAAGCGTAAATGCACCATGATTATCATCTCTCATGATAGACATTTCCTTAACTCTGTTTGTACCCACATGGCTGATATTGATTATGGTGAATTACGTGTGTACCCGGGTAATTATGAATTCTTCTTAGAGCAGTCTGGTTTGCTACGTGAGCAGTTATTATCGGGAAATGTTAAAAAATCTGAAGAAATTGCAGAACTACAAGACTTCGTCAACCGTTTTGGTGCCAATGCATCAAAAGCCAAGCAAGCAAGCTCTCGTGCTAAAAAAATGGATAAAATCAAGCTCGATGATGTGAAATCTTCAAGCCGTATAACACCCAAGATTGCTTTTTCACCAGGTAAAAAAATGCATCGTCAAGCATTAGAGCTTGACAATATTGGTCATGGTTTTGATGGTCAGGTGTTATTTGAAAAAGGTGACCTATTACTAGAAGCTGGTGCTAAGTTAGCGATTATTGGCGAAAATGGTGTCGGTAAGACTACCTTGTTGCGTTGTTTAATGAATGAGTTAACCCATAACGAAGGCGTGGTTAAGTGGTCTGAAAATGCCTCTGTAGGCTATTGTCCACAAGATAGCGGTGTGTTCTTTGATAATGATTTAACATTAATGGACTGGATGTCTCAATGGCGTCGACCTTGTCATAACGATTTAAGTGTTCGTGGTATGTTAGGTCGTTTATTGTTTACTGATGATGATGCTAACAAAAAAGCACGTAATTGTTCGGGTGGTGAAAAAAACCGCTTGTTATTTGGCATGTTAATGATGGGTGATATCAATGTGTTGATCATGGATGAGCCGACTAACCATATGGACATAGAAGCGATTGATGCCTTAAACAACGCCCTTAAAGACTTTGAAGGTACATTAATATTTGTTAGCCATGACCGTGAATTTGTCTCAAGCTTGGCAACGCGTATTATCGACATTAAAGATAAAGAATTAGTCAGTTTTCAAGGTTCGTTAGACGAGTATCTTACGAGTAAGATTTCAGCGAAAAAAGTCGCTTAATTTAACCTTAGCTGCGATGTTAATTTATTTTTAAACATTAATTTACCCTGTCAACAACTTATGGTGTTGACAGGGTAAATAGGTAAGCTCTATTAAGTCAGTTGTTTGACAACGGCTTCTGCAACAGCATGAGCACTTGAAGGATTTTGCCCAGTGATAACACGTTCATCTTCAATGACAAAAACACCCCATGGTTGAACCTTGCTATAACGAGCAGCGTTACGCGCCAGAGACTCTTCTAATAAAAAAGGAATAGTATCAATTGTGCCGAAATCTATTTCTTCTTCTCGGCTAAAACCAGTGACCGACTTATCGGTCAAGAGCTTTTCACCATTGCTTAAAGTAATAGGTAAAAGACCTGCAGGACCATGACAAACGGCAGACAAAATACCACCACTTTCATAATGACTGGCACTAAGTGCTGCGAAGTCTTCGTTACTGACCAAATCAGATAGTAGGCCAAACCCCCCCGGATAATAAACAGCATCATAATCTTCAATAACAACTTGAGAGACAGGAAGGGTATTATTCATACGGTTTTGAAATGTTTCGTTATTTAATATAGTGTCATTCACTGAGTCCTCTTCAATATCAGTGCCGTAAATAGGGGCTTTTCCGCCTTTAATAGACGCAATGTCATAGTCAAAACCTGCTTTGATAAAAACATCGAGCGCATGAGTGATTTCCGGAGAGTATGTGCCATTTGCTTGATCTGTAGTGCCTAGTGTTGCGTGATTGGTCACTGGAATAAGTATTTTTTTCATAATGATTGGCCTTTAGTGATCTCTTTAGTGAGTGCTTTAGTAAGTGTTATAATATAGCTTATTAAGCTTACATTGATTTTATTATTAATACCTATTGATAACAATAGAGTAAAATTGCAAATTACTATTGCCATATAATAACAATTTAGGCCACTATAGAAAATTTGTTCGGTATTATTGAATTTGTAACTGCGGCTCAAAGCCAAGGATTTTCAACCGCAGATAAACAACTTGGCTGCAGTACAAGCCATATAAATCGGCAAATTTTAAAATTAGAAAAGCGTTTAGCCTGTGTATTGTTTGCCCGCACAACTCGCTTGGTTAACCTGACATCTTTAGGGTTAAACTATTATCATCAATGTCGAGATCTGTTCACCGGCTTGCCACAAGCTAATGAACAAATCAGCACACAACAATCGAAACTTGAGGAAATTTTACGGGTAAGGGCAGCAGGAAAGTATAAAAGTTCATGGGCGGTGGAAAATCGATAATGCGCACGCTGCTGTAAACACTTGTGAAAAAGGCTTGGGTATACCCTATATATATGCCATAGCATAATTTCTTAACATCAACCAAACAAAAACGGGTAACTGCAATTTTAGAACCCTACTGGGGTAAAAGCTCTAATAGCTGGGTAGTTTATCAAAACATACGATATTTACCGATGAGGGCAGGCATGGCTATTGAGTATTTACTCTCAAATTTTTCAACATAATTGTTGTAAACTCATTGTTTTTGAAGAAATTTATTAGCTTTAATGGCTCAGAAGAAGTCAATTTCATGAGATTGGTTATTGTCCGTTTCTATACCTGAATGATTATCATATTGCTCAGACATAGTGTAACTTTTTGTCATATTTTCCAGCCAGGCCTCAACGTCAACAAAGGTATGCCATTGATCTTCAGAGAGTGAACTGACTAAACTAGTAATATCCTGTTCCACTTGGTGGAGTATTTGGCTTACCCTATCTTGAAATTGTAAAGAAACCATTACCATATTGATTTCATTATGCATATTATGTTGTTCTTCGCTTAACTGAGTTGCAGCTTGTTCAACTTGCTCTGCTGAACTGGAGATATCCGTCATGATCCCTTGTATCGCACTCTCTGTCTCTTGTAGCGCAATATCGTCTTGGTTACTGTAATCCTCGGTGGCTGATAATGTTTGATTGATGGTATCGTTAACCAGAGAAACGCGTCGTTGAATGTTCTTGCCGGCATCACCCGACTTTTGCGCTAGTTCGCGAACAGCATCAGCAACCACAGCAAATCCTCTGCCAGCTTCGCCAGCTCGAGCCGCTTCTATAGAGGCATTAAGCGCTAGCAAATTGGTTTGACCTGCGAGACTAGAAACAACCGTTGCCATGCTGTTTAATTCTTTGGTGATGCCTTTAAGTTGTGATATGCCACTGAGCATATTCTCCTTGCTCTCCATGGTTTTGCGTTGGACTCGTAAAACTTCCGCCAGTTCCGCCTGACTTTGTTCAATCACTTGCATCAGGGAAGCTTCATCTTTTGCTTTATCGTTTCCTAGGGTATGAGTCGACACCTTCATTGCACTTTGCATATCATTAATCAGATTAGCGAACTGCTGGCAAAGCTTACCAATTTCTTCCTCTGAATGTGTTCTTGCGGTGGTTATATGTTTTTGCCAAAGGGGTAGAGCACTTTGACAAAGTGTATGAATAGCGTTTTCTTTGTCACTCGACTCTTTAGCTTGTTTATTGGCTTGTTGCTCCTTATATTCATTGAGAGACTGATGCAAAGCTTGTTCATTTTTGAGCGCAATTTGCCTGTCGATATACCATGCAAGCACTAATAAACTTAAACTGGTTATTAGTTTGTATATCCATGAACTATCACTAAATTGCAAAAGTACGATGCATATAAAGGCTAAAAATATGCAATTCATCAATCTGTTCATCATTGTACCTCTTGTATTTATTTTCAATCATCGACATATAAATGAGTGACGAATATATTTATCATTTATAACCAAAATCAACAGTGGTTTTAGTGGTCTTTGGAATCAACACTACGAAATTTAATTGGCCGTCGTCAAGATATTTAATATTGCCATTAATTTACGATAATAGCCAGTAAATAAAGCGGCTAATTTTAATTAAAATCTTTATTATCATAGAGTTAATTAACTTAATTAGCTCGTTTTTTCGGTTTTTTAGTAGTATCACCTGTTCTCACCCAGAGAATGGATTAAGGGTTTACTTTGTTGAGCACATAATTATTCAAATTTACTTTTAACTGTAATTCAGACTTAGATTAAAATGATAACAGCCTAGCCAATTATTTAATAATCACAGTGATTATATGGTCCAATCGATTAGCCCACTTTGCTATAGGCCTCTTTAATATAGGATATTATCCTAACTAATCGAGGTGTTTATTAATCAGAAACAACCATGTAGCATATATAATAAAGCAGCTAAGCACTGAAAATTTATACAAAGATTCTAAAATTAGGTCTAGCGTCAGAAAATGAAAAAAGTCATAAAAAAATATTCGCTGTTGGTAATGATCAAGTAAAAACCATATTCACAGAGAACTTAGCTCAAAATCTGACACAGCCTTGTCAATGTGTGTAACGCATAATTTCGTTAGGGATTAATGGTAGAGACATTATTTTATCTGCCGCGCCTAAAGCAATTGCCTCTTTGGGCATGCCAAAGACTACACAAGTCTCCTCATCTTGAGCAATAGTTACGCCACCAACATCTTGCATTTCTTTTAGCCCACGGGCACCATCATCACCCATTCCTGTCATGATAAAGCCAATTGCATTTTTTCCTGCAAACTTAGCAACAGAACGAAATAACACATCAACAGATGGTTTATGACGATTAACCTGAGGGCCATCAATAATTTGAACATGATATTGTGAACCACTTCTTTTCAATAACATGTGTTTACCACCAGGTGCAATTAGGGCTAGTCCAGGTAACACCCGGTCATTATTTTGTGCCTCTTTGACCCTAATATCACACAATGAATCAAGCCGTTTGGCAAAAAGCTCAGTAAATTTTTCTGGCATATGTTGTACTATGACAATACCTGGAGCTGTGCTAGGTAGTGCAGTCAATACTACCTCTAATGCCCGTGTGCCACCAGTTGAGGTGCCGATAGCAACAACATGCTCTGTGGTTTTACTCATGGACTCGCTTGTTGGCTGCGATATGACATCCGCACTATATTTTGGCTTTATAGGTGAACTTCTACGTAAATTTTTGACATTGGCAAGTGCGGCGGATTTTACCGCTTGAATAATATTTGCAGCAGATTCTTCCAAGAAGTTTTTTACACCAGACTGAGGTTTAGTGACAACACAAACGGCACCAGCGTCCAGTGCTTGCATGGTGGTTTCAGCTCCCTCTTCAGTTAAAGAAGAGCAAATTACCACGGGTGTTGGCTGCTCTGCCATTATTTTTTTTAAAAACGAAATTCCGTCCATTCGTGGCATTTCAACGTCAAGGACAATGACGTCTGGCCATTGCTTTGCCATGCGATTCATCGCAAAAATGGGATCTGAGGCAGCACCCATGACATTTATCTTAGGATCTTGGGCGAGTACAGCTTGTAATACTTGACGGACTACTGCTGAATCGTCGACCAATAATACGTTTATCTTAGACATGGGGTAATTCTCCTTGCTCAAATGAGGTATGACCATGTTTGACCCACACCTCCCCATTATTAAGTTTTAGATATATTTTGCGATAAGTATTGCCTCCAACATCAGAGTTGTTGATGCTAAAACCATGCTTAATTAATAAATTCATACCAGCCTCAATATTTTGTTTGGCAATGTTTACGCCCATACCAGGCTCTGATAAAGGGACAAACATATTACCACCACCAAATAACTTTACTTCAAACTCATTAGGATAACTGCCAGTTAATTGGAGGTTTTTCATAAAAAGCTGGATAGCATCATCAGCAAAGTGTCCATGACTGAGTCTTTGGTTGTCACCACGTGTTGGTAAAAGGTAGTGGCACATACCACCAATACGTTTTAATGGGTGCCACAACGTTATGGCAATACAAGAACCTAATAACGTATGAATGCAAGTATTGGCGTCACCAAAATAAAATTCTCCCGGTGCCAGCGTTATCTCTATTGTTGTTTCTTCAGTATCAGTACTTTCCTGTATTGCCGTTGAAACTAGCGATATTAATTTTGGAGTGTGTTCATCAGTTAACATGCTTTTTGATAGACCGATGGCGATACTGATGTTAAATAATTTGTTATCCCGTTAACGCTCTCGGAATGTCCAATAATTAAAAACCCACCAGGTTTTAATTGTTGGCATACATTTTCAACCACTTGTTTTTTAGTTTCTAAGTCGAAATATATGAGAACATTTCGTAAAAATATCACGTCAAAACTGCCTAACCGTGTTAAATCAGATTTGAGGTTGGCATGAACGAATTCAACGCGAGAACGAAGTTCGTTGGCAATGATAAAAGTACCGCTCTGATTACCAACGCCCTTGCGGCAATATTCCTTAAGATACTTTTTGGGGATTTTATCTGCTCGCCCCATGGGGTATTGCGCCAGACGAGCTTTGTCGAGCACTTGGGTAGAAATATCTGTACCTACTATTGCCCATTCCTTTACTGGACAATGCTCGGACAGTACCATAGATAGTGTATATGCTTCTTCACCACTAGAACTTGCGGCACTCCATACCCGTCTCGCCCCAGTTTTAAAACGAGGCAATATTTCGTCACGCAAAAAATCAAAATGCTTAGACTCTCTGAAAAAGTAGGTCTCATTGGTCGTTAATAAATCAATCGCTATTTGCTGTTCACCGTTGTCTCCATTTTTTAACAGAGCAAAGTACTCGGCATAGCTGGTTAAGTTCAAATCTCTTAATCGCTTGGCTAGCCTACCACTAACCAGGGCTTTTTTAGCCCCAGTCATATTGATCCCTGCTGTGTCATAGATCATTTTCTGAAATAGCCTAAATTCGCTATCAAGCATGACTATGTGCCTTAATACTCTGTTCGACCATTATTGTTCCATATTTTTTAATTCAGTATTTTGATTGAGCATACCTAATTCGTCCACAGATAAAACTTTATCTACGTTTAATATAATAACAAAATCACCGTCAACTTTACCCATTCCATGGATAAAGTCAGTACGTATCTTAGCACCCAAGGCTGGCGGTGGTTCTATATCATGGGCAGGAATTTCTAGGACAGCAGATACAGCATCTACCATCACACCTATCACATGGCACTCATCATCGGAAGTCACTTCTATTATTACTATGCATGTGCGTTTAGTCACTTCACTTTGCTTGTTACTAAAGCGTGCACTTAAATCAATCACTGGCACCACCGCGCCGCGCAGGTTAATAACCCCACGCACGAACGAAGGCATCATAGGGACGGTGGTTAAGTTGCCGTATTCTAATATCTCTTTGATATTAAGGATACCAATGGCAAACATTTCACTACTGAGCGTGAACGTAAGAAAATGATTGTCATCACTTTGAGTTTGCGTTAGCTCATTTTTTGTCGCCGTTTCTATATTTTGTAAAGTCATAAAGCCTCCTAGAAGCGCACAAATTCAGAGCTGCCAGCTGTTTTTGCTGAGTAATCATCATTTTCTTTAATCACTTTCTTGTTTGCTGCAGTATTTTTTATTGGTGTGCCTGATGGGATGTTGGCATTAGCAAGTGTAAAGAAATTCATGGTTTCTTGTAACTGCTCAGCTTGACCGCTCATTTCTTCAGATGTCGCGGCTAACTCTTCAGAGGTTGAAGCACTTTGCTGAGTAATTTGATTGAGTTGCTCCATGGCGTTGTTAATTTGTGAAGCACCAGAAGATTGTTCTTCGGATGCTGCGCTAATTTCTTGAACCAAATCAGAGGTTTTTTTGATGGAAGGTACGATATCATCCAATAATTTACCGGCTTTTTCTGCGGTACCAACACTATTTTGTGCTAATTCACCTATCTCTTGTGCCGCTACTTGGCTACGTTCGGCCAATTTACGCACTTCTGCCGCTACTACCGCAAAGCCTTTACCATGTTCACCGGCTCGTGCTGCTTCAATTGCGGCATTGAGGGCAAGAAGGTTAGTTTGATAGGCTATATCATCAATGATGCTAATTTTCCCGGCAATACTATTCATCGCTACTACCGTTGCCTTGACCGAATCGCCACCTTCAACAGCTTCTTTCGCCGCTTTGGTTGACATAGCATTGGTTACTTTAGCATTTTCAGTATTTTGATTGATAGACGCTGACATTTCTTCTACCGATGCCGATGTTTGTTCAACACTGGCCGCTTGTTCGCTAGCACTTTGGCTAATACTTTGCGCTGTAGCTGATACTTGCTCTGAAGCAGAGGTTAAATTCTGCGTGGCAGAGCGCACATCAGTGATCGTCATGGTGAGTTTTTGAGCCATAGTTTTCATGGCAGTCAACAGCTGACCTGTTTCGTCTTCACTATTAACTTCTATTTGAACCGTTAGATCACCTTCAGAAAGACGATTGGCAACTGCAACGGCTTGAACAAGTGGTTGAGTAATAGCACGTGAAATGACAAACCCTAAAAGTATACCAATAATGACGCCACCTACGGAAAAGGTGATCATTAACGTCCGACTGTTGTCATACAAATTAGAGGTAAAATTGGATGCATCTTCTGCATTAACTTCTTTGACCTCTGAAAGTTCTGTAAGTATGTCGTCAACTACATTAGCGACAACGCGTAAATCTGTTTGAATGAAGATAATCGACTCTCTGTCATTATTAACGAGATCTTCTGCATTAATGATAGCTTCAACTTCTTTTAGACCTTCTTGATATTTAGTCCATTCTCGAGAGAAAGTGTTGAGTAATTGTTTACCTTCCTCTGTGGTAAATTGCGATCTAGACTTCTCAATATTTTCTTGTACTTGATCGATATTGAATTTTGTTTGTTGAAGATATCTTGCTCTTTCATCTTGGGTAGTCGCTAAGACAGAATTTCGAAGAGAACGGGCAATACCCATCAAATTAACATTGGCTTCTTTAATGTTAGATAGCCCTAGTAATTCATTTTCATATAAATTGTCAGCAGCATCATTGAGTTCAGACATGTTAGAGACCCCAATAAAACCAACCAGTCCAGTGATCATTGATACGAGCAGAAATGCTCCGATTAATTTTATGCCAATTTTCATATTCTTAAACATGTTAATACTCCGTTGTTTTTAATTTAGTTGTTTTTTTCATTAAGCGGTTATAGATGCAGGATGAGATTGTTTAGTGATCGCTTTTTCTATTAAACCTGGGATATCGAGGATCAATGAGACATCGCCATTACCCAGCACGGTAAAGCCGCTGACGGCACGCACATTACTAAAAATAGCACCAAGAGGCTTGATTACCGTTTGAAATTCACCCATGAGCTGATCAACGACAATGCCGGCTTTGCTATTGCCGTATTGCACGACCACTATGTTTTGCCTTTTCCCTAACTCGCCTGCTATTGTTAATAGCCCTCGTAAGTCAATGAGCGGTAATACTTCGCCCCGTAAATCAATATAATTTTTTGCACTCTCTTGTTGGTTGTTTATCACCTTTAATTCGATACATTCGACAACCATATCAAGCGGTATGACAAAGGTATCTGCGCTAACACCAATAAGAAAGCCATCAATAATGGCTAAAGTGAGTGGTAAACGCACTCTAAAGCTAGTACCTAATCCAGGTTTACTATTGAGTTCTATTGCACCACGTAGTTCAGTAATGTTACGTTTAACCACATCCATACCAACACCCCGCCCTGAAATGTTGGTGACTTCATTAGCGGTTGAAAAACCGGGTTCGAAGATCAAATTATATATTTCATCATCTTCGAGTTGCTGGTCTTCTTCTATTAGTCCATTTTCTATGGCTTTGTTAAGTATTTGCTGGCGGTTTAGTCCTGCACCATCGTCGTTGACTTCAATAATGATGGAGCCAGAGTCATGAAAGGCATTAAGTGTGACCACCCCGGTTGCTGATTTACCGTTTGCTTGACGAGTTTCAGCACTTTCAATACCATGGTCTATCGAGTTGCGCACTAAATGCATTAACGGGTCACTGATTTTTTCGACCACAGTTTTATCCAGCTCTGTATCAGCGCCAGTAACAACCAGTTCAATTTCTTTACCCAATTCTTTTGACATATCATGTACTACCCGTTTAAAACGGGTAAAGGTAGCACCAATGGGCACCATGCGCAGATACAAAGCGCTGTCCCTTACTTCCTCGACCAGATCTGTCAATGTCGATATCGACTCGATCAAGGTGGTATCATTGGTGAGCTGAGCATTAAGCGCGGTTCCCGCACTCGCAATGACCAATTCGCCAACTAAATTGATCAATTGATCAAGCTTAGCGGCATCAACCCTTACAGAGGCAGCTTCTCGAGTTTTTTCGCTACGAAACTGAGTTTGCTTGACGATAGCCGCATCTATTACTGGTTGAGAAGACATTCTTTGTTCAACAATAATATCGCCCAGTGGTTTTTCTACCGAAGTAAGCTGTAAATTTTTTTGTGTGTTGATTGCGTCATTTAATTCACTTTGAGTGAGTGCTCCTGCGGAGAGCAATATATCGCCAATGCGCATATCATCAACGCTATTACTCGAATTTATAAGCGCGATATAATCTGTGATTTTGCTGTTCGGCGGCAAAATTGAAATATGGCTACCCTCACTAAAAAATTCAAAAGCATCTTCAATGACTTGTTTGTCTTCTAAGGTATTAAAGGTAATTTCAAAGCGCAGATAAAAGCTTTCTGGGTCCATATCGCTACAATGGGGAATGGCATCACCCAGGGTGATAATGTTGATGATATCACCTAGTGTTTCCAAATAATGTAACATTGATAGGGGTTCCATGCCATTACGTAAGGTGTCAGTAGAAAATTGCAGCGAGATATGCCAATAATCATTGTTAGCATTTCCACTATTAATACGTTCAGTATCAGTATTAGTCTGGAGCGATGGCACCATGTCTTTTGTAGCACTGGTATTTTGTGCTGGGCCATTAAATGTCGATAATTGTGAGATTAACTCGTTACCATTATTAATGAGTGAATCATCTAATGGTGCTTTTGTTTCGACTATATCGACTAAGTGCCCAATATGGTCACCACAAGCAAGAAGCATTTCAATCAGCTCTGGGCTAATATGTGTATCACCGTCACGTAATCTGTCTAACACTCCTTCTACAACATGGGTGAAATTAACAATATCGTCAAGGCCAAACATGCCAGCTGAACCTTTAATTGTGTGGGCTATGCGAAAAATAGTATTGAGCTTCTCATGATCAACATTTTGGTGTTCAAGGTGTAATAATATTTCCTCCAATTCATCGAGTGCCTCACGTGACTCATCTATAAATGCAGGCAATACCAAACTCAAATCAAGTTCCATGTTATTCTCCTTTTCTATTGGTCAACACAACAGGGTCGTTAAAATATGAAACCAAGCCTAGAAATTCGAAGGTGTTAAGCACGGTATTGCTGTGTTGTACTAAAGATAAAGGCAAATTATTGTTATCACGTTCTTTTTTAGTCAGCATTAGTAATTGAATACCTGCGCTATCAATTTCTGACACATTAGCAAGATTAATTTCCATATCGCGCTTATCGTGTATCACCTCATCTAACAATTTTTTAAGCTCGCCTACACTGTAGATATTCATTTCATTTGAGATTGAAATATTGATAAGGTTTTCATTGTCTTCATATTTTAACATTATGAGTCCTTTTTTCTTTATGGCAGTATAAGTTTGGCAACTGCCGACAACATTTGTTCAGGTTTAAACGGTTTAACTATCCAAGCTTTAGCACCAGCTGCTTGAGCTTCTTGTTTTTTACCTTCTTGTGTTTCAGTGGTCAACATGATTACTGGAGTGAATTTATATGATGGATTTTTCTTCAGTTCTTTAACAAAAGTAATACCATCCATTCTAGGCATGTTTATATCACTGATAATAAGATTAATTTTTGATCCTGTCAGTTTAGAAAGTGCATCCATACCATCACAAGCTTCAATCACATCGTAATTTTGACTTTTTAGTGCCATGCTGACTAACTGTCTTACAGAGGTGGAATCATCCACTATCATTATTTTTTTCGCCAAGGTGTACTCCAAATTTAAAATAACTTTTGTTTATGTCCGTATAATCTGCTTTTGTTGCCTTAGTTATGATTTTGCTGGCACCATATTAAGCAACTCATCTATTATATTCATTATACTTATACTTATACCTTTACTACCTACATTTTATATTTGCTGAGCTCAAGTTGTTGTGAATACTTGCTAAGGTTTCAATAAAATTGAATTTCCCATTTAGCCGTCTCGATAAGTCTATTATGAGTTGTGCTTTTATCTTTGCCAACGATATAAAGTAAGTCTCAAATTGTAAGTCATTCATCTTGATACACCTCTTTACTCTGCATGGGTATAATTTGAAAATAGCTTAGTTCTTCTGAACTTTAATGGCATTTAACCTAATATATACGTAGTAAATTCATTTATAGATCACCTGACGTCACTTTATTATTAATTAAGCCACTTATCACTAATGGATAATATAACGCTTGTAGTAACTCCTTTGCTCAAAAAAAGGTAGTTTCTTGGTATTCGCTATTGTCCGCTGTTATACCTAAATGGTTATCATGTTGCTCAGGCATAGTGTAACTTTTTTTCATTTTTTGTAGCCAAGCCTCGACGTCGATAAAGTTATGCCATTGCTCTTCGGTGAGTGTAATCACTAAACTGTTAATATCCTGCTCCACTTGGTTGAGCATTTGACTTGTTCTATCTTGAAATTGTAAAGAAGCTAACAACAGATGGATTTGTTTATGGGTGTTTTCGAGTAAGTCTGCACTATTTTTGATGGTGTGACGTTGGTCTGCTAAAGCATCGACTAATTCCGTCTGATTTGTTTCTATTACTTGGCTAACATCACTTTGTGTTTGTTGGTTTTCTATAGTTTGAGGAGAAACTTTTATTATCCTTTCCATGTTATTCAACAGATTGGCGAACTCCTGGCAAAGCTTATCAACTTCTTTTTCTGAATGAACTCTGGCGGTGCTTATATGCTTTTGCCAAAGCGGTAAGGTGCTTTGACAAAGTGTATGAATTGCGTTGGTTCTATCGTTGGCTTCTTCCGTTTGTTGTCTGGCCTGTTTTTCTTTACATTCATCCATACACTGATTTATAGCTTGTTTATATTTGATCAATATTCGCTTGTCAATGTACCATGCCAATACTAATAAACTCAGACTAGCCATTAGGGTGTACATGCTGGAACCATCACTAAATTGCAAGAGTGTGATGCAAGGTAGTGCTAAAAAAATACAACCTGACATTCTTTTCATAAATCATCTCATTTTATCAATTATTCATTAGCCATTACCATAAGAACCATTATTTGATTCGTTGTGAGACCAAGTTTTTTTGAATGCTTTGTCTGGTGTCAATACAACTGAAGGCTTAATTTTGAAGTGTTAAAATCAGCAGGCAGTATCAGTTGCGCTATTATTATTAATAAACGTACTGTTTGTAAATGTTTGTAAAAATCACAGCTTTGCATAAAGTATACAGTATGTGAGCATTATGTATACATAGATAATGTTTTTATCTCCTAAGTTATTAATAGGCTAACTACTGATTGAAAATATTATATTTTCGACTTCAATTATTAATAATACGGACTAATTTTTTATATGTTTATTTACTTATATGCAATAAATTTTGATCCAATAGCTGTTTTATGCAGGCTATTATTTTTTGTATCAAATATTATACTTTTACCATTATGATACTTATCATCGAAGCTTAATCATAAGTATCATGCTAACCTCTTATAGCTTTAAAGTTTTTAGCTAAGTCAAAACAGGGTCAGGGAGTTTTCAAAAGAAGTTCTATGCGTTTACTCAAATCAACTATTGATGCCGATATTACCAATATGTCGGCGAAAATTTTTACCCGTAAAGCGACAAGAGCTATTGTTTTAAATGGCGATAATATTCTTTTACTTTATACCAAGCGTTATCATGATTACAGTTTGCCTGGTGGCGGTATTGATGCAGGGGAGACTAATGTTGAAGGGCTTATTCGTGAATTAAAAGAAGAAACAGGTGCGCACAATGTACAAAATATTAAGGCCTTTGGTTTGTATGAAGAGTTTCGACCTTGGTATAAAAAAGATTTTGATATCATTCATATGCAATCTTATTGCTACCTCTGTTCGATAGATGATGAGTTACTTGCCCCTGAACTTGAGTTACATGAAATTGATAATGGCATGTATGCTATTTGGATGAATATTCATCAAGCGATTAGTCATAATGAGAATACTATTGCCAAAAGCAGAAGGAAGGGACTATCTATTGACCGAGAAACGTTTTTATTAAAACTTATTGTGACCGAATTGGTCAATCAACAGCGGCAGATACTATAGAGTTGTTAGCCGCAGATTTTTTAATAATAGCGGACCAGCTTGGTTTAGCTGATCGCAAGAATAATTGACGGTCCTAACCTTACTCGCAGAACATTGATATATTAAAAGCTATAAACAAAAGTCATTGCTGTTTGAGTATCAGTATTATCAAAACCCTCTTCAACGTCTGTGTTGTGATCAATTGTTAACGTGAACTTTAATTGTAAAGACTCAATTAATTTTGTGGTAACAGATGTTTCAGCTTTATAGATACTGTTTTCTTCGGTGTCTAAGGCGTACTTAGCAACAAAGAGTTGCCT
The DNA here is from genome assembly GCA_034111045.1 of Colwellia sp. Taxonomy (GTDB): domain Bacteria; phylum Pseudomonadota; class Gammaproteobacteria; order Enterobacterales; family Alteromonadaceae; genus JALJPB01. The sequence goes on along the minus strand of JAWUYA010000031.1, from coordinate 37,399 downwards.
TAATTCAACAAAATCATTGATTTTACGAAGATAAAGCGCTTGCGCTTGAATAATAAAAGCATCTTGATTGTGTTTCATCACCGAACCAGACTCACGGATAACATCATGTTTATAACCCGGACCGACATCAGCAAATAGTGAGGCTTTTTTTGTTTTGTACCAATTACGGCCCCAACCAATAGAAACAGAGCTTTGTTTTTCAAAACTGCTGAATTCATCTTCTTCATAGGTGACGTTACCATAAAGATAATTTTTTCCTTCAGGGCTGATGGTGTAGTTGGTTTGAGTAGTGATGTTCCATTTATTATCAGTGGTCAAAAAGTTTGTCTCAGTAGCTCCGTTATTATTAACAGATTCAGTTTCAAGTTTTTTGCCAAGGTAATTGAAGGCTACTTCACTTACCCATTGGTTTTTTTCATGGCGAAGGTTAAGTCCCGCTTTCATGTCAGTACTTCTGGTATTACCTGTTTTATATAGAAAACCCAATTCAGCAGAGAGCGTATATTCTGGTGTAACAGCGATTGCTGTTTCTAAAACTTCTTCAGCAAAAACAGTTAAAGGTAATAAAAATAAAACGATTAGGGCTAAATTACGATGCATGATTTTTCTCTTTATTTAGGTGTAACGATAATTGTGGGTAGGGTATTTCAATACCAGCTTGATCTAAAGCGACCTTGATATTTTCTAATAAATCAAAATAAACAGGCCAATAATTTTCAGACTTCACCCAAGGGCGAACCACTAAATTAACTGAGTTATCGGCAAGTTCACTAACACCGATAGTGACATTTTGATCTTTTAAAACTAGTTCATGCTTAGCGACTACATCACTAAGCACCTGTTTGGTTTGAGCTAAGTTGGCGTCATAACTTACGCCAATAATTAAATCAATTCTTCGAGTCGGTTTTGCCGAGTAATTAGTAATAGTACCACTGGTAATTGCCCCATTGGGAATAATGACGGACTTGTTATCCCCGGTGCGTAATTTTGTTGAGAAAATAAGGATTTCTTCGACCACACCTGAAATACCCGATACTTCGATAAAATCGCCTGATTTGAAAGGACGTAAAGAAATAATCAACACACCGGAAGCAAAGTTTGATAAAGAGCCTTGTAATGCTAAGCCAATGGCTAAACCTGCGGCTCCGACAATGGCAACCAGTGAGGTGGTATTAAAACCTAAGTGAGAAATAGCGGCAATAATAGCAACCATCAATACTAGGCCGTAAGTCAGGCTAGCGACAAATGAAATAACGGCGGCGTCAACACCACGTTTATTTAAAAGTTTCACCATGATTTTACGGATTATTTTTGCTATAAATTGACCAACAATGAAAATAGCAACGGCAGCCATTAACTTTATTGAATAACTAATAAGTAGGGTTTGATTGTCTATAAACCAGTTTAAAAGTAAGTCCATTTAAATAACCTCCTAATATGAATTAAAAGCTATTATAGCCAACTCTTTGGCTCAAACCTATATGAAAGGATGAAAACTTTGTTAAAGCACAAATATAGTGGAAAAAAAGGGCACGTAGCCCTTTTAGAATTATTACAGAGTGATTTTATACTACTTAATCAACGCTTGTAATTCACCACGGTTATAGCGTTCAAACATGGTATCGAGGTTAATGGGTTTAATTTTACTGGCATTACCTGCGGTGTTAAATGATTCGTAACGTGCTTTACAGATATCGTACATTGCATCGGTCGATACTTTTAAAAATTTACGAGGGTCAAATTCACTGGGGTTTTGTGCTAAAAATCGACGAACAGCGCCAGTAGCGGCTAGACGTAAGTCGGTATCAATATTGATCTTTCGGACGCCATGTTTAATACCTTCTCGAATTTGTTCAACAGGTACACCATATGTTTCAGGTATATTACCACCAAATTCATTGATAACCGCCAACCACTCTTGTGGTACTGATGAAGAACCGTGCATTACTAAGTGGGTATTTGGGATACGTTCATGGATAGCTCTGATGCGGTCGATGGCTAAAATATCCCCCGTTGGCGGACGAGTAAACTTATAAGCACCATGAGAAGTACCACAAGCGATAGCGAGCGCATCTACTTGAGTTTTATTAACAAAATCAGCGGCCTCTTCAGGGTCAGTTAACATTTGCTCTGGGGTTAACATACCTTCAGCACCAACACCATCTTCTTCAGCAGCCATACCCGTTTCAAGAGAGCCTAGACAGCCAAGTTCGCCTTCAACAGAAACACCGCAGGCATGAGCCATTTCAACTGTTCTACGTGTCACATCAACATTGTATTGGTAACTTGCAGGTGTTTTACCATCTTCACCTAAAGAGCCGTCCATCATTACGGATGAGAAACCTAATTGAATTGAACGCTGACAAATACCGGGTGAAGTACCGTGATCTTGATGCATTACAACGGGTATATGAGGAAACTCTTCGATTGCTGCTAAAATAAGGTGGCGTAAAAAAGGTGCGCCAGCATAACTTCTTGCACCAGCAGAGGCTTGCATGATTACTGGCGAGTCGGTATCACTTGCCGCGAGCATAATTGCACGCACTTGTTCTAAGTTGTTAACATTAAATGCTGGAATGCCGTATTGAAATTCTGCCGCATGATCAAGCATTTGGCGCATCGAAATTAAAGCCATGAACAACCCCTAAATAGATATAAAATAAGTAAAATGAATGATGTGTGCCGCACAGTGAAAAAGACACATGAAAGTACCAGTGAAAGTACCAGTGAAAGCACCAGTGAAAGTTTTCAATTTTGGCGGCAAAATTATAGCAGAAGAGCTAGTTTATGAGCAATAATGATTTGATTTATTGAATATTAAGTTGGAAATAGCAGTAAGTCGGGGTTTTATTCGGCTATTTATGAAGTTAATGATGAAAGTTATCTTTTTAAGGACTAAAACTTTCATCATGAGATTTATTTGATTGATATAAGTTGTTTAGCTGTTAGACGCTTGGTAAATACTGTTAATGGCATTATCAAGTAAGTTATCAAAGGCTTCATCTGCTTGCTTCGCCGATAGACCTTCAGTTAACGCCCTCGAGAAACTAGCGATCATACCGTTGTTAGCGGCAACCTTTTCGTTGGCTTTTTTACGATTATAACCACCAGAAAGGGCGACAACTTTCAGCACATTAGCATGTGTAATGCACTCGCTATAAAAGTTATCTTCCTCAGGCAGAGTTAATTTAAGGATGACTTTTTGATCTGCTGATAATAAAGTTAATTGCTCAACTAATTGTTGCTTTAATAACGATTCAATTTCAGCTTTGTCAGTACTGGCAATATCAACTTCGGGCTCAATAATAGGGACTAGACCCTTAGCGATAATTTGTTTTGCAAGACCGAACTGTTGTTTAACAATTGCTGCTATACCTTGAACATTGGCACGTTTGATCACTGACCGCATTTTAGTACCGAAAACACCTTGTTCAATGGCTTTGTCAAGTAATACGTCAAGCTCTGGCATGTCTTTCATTAACTGAACACCATTGATCTCATCGATGAGTCCTTTATCCACTTTTAAGAAAGGGATTACGTTTTTTTCTTGCCATAAAAACTGAGCAGATGGTATGCCTTCAATTTCTCTGTCTAAGGTGTTTTCAAATAAAATAGCACCCAGAATACGTTGGCCAGTAAATGCTGGGCTAGTAATAATGCGAGTGCGCATTTTATGAACTAAATCAAACATTTCACTGTCACTGTTAAATTCACTTTCTTCAACACCGTATAAAGCTAAAGCTTTTGGTGTACTACCGCCACTTTGATCTAAAGCAGCGATAAAGCCGTTCTGTGAGGCCATTTTTTCTAACATGTCAGCATAAGCCATCATCAATTCTCCATAGTGTTTGCTGAAGGCCACTTGTCTCCTAAGAAATACTCGTTAGCCATTCAGTTTGAGGGTGTGTTTACATCAGATATTACAAAGCTCTTTGTTCCAATATCTCAACAGCGGGTAGTACTTTACCTTCCAAGAACTCAAGAAATGCGCCACCACCAGTTGAAATATAGGATATTTTGTCCGCAATATCATATTTATCAACAGCAGCTAAGGTATCGCCGCCACCAGCGATTGAAAAAGCACTGCTATTAGCAATTGCGTGAGATATTATTTCAGTGCCTTTAGCAAAGGCATCCATTTCAAAGACGCCAACTGGGCCATTCCATAAAATAGTACCAGCAGATTTAATGATTTGAGCGACTTTTTTTGCTGTTTGTGGCCCATAATCAATGATGTCATCTTCTGGGCCAACCTCGGAAGACAATTTTATTGTTGTTGTTGAGTCGTGTTTCCACTCACTAAAACCGTCATGGGTTACCGTAACGTCATCAGCAAAAATCACTTCAGTTTCTGCGCATAAACGTTGTGCTTCCGGGATTAAACTTTTTTCATATAAAGACTTGCCAACTTCATGACCTGCAGCGGCAACAAAAGTATTAGAAATACCACCGCCAACGACTAACGTATCTGCGATTTTTGATAAAGACTCTAAGACGGTTAATTTTGTTGACACTTTTGCACCACCGACAATGGCAACAAGTGGACGAGCAGGGTTATCAAGGGCTTTAGCTAGTGCACTGAGTTCAGCTACAAGCAATGGACCTGCACAAGCTACGGGTGCAAACTTGGCTATTCCATGAGTACTCGCATGGGCTCGATGAGCGGTACCAAAGGCATCCATAACAAAGATATCACATAATGTGGCTAATTTTTGAGCTAAGCCATCATCATTTTTCTTTTCACCGATGTTAAAACGAATGTTTTCAAAAACAATTAATTCGCCAGTATCACTTTCAACACCGGTAAGGTAGTCGTTGACCAATCTTACTGGGTAGTTCAATGCTGCAGATAAATAATCAACCACAGGTTGAAGAGAAAAGTCTTGGTTAAATTCGCCTTCACTAGGACGGCCAAGATGAGACATCACCATCACTTTTGCGCCAGCGTCTAAAGCCAGTTTAATTGTCGGTAATGCAGCTCTTAATCGTGCGTCAGAAGTTATTTTTCCTTCATTTACTGGTACGTTAAGATCTTCACGAATAAGTACACGCTTGTTAGCTAATGCCAGATCAGTCATTTTAATTACAGACATAATTTCTCCGTTGATAATAAGGTTTGATTTTCAATTTATAAGTAATAGCGTCAGTCAACTTTGACGTTATTTAACATCTTGCCATTGCTTGGGCTGTATCTAACATTCGGTTAGCAAAGCCCCATTCGTTGTCACACCATATCAGCATTTTTACCAAGCGTTTATGGCTGACTCGAGTTTGATTACCATCAACTATGCAAGAGTGAGGATCGTGATTAAAATCGGCTGAGACTAGCGGCTCTTCGGTATAATCTAAGATATCAGCAAGACCATGGTTTTTAGCGGTAATAATCGCTTGATTGATTTGATTAATACTGACATCGTTATTCAAGGTTAAACTTAAATCCATAGCGGTAACATTAAGGGTGGGCACACGTACCGCAATGGCTTCAAATCGTCCTGAAAATTTGGGCAATATACGCTCTATACCCATGGCAAGTTTAGTATCTACAGGAATAATTGATTGACTGGCAGCACGGCTTCGCCTTAAGTCGGGATGATAAGCATCTATGACTTGCTGATCATGCATAGAGGAATGAATGGTGGTAATAGTTCCGCTTTCAACACCAAAGGCATCATCAATGACTTTAATCACGGGCACTATACAATTGGTCGTACAAGAGCCATTAGAAATGATTTTATCTGCATGAGTAAGCTGCTGATGATTAATACCATAAATAATAGTTGCGTCTAAATCATTACTGCCAGGGTGAGAAAAGAGTACTTTCTTGGCTCCTTGGGCAAGATGAACTTGTCCATCGGCTTTACTACCAAATTTTCCGGTGCAATCAAGAACAATATCAACATCAAATTGATGCCAAGGTAACTCATTAAGGTTTTTATGATGCGTTAATGCGACAGGGTGATCACTGATGATTAGCCCGTTGGTTGATTTTTTTACTGGTCGAGAAAATCGGCCATGAGTAGAATCATATTTTAATAGATGAACAATGCCTTCAGGTGGCGCCAGTTCATTAATCGCCACTAAATTAAAGTGTTGATATTGAGGGCTTTCATAAAGCGCTCTAACAATACTTCGACCGATGCGACCAAAGCCATTGATGGCAATATTAATAGGCATATAAGTTCAATTTTGAGTTAATCATGATACGTAATCATTAGGCTCAATAGTTAGGTGTTAATAGTTAGGTGTGAGTCAATTGAGTTAACAGTCGTGAATGTTGAGCTTATCAATGCTATTCATTCACGACTCAACATTGTTCTACAGCTGTTCTACCGTATTGACTACGTTTGCAACAGTAAAGCCAAAGTGTGCTAACAATACATTACCGGGTGCTGACTCACCAAAAGTACTCATGCCAACAACGGCACCGTTTAAGCCAACATATTTAGCCCAAAAATCAAGGTGAGCAGCTTCAATAGCCACACGCTTAGTGATGTTTGCTGGGAGCACTGATTCTTTATATTCGCTTGATTGTCCATCAAATATATTGGTGGAGGGCATAGACACTACGCGAACATTTTTACCTAGTTCAGTTAATTTTTTTGCTGACTCAATGGCTAAAGCAACTTCTGAGCCGGTGGCAATTAAAATCACATCTGCAGTATCAGCACAATCACTTAAAATGTAACCGCCTTTAGCGATATCGGACACTTGTGATTGATTACGTGTCATTGCAGGTAGACCTTGACGACTAAAAACAAGTGATGTTGGGCCATTGCGGCGTTGTACTGCCGCTTTCCAAGCAACGGCAGACTCGGTAGCATCACATGGACGCCAAGTTATCATGTTTGGCGTAGTCCTGAGATTAGTTAATTGCTCGATAGGTTGGTGAGTTGGGCCATCTTCACCTTGACCAACAGAGTCGTGGGTATAAACAAAAATATTTTGAATGCCCATTAACGCAGACATACGTACGGCATTACGCGCATACTCCATAAACATCATGAAAGTGGCACCATAATTAATGAAGCCACCATGGAGTGAAGCGCCGTTCATTATGCCGCTCATACCAAATTCACGCACGCCGTAATAAATGTAGTTACCTGCGGGATCAGTGTCAATGCCTTTAGACCCCGACCATAGTGTTAAATTAGAGCCGGCTAAATCGGCAGAGCCACCAAGCATTTCTGGTAAAACGGGGCCAAAGGCTTCAATAGCATTTTGTGAGGCTTTACGAGAGGCAATGTTATCGCCTTTTTCATGACACTCTTGGATAAAAGCATTGGCAGCCGTTTCAAATTCTTCAGGTAAATCGCCTTTGATGACACGACGGTCGTATTCATTAGCCAGTGCAGGATGTGCGGCTTTATAGGCGTTGAATTTTTCGTTCCAAGTGCGTTGGCTCGCTTGGCCTTTTTCTTTTTGATCCCATTGCGCATAAACATCGGCAGGGATGTCGAAAGGGGCATGTTCCCAGTGTAAATATTCACGGGTCGCTGCAATTTCTTCATCACCTAAAGGTGCACCGTGACAGTTATGAGTACCTGACTTATTGGGTGAGCCAAAACCAATTATGGTTTTACAGCAAATCATCGAAGGTTTGTCAGTTATTGATTTTGCTTCAACAATCGCAGCAGCAACAGCTGCTGCGTTATGACCATCAACACTGATCACGTGCCAGCCATATGATTCAAAACGAGCAGGGGTATTATCAGTAAACCAGCCTTTAACATTTCCGTCGATAGAAATACCATTGTCATCCCAAAAGGTAATTAACTTGCCTAAACCTAACGTACCAGCAAGCGAGCTAACCTCATGAGAAAGGCCTTCCATCAAACAACCATCACCGACGAAACAGTAAGTGTAATGATCAACAATATTATGGCCTTGACGATTAAATTGAGCGGCTAACGTTTTTTCGGCAATTGCCATGCCGACTGCATTTGATATACCCGCCCCTAATGGGCCTGTTGTGGTTTCAACACCAGGAGTATAACCATATTCGGGATGACCAGGGGTTTTAGAGTGTAATTGACGGAAGTTTTTTAAATCATCAATCGCTAAGTCATAGCCAGTTAAATGCAATAATGAGTAAATTAACATTGAGCCATGACCGTTAGATAAGATAAATCGATCTCTGTCTACCCATTGTGGATCCGCAGGATTGTGCTTTAAAAAATCACGCCATAATACTTCGGCAATATCTGCCATTCCCATAGGGGCTCCAGGGTGTCCTGATTTTGCTTTTTGCACGGCATCCATGCTTAAAACACGTATTGCATTTGCTAAGTTTTGACGAGTCGACATATTGGCTCCAGAGGTCTCTACACTCTAATTATTGAGGGTAAGAATAAAATTGCCGTCATCTTCCCTTAGAGTCACCATGACTGCAAATGATATTGCTTTATTTTTTAGTTTTTTTCGCTATATATTAATTTTTTTTAGCAATGAGCTTTTCTTGAGCATATAGCTTAACGACGTGTTTATCGCTGACACGAGTAAAGATAACATTATGGCTAGCGTTATCTCTTAAATTATCAAACGCACTTTTCATTATTAGTTGTAAAACATCAATCCCCCAGTAATTTATAAATTATTTATTTCTTTTTTAATGGCGTAACCTTCATCAGTGACTATTTTTTCAAGTACTTGAATTCGAGCTTCAAGCTTTATCACTTTTTCTTGCAAGTGGCTGTTGTTGTCATCGTGCTGATTTTTGCCTAAGGCTTTTTCTTTCAGGGCTAAATGTCTCTTATGCATTCCTGAAATAGCACTAAAGCCTACAGAAATTAAAACAATTATTACCACCATTGTTGTGCTGTTCATATTAAGTCCTTTTATCATGTTAAGGTTGAACAGCCTTAGTATATCTAGTTTTAATTTATAGTCCCACCAATAAATATAATAAGTATAATAGCTGCATCGTTTATATTTTTGTCAACTTTTAGGTGTCGCGTATGGCGTTAAAAAAAATAAGATTAGATCGATTCATCAGTCAACAGTTTAAAATCAGCCGTCGTGATGTGCGTTTGATGTTGGCGCAAAAACGTATTGCAGTAGACGGTATTATAGTCAGTGATATAGAGCAAATAGTTAATACCTTCTCAGTTATTGATGTCGATAATAAAAGTATTCAAAATAACACACCTTGTTATGTGATGTTGAATAAACCCATTGGCGTTGTTAGTGCGACTAAAGATGAGCAGCATAAAACCGTTATTGATCTACTTCGACAGACAGATTTGTTAACTTCTGAACAATGTCAGAGTTTACATATTGTTGGCCGCTTAGATTTACATTCATCGGGACTTTTGTTACTAACAAATGATAGTCGCTGGTCATCTTATTTAACCTCACCAATAAATAAGGTGGTAAAAAGATATAGAGTAACTTTAGCTAAGGCACTTTGTGCTCAATACACTTCGGTTTTTGCACAAGGTATATATTTTGAATATGAAGATATTACTACACAGCCAGCAAAGTTGGTGTTGATTGGGGATTATGTTGCCGATGTTTATTTAACGGAAGGTCGGTATCATCAAATTAAAAGAATGTTTGGTCGTTTTCGAAATCCCGTGGTCGAATTACATCGTTTATCTATTGGGCATTTATCGTTAGATCAGCAATTGTTAAGCGGAGAAAGTAGATTATTAACCTGTGATGAAGTTGCAGGGATAAAATATTAATTAATTGATATTGCTGCACATATTATGAGGGTCATTAAATTTTTTTAAATCACGATGTGAAATTTATTCTTACTCATCTTTTACTCATCTTTTACTTATTTTTTAGTTATAAATACCGCCAAGTTTTTCGAGTTGAGTCAAATATACCCGCATATCAAACTCTAGTTGGTGATAGTTAGGGAGCATGTGTTGGCATAACTGATAAAAATTTTTATTGTGATCTTTCTCTTTTAAATGCGCTAATTCATGCACGACTATCATGCTTAAAAATTCCTCGGGGGCCTTTTGAAATACTGTGGCGATACGAATTTCATTTTTACTTTTTAGCTTGTTTCCTTGCACTCTCGATACATAACTATGTAGACCTAACGCGTTATTAATGACATGAATTTTTTTATCAAATACTATTTTACTTAAAGGTTGTGACTGTCTAAGGTAACGGTTCTTAATTGCCATAACGAAGTCACGTAAGGCTTTATCATTGGTGATAACGTGTGGCTCAGGATACTTTTTTAGCAAGTGATTTTTTAAGGTGTCATTGTCCAGTAGTGTTTGTATTTGATGGGTTAATTCGTCAGCATAACCGTTTAAGTATTTTAATGAAGAATTCATAAGTACTGACCAGTAAAGACCTAAATAAAAATTCTATTGTACATGGAAATTTGGCGTTGAATCAATGATAGCTTATACTCACGCAAATTTTGTAATGAGTATGAGTGAATTATGGCAAAAGGTTATGCCTGTATTGGTTTATTTAATCCTAAAACACCTGAAAATGTAGGTTCAGTATTGCGGGCAGCAGGTTGCTATAATGCCCATTCTATATTTTATACGGGTAAACGTTATGACATAGCTAAGCAGTTTTGTACTGATACCCATAATAAGCACTTTGATATCCCATTAATTGCTGTTGAGAACTTACAAAGTATTGTGCCACTAGATTGTGTGCCTGTTGCAGTAGAATTAGTTGAAGGGGCAAAGTCTTTAGTCGATTATAAGCATCCACCTCGGGCTTTTTATATTTTTGGCCCGGAAGATAATTCTTTAAAGAAGCCTATTACTGATTTTTGCCGTGACACCATTTATGTCCCCACTAATGGCTGTATGAACCTTGCTGCTACCGTGAATGTTATTTTGTATGACAGGCTCGCTAAGGGGGATGATTTTTCAAATCACTAATGGTGCTAAGCGTTTTGTTGAATTAGCATAAGCAGTTACACTTTTGTGCTAATGGCCCATCAGCAGATAAAAACAAGTCGACTAATATTACCTTGTATTACCATAAATTCAGTTCAGTTCAGTATGATTTGCATTATTATCTGCATCCTCATTGTTACTATCGAACGGTATCATACCGATAGATAACCACTATGTTACCTGATAGTTATCTTTACTCTAGCAAAAATAACGGTAGAGCTTAGCGTTGATGAAAGTGCTTGAAATGTACGCGGCTATTGTTTGTTAACAGAGCTTTTAATCCGAGGTTATCTATCCGTCACAGGATAGTTAACTATCATCTGTCATGGCTAATACGGTTTCAATATTAAGGGTTTTAGTAAAGGATACAAAATCACTGGTTCTCTCAATTCTTGCTAATACCGCCATACGGTCAGAAAGTTCATTACCTTCAATATTAGCGTGCCCTTTAACGTGGGTGATAGTTAACTGGCTTTTTAATGGCTGATATAAACTAAAGCATTGTTTGATTAATTCCAGATTTTTTATCTCTTCACCTTTGCCTCGTGTCCAACCTTTTGCTTGCCAACCTTTTGCCCATTTTGTGATGCAATCAATGGAATATTTGGAATCAGAAAGCACTTGCACTTTTTTGTTTTGAGCGATGTACTTTTGAGCTATCTCAAAGGATTTAAGTAGCCCATTTAGCTCAGCAGTATTATTGGTGCCGTTGGCTTGATAAAGGCCATACCAAAGGGACGTAAGCTGTGATTTTTCATTAATATTTTCATAAATGGCAATTCCAGTACCTGACTTTCCTGGGTTAGGGGAGCAAGCACCGTCACAATAAATATTGATATCTGCGGTGTTGTTATTACCGTGAAGGTTATTGTTGCTGATATTATTAGCTATTGTCGTACTGTTAGATGAACTGGCACTAGGTGATTTATGTAATGAGCGACGCATTAATGCTTTGGTATAGGTAGATTGATAGGCCGCTTGAGCTTCAGCTTTTGTAGGAAACCCCATAAATTGTGCATCAGCTCTGCCATCTGTTTGGCTTTTAGCCGCTGGCCAAGAGTCATAAATACCGGGTTTAATACCTTTCCATACCACATAATACTTTTTGCTCATTGGTTATTAATCTCGTTTATACTTTAGCTATTGTCAATGGCGGGCATTGTATGAGTATTTTTTCTTGAAAGCTTTAACATTTTTAATAAAAAAATCTCTCAACACGAAAGTTAGCGGCTAATAGATGTCATTTACGATGCTCTAACGCCATTCTGTGTCTTTCTCCGCCAGCATCTAATTTTTTTCATCATCTTAATATTCATTTAGTTCATTAAACGGTTATTTAGCTTTGCTATATTGATTATAAACCATCATGTTTTTTATATTAATTTGACTGTGTTAGCATTGATTAAGTTTTTTATAAAGGTTAATAATGAGTCAACTAATGCCCTATATAACGCCAGACTTATGTGATCAATATCCAGACGTTGAAGTCTTTGATGTTATTTTTAATAACTATGGGGGTAAAAAGTCGTTTGGTGGTGAAGTGGTTACCGTGAAATGCTTTGAAGATAACTCTATTGTTAAAGAGCTGGTATCAACTCCTGGTGAGGGCAAAGTGATGGTGGTTGATGGGGGAGGGTCATTACGTGCCGCTTTACTTGGCGATATGCTGGCTGAAAAGGCAGTAAAAAATGGCTGGCAAGGCTTTATTATCTTCGGGTGCATTCGCGATATTGATGTGATAAAAACATTAGACATTGGTGTGCAAGCGCTAAATATTCACCCGAGAAAAACAGAAAAGCGTGGTTTAGGCGATCTCAATGTAGATTTAACTTTTGCCGGGGTCAGTGTAAAGCCGGGAATGTATGTGTATGCTGATAATAATGGCATTATTGTTTCTAGGGTATCATTGTCAATATAGAAGGGCGAGGTACTTATGATTGTTATATCAGTGCCCTTTTCTTTAAACACTTTATAGTTAGCCGATATTAGTTAAGCGCCACTTAGACTTTATTTATTGATAGGATTGCCCTTGTTAAAGAAACAAGCATTTAATCATATGGCCTTAAAAGGCTTTTTAGACATGTTACCACTAAGTTTAGCTGTGCTTCCTTGGGGGATTTTATGTGGTTCTTTAGCGATCCAACGTGATTTTACGCTATTAGAAGCTTTACTTATGCCATTGTTAGTCTTTGCCGGCTCGGCTCAGTTGGTTGCTACTGAACTTATTGCCAGTAATGCACCTCTAGCTACTATTTTATTTACTACCTTTATTATCAGTTCACGGCATTTTTTATATGGTTTAGCGTTAAGAGATAAATTAAAAATACTACCGACGCGTTGGCGGTTGAGTTTAGGTTTTTTATTAACCGATGAGTTATTTGCGTTATCAACCTCTCCCCGCTCACTAAAGGGGAAGTTGAGACTGATTTATGCTTTATCTGCCAGTGGCAGTTTTTATGTCTGTTGGTTGTTATGGAATATTATCGGCATTGTTGCTGGAAGCTACTTACCTGATTTGACTGAAACAGGTCTAGACTTTGCGATTGCTGTCACTTTTATTGCTTTGGTTATCCCTACTATTCGTAATATTCCTGTATTAGTAACTGTAGTAGTCGCCGGTGTTTTATCGGTTGTTTTTAAATTAATTAACTGGGAATTGGGTTTAGTTTTTGCTTCGGTTTTAGCGATGTTTTGTGGGTATATAACCTTTATATTTATTGATAATAAAAAAGCGCAACGAAATCAAGAGAAAGCCTAATTATGAACTTGATAACGTTAATCTTAATGGCCGTAATAACGTTTACTACAAGGTACTTATTTCTTCATCCTCGTTTGCCTATTAAATTAGGTGCTAAAACGATTAAAGTTTTAAGCTTTAGTGCCCCCGCGGTGTTAACCGCTATTTGGGTGCCTATTATATTTGTTAGGGAGCAAGCCTTAATACTCTCACCAACCAATCCCTATTTAATAGGAGCAACGATTGCTGTAATTCTTGCAGCAAAGGGTAATAATATTTATGTGACTGTTGGTGTTGGTATGCTGGTTTTTATTGGTATGAAATTTATATTTCAATACTGATTTTAACTGCGGATCTACGATCTCCCCACACTCTCGACTCTAACCAACGGCCTCGATCTTTTGTACTTAATCGACGGTCTTCCCTTGCTCTTCTTTCCATTACTACTGTATTTTCCTTGTTTTTATTCTTTGAGTCAGGAATAGATGTCGCCGTTTGCTGATTTTCATCGTCATTAACCGGTTTTATTTTATTTTTTGCCTGTTTTTTATATTTATGATGCCGAGCATCTTTAGCTGTTTTTTCTGAGGTAATGGCATTCGTCTCTCCCAATATTTCTTGCAACAGATCCATCTGCGTTCTCCTTCCTTGTCAGTTTTCGTATTTATTCGTTTGATGGTGTCAATTTTATTTATTAACTGATTATTAAATCGGCAGATTTATAGAATAGTTAAGTGCTTTGTTTGAAAATCGACCAAATATCAAGCATTATTTGAGTTAAGGCTAAGTATTATGTACAGGGACAGCGTTATTGAAATGGAAAATTGATAAAAAATCACCGCGCAGTGGTTTTCATTGAACGCTCCCACTTTAAGCCATTTTAGTTAAATCAATGTTGCAGCTGGATTGCTGTGGTGAAGAGTAATCACTGATATTATGCCTATTTATCAGAAAATTTGCTGATTCGTCGGTTATTCCTTGTCAGCGATTAACCTATGCATTTATGATGGCAGGCGTTAGTAGACTTTTCTCAATGAAGCCGAATAAGAAACAAAAATCTACTATATAGATGATTTAAACGAGGCTTGAAATTTATACAAGTGCTCTAACTAGTTATGTGCTGTTATCTACTTTCCTTTTTTCTACGGCCTTTTTGGCGGAAGGTTTTAAGGCTGATTTGTATCACTTTATCAAGCGATGTCAGTTTTTTTATCAACAAAAATAAAGAGCGACATATCCTCTTTATTTTAAATAAGTCATATTTTATGAATGCGGTTCAGCAACTATATCACTACCGAAAAAGCCTTAGCACCACTACATACAAGAGTAGAGGGCAAAGGCTCATTCGCTGTGAATCATGTCGGTTAGCACAAACACATTGTATTTGTCAGTTTGCGCCAAAGACGGCAACAATAAAACGTCTGACGGCAGGACATTCTGAGCTTAGTGCGGCGTTTTTATTGCTAATGCATGATATCGAGGTATTAAAACCGAGTAATACTGGTAAGCTAATCGCTGACCTTGTTAACGAAACCTATGCCTTCTTATGGTCACGAACGGTGCCTAACTCAGAACTTTTAGCTGTGCTCAATGATCCGCAGTGGCAACCTTTTTTGGTTTTTCCATCACATTATGCTGAAGAAAACAGAGAGGTTATACAAGACAAGGTTGTTTGTGCTGTTGGTAAAAGACCTTTGTTTATTATGCTCGATGGTAGCTGGCGCGAGGCTAAAAAAATGTTTCGTAAAAGCCCTTACTTAGCGGGACTCCCAATGGTGTCTTTTAATCCCCAACAACAGCTTCCTCAGTTAGACGAGGGCAAGAAAATAACATCTCGTTATCAAATTCGCCTTGCCAGTGAAGACTATCAGTTTGCCACTGCGGAAGTTGCAGCCCGAGTTTTAGCAATGGCTGGAGAGTATAATAAGGCACATTTATTAGATCTTTGGTTTGATGTCTTTAGCTATCAATATCAAAAAAGTGTTTGCCAAACCAATAAAGGTAATCCTCAAGCCATTGAAAACTATCAAGCGTATATCAATCAAATAAAATAGGCATAGCTACTCAGCGTCATAAAATGGCAATAAGTTTTCAAAAAATAAAAATTGAGCCTATATTCTCTAACATAAGTTGATTTTACTTTATTCTTGGACCTTTCAACGGGCTCTATCTGTTTATTTTTATTCGTGTGGCATTAGCACAGAGGCTTGGTTTTTAACTAACTGTTTAAGGTAATCCCAAACAGTGGCAACGTGGCAAAGTCTTTTACTTTCAGGATGGGTAACTAACCAAAAACTACGAATAATATTGATTTCTTCACCGTGGAGTTTAACTAACTCATTATCTAAGTCGCCAACAAAACAAGGTAAAATACCAATACCTAAACCACTTTTAATCGCACTATATTGACTAATAATACTGGTACTGCTGAAGCTTGGTATTAACGGTTTATTAAGGTGTAATGCTAATTCTTTTGAATAAGAAAGCTCATTAGTAAATAATAAATTATCAACATAGCTGACCCATTTCTGCTGTCCTAACTCTTTCAATTGTATTTTATTTTTAGGTGATTGGCTTAAGTAATTTGGGTGAACATAAAGCTGCAACTTATAATCACACAACTTGGTTACTATCATGGACGTACTTTTTGGGCGTTCAACGGCAATAGCAATATCGGCTTCATTTCGACTGATTTTAACAAAACGCGAGAAGTGCAATAAGTCAACTTGAATGTTAGGAAAGGCTTGCTGTAAAGGCAATAAATGCGCGGCAATAAAAAAACTACCAAAGGCTTCTGTTACACCTATTCTTACTTTTCCACAATTCTCTTGATTGTTATTTTGTATTTCTTGCAGCGCATGGCTAGCATTTAATTCCATTTGCCGAGCAGATTTTAATAATTTTTTACCATCATCGGTTAATACATGGCCGTCAATGGTTCGTTCAAATAATTGACTTTTTAGTTGCTCTTCAAGTTTATGTAGACGCCTAGATACCGTTGAGGCATCCATGGTTAATCTTTTAGCGGCAATAGATAGCCGCTCAGCACGGGCGACCTCTAAAAATATTTTTATATCATCCCAGTTCATTGCATTAGTCTAACAAATATTATATTGATTTGTAAAATTGCAATATGTGTTGCATTTGTGCCTGTTGTTCTTTTTTAAAGAAAAGCCTACCTTAATGCTACATAACTCTATAGATGTTTGAAGTGTAATCTTTCAGACATTTTAACAAATTTAGATGAGGCTTATTATGAGCATTAAAGAAATCCCACTGATAATTAATGGCGAAAAAATTCGTTCAACCACTAACGAATGGCTAGATGTGTTAAACCCAGCAACACAAGAAGTGGTTGCTCGTGTGCCTGTAGCTACTCCTGAAGAAGTCAATGCGGCGGTAAGTTCTGCACATCTAGCGTTCAAGTCTTGGTCAACAGTATCACTGACTAATCGTATGCGCATTATGGTAACGTTTGCCCACCTTGTTCGTGTCAACACTAAAGAACTCGCTGATTTAGTGACTTTGGAACACGGTAAAACTTTACCGGACGCTGAAGGCGAAGTATGGCGGGCATTAGAGGCCATTGAAAATGCTTGTTCAATTACTCGTTTACAGCTAGGTGATATGGGTAACAACGTGGCAACAGGTGTTGATACCTATACACTACATAAACCTCTAGGTGTAGGCCTTGGAATAACCGCATTTAATTTCCCGTTAATGCTGCCCGCTTTTATGTTCCCACCAGCAATAGCTTGTGGTAATACCTTTGTGTTAAAACCTTCAGAGCAAGCCCCATCGTCAACCATTCGTTTTGTTGAGTTAGCCATTGAAGCCGGTATTCCGCCAGGAGTAATTAACGTGGTTCACGGCGGACCTGATGTGGTTAATGCTTTAATTGAACATGAGCATGTAAAAGCCGTTTCATTTATTGGTTCAACGCATGTGGGGACTCATGTCTATAATCATGCCAGTAAACACGGTAAGCGATCACAATCAATGATGGGGGCAAAAAACCATATGGTGATCATGGGTGACGCTAACAAAGACCGGGCTATTAATGATTTATTAGGCTCAGCATTTGGTGCTGCAGGTCAACGCTGTATGGCTAACCCTGTGACTATTTTGGTTGGTGAAGCGCGGAAGTGGCTACCTGAAATTGTTAAACGTACTAAATTAATGAAAGTTGGCCCAGGTTCACAGCGTGATGCTGATTTAGGCCCCGTTGTTTCTCCTCAAGCGAAAAAACGTATTATCAGTCTTCTCGATAGTGGTGTTGAACAAGGGGCAACGTTATTAGTTGATGGCAGAGATTGCCAAGTAGACGGTTATCCAAAAGGTAACTTTGTTGGCCCAACAATGTTTAGTAATGTGACTACTGATATGAATATTTACACCGAAGAAATTTTTGGTCCGGCATTGTGTGTCTTAGAAGCTGAAACATTAGAAGAAGCGATTGAGGTTATCAACGCTAATGCAAACGGTAATGGTAGCTCTATCTTTACTTCGTCAGGTTGGACGGCACGTAAATTTGAAAATAATATTGATGTCGGTCAAGTGGGGATTAATGTACCTATTCCAGTACCAGTCGCTTTTTTTAGTTTTACCGGTTCTCGTGCATCTAAATTGGGCGACTTAGGACCAAATGGTAGACAAGTGGTAAGCTTCTGGACCCATACCAAATCAGTCACAGCTCGTTGGTTTGAGCCTGATCATCAAGATGGCTCTGCAGTACATACGACCATTAGTATGAAATAGAACAAGTCATACACTGTAGTGAAAAATTAAAAAACCAGCGTAATTAGCTGGTTTTTTTGTCTATTGATAACGTTAATTTAATATAGCTGGCGTCTTCGGCGGGATTCGAACCCACGACATCGCCCTTAGGAGGGGCGCACTCTATCCAGCTGAGTTACGAAGACTAATACTAAGGCTATTCATTATATATAAAATAAAATAAATGCAAAGCCTAAAGGGGTGAATAGGCTCGCTATTTTTCAATGCAGTTAATAATTCACCCTTGGTGCTTACCTACCATTTAATACCGTACCGCTAAGTCATTAATTTGAATATTGCCCAATAAACCCCAATCAGAGGTGATCGCGGTAGCACTTTGCATTGAAACGCTGCTGACTTTGACGGTGTAATTGCTAACTTTATAGCCAGCATAAGTTATTCCGGCATCACTCGTGAAGTTGTTTTTATGCAAGAGGGTAAATTCATCACCCACTTTTACACCATGTTTTGTACCTAAGTTGAAGATTATTCTACTTCCATCAACCATAACGATTTTAGCTTGTGTAGGCTCGCACATAATATTTTTATCAATATCTGTCACTAATCTATTTAAGGTACTGTCAACCATCTGTCCATATTTACTTTGCCAAAAAACTTGGCTGTTAACATCAACAAGTTCACGTTTACTAAACTCCCACAGTGCTTTATTTTGATACTGCTTTTCAAAGGTTAATTCGCCATTAGTGCCATTATAAATATAGAGTGTAAGGGCAAACTGTCGTTCAAAACTATCGGCCTGCCAAAACTGCCAATTATTTGTTGCTTCTTGACCAAACGAAACATCAACTATTTCTGAATAAAGCACATAATGACTATCAGTTTGGTCCGCTAATGATGTTGATAATGTTTTAATGCCTTGAAAGTTCATCTTTTGTTGTAAACGTGAAAATTCAGTGTGTTTCTTATTGAATAATTTGGCACTAATGTAGTGGCTATTACTTTTTAATTTACGGGTTAAGAGCTTGATGGCAGATTGTTCAATGTTATAAATATTACCAATACTCGCTTGTTCTCGGTGTAATAATTTACTGCGCGTCATTAACAGTGTTTTACGAAAATCTGCAGAAAAACATTGCTTTTCTTGTGGGAAAATATCGGCGCGTATTGTAACCGTCATGATATTATCGGCATGTATTTCGTCAATTAGCTCTATGGCATTTACACTACCACTGGCTCTAATACTAATCTCATCTTGAGTCATTAAACCATTTATCACTTGCTGAATACTTGAAACTGAAGCCCCTGCGACTAATAATGCTTTTTGTAATGCATTTTCCATAGCTTCAGTACGAGCAGCATCAATATTGTTGTTTTCAATTGTTGACTGTCCTTGCGTTTCATAAAGTTGTGAAAATGAAGCCAAGGACACCATGGATATACTGGCAGCTAAGCTAATTTGTTTAATGAATGTTGAAGATTTTTTAGGCCATATACACATAATGGTATCCATTGATAAATAGTTGGTTGGTTTTATGCTTACTGTATTATAAACACAGCTAAAAAATAACCATGTTTATTTATAGGTTATTGTAATGCATGTTTTGTGCCTAGTAAAATATATTTGAGCGGAATGGTAGTCTTGGCGTAATATATGCATAGTTCACCTCATAAATAAAACCCAAAGCTGAGGATTACTTTATGAAAAAGTGGCTTATTCTACCAATAGTATTAATTTTAACTTCTTGCTCGATGATGGACAAAAGAGATTTTTATGATAAAAAACAGCAGGATAGGAATGAAATTGACAGTTTGGAATTACCTAGGCATGCAATAAACGATGTGGTAAAAGGTTTAGCATTTCAAATGTTAGAAACTAGCTCTTTTGTCAATACTAAAACACCGGTTGCAGTGGCTTCTTTTGTTGATTTGAATGACTTGGAGTCAACAAATTGGCTGGGAAATCAAATATCCGAGAGCTTCGTCCATGAATTACAACGTCATGGCCTAATCATTGTTGACTTTAAAACTACTGGTCATATAAGAGTCACCAAGGAAGGTGACTATGTTTTTAGTCGTGACTGGAAAGAATTACCTGAACGCCAGATTATTGACTACGTAGTTACAGGTACCATGATGGAACAAGAAAACGGGGTGTTAATCAATGCTCGTATGATTGGTATTAAATCTAAGGTGGTTGTAGCGACTGCCCAAGCGTTTATTCCTGCCTGGGTCATCGGGAATGAATTTATTCATCAGCAAAATGTCAATAATAATGTAAAGATTAAAGACGGCATGATCATCAGAAATAGCCTGATGTTATCTGAAGATGAACGTGCAGTTGAGATTCATAAATAAAAAGTGGAGTAGAGTGGTGAATAATAAATTCAGAAAAATTGTGTTATCTGTTAGTTTACTAACCGCTGCCGTTTTTATAAATGGTTGTTCTATAGTGTATGATAAACATGTGCAGTGGCAGCGAGTTAAGCCCGAAGCATTTCCTATTATACTGGGTATTGGTTATGCGCCAATTAGTTTACAAAAGTCAATTCATCCAACCCAACGGATGTTAATGGCTATTAGCGCCTCTAAAGTGGCGGCGTATGCTGAGCTTGCTGAACAAGTATACGGGCAGCATATTACTGGCAGTATGACAGTCGCTGATTTGTTATTGCAAGATAATCAATTAAGTGCTTCTGTTCAAGGTTTGATCCGTGGGGCAAAAGTAGTAAAAAGTTATCCTGTTGGGGATATTTATACCACAGAGCTTAAATTAGATTTTGAAGATGTATATCAGCTTTACGTGGTTAACATTAACACCAAAGAAATTAAATCTGTTAAGTATTTTTAACACTCATTTTAAGTGTTAGTCGCTTTAGCTCAACATTACCATTAGCAAGTTAACAGCGATAAGAAAAGTAAGTTATCCGCTTACTTTTTTTGTTAAATATTGATCTAAACGTTAGGGGTGCAGATTCTTTATTACCTTTACGCTTTAATGTTTAAGCTAGATAATCCTGCGCTTTTTTTGCCTTTACCATCATAAGTGATGGCTGATTTATTATGACTTTCAAGCAGACTTGTTTTCATTCGTTGAACGGCAAGTTGAGATTGCTCAATTATTTGTCCGTTAACAAAATTAATTGCTTTACACTCGGTTAACAGTGTTTTTATTTCATCTAACTCAGATTGATATTGTCCAGCGGCTTTGTTTTGAGCAAACTCAACACTCCTTGCAATAGTTAGATCGAGATCTTTAATTTCAATGAGTAAAATATTTTTATTATTGGTAAGTTCAGTTAAATCATCAGGGTTGTGATTCTGTAGAACTTGTTTCTCTTCATCAAGCAAACATTTCAATGAGTGTAATTGGCTTAGCTGCTGACTAACTAATTGTTGTGCGTTTGCTGTGTTTGTCATAAATGAATACCTTTAATCATTGCTTTACCGGCCATCTATTTACGGCAAATATTTAAACACTAACGTTGCAAACAGCATTAAATTAGCTTGAACTCAAAATTAGCTATACTTGTTGCTAATTTTTCAGAATCAATTTTATAGTCACCAGAGGCAATTGCCTTTTGTAATTGCTCAATCTTCTTTTGATTGATTACTGGTGCTTCACTCGCTTTTTTCTGCAATTCGTTTAACTGCTTAGCTTGCGGTGTAATAGATACAGAGTCTTGAGTAAAGCGTTTAGTCTGCTCAGTACTGGTTGTAGCCTGTGCTAATTTCTGTTTAACATCGCTGTGCTGCTCTAATGTTTGTTTAACTTGAACATCACTACTTAACTTGTTGATATTTATAGTCATAATTAATTCCTTGGGCAATTAATTGTTTTATGCATACCTTCTTATCGGCTAGCAGCAATATAACTTTAATATAATTATAAATTAATTACTACTTTGTTAATAGCATTTACTCGGGCATTAATGATTTTACCACTACGGTTGTTTTTTACACTAATTTGCTCGCCTATATTACCACTATCTAATGCTTCACCATTTGTTCTTATCGTGAATTGTTTTGATTGGGCAATAATGGTGACTTGAGAACCTTCACATACTGTACAAGTGTTTATTAGCGTAATGAGATGATCTTTAATTATCTTTCTTTTTGCTTTTGTGCCTTTTACTTTATTTATATCACCTACAAACGTTCCTCTTATTTTATAACTGTCGAGATAGGTTGATGTAATATTTGAGTCATCTAGTAAGGTTCCTGCACTAATCGATTTTTTTGCAACGATAACAGGAATAACTGTTGTAATTTTGGCAGTCAAATATATAGACCAGGATATTGAATCAGCACAACTTATTTTTATATTTACGTTTCTACCATTAAAGTTTTCAGGTATATTTGCCGTTAAGTGATTTTCACAGCTAGTGAGTTTTACTCTTGGATCAATTTTAGCTACTTGAATCGTTAGCTTCCCTTTAGCTCGATTATTGAGGTGTTGTTGAATGTATTTTTTGGCAAAAATTTCTATATAGCCGTTATCAACCTCTGTTGCATGGGCTTTACTTACCAAAGTTGCAATTATTGTTATCAATGTTAGAAAAATCTTCATATTTTGCTCATATTTTATATGATCTGTTTTATGGAAATGTATATACTCATCTATGCTTTACTTAGGGGCTTAGATTAAGCTTTATTTCGATCACAAACTTATACGATATTGGATATTGAGTGTCAAAAAATAGACATAAAGTTTGTTATTACTATTACAATCAAGAATTGTGCCTAAATACTAAAGTAGGTATAGTTAAAACGAGGTTTTTATGGCAGGTGTCTTAGACTCAGTCAATGCGCGTACACAGTTGGTCGGTCAAAATCAATTAGAACTCTTGTTGTTTAAATTGAACGGACGACAACGTTTTGGTATTAACGTGTTTAAAGTGAGAGAGGTTTTACAATGCCCAAGACTCACCTCTTTACCTAAACAAGACCCACACGTTAAAGGTATTGCTCATATTCGGGGGCAAACTATTTCTGTTATTGACATGAGTAAAGCCACAGGTGGTTTGCCGATAACTGATGTCACCGATAGTTTCATTATTATTGCCGAATATAACCGTAGCATACAAGGTTTTTTAGTCTCTGGTGTAGAACGTATTGTGACGTTAAGTTGGAAAAATGTGATGCCGCCGCCAGAAGGTGCCGGAAAGTCTAGTTATTTGACCGCGGTCACTGAGATAGATAACGAAATGGTGGCAATTTTAGATGTTGAAAAAATACTCAATGAAATAAATCCTGTTTCAACTGACTTGAGTGAAAATGTTGCTGATGAAACTGTGGGGGATGAACTCGGTGATAAACTTGTTATGATCGCTGATGACTCTACTGTTGCTCGTAATCAAGTTAAAAGAGCGTTAACGCCACTTGGGATTAATATGGTGTTAGCCAAAAATGGCAAAGATGCATTAAATCAATTACTGGCCATTGAAGCAACGTGTGACAAGTGCATAACTGAAAAAGTGGCGTTGTTAATCTCTGATATCGAAATGCCTGAAATGGATGGCTATACTTTAACAGCCGAAGTTAAAGCAAATGATCGAATGCGCAATATGCCAATTATTTTACATACCTCATTAAGTGGTGTTTTTAATAAAGCGATGGTTGCGAAGGTTGGCGCCAATGACTTTATTCCAAAATTTCATCCAGACGAATTAGCAATAGCAGTTCAAAAATGGTTAAAAATAGATGTTGATAAGTAAAGTCGTTATATGTTTACAAATGACAGCATAATAACAATAACAAGATAAAAGTGAGTATATTATAGTGTCAGCGCGTGAGCTACTAGATGATAAAAGCTATCATCACTTTAGCACTTTTTTAGAGCAACAATGTGGTATTGTTTTAGGTGTAAACAAGCAATATTTAGTAAAAAGTCGTTTAGCCCCTTTAATGGCAAAATTTGATGTCGCTTCTTTAGGCGAATTAGTGAATCGAACGTTATTACCCATTGAACGCCAATTGCGTGCCGCGGTGATCGATGCCATGACAACTAATGAAACCTTGTGGTTTCGTGATGGCTATCCTTTTCACTTATTAACTAACAAATTACTCTCTGACTTTACTGGTCGAAGAACCCCCGTTAAAATTTGGTCTGCGGCAAGTTCTTCAGGCCAAGAACCTTACTCTATAGCGATGTCAATTCTAGAATTTCAACAAAAAAATTCTGGCGCTTTTCCGGGGGGTGTACAAGTTATCGGCACTGATATCTCAACGACTATGTTAGAACATTGCAAATATGGTCATTATGACAGTCTAGCGATAGCTCGAGGTTTATCCGCTGAGCGTAAAAAACAGTTTTTTGAAAATGGCGATAATGGCCTGTTGAAAATTAAAGACCAAGTTAAAAATATGGTGAGTTTTCGGCCACTCAATTTACTTAACAGCTATAGCTTGATGGGACGCTTTGATATTGTTTTTTGTCGTAATGTGTTAATTTATTTTGCTCCTGAATTAAAAGCACAAATAATTGCTCAAATTCATGGTGTATTGAACCCTGATGGTTATTTGTTTCTAGGTGCTTCTGAATCTCTATCAGGATTAAATGAGAGTTTTTCAATGCTACGGTGCAATCCTGGTATTGTTTATCAAAAAAACTAATTGGTATTTACGCTTTTTTATTCTAAATAAAACGTTTTAATTACTTGGTTATATCCCCTCCAACACACTGCTCCATAAATTTGACACTTCTTTTGGCACAATTATTGAATAGTATTTATTAATACAATAATACTGTGAGATGAGGTGTTTCGATGGCTATTAGTTTAGACAAAGCATTTGGTTTACATCCTGCTGGCATAGAGGTACGTTCAAAACGTGCCGAAATTATAGCAAGTAACATTGCTAATGCAGATACACCAGGTTACAAAGCTAGAGGGATGGACTTTCAAAAAGCCTTAGCCCAAGCCTCTCAGCATCAACAGTCGGGTATGAAACGTACTCATGAAAAACATTTCGATGTGCGCATAGAATCAAATAACAGTGTCGATTTTAGAGTCCCCAATCAAGCAGATACCGGCGATGGTAATACGGTTGATGTACAGTTGGAACGAAACTTGTATCTAAATAATTCTATGGAGTATCAAGCAAGCGTACAATTTCTTACAGGCAAGATAAAAGCCTTGAGAAAAGCAATTACTGGAACGGGGCAATAATGAGTCTATTTAACGTATTTGACATAACAGCAACTGGTATGAGCGCACAATCAATGCGCTTAAATACTACGGCAAGTAATATTGCTAACGCTGACAGTATCAGCAGTAGTGTAGATGAAACCTATCGTGCTAGACATCCAGTTTTTGCCGCTGCTATGCAAAAAGCTGCCGCCGGACAAAATGAGTCTGCAGTTGGGGTAGACGTCTTGGGTATCGTTGAAAGTAGTAAACCACTTAATATTGAATACTCACCTGAACACCCAATGGCTGATCAAGAGGGTTATATTTACAAACCCAATGTCAATGTTATTGAAGAAATGACCAATATGATCTCAGCGTCACGTTCATATCAAACGAATGTGCAGTTAGCCGAGTCAGCAAAAAACATGCTGAATAAGACGCTGCAACTTGGTAAATAACGGGATAAGTAACTATTTATCACTTAAATCTTTGATAAATAGCGTTTAATTGTGATAAATAAGCAAAGCATGTGACACATTCTAGGAGTGGAAAATGGAAACAGTAAACGGTACTAATCCCTTAGATGGCATTCGTTGGAAAAACGAAGATTATAAGGTTGCCAACGAGGGAAGCAATGGCATGTTAACGCAAGCCGATTTTTTTGCTTTGCTTACACAAGAACTTGCTAATCAAGACCCGACAAAGCCTGTTGATAACAATGAAATGATTTCACAAATGACCGCGTTTTCAACGACCGATGGTGTTGCCGAGTTAAACAAAAAATTCGGCAGTTTTGCGGATTCAATGACATCAAGTCAAGCCTTACAAGCTTCATCACTTGTTGGCCGTAGTGTACTAGTTAATGACAATATTTTTGGCATGGGCGAAGGTGACACTGCTAAGGGTAAGGTGGTGACAGAAAGCCCTGCGAGTAACGTTAATATCTATGTTGAGAATATAGCCGGTGAAATTATCCAAACAGTGCCTGTAGGTAATGTACCTGCAGGTGGTTTTGTGTTCAATTGGGATGGTCAAACCAGTGACGGCAAATCAGCCCCTGAAGGCGCTTATAGATTTAGAGTGGCTGGTTTAGTAGACGGTGAAGCCTCTGAGTTACAAGCTATGACCTATCGTAATGTTGAAAGTGTCACACTTGCAGGTGCCGGAGGCAGTATTATTTTAAACCTCAATGGTGGCAGTAACATGGCACTCAGTGATGTGGTTGAAGTTGCGCAGGGTTAGCGCCAGTAGAAATAAAATAATGATGAAGTCATTAAATAAATTAATTTAAAAAAATTCAGAATGAGGTGTCAATATGTCATTTAATATAGCATTGAGCGGTTTAAACGCTGCTCAAAAAGATCTTGACGTTACGTCAAATAATATTGCCAACGTTAACACCGTCGGCTTTAAAGAATCGCGAGCAGAGTTTGTTGATGTATATGCAGCGTCATTGCTGGCTTCAGGCTCAACTAAAGTGGGTGACGGGGTATTAACCTCAGATGTTGCGCAACAATTTTCTCAAGGCAGTATTCAATTTACCAATAATGCCCTTGATTTAGCAATCACGGGTAATGGTTTTTTTGCTACTGTGCCGGAATTAGATAGTTTAGAAAGCTCTTATACACGGGCCGGACAGTTTAAACTCAATAATGATAACTTTGTTGTTAACTCCCAAGGTGGTCATTTATTAGGATTTCCTGTCAATCCTGATGGTACCTCAGCATCGGTGAGTTTAAGTACGGCTGAGCCTATTCGTATACCAACGGCATCAGGTGCACCTACTGAAACCAGTGAAGTTGATATCCGGATGAACTTACCTGCAGGTGATTCATATATTGCGAATACACCGGGTAACTTTGATCCCGATGATCCATTAACGTATAATAACTCAACATCGATTACCATTTTTGATTCACTAGGTGATAGTCATATTATGACTTACTTCTTTATTAAAGATGATCCTGCAACCAATCCTAATGAATGGATTGTGTTTTCTGCGGTTGATGGTGAAGTTATTAATTTACAAGATCCCAATGGTGATGCTACCGCCTCTAATCGGACAGGTGGCATGACTTCTGGTCCTTTAGCCCCGACAGGTGTTATTGGTGGTCGTTTAACGTTTAATGCCTCGGGTGATTTTCTTTCACAACAGCCAGACGTAGCTGATGGTGGTATGGTCACAGAAAATTTTACTAATTATTTACCTAATGGTGCTGATACCAATCAAACGGTGGGTATTGATTTTAATTTAGACCCTAATTCTCCCAATCCTAATGAACCGACCCAATTTGCCTCTAGCTTTGAAGTGACGGCATTAAGTCAAGATGGCTTAGCCGTTGGCCGACTAACCGGCATTGACATTGGTTCGGATGGTTTAGTGCGAGCCACCTACAGTAATGGTACCTCACAACCTCTTTCACGAATTGCTTTGGTCAACTTTTCTAACGAACAAGGCTTAAGTCAGGTCGGAAATACGGGCTGGAAAGAAAGTATTCTTTCTGGTGAAGCGCTAGCAGGTGAGGGGGGAACCGGTACTTTTGGTACGATCAACTCTTCAGCCTTAGAGCAAGCGAATGTGAATTTAACCTCAGAGCTGATCAATTTAATTTCAGCGCAACGAAACTTTCAAGCCAACTCAAGAGCGCTAGAGGTCGATAATCAGTTGAATCAAACGATATTACAGATCAGATAACAAGTCGTTAATGTTTTGAGCGGCCAGTCAAGTGATGTTTATCACTTGACTGGCCGTTTTTTATTTTTTTCATATAATAGCCCATAGCCCATACCATCACCAATTCACTACTCTTAACTCGAAGCCCATTTATTGGCATCTTATTTGCATTTATCTTATTAACGATTTTAATTTTTGGAAATTACTATGGATAAGATGCTTTACATTGCGATGAGTGGTGCTAAACAAAATATGCATGCCTTATCAGTAACGGCCAATAATTTAGCTAACTCAAAAACTACGGGCTTCAAGGCTGATTTAGCCCAGGCTCGAGCTCTGCAAGCCTTTGGTGAAGGTATGCCAACACGGGTTTTTTCGATGACCGAACGCTCTGGCCAAAATTTTGACAGTGGCGCTTTATTGACAACCGGACGTGACTTAGATATTGCCATCACCGGTGACGGCTTTTTTTCGGTTCAAGCAGCCGATGGCTCAGAAGCTTATTCACGCAGTGGTCACTTAAGCATATCCGAAGACGGCGCTTTACAAACCCATGAGGGTGAATTAATTGTTGGTGACGCAGGTCCTATATACTTACCCCTCCCGGTACAAAATATTGAAATAGCTAATGATGGCACCATTATGGTTCAGCCTGAAGGTGCTCCGATTACTGAACAAGTTGAAGTGGCTCGCATTAAGTTTGTTAATCCAGATGTTCGATTAATGCAGAAGGGTAATGATGGCTTATTTAGACAAAAAAATGGGGTTGATGCCATTGCTGATATTAATGTGAAAATGCAAAACGGCGCACTTGAATCAAGTAATGTTAGTGCTATTTCTGAAATGACCGACATGATTGCCTTGCAACGTCAATTTGAAATGCAACTCAAGTTGATGGCCACAGCCGAAGAAATTGATAAGAGTGCGGCTTCATTACTCCGTGCATTCTAATCAGGGCTGGTCTTATTAAAAATGCCCCAACGGGTTAATTGAACTGATAGCCATAGAGATTTAACAAGATTTAACAAGACTTAATAAATTTTAAGTCGATTTAAGAGAATAGATTGAAACCTGAGGTGACATATGAATCCTGCATTATGGATAAGTAAAACGGGCTTAGATGCTCAAACAAAAGATATTGCCGTTATTTCAAATAACTTGGCAAATGCTAGCACTATTGGCTTTAAAAAAAGTAGGGCGGTTTTTGAAGACTTACTCTACCAAACCATTAACCAACCGGGTGGTCGTTCAGCGCAAGACACGGCATTGCCCTCAGGTTTAATGTTAGGAGCAGGCACAAAAGTAGTGGCCACTCAAAAAATTCATAGTCAAGGTGACTTATTAACAACTGACAACTCCTTAGATTTGTTAATACAAGGCGAAGGTTTTTTTGAAATAGCTATGCCTGATGGCAGTTCGGCTTACAGTCGAAATGGTCAGTTTGGTATGGACGATGAAGGCAATTTAGTGACATCGGGCGCTGGTTATTTACTGCAGCCACAAATCGCTATCCCGCAAGATGCCACCCAAATTACTATTTCACAAGACGGTGAAGTCTCTGTTCGTATACAGGGTGAAGCAGAAAATGCGGTTATTGGCCAAATTAATTTAATTAATTTTGTCAATCCAACAGGGTTACAGCCGGTTGGGCAAAATTTATATATTCAAACCGCAGTCAGTGGTGATCCCCAAGAAGGGATTCCCGGCCTAGGTGGCTACGGTATGTTAGTGCAAGGAGCGTTAGAGACCTCCAACGTCAATACCACTGAAGAGTTAGTGAACTTGATTGAATCTCAACGCGTCTATGAAATGAACTCAAAAGTCATCTCAGCGGTTGATGAAATGCTCAGTTACATCAATCAGCAGCTTTAATATTTGAGGAATTTGACATGAAACAGTCAATTGTATTGATCATTCTTTTATCGTTATTGACCGGTTGTGCAGCGATTGAAGCAACCAAAGTATTACCCAATGATCCTGACTTTGCGCCTATCTTACCTGAAATGGAAGACGAGCCTATGGTGGCAACGGGGTCTTTGTTTAAACCTAATTATATCAATAACATTTATTCAGACTCGAAGGCACATCGCGTTGGCGATATTATTTCAGTTATTTTAAGTGAACAAACCAGCGCTAATAAGAATGCTAAAACGGAAACGAAAAAAAGCAATAGCGCCACACTCGATCCTCTTATCGGCTTAAATGGCAGTCCGGTTACCCTAAATGGTAATTCACTTCAGTTTGGCTTGGCTCAACAATCAAACTTTAAAGGAGAGTCAAAAGGTAATCAGGGCAATAGCTTGAGCGGTAATATCTCCGTGCATGTGTTAAGAGTGCTGCCTAATGGTAATTTAATGATCCGTGGTGAAAAGTGGATGACGTTAAATAACGGTAATGAATATATTCGCTTAACCGGTGTGATCCGCTCTAAAGATATTGGCTCTAATAACACTATTTATTCAAATAAAGTGGCTAATGCCCGTATTCAGTATTCCGGCACAGGCACTTTTGCTGATATTAACGAACAAGGTTGGTTAACCAAGTTTTTTAATAGTTCTTGGTGGCCGTTGTAGTTTTATACAAGTAATCAAATAGTTAACTTTATAGGTATTGACATGAAAGCAGTAATTACCCTTCTTATACTGTGTGTGACATTGTCGGCTCAGGCACAGCGCATTAAAGACTTAGCTGACGTTGCTGGTGTGCGCAATAACCAATTGATCGGTTATGGTTTAGTCGTTGGTTTACCCGGAACCGGTGAACAGTCGCCCTTTACAGAACAAAGTTTTAAAACCATGTTAAGCAATTTTGGCATAACGATGGCTGAAAATTTAAAACCAAAAATTAAAAATGTTGCCGCCGTTGCTGTACATGCCGAGTTACCTGCTTTTGCTAAACCGGGCCAAACCATAGATGTTACTGTTTCATCAATGGGCAGTGCAAAAAATTTACGTGGTGGCACACTCATGCAAACCATATTAATGGGTCTTGATGGTAATGCCTATGCGGTTGCTCAGGGCAGTTTAATTGTCAGTGGTTTAGGTGCTGAGGGGCTAGATGGCTCTAAAGTATTGGTTAACACACCCACCGTTGGTCGTATTTCAAATGGCGCAATTGTTGAGCGTGAAGTCGAATCACCTTTTTCTTCAGGTGACCATATCACCTTTAATTTACGTCGTTCTGACTTTACCACCGCGCAAAATTTATCCGATGCAATTAATGATTTTATCGAAGGCTCAGCCAGAGCTATTGATGCAACCTCGGTCGAAGTAACCGCGCCAAGAGATGTCGCAGACCGAGTCAGTTTTTTATCGGTGTTAGAAAACCTTGAATTTGAACCTTCATCACCGGCGGCAAAAATTATCGTTAATTCACGCACTGGCACCATAGTCATTGGCGCTAATGTCCGTTTACTTCCGGCGGCAATTACCCATGGCGGTATTACTGTAACGATAAATGAAATTCAAGCGGTGTCTCAGCCTAATGCGTTTGCTGAGGGTGAAACGGTGGCAACCACGCAATCAAACGTTAATGTCAATGAAGGTGACTCCCGTATGTTTATTTTTGACCCAGGGGTGACTTTAGATACCTTAGTACGAGCGATTAATGAAGTCGGAGCAGGTCCTGGTGATGTGATGGCTATTTTAGAAGCGTTAGATCAAGCGGGTGCATTAAGGGGGCAATTGATCGTTATTTAATGATCAATACTAACACTTATGGATAATCGATTAGCAGAATCACGAAACTTTCTAGAACTCAATGGCTTAAACACCATTCGAATGGATGCTAAAACCGGTAATGCCGAAGAAAAGAAAGCGGCATTACAAGAAGCTGCCCAGCAATTTGAAGCCATATTTATGCAAATGCTCTTAAAAAGCATGCGTAAGGCACAAGACGTATTAGCGTCTGACAGCCCTTTTAACTCTGAAACAAGCAAGTCGTATCGTGAAATGCATGATCAGCAAATGGCGATGGAGCTTTCATCTAACGGCTCGTTAGGCCTCTCAGAGCTTATTGTTCGTCAGTTAGGTGGCGACGATAACTTCACTCCTAACAGTGTGTTAAGAAATGACGGTAATTTAGCGAGTCAAAAAACCTTGGCTAAAAATTATGCCTTGGCCAAAGAGACAGAATTTAATGCCTTAGCTGGCGTAACAGCACATACCAACCGTCAAAGTAAACCATTCCCAGAGGCAACTCATGTTCATGGGATTCACCTCGCAGTAACTAAACCCGAAGGCGTTAGTGATAATACAGCGTCAAATAACCGCCAGTTAGCTAGTGTCAACATGGCAGCAACGAGCCAATTAAGCCAACAACACTTCAACCAACCTAAGGATTTTGTTAGCGCCTTAACGGCACCAGCAAAAACAGTTGAACAAAAACTGGGAGTGCCCTTTGCAGTGGTTATTGCCCAAGCGGCGTTAGAGACAGGTTGGGGACAAAAAATAATAAAATCTGAGCAAGGTCAAAGTTCGAATAATCTCTTTAATATTAAGGCAGACAGCCGTTGGCAAGGCGAAAAAATAAACAAAGACACCTTAGAGTTTGAACAAGGGGCCTTAGTCAAAAAATCAGCGCCCTTTAGGCGTTATGACACCCTAACAGAAAGTGTTAATGATTATATCAACTTCCTATCGTCAGGTGAGCGTTATAAATCTGCACTAGAAAATTCAGGCAATGTGGAACATTTCCTGCATGGTTTACAAAAAGCAGGCTATGCGACCGATCCCAATTATGCCACTAAAATTATGGCAACACTTCGCACAGTCTCAGGCTTATTAAATAATCAATAAATAAACGTTGCTACTAGCCGTTATTTAACGATTTTAGGAGTATAAGAGATGTCGATTAGTTTATACCAGAGCGGTGTTAGCGCGTTATTATCAGCGCAGCAACAACTTGCCACCACAGGTCATAACATTGCCAATGTTAATACTGAAGGTTATAACCGTCAGCGAGCTGAACAAAATGCGGCTTCTGGACTTACCTCTGGTACTAACTTTATAGGCACAGGCACCTATATTGAAGATATTACCCGAATTTATGATCAATTCTCTTATAAAGAACAGTTATTAAATCACTCTAACTCATCAAATGCTGACTCAACTCATGCCGATTTAACGCAATTGAATGACATCATGGCATTTTCTGGTGAGGCGATTGGCTCATCGGTCGATCTTTTTTACCAAGCAGTTAATGGTATGGCTGATAACCCAAACGACTTAGCCCTGCGAAATATCACCCTTAATCAAGCGAATACGCTAAGTAATAATTTTCGTTCGCTGAACGACAACTTTGATAGCATAGAAAAATCACTTAACGGTGAGATAGAACAAATGGCGACAAAAATTTCAGACATATCAATTGAGTTGGCCAACATCAATGAAGCCGTTTTACGTAATCAAAATTTATCGTTATCAGGTCAACCTAATGATTTGTTAGATAAACGAGATCAGCTCATTAGCCAACTCGGAGAATTTACCAAAGTCAGTACCATTGAAGACTCTTCTGGTGTAATGACGGTAATGATTGGTAGAGGCACTACGCTAGTTGCCGGTATTACCCCCTTAACCGTTAGGGTAGATGCGGGCGATCCGGATCCTCTCCAAACCCAATTACGATTAGTGGGTCCACATTCAACGGTGGCATTAAATGGTTCAGTTTTGGGCGGTTCACTCGAAGCAAAATATACCTTTAGAGATCAACACTTGGGGCAAGCGCGTACAGACATTAACCGTTTAGCAATGGCGGTGTCAGAAACATTAAATAGCGCGCAAGCCAATGGCTTAGATTTAAATGCTCAGCAAGGTGCGGATTTTTTCACTGACATCAATGCATTAGCAACCCAACAAGCGAGAGTTTTATCACCATCGAATAATGCTGGTAATTTACAATCTCGCCTTAATATTACCGATGTATCAAAAGTGCCGAGCGATGAATTTGAAGTGCGCTTTAACGGCACAGACTACCTAATGACTAACATGAATAACGGCTCAACAACCAACCTAGGTGCTCCTGGCGCAGGCACATATGCAACCGCTTATGGATTTGAGTTTGTTGAAGATAGCGGTGCGCCCGCCAATGATGACTCTTATCTGATAAGACCTACAGAGAACGGTGCCGCTAATATGAAGGTGACGCTCAAAGACCCAGCAGGGATTGCTGCCAGCAGTGCCGTAGCGATTACTCCTTCGGCCAACAATATCAGTGCCGGTGAAGTCACCATTAGCACTATGATAGACCCAATAACGGCAAGAGCCGCCATGCCAATGCGTATAGATGTGGTTGAAAATGCAGGGGTATTTACCTATACCTATACCAACAATGCAGGGGTAACATCTGCCCCGATGACTTATACCCCCCCTTCTCAAAGTATTGATTTACCACCGTCCCCAGCAACGGCGGCTTTTACGGTTGACATCACCGGCTCACCTTCAGGTAGTGGAGCAAATGCGCCTGAACAATTTGTTATTGACGACGCTTTTGGTGTGGGTAACGCGTCTAATGCAGTTGCTATGGCATTAACACAAGAGCTAGGCATTGTTAATGGCAGCAAAGAAACTTTTAGTCAGAGTTTGACAAAAACTACCGGAGTAATTGGCTCAAAAGCAAGCTCTGCAGAGCTTGATGCAGACACAGCTCAAGCATTATTTACCCAAGCGTATAACCGTAACCAATCACCATCAGGGGTTAATTTAGATGAAGAAGCGGCCAATATGCTGAAATTCCAACAAGCCTATCAAGCCGCATCCCAGATTATTTCGGTGGCAAATACTATTTTTGACACTTTACTATCAGCTACTAGATAACAGCAGAGCAGGAGTTAACGAATGAGAGTTTCTACGTCGCAGTTTTATTATCAAAATAGTCTTCAGCTTAGTAATAAGCAATCTGATGTTAATGAACAAGTACAATATTTGTCTAGTGGTAAGCGAGTGCTTTCAGCTAAAGATGATGCTGTAGCCTATGGTACTTTAGCAGGTTATAAGGATGAACTAGCAGGTATTGAGAAATATCAGCGTAATATCATTCAAGCGGAAAATCGAAATAATTTACTAGATACCTCATTTTCAACAAGTGAAGATATTATTCAACAATTGAAACAACTTTTTATCCAAGCTAATAACGGTACATTATCTGATAGTGATGTAAAGTCTCTTGCTAAATTAGCAGAAAATAGCCAATCACAAATGCTGAATGTTGCTAATAGTAGAGATGAAACTGGCGGCTATATTTTTTCTGGCTATCAAGTTGATGTTGAGCCCTTTGCTAAGGAACCTGATGGCACGGTAAACTATTTAGGTGATAATGGTGTTCGTGAGTTACAAATAGCAAAAAATGTAATGGTTAATATTAATCAGCCTGGTGATGAGGCATTTGAAAATGTGCCAAACCCATTAGGATCCTTCTCAACTAGCTATGTCAATAATGCCTCTGGTATTTCGGTTACCAAAGCAGTGATTGCTGACCCCGGTGCTTATGATGCAGTAACCAATCCACCTGATTATAAATTTGTCTTTAGTACACCTAGTAATGTAACTGTTACGGATGGTTTAGGTGCAACTGTTTATCCTACTGTACCTTATACGTCAGGGCAAACGATTGCCTTTAATGGTGTTGAGGTTCAGATAAGCGGCAACCCTTTGCCGGGAGATGAATTTGACCTCACTCCTCAACAAAATATTAGTGTTTTTGACACGATAAAATCAGCGATAGACTGGATGAATACCGGTACATCTCCTGTCGACCCAATACAACATAGTGTTAATTATGAAGCCATTCTTTCACAACTTAATAGCACACTAAACCATATGACTTCACGTAGAACAGACGCTGGGGTTCGTGGGCAGTTAATTGATAATCAAGAGAATAATCATTTAGACAGAGAATTAAACTTAGCAAAAGGGCAATCGAATATTGAAGATTTAGACTTTGCTAAAGCGATTTCTACTTTTGAGCAGTCAAAAATAGCTTTACAAGCGGCTCAGCAAACGTTTGTACAAATTAAAAGTTTGTCTTTATTTAATTATATTTAGTTTTTTAATTATAGGCACACAATATGCATAGTTTGATATGTGTCAAAAATTATATGAATCGTGGTTCCAAATAAATGTTGTTATCAGCAATTGAACCACTACCTAAACTTAGGAGATGATAGCAATGGCTTTAGTCGTAAATAGTAATATCGCATCACTGAATGCGCAACGTCAATTAAATGGTTCATCAAACGAACTAGAAACAAACTTCGAACGTTTATCTTCAGGTAAACGTATTAATAGCGCGAAAGATGATGCCGCAGGGTTGCAAATCACAAGCCGCTTGACAGCTCAAATTAATGGCTTAAATCAAGCAACTCGAAATGCCAATGATGGTATTTCTTTATCACAAACGGCTGAAGGTGCATTAGATGAATACACTAATGCGTTACAGCGAATGAGAACATTGGCTGTTCAGGCAGTGAATGGATCAAACAGTCAAGCGGATAGAAAAGCACTAGACTCTGAGTTCACTGAACTAGAAACCGAGCTAACACGTATTTCAAATGATACCAGCTTCGGTGGTGAGAAACTATTAAACGGCAGTTATGTTGGCAAAGACTTCCAGATAGGCGCTGATGCAGGACAAAAAATCAGAATGTCAATACCAACTAATTTTTCAGCACCTACTATGCTTTCAGGTGCCGCACTTATTTCAACGGCTGCTGGTGCTTCAACGGCTATTTTACAAGTTGATCAAGCCTTATCAAAAGTTACAGCTACCCGTGCTGATTTAGGTGCTAAGCAAAATCGGTTTTCATCTGTTATACGTAGTAACGATAATACCTCGCAAAACCTATCCGCTTCTCGTTCTCGGGTATTAGATACTGATTATGCTTCAGAAAGTGCGGCATTAGCTAGGAGTTCAGTATTACAGCAAGCCTCAAGCTCTATGTTGGCGCAGGCTAATCAGCAACCACAAATAGCATTATCGTTATTGCAGTAAAATTATTTTTGATTTTTATCGATAGTTAAAAAAACCTCTTCGGAGGTTTTTTTGTTTTTACGTTACTGATGACTTATAAAATAAAAATAAAAATAAAAATAAAAATAAAAATACTAATGTTATTTGTTTGTCTGTCGTTAACAGGGGTAAGAGGCATTAAACGAATAACTTAACAGCCTTAATTATCAATAACGTTAGGTTCATACTTAGGAGCATTATCATGGCATTAGTCGTTAATAGTAATATCGCATCATTAAAT
>JAWUYA010000030.1:0-7602 GCA_034111045.1 Colwellia sp. | reverse complement strand
AAGGTGCAGAAATTTTCTGTCGCATACGAGGGTATCTATCAACCTGCCAGAAGCATGGCGTAAGCAGCAGTGAGGCAATGAGCTTGCTATTTGATGGCAAACTACCAGCATTTGCTAACGAAGTGCCTGAAACAAGTTAACATGCTTCAGGCTGACTCCTGATATTACAAAGTTTAAAAACCCATAGAAATAGAAGGAGTTTGCGCGTATTCGCGAGAATAAGTCCTGCGCGTCAATCTGTGGTTTTAAAAGACGCTGAATAATTACAAAATGTTTTGATTGGGACTAATAAATTTTCGATGGACAATATTTGAACTTCTTCGTTTGGAACATTTAACAATCACAATATTTACCGTACATCTAATATATGTCCGGCGTTATCCATCTCGATAAAATACAAGTCAGTTATATACCTGACTTGTATTTATCAACGTTTTTTAGCTATATTTTATACGTACAAAATTATAGAAAAAAACAGCCCTTTAAGAGCGCTTCGTATCTAATAACTTGGCTGGTTTTATCACTGATATTGCGCAAAGTATTAACGTAACAACCGCCACGTTGATAACCAAATTATATTCTTCACCAGTCAATAAAAGTGCGCCCACCATAGGTCCTGTTGCAAGCCCCACTTTAGATGCAAAACCTCCCAAAGCGGCTAATTGCCCAGCTTTGTCTAGTTCCGAACAAATACCAAACATATATGGCAGTGCGAACGCCCAAGTCACTCCAATGATAATATTGGCAATTAAATATACTTCAGAACTTTCACTGTAATGTAACAACCAACTACATATTGCTGTGATTAAAATTGACGTCACTAAGGGTATGGTACGACCGTATTTAGTACCAATAATAATAACTAAAAATGGACCTATTAATGCAAACCAACTTGCCGATGCTAACGCGGGGCTCATAAACTCTATGTTTAAACCTTGTGCTTTTCCTAGCCCTATTATGTAAGCAAACAATCCCATGTTCGCAGCCTGAAATAGAAAGATGGCGAGAAGATTTAAAATAAGCAGAGTTTTGTTCAGTGGAGTCTTAGACTGATGAGTGGATTGATTTTGCTCTATTTTATAATGTGGGATAAATGGCATCATCAATAAAGTGACTAAGGTAAAAGTCATTAAAGACATAAACAAAGCCGCAGTGCCATAATTTGGCACTAATTCAGGTAAAAACATCAAACCCAAACCGCCTAATCCCCATTGAATAAATAACAGATAACCAAAGGTTTTGTCGGCTTCAGTGGTACGTGAAATGATACCAAATCCTATACCCACTAACAGCCCACCGGTTAAACCATGTATAAACCTGACAACAACCATTAAAGTCGGATCTTCTATAAATATACAAATGCCGTCTATGGCAACCAAACTGATTAATAATACATATGACCATACACGCCAATTAATCCGTTTGATTAAAAAAACGGCCGTTAACGCCCCAATGGCTGCACCGTATAAGTTGGCAGAGCTTACAAAACCAGCTTGTTGATTGGTAAAAGCTAATCCCTCTTTTAAGCCACTCACTACAGCAGGCATGATATTAATGTAAAAAATACCGGCAGTGGTCAGAAAGGCCAGCATTATTCGCGCTAACATTCCATTTTGTTCAACCTTATTTTTTCTTGTTTCAGTGTCTGACTTTGGCGTTGTGTCGTTATCGGCATCAGGGGGGATCTGTGTCATTATTATTCAAGCCTTTATAAGGTAGTTTGATGGAAAATAGTTATCACCGACAAAGCGGTGTGATTTTATTTAACTCTTTAGTGGCCTCCCGCCAGTTATGTTGGTTACTATCACTAAAATAGTAATACTGCATATTCTGTTTCGCTAAAACGATGGCTATGCCTCCGTAGCCAGACATATAAGGTAACCAAGTGGCATTTTCACAATCAAGAGAACCACTAATATTCTGTTTCCAAAAGCTATTGGTATAACGAATAAACTCATACTGAGTGTTTAACTCGTCACCTGTCAGATTTCGCTGTAATGTTTTTTGTAATCGTTGGCTAAACAAATATCCATCTTGATGGTTTGCCTGCGCCATTAAAAAGTGAGTCAATTTGGCAATGTCATCGCGAATGAAAAACAGGCCATAACCAGTAAACGCTTGTTGTTCTTCATCAGCTGTTTTTTGGGAAGTAAAAGCCACGGGACTTAATTGCAATAGCGGCCATAATTTCTCCTTGAAAACATACTCGAAGACAGTGGTTGTGACTTGTAAGTCTAATTTTTTTAGTTGAGCGTTTAAAAAATAATTTAGTCCGCTTCCAAGTAGATAGGTATCAGAGGTGTGATAAACAAAGGTGCTGCCTGGAGATCTTTGGTATGCAAACTGCCCACAGCTGTAGTTTAATTTTTCTTGGTGTGATTTTGCTTTAAAAAACATTTGGCTATGGGGTGCGGCTTCATCAACACTATGCCCAGTGGATTGATAGTTACCTGTGCTCATATTTAGTAAATGACCAAAAGTCACACCTTGCCATTTTTCTACTTTGCATTCTTTTATCCAATCACTGATCTTTTGCTGAAAAATAGTGGGATATACTTGCTCTAAATACATCATAGCGATACCGGCAAAAATTGATTTTGCAGTTGAATATGATGGTAAGACTAACTGCGAACAAAATGGATAAGGGCCAAACCGGGTCATACAATCAGACACATAATGCTGGTCATTCAGTATCACCCCCACACTCGATAAATCTAAAGCGGATATCGAATGTGATAAAGTAATGTTATCTAAATTAATATCAGGATATTGTTGTTTTAGGTGACTAAGTGGTTGTGTGGGAATGCGATTTTTTTGTTCAAGACGATACTCATCAACGACTTTATTCGCACCCGCTATGTCTTTTTCAGTATAAGCTGCCTGGCCTTTCCCCCACATATCAGCTTTATAATAGAGGCATGTTTCACTGCTGACTTGATAATAAAAATCTGTGGTTTTACCGTGCTCATCCACTAAAAAACTTAATGCGCCGTTATGTACACAATTTTGATTTTTCTCTACCAAAGTAAAAGGCATCGATATACGGGAGTAATCCCCGTCTTCAAGTTCCTGCCAAATATCACCGACACCCACTATATAATCCCAGTTAGCATGTTCGCTCAATTGCAAGACTCGTTTCGTTGGGATGATGTGTTGCCCGGATTGCACAAAGTCTATCGATAAATCCGGTAATAAAACTCGCGCTTGCGTAAAAGCAGCAGGTCTCGTTCTGCGTTCAAAATGATAAGCGTCACTTTCTTCAACTAATGCCAAGTGTGCAAGCTCTTTTATTGGTGAAAAAGTAAAGCTGCCCTGTAAACGCAATTTAGAAGGGGTTGGCTGCTCAGGAACCGTCATTGCGTTTAATGATAACGGTTGGTCAATGTCGACATTGGAGCTAACACTAAGTTGAGCATAGGTTAAATGCTTTCGCTCAAGGGAGGAAGCATTGTCAGAGTGAGCAAAAAAAACCACCATAACAATCCATAACAAGATCAATTTAATTAATCGCAAACAATTCCTGCCTTCTCCAATTGCACTTTTAATGGTGTGAGTTGCTGCTCATAGTGTTGCCATTTTTGCAGCGAACCTTGATGGATATCATGTCTTACTTGACTGGCACTTGCAGTATTAACCATGCCTTGCTGCGATGAAATATCAAGATAACGGTCTTGCCAGTCTAAACCACAAAACTGATATAGCTTTCCACCTGCTTCTTTAGGAAAGCCAACAAGTTGTTCGTAACTAAGTTGATGAATCTCTAAATCTGCTAGCTGTGACCAATGCTGCATAAGTTTCTGATAGGAAATAAAGTAATCTGCGAGTTCTTGTTGTTGATATGAAAATGGATAAGCGTGCTGAAACAAGGTTTTATAGACCGCATAACAAGTGTCCATTGGGTTGCGTGTCACGTGCACAATTTTAGCTTGTGGCAACGCTACTTTAATAAGCCCTACATACAAAAAGTTAAAAGGTAATTTATCAATAAAATAGTGAGTTTTACCGCCAATACCCACCTCATTAATACGTGCTGTGACAGAAGACAAATAATCTTGACCCAGTTGGCCATAATCTATTTGGCTAGCAGCCAATATAAAAGACTTTTTCGAACGTTCTGCTGGTGATAGTTGTTTATTAACTTGTTTCGTTAACTGCTGTGCAAAGTTATCTAACTCTCCCGCGGAAGTTACGTTATCACTAGCGCTGAGAATGCGGTCAGTTAAGGTTGATCCAGTACGGGGCATTCCTAAAACAAAAATGGGGGTAATGGATGAACTAGATTTTGAAGCATTTAGCCCGTTACCTTTGTGTTTGCTCCACCACAATGGATTAAAAACGTGGCAAATATCAGACATAGTATCTACATCGGTTTTCACATGGTAATTGATGTGTTTACGTCTAAGTTTGTTTCCTTGCTCTAGATGAACAAATGATTGCTGATAATCTGCCAAATCTTCGTAAGATTTAGCCAGTGAAAAATAGACTTGAACACGGTCTTTAACCGCTATATCTGTTGCTAATAACTCAGACAAGTTATTAATATTATTGTTTTCGGGTGTTTGTTTTCTCAGATCAACCTTTAAGACATGGGCATCAATGTCCAGCGGATCCAGTGTCACAGCTTTATCTAAATGTTGTTCAGCTAAAGCTAAGTCACCAGCAAAACGAAGCACTGTCGCTAGGCTGTAATAATGTTCATGATTTTCACTGTCTAAGGTTATTGCTTGTTGATAATGATTAATGGCTTGATCAACAAGGTTAAGTTTTGAAAACAATAAAGCGAGTTGATTATGTTCTGTGGCTTTGAGCAATAACTCATCTAATTCCAGAGCCTGAATTTTAGATTGTTTAAAGTCATCATTACTCAAATAAAAGTTAGCCAAAATCATCTTGAGACTGATATTCGCAGGGGCTAATTTACAAGCGTTTTTTAACCCTTGTTCTGCAGCCGGTTTATTATTAATACTGACGGCAACTTGAGCTGTGTAATACCATCCTTCGCTGTGATCCGGATATTGCTGATTTAGCTGCTGACTCAAACTGATAGCATGTTTTATTTGTTGTTTTTTTAGCGCTTCCCAACCATTAATAAGTAAGGCTTTGGCTGACATGTGAGCTGTATTTTTCATAAATTTTTAATCAATGTTACTTTGAAATTATTTTATAAATAAGCACAATGTCATGCAATGAGTCCACTAAGAAATAAACCGCCAAGACAAAACTTGGCGGCCTATTTGAGTTTTAAAACTTATAGGACAATGATGCACCTATGGTCATAGGTTGTGCAATATAGTCTTTTTGGTTATTGCCATAATAATTTTCAAAAACACCCGTATCTGTTGATAAATATGCGCTTGGGTAACTACCTGTAATGCCTTTTTCATTGAACAGATTTTTCGCATAAATTGATAATGCCCAATTGTCTTTTAAGAACTGAACCGAAGCATTCCAAATTGAAAACCCATCAAACTCATCATAAATCGAACTATTAATTGAAATGTGATTTACGGTATCAGACTGATAATAACCCGACAATCGACTGACCATTTCAATACCTTCCATCACTTCGGTGTTGTGGGTTAGGCTAATTGAAAACACATTTTCAGCCACACCTGGTAACTGTGCACCTGCGGTGGCAACAACGGCTTCACTTTGAGGTTGAATCAAATCATCGGTTAGTTCAGCATCGGTATATGAGTAACTCACTCGCATATTCAGTTGATCAGTCACGGCTATATTAGCTTCTGCCTCTAAACCCT
The DNA here is from genome assembly GCA_034111045.1 of Colwellia sp. Taxonomy (GTDB): domain Bacteria; phylum Pseudomonadota; class Gammaproteobacteria; order Enterobacterales; family Alteromonadaceae; genus JALJPB01. The sequence continues at coordinate 1,843 of JAWUYA010000030.1, read as the reverse complement.
TTGTTTCGGCGCTTTGACCATTTTGAGCCATGAAGAAGCCCCAGTAAGCAGTACCGGTGTTAAACTGCGGATCGTCCCACTTCACCATATAAATATCAGCTGAATAAGAAATTATACCGGTAAAACCTTTAACCCCAACTTCGTAATTTTTAACCGTGTCTTTGCCGAATAACTCGGCTTTTTCTGGATTCAACTCGGCAAAAGGACCATCGGTTGGGATCGCATTTGACCCACCACGTCTAAAGCCTTCTGAATATGTCGCATACGTCATTATTTCATTTGATACATCATAAGAAAGATTTAATTTCAGTAAAATATCATCTTCTTCTTGGGTCGGGAAAGCTACAGATGGCACTTCTCTGGGTTGACCATAATAGGCATCAATAGCCGTATTGTTTTTTAAAGTATTGTCAAACCAACGGGCACCTGTAGTGATGGTGAACTCGTCTGAGACATGGTAGGAAAACTCTCCAAATATTGCCAAATCTTCAAATTTTTCATCCCGAATATAGGTCAAATCTTTATCAGTTTCGGCTCCTACCCACCAAGACGAACAATTATCAGGGTTACCAAGAGCTATGCACGCTTCACCATATTCTTCTAATCCGCGCAAATGGCTAAAATTATTGGTTTGACGTTCTTGATCCATATAATAGGCACCAACAATCCAATCAAACTTATCATCACCATCATTGTTTGACACTAATCTCAACTCTTGTACAAAGGCACTTTCATCAAAACCAGCCTCTACATGTGATGCCGGTCTGGGATTGCCTGTATACCATGCGTTATACCAGTCACGCCCACCTGAAACCCATAAACCGGTATTATCACGCCAGCCGTTACCGTCGTGTTCATATTGCGAGGTATTGGAAGTGAGAGTGGCAAAACCTAGGTCAGCAGATACTTCTAAACTAACCAGTGAAACATCCCGTTCTGATTGTTCTAACAAAGCAGAACCATTATCGTATTCACCGTATGGGTTACCATCGTAATCTGCGCCATTGGTCACTGAACGACGACCACCGACTTCATCACTTTGATTGTGATACGTTAACAGCAAATCGACATCGTCAGTTATCTCAGAACTAAAAGCGGCTTTAAAATAGGTGATATCTACACTATCAACATCTTTTTTACCTTCATAACAAGCACCGTTAACCAGAATTTCATCAGAGGTTAACCCTCCCCCATTAACACTTTGACAACTGCCATCATCAGCTTCTACCAGTGGAATACCACCGTCATCTAGTTGATAAATTTTGGGTTGATCTATCACACCGTCATTATCAATTTTTGCAAAGGCCAGCCTAAATGCTGATTTATCAGTAAGGGGGATGTTGAACATGCCGTCAAAAGAAAGGTTATTGCCATCAGAACCATCAGTTTGACCAACGTCTACTCTAAAGCTGCCTGCAGTTAAATCTGCATCGGGTTTATTCATGATATAACGCACTGTCCCACCTAATGCACCCGAACCATATAAGGTACCCTGTGGTCCCCGCAATATTTCCACGCGTTCAATATCTTTTAATAAAAAGTTGGCAAAGATGGGCGTGCTGTCGACATAGGTTGAAACAGTAGGTGCAGTTGACTGGCCAACATTGGCGCCAGAGACACCACTATCAACATTTATCCCTCTGACAACCATGCTGTTCGCAGTGCCGCCGTTGCGATGTCCTCTGCTAAAGAAGACACCCATTTTTTTAAAAGTAGCAAAACAGCCGTTATGTCCTAATATTTAAGGTACACAAAAAACCAAGGATGATCTGTCATGCCTCAGTCACGTAAAACTCAAGTCAGTTTAATTGATACTCCCTATTACCATTGTGTTTCTCGCTGT
>JAWUYA010000029.1:0-8166 GCA_034111045.1 Colwellia sp. | reverse complement strand
CTGAGACTTCTCAGTAATATCCAACATAGAATTAAAGGCTATTTTAAACAATATCAATTAGTTAGGGTTTAGAAAGATTGATTTGGGTTTGTTACTGAGACTTCTCAGTAATATGACACAGTCAATCCATTAGAAAATATACCGCAAAAAATCTTAGGTTAATGTCGGGTATACGCACTAAGTGATCGTTAATAATTCAAAATTGACTGGCCGCTTTGGTGGCATTTTTGCCAGTCAGGTTATTCGATTAATTGGTAATATTTATAGTCAAACAATGTCTATCAATATTCGTATGAAATAGGCACATGGTCTGAACACCCTAATTATAGTTTTATTCAGACTCAAAGGACTATATCGTATCAAAGTGAACATAAAATAGGGGGTACTCGTAAATGTAGACCGCTTTGTGGTATTAGTTAGCCTTAGGTAGTAACTAAAACACTCAATAAAATTATAATGTCTGAAGTGTGGCAAAGACTACATTAGCCGCTAGTTCTGGCTAACGCCCGCTTAAGTCTCATTGTAGACGATGGTTTTTATCGTGTTACATTACTCTTAATTTATCTAACTAATTGTCGTATAATACATAAGTGACGATTGAGTTTGCAGGGCTTTAGAAGCAACTAATTAGTGAGTTTATGCGCTACGCGGCACTGTAAAAATTAAGGAAGCAGCAGCGTGAAAAAAACCTAATAATTGAACCTAAAACATAGAGTAGAAATAAAAAATGACAATGGAAAAACCGAAAAAAAACCCCTTCGTAGAAATCATCTTTAATGTAGCCTTACCTGCATGGATTCTAATGAAGTTTTCCAGCCCAGAATACTTCGGAGTCGTAGCAGGGTTGATCATAGCCTTATCGTTCCCGCTTGGGTATGCCGCTTATGATTATCTTAGAACTAAAGAAATGAACCTAATATCTGCATTTGGTTTTTTGAGTACCCTGTTAACGGGTGGGATTGCGTTGTTTGAATTAGGTGTCCAATGGCTTGCAATCAAAGAGGCGTCTATACCTGCGCTAATAGCTGTTTTCACCATACTTTCAGGGGTGTATAGTAAACCATTAATTGCAAAATTATTATTGAATGAATATATGTTTAAGGTCGAGCTGATATATGAAAAACTTCATGAATCAGAGCAAACAGAGGCATTTAAAGCAAAAGTAGAGTTTGCTAATAAATTATTAGCATTAACGTTTATCTTTTCAGCTGTAATGAATTATGTGTTAGCAAAGTGGCTTGTAACTAGTCCTGCTGGAACAGTCGCGTTTAATGAAGAGCTTGGTCATATGACCTTAATGAGTTATCCAATCATTGCAATACCATCAATGATAATGCTCGGCGCTCTTATGTTCTATATTGTCAAAGTAATAAAGAATTTAACTGGTTATAAGCTTACTGATTTATTGATAGATCAATAATAATTTAAAAGTATTACAGTTTAAAAATTAACATACTTAGCAAGAGGCTACGCTCCTTTTTCAAACCAAAGCCAATAATGCGGTAATAATTAGACAACTACACCTTGTAACAAATTTTGAAGAATAAATGCCCACGCCAATCTAAGGTACACCGTCTGCAATGTTGGCTTAGTTCACCTTCAGTCTGAATACTTATTGACAACAACAACAATCATCAAAACACTGATGTTTTTATCTATGGTGGAACGTCTGTTATCAGGAAACGGTTAACGTAATGTGGCTCTTCACGTTATGTTGCTATTCGTTCCCTTGATGCTCATTTATTACTTTTATTCTTTCAACTAAAAAGTCTACTGCCGCTTTTACCTTTGGTACTAAGTAGCGCTGTTTTTGATACAACAAATAAACGGCCATATCAGAATTTTGATTTATAGCTAACTCATGCTCAAACTTAAGTTCTTGCAACTTTCCTGACTGAAGATATGAAGCTAACGCCCATCGAGTTGACATTAAAATACCTTCACCGTCACAGGCTTTTTGCGCCAGCCATGATCCGTTATTTGAAATCGCTAACGCTGGCCCTGAAACGTCATGCCATTGACCGTTAATATTACATAACCAAGGCGTGGGGCCTGATGGCGCTTTAAAATAAAGACCATTATGTTGCTTTAGTTGCATCGCATTTTTAGGCACGCCGTGTTTCTCTAAATAACTTGGTGAAGCTACTGGAATAAAACTATTGTCCATTAATCTTATCGCTAACACTCGTTCATTTGGAGCATAACCGCCGCGAATAGCAATATCAACATCGTCACGTCCGAGTGTTGATAACTCGTCACTTAAACTTACATCTAATACAATTTCAGGGTATAACGCGCTGAATTTATCTAACAAAGGAAACAATATCTTGTCACCAAAACCCACCATTGAACTTATACGTAAACGGCCCATTGGTGTTGTTTGGTAACTACGAACCGTTTCATTACTTTGCTCTAGTTGACTCAATATTTGCTGTACATCGTTATAATAAATTTGTCCCACTTCTGTCAGTTTTACCATTCGGGTTGAACGCTTTAATAGGGTCGCTCCCAAACTTTTTTCTAAATCAGCAACTCGTCTTGATAATGATGAGGGCGGTACATTAAGCGCACTCGCCGCTTTGGTAAAACTGCCCGTTTCTACTACTTTACTGAAATAGCGTATTGCACGTAGTTGATCCAACTAACTTCTCCATTAAATAAACATCTTAATTTTTTGCTCTATTATTGCCTTAAAAGCAACAGTGATTCGCATTCTCCCTTATATATAACCAAATTAAAACCAGTCATAATGCATTTAACTTAAACATTGCAACCTTGCTCTTCTTGCAGCGGTTTAAATACACGGGTTTTAATTGCTTTTTCGGTAATTAAAAAAACAACATTCACATTGATAATGGAACTGATTTATGATTATTTTGCACGGTTTTGCCGCTAGCAACTATTACAACCTAGTAAAACATATACTTCTCTACAAAGAAGTGCCATTCCAAGAAAACTTGATGTACGGTGGTAGTAACGAGTTACTAGCAATCAGTCCAGCGGGCAAAGTTCCTGTTATCACCACGCCTGAAGGCCTTAATATTTCAGAGTCGAGTGTTATTTGTGACTACATCGAAGAAACTTTCCCTGCAACTCCACTATACCCTGACAACGCTGGAGAACGTGCTGTTGTGCGTCAAATTATGAAAATAGCAGAGCTTTATTTGGAACTGCCAAGCAGACGACTTATACCTTATGCATTTTCAGGCACTACAGTTCCTGAAGCGGTTGCAGCAGAAGTACGGCAGGTATTAAAACGTGGAATTACCGCCTTAAATCGCTTGAGTCAGTTTTCACCTTGGGTTGGCGGTGAACAATTGACGATGGCCGACATTTACCTTTATTACGTTAACACCATTGTCAGCCATTTTGGCTCTAGCCAACTTGGCTGGGATATATTTGCAGAAGTCCCTGGAATGAAAGAGTGGAACCACGTCATGAGTGAATCTGCCATTGCCCAAAACGTGGAGGCAGACCGTCTGGCAAACATGCCCGAGTTTATGCAAAAGGTGAAAGCTCAAATACAAGCAGCCAACGCTGGATAAAAAACCCATATAGAAATTATTATTACCAATAAAGTATAACCAATACCATAAAGTTATTGGTTCAACCCATTGAATTATTTACCGGAGCAAACCCCTATGACAGATACAAATATCCAACTTATTTCAACCATCAGTGAAGATAATAAATTAACGCTTGCTTTACAAAACATCGAAAGGCCACAACCGGGTGCCAATGAAGTTGTTATTCGCATTGAAGCTGCGCCATTAAACCCGTCTGACTTAGCGGTTATGTTCAGCGCCGGTGATATGACAACAGCGACACAATCAGGCACTGAAGAAAATTCAGTTATTATTGCTGATGTTCCAGCTAAGTTTATGCCAGCGGTTAAAGCGCGTGTTAATAAAGCCATTCCTGTTGGTAATGAAGGCGCAGGAACCGTTGTAGCAGCGGGCTCATCGCCTGCGGCACAAGCATTAATGGGTAAAATGGTTGCTGTGATTGGCGGTGGAACGTATCGTCAATATATATGTGCCAATGTACAAAGCTGCTTAGAATTAAAAGAAGGCACTACGGCTAAAGAAGGCGCATCTTCTTTTGTTAACCCGCTTACAGCATTAGCTATGGTTGAAACAATGCGTGCTGAGGGTCATAAAGCCATTATTCATGCGGCGGCTGCTTCTAACCTTGGTCAAATGTTAAACCGTATTTGTATCGCTGATGGTATCGATTTAATTAACATAGTACGTAAAGCAGAACAAGAAACGCTGTTACGTGATATGGGCGCAAAATATGTGGTTAACTCCAGTAGTGATAATTTCCTTGCTGAATTAACTGCGGCGATTATTGAAACGGGTGCAACTATTGCGTTTGACCCCATTGGTGGCGGTCAACTAACAAGTGACATTCTTAACTGTATGGAGGTTGCTGCGGCTCGTGATATGAAAGAGCATAGTGTTTATGGCTCTGACACCTTCAAACAAGTTTATATTTATGGCGCATTAAACCGTGGTCCTATTACGCTAAATCGTAACTTCGGTTTTGCTTGGGGTGTCAATGGATTCTTATTATTCAATGCGCTAGGCAAACTAGATGCTAAAACTTTAATGGCGATGCGTAAACGTGTTGCAGATGAAATCACCACAACCTTTGCTAGTCACTACACACATGAAGTGTCATTGGCTGAGGTATTACAATTACAATCGATAGCGGCTTATGCTAAACAAGCGACAGGTGAGAAGTACTTAATTACACCTCAACGGTAATTACTTTTTAACAGATTGATTTTAAAGTATGTAAAAGCAGATGCTGATTAGGGTATCTGCTTTTTATTGACTTACTCGTCATCGAAAACAACAAGCTATATGTCAAACGTTATTGTTAAGCAGGTACCTAAGCAAAAACAAACAAAGACCGCATCATCATTTGCTATATTTAATGAGCCTAAATGATAAGTAAGTTGGTTATATGAATAAAGGAGTAGAGGTGATTACTATTAGGCAATATCAGTCAGGTGACGAACTGGCATTACGTGAAATATTTTTTAATACTATTCGCAATGTAAATATAAAGGACTATTCAGAAACCCAAGTTAAAGCTTGGGCACCTAATGACTATAATAGGGAAGAATGGTCACAGCGTATTCGTTCAATCAAGCCGATCATAGCGTCTATTGATGATGAAATAGTTGGTTACACTGATATTCAAGATAATGGCTATGTTGATCACTTTTATTGTCATTGGCAACATCAGGGTAACGGTATTGGTAAAAAATTAATGCTAATGTTGTTAAAAGAAGGGGCTAGAAAAGGTGTTAAAAGGTTTTATTCTCATGTAAGTATCACAGCAAAGCCTTTTTTTGAACACTTTGGCTTCAAAGTTGTTAAAGAGCAAGAGGTAGATGTACGTGGGCAAATGCTAACAAATTTTGTAATGGAAAAAATAGTATAAGTTCAGCCAACAAATCCATGGGCTGCGATGAGCGATTTTCACTCGTTGAATAGTTCAACTAAACCACTCATTATTATTAGTTTTAACGGAAAATCAAATGAAACTACTACAAGGTAAAGTTGCACTTGTCACAGGAGCAAGTCGTGGTATAGGAAAAGGAATTGCCCTAAGCTTGGGTGAAGCTGGCGCAACAGTGTACATTACAGGAAGGACAGTAAAGGAAGGTAAATCCGCTTCATGCCTTGGTGGAACAATACATCAAACAGTTGAAGAGGTTCGTCAATTGGGTGGCAAATGTATCGCTATTCAATGTGACCACCGTATTGATTCTCAAGTAAAGGCCGTGTTTAAACAAATTAATGCAGATAATAATAAGCTTAATATTTTGGTTAATAATGTTTGGGGCGGTTATGAACATTACACTGACGGTACTGAGTTTTGGAATGAAAAAGAATTTTGGACGTTACCAACTTCACGATGGGATTCTATGTTTCAGTCAGGAGTTAGAGCACATTATGTAACTAGCGTATTTGCTGCACCGCTATTAATAAAGCAAGATAACTCATTAATAGTCAATCTTTCGTTTTTTGTCGCTCAACGTAATGATAAAGGTGTGGCTTATGGTGTGGCCAAAGCAGCCTCTGATCGAATGGTGGCTTGTATGGCACAAGAGTTACGAGAACATAATGTGGCGGCTGTTTCTCTGTATCCTGGTCTGGTGCGTACTGAATCCGTAATGAAAGCAGCGGAACATTTGGATTTATCTAATTCAGAATCACCTCAATTTATTGGCCGTGCGGTTGTCGCACTTGCCAGCGATGCATATCTGATGAATAAAACGGGTCGTGTACTTATTTCCGCAGAGCTTGCTCAGGATTATGGTTTCACTGATATAGATGGAAAGCAACCACGCCCGCTAAATGCCGAAAATATCTAGTGCTTCGTAATGGCTTTCTTTGGGCATAAGTGGCTAAAAAATGCGTGCTTTAGCGTTGACATTCATATGCAATTTTCAAGGTAATAATAAAAGTTAATATAAAGAAGGCGATAAATGTAATGACAGACCAAGTATTAAAACCAACTGTTCTTGTTAAAAGTCAAGTTAGCCCTGCAGAATGGCAATTACGAGTAGACCTAGCCGCTGCGTATAGGTTAGTGGCATTGTATGGATGGGACGACTTAATTTTTACTCATATTTCAGCCAGAGTACCGGGCAGTGAAAATTACTTTTTAATCAACCCTTATGGCTTAATGTTCGAAGAAGTCACCGCAAGTAGTTTGGTGAAAGTTGATTTTGATGGCAACAAGGTAATGGCGTCTGAGTATCAGGTTAATCCAGCAGGATTTACTATTCATAGCGCTATTCATCAAGCGCGACAAGATGGGCATTGTGTCATGCACACTCATACGCTAAATGGGGTGGCAGTGTCAGCACAGCAAGAAGGATTATTACCATTATCTCAACAGTCACTGTTTGTGTTAGCCGGCTTAAGTTACCACGACTATGAAGGTGTTGCTTTACGAGAAGATGAAAAGCCACGTTTAGTCGCCGACCTGGGTAAAAATAATTTCATGATTTTACGTAATCATGGTTTGTTAACCTGTGGCTCAACCATCGCAGATACCTTTCTAGCAATGTATATATTAGAGTCTTCATGTGCCATTCAACTTAAAGCTCAGTCAACAGACAAGTTAACTTTTGTACCAGACTCCATTACCCGAACAATGAAAGAACAAGCCAGTCAGGTCACTAATAATATGGGCGGTGCACTCGCATGGCCAGGTTTGCTGCGTAAACTTGATCGCCAAGATCCATCTTTTAGAAGTTAATGAGGGTGACAGATGAAACATTCAACAGTTTTAAAAAGTTCTGGGGTCAGGCCTTACATTTGACACTCATATGCTTAAACGCTCTACTCACAGTTGCATAACTTACCGCAAAAGCATTAGCGACTTCAGTTAGCGTATAATGGCCCGACAAATAAGCTCGGGCTAAGGCTTCATTTCTTGGGATCGGTAAATCTTGATAATACTTCAATGGCTTAGCGGGTTTGAGCTTTTGATGTTTTGGGATATCCAAAAGTGATTGAGAGGCATCAATATTAGTTTGCATTAATTCAACAAACTGATCCGAACCAAGAAATATCTGGTTTTTTAAAGACAGCCAAGGGCATGGTTGGTTCTTGCCCTGTTTAACAAATTCTTGATAGGCCATTTGTGCCTTTACTCTTTTTTCGCCAAAGTGATTTAAAATCACAGCGGTGGTTAAAAAGTCATCTGCGACTGCCAAGCCAACCAAAGCGCGATAACTACTCCAAGGCCAGTCTTTTGCCGAACGAACCATTTGAGCACGCACCGGGTTTAAAACGATATAGCGAGATAACTCAAGCAAATAACAGTCTTGCTCAACTAATATGGACTTAAATCTACCTTGAAAAACGTGCCCTACGCTACGGTGACGCTGATTGAATGTTTGGGTATAGCAACCATTTAGATATTTCATCCCTTTAGACAGCGTCGCCTGCTGAGTTTCAATTAATAAATGGTAGTGATTTGTCATCAAACAATAAGTATGACAAAGCCAGCCAAATCGTTTGCAAGCGACGGCCAATAATTCTAAAAAGTTATTCCGGTCCGTATCATCAAGATATATTGGTCTTTGAGCATTGCCACGGGAGGTGATGTGATAAACAGCACCAGCAAATTCAATTC